>NZ_JBNCNM010000002.1:19162-635694 GCF_049846985.1 Streptomyces sp. DT190 | reverse complement strand
GTTGGCGGGGGTGACGTCCGGGTCGGGGGCGCGGGTGGCGGCAGTGGTGCCGTCCTCCGGGGCCCGTCCGTGGGCGACGGCGCCCGGGCCGGTGGCCGTGGCGGAGGTGCCGTCCTGCGCGGCCCGTTCGTGGGCGAAGGCGCGGACCAGGTCGTGCGGTACGTAGCGGCCGTAGGCGGGTTCCTCCAGCAGGGCCACGTCGACGAGCCGGTCCAGCGCCGCCTCCGTACGGGGCACGCCGGTGCCGGTGAGCCGGGCCAGCAGCGGGACGCCGTACGCGGGGAGGTCGAGCGCGCCGATCACGCGGAGCGTCAGGGCCGCGTCCCGGTCGGCCTGGCGCGGGGAGCCGGCCAGGGCGTCGTACCCGACGGCCAGGGAGCGGCGGACGCTCAGGTCGTCGTACTCCAGGTGCCGCAACCGGCCCTCCCGCGCGGCCAGTTGCCCGGCGAGGGCCGCCGGACTGAGAGACCGCCGGGCGGCCAGGCGTGCGGCGACGACGCGCAGGGCCAGGGGCAGGCCGCCGGTGCGTGTGACGAGGAGGCGGGCGGCCTGCGAATCGGCTGGGCCGCCCGAGCCGTCCAAACCCTCCAAGCGATCCAAGCCGCCCAAGCCGCCCTGGCCATCCCGGCCGTCCAGGCCATCCCGGCCGTCCAGGTCGCCCTGGCCATACCGGCCGTCCAGGCCATCCCGGCCGTCCAGGCCGTCCAGGTCGTCCCGGCCCGAGGCCGCGCGTAGCAGGTCGGTGCCCTCCTCGTCCGTCAGCGGGGCGAGCGGGAAGCGGGCCGCACCGTCCAGGGCGGTGAGCGGGGAACGGCTGGTGACGATCACCGCGCAGCCGGCGCCGCCCGGCAGCAGCGGCCGCACCTGCGCGGCGCTCACGGCACCGTCCAGCACGAGCAACGTGCGCGTCCGGGCGAGCAGAGTACGCAGCAACGCCGCTGCGGCGTCGGGCGATGCCGGAATACGGCAGGGCTCGACGCCGAGGTCGCGCAACAGGGCGGTGAGCGCCTGACCAGGGGTGAGTGGGGTCGTACCAGGAGTGGCGCCCCGCAGATCGAGGTGGAGCTGCCCGTTGGAGAAACGTTCCGCCAGATCGTGCGCGACCCGCAGGGCGAGTGCGGTCTTGCCGACCCCGGGCATGCCGCTGATCACCGCGGTGGGGCGGGGCCCGGCGGCGGTGAGGACGCGGTGCAGGGCCTCACGCTCGGGGGTGCGGCCGGTGAAATGGGCCGGTGGCGGGGGCAGTTGGGCGGGCTGTGGGGGCAGGGTGGCCGGGGTGGCGGGCAGGCCGACGGAGGCCGGGGCACCCGTGTCGTCACCGGACGGCCGTGCGGGGCGCCCGCCGGCGGGCCCGGCCGCGTCGGACCCCTGCCGCTGCCGACCTGCCGCAGGGGAGGCCTGCTCCGCCGCCCCCGCCGCAGAAGAGGTCCGCCCCGGCCCTGCCGCAGGGGAGGTCCGCTCCGCCCCCGCCGCATGGGGTGGCCGCTCCCCCACCTCCGCCGGGGTGGAGCCGGCCCGCCGCCTCCGACCCCCGTTTCCGCCGGCCTCCCGCAGCACCTCCACGTGCGCGGCCCGCACGCCCGGCCCCGGTTCGATGCCGAGCTGGTCGACGAGACGGGTGCGCAGGTCGCGGTGGACGGCCAGGGCCTCCGCCTGGCGGCCGGTGCGGTGCAGAGCGAGCATCAGCTGGCGGTGGTACGCCTCGCGCAGCGGATACTCCCCGGTCAGCGCCGTCAGCTCCGGCACCAGGGCGGGCAGCCGCGGTCCGCCCAGCGCCAGTTCGGCGTCGTAGCGCCACTCCAGGAGCAGCAGCCGGGCCTCGCGCAGCCGCTGGGCGAAGCCGTAGCCGCCCACCTCGGGCGGCAGGCCCGCGAGCGGCGCGCCCCGCCACAGCGCGAGCGCGGCGGCACAGGCGCGAAGGACGCCCTCCCAGTCCCGCCCGGCGTGCGCGGCACGGGCCGCGGCGACCCGGGCGTCGAACACGTGGACGTCCAGCTCGCCCTGCTCGACCCGCAGCAGGTAACCGGAGGGCGTGGTCCGCAACCGCCCGGGATCGTCGAGCAGCCGCCGCACCCGGGCCACGTGGTTGTGCAGCGAGGCCTGCGCGGAGACGGGCGGCGCCTCGCCCCACAGCGCGTCCTTGAGCGACTCGACGGAGACGATCCGCCCCGCGTCGAGCAGCAACGCGGCCAGCAGCGCCCGGGACTTGGGGCTGCGCACGGCCCGGGCCGCGCCGGGCCCGGCCTCGTCCGCGGTCCCGTCCGGGCCGTCGTAGTAGAGCACCGGCGGCCCCAGCAGGCCGAACCTCAGCCCGCGCCGCTCACCGTGCTCCTCGCCCGTCTCTTCCGTCTCCCCGACCGGGCAGGGAATCCCGTTGCCCGAGCAGGGGGATGCAGATGCCCCCATTGCGCCCCCGTTTTTTCGCTCACCGTCCGCGTCGGGTCGCGAGCGTGTCGCTTTCCCGCTCTCGGGCGGTGTTTTCACGCCAGTTCGCCCCTGTGCCCTCCACCGGGATCAGCCGCTGCTCCGGCCGTCCTCGACTCCGGTTCGGCGACTTCTCGCCAATCGAGGAACGACGCAACGGCGAACCGTTGGCCACATGTTAGCGATCCGTTGGCAAAGCCTGATGTGATCACAACATCGGATCTGGCCCGGCGGCGCGCGCGTGTGAACGCGCAACTCGGGGGAGTGTCGCCGCCGCGGCCGGGTCCGGGTCCCGGTCGGCGGAGGTGAACGGCCGGGGCCCCTCAACTTCCGCGCCGCGCCGCTCAGACGACGGGCGGCCGCCCCAGCCGCGTCAGCCGCCACACCGTGCGCCAGCGCATCGGCCGCCGCTCCCCCGCAGGCTCCCGTACGCCTTCCACGAATCCGCCGAACCATGCCCGCAGCCCCGCACGCGACCGGATCCGGGCGAGCGTGAGCAGCACCCAGACGCCCAGATGCACGGGGACGAGCGCGATCGGCAGCCGCCGGCGGGCGAGCCAGACCCGGTTGCGGGCGTTCACGCGGTAATAGATGGCGTGCCGGGCGGGCGAGGTCCGCGGGTGCCGGAGCACCAGTTCGGGCACGTAGAGGATCCGCCAGCCCGCGTCGGCCGCCCGCCAGGCGAGGTCGGTCTCCTCGTGCGCGAAGAAGAACTCGGCGGGCCAGTCCCCGACTTCGTCGAGCATCGCCATGCGCAGCGCGTGCCCGCCGCCGAGGAACCCGGTGACGTAGCCGCCCCGCATCGGGTCCGCGTTGCCGATCCGGGGCACGTGCCGTTGCTGCGTCTCGCCCTGTTCGTCGGCGATGCGGAAGCCGACGACGCCGAGCCGTTCGTCGGCGGCGTACAGGTCCCGGACCCGGCGCAGCACATCGGCGTCGGCGAGCAGACCGTCGTCGTCCAGGTCGACCACGACGTCGATGTCGCCGAACTCCCGCAGCCGGGCGAGCGCGGCGTTGCGCCCGCCGGGACAGCCCAGGTTCTCCTCGAGTTCGACCGCGGTGACCTCGCCGGGCAGCGACAGCCGCCGGGCGAACTCCGGCAGCGGGCAGCCGTTGCCCACGATCACGATCCGCTCGGGCGGCACGTCCTGCTTGGCCACCGACTCCAGCAGGGCGTCGATCTCGGCGGGCCGGTTGCCCATGGTCACCACGGCGACGGCGATCCTGGGTGCCCCCATGTCCTCCACCTCGTCCCGGTCGGCAGCTGACGGTCAGCGGGCGATGCTAGCCGTTCACGGCCCGGACCCTCTCCGTACGCCTGCCGGACGGCGATTCGCGCGCCGGGGAGCCGGGGGGAGGGGCAGGGACGGGCACAGGCGTTTGCACGGGGCGGCGTCCAGACCCGGCAGCAGGGCGGCACCGCCGGGAGGAGGGCGGCCGACCTGCCGCAGAAGACGACGAAACCCCAGCTCGGAGTCCATCCGACCTGGGGTTCCAGTGGAGCCGCCTTCGGGATTCGAACCCGAGACCTACGCATTACGAGTGCGTTGCTCTGGCCATCTGAGCTAAGGCGGCGCGCTGTCCGCACTATGGTGCGATCAGCAACGACGGTAAGTCTACACAGTTTCCGAGGGTGCTCCGTACCAGCCCCGGAGGCAGGCCCTCCGGGGCCGGGCGCACCGCTACGAGCAGCGCTTTCCGTCCTTCGGCGGGGTGCCGCGGAGCAGGTAGGTGTTGATCGTCCGGTCGACGCACGCGCTGCCGCGGCCGTACGCCGTGTGACCGTCGCCCTCGTAGGTGAGGAGGCGGCCCGAGGAGAGCTGGCCGGCCAGGGCCTGCGCCCAGCGGTACGGGGTGGCCGGGTCGCGCGTGGTGCCGACCACGACGATCGGCGCCGCGCCCTTCGCCTCGATGCGGTGCGGCTCGCCCGTGGCGGCCACGGGCCAGTACGCGCAGTTCAGCGCGGCCCACGCCAGGCCCTCGCCGAACACCGGGGAGGCCTTCTCGAACTCGGGCAGCGCCCGGCGCACCTCGTCGGGGGTGTCGAAGGAGGGCGGCAGGTCCAGGCAGTTCACGGCCGCGTTGGCGAACATCAGGTTGCTGTACCGGCCGTCGGCGTCCCGCTCGTAGTAACCGTCGGAGAGGACCAGCAGCCCGGAACCGTCGTTCTCCTTCATCGCGGACGTGAGGGCCTCGCGCAGCTGCTCCCAGGAGCCCTCGTCGTACATGGCCGCGATCACGCCGGTCGTGGCGAGCGACTCGGTGAGCCTGCGGCCGTCGGCGTCGCCGGTGGGCACGGGCCGCGCGTCCAGCTTCTCGAAGAAGGCCTTGAGGTTCTCGCCGACCTGTTCGGGCGAGGTGCCGGCACCGCCCAGCGGGCAGCCGGACTGCCGCACGCAGTCCCGCGCGAACGACCGGAACGCCGTCTCGAAGCCCGCCGTCTGTTCGAGGTTCAGCCGCCGCGCGGGCAGCGACGGGTCCATCGCGCCGTCCAGCACCAGCCGGCCCGTCCGGTCGGGGAACAGCCCGGCGTACGTCGCGCCGAGGAACGTCCCGTAGGAGGCCCCGACGAAGTTCAGCTTCTCGTCGCCGAGCGCCGCCCGCACGATGTCCATGTCCCGGGCCGTCTCCACCGTGGACACGTGGCGCAGCAGCCGGGGCGCGTCCGCGCCGCAGCCCTCGGCGAACGTCCGGTACGCCGCGACCAGCCCGTCCGTCTCCCGCGCGTCGTCGGGCGTGGAGTCGGTCCGCGTGTAGGTGTCCATGGCCGGCCCGTCCAGGCACTCGACCGGCTCGCTGCGGGCCACCCCGCGCGGGTCGACCGCCACCACGTCGTAGCGGGCGCGGACCTCGGCCGGGTAGCCGATGCCGGCGTACGCCTGCACGTACCCGATGGCCGAGCCGCCCGGCCCGCCCGGGTTCACCAGGAGCGAGCCCAGCCGCTCGCCCGGCCCCGTGGCCTTCTTGCGGGTCACCGCGAGCCGGACGTCACCGGCGGACGGGTCGGCGTAGTCGAGGGGCGCCTTGACCGTGGCGCACTCGAAGCCGGGCACGCCGCAACCGCGCCAGGCCGGCTTCTGCGCGTAGTACGGCGACAGCGCCGCGGGCGTGGACCGCGGCAGCGCGACCAGGGCCGCCTCCTCCGCCGCCGAGGCGGTGGACGTCGACGAGCTCCCGGAGGAGCAGGCGGAGACGAGCAGCGCGGCCGTGGCGAGGAGGCCGGCCGCCGTCCTGGCTCCGCTGCGGGCCCTGCGGTGGGCGCCGCGGGAGCGGGACGCGGCGGGGCCGGGCGGCGTGACGGCGACGGGGGCCGGAGCGGAGGCGGTGCGTGGGGTACGCCGTGTGTCCATCCAGCGAGCGTAACTCTGCGCGACGGGATGAGTGCCGTGCGTGCGTGTCGTGCCCCGTACGAGTTACGGCGTCAACCGCGGACCTGCCCCGGACCGCCGGAGCCCGAGGCCCGGGACCTTCCCGCCGCCCGGCGCGCTCAGCCCGCTCTGAGTGCCATCGTCATCGCCTCCACCGCCAGCAGCGGCGCCACGTTGCGGTCGAGGGCGTCGCGGCAGGCGCCGATCGCCTCGATGCGGCGGAGCGTGGCCTCGGGGGTGCTGCCGCGGGCGAGCCGCTCCAGGGCCTCCTCCGCGTCCGCGTTGGCGATGGCGACCCGGGAGCCGAGCTGGAGGGCGAGGACGTCGCGGTAGAAGGCCGTCAGGTCCGTCAGGGCCAGGTCGAGGCTGTCGCGCTGCGTGCGGGTCCTGCGGCGCTTCTGCTTGTCCTCCAGGTCCTTCATCACACCTGCCGTGCCGCGCGGCATGCGGCCGCCCTGGGCCGCGCCGAGAGCGGCCTTCAGCTCCTCGGTCTCCTTGGCGTCGAGCTCCTCCGCGAGCTGCTTGGCGTCCTCGGCGGCCGCGTCCACCAGCTCCTGGGCGGCCCGGAGCGCACCGCCGATCTCCTCGACGCGCAGCGGCAGCCGCAGCACGGCGGCCCGGCGCTCCCGCGCGGCCGGGTCGGTGGCCAGCCGGCGCGCCCGGTCGACGTGCCCCTGCGTCGCGCGGGCCGCGGCGGCGGCCACGGCAGGCTCGATGCCCTCGCGGCGCACCAGCATGTCGGCGACGGCGTCGACCGACGGCGTGCTCAGGTTCAGGTGGCGGCAGCGGGAGCGGATGGTCGGCAGGACGTCCTCGATGGAGGGGGCGCACAGCAGCCAGACCGTCCGCGGGGCGGGCTCCTCCACGGCCTTGAGGACGGCGTTGGCCGACTTCTCGTTCAGCCGCTCGGCGTCCTCGACGAGGATGATCTGCCAGCGGCCGGTCGCCGGGGAGGTGAACGACTTGCGGACCGTGTCGCGCATGTCGTCGGCGAGGATCTGCGTGCCGACCGCGGCGACGGTGGTGACGTCGGCGTGCGTGCCGATCAGGGCCGTGTGGCAGCCGTCGCAGAAGCCGCAGCCCGGGGCACCGCCGAGCGCGCGGTCGGGGCTGACGCACTGCAGGGCCGCCGCGAAGGCCCGCGCCGCCTGGTTGCGCCCGGCCCCGGGCGGGCCCGTGAACAGCCAGGCGTGCGTCATCTTCGACACCTCGGGCGGCGGGGCGTCGGTGGTGGCGGCCGTGACCAGCGCGTCGGCGTCCCGGGCGGCGGCGGCCAGCTGCTCGCTCACCCTCTCCTGCCCGACGAGGTCGTCCCACACGGTCATGGGTCACGCCGCCCTTCCGTCACGTCTGCCTTGCGCAATCCATTGTGGGGGTCACCACTGACAGCACCTGACGCCCGGCCCCTCGGGCCGACGCGACCCGGGCGGCCTCAGGCCGCCCGGGACAGGCCTTCCAGGCCGACCCCTCGCCGACCGGGCCACCTGGCCCCGAGGGACCCGCCCGGCCTGCCACAGGCGCCCGGGCTGAGCCACCTGCCAGGAACCGGGCCGGGGCCGCCTCCCGCAAGCCGACCAGGCCCGCCGCCCAGGGCGAACTCAGCCCCGGGCTCTTCCGCAGGTCAGCGCCCCGGCACCGGTACCCGCCGAAACCGCGGGAGGCCTCAGCGGCCCCGGCCGCCCCTGCCCCGGCGTCCACGGCCCTCGCCCGGCTCGTCGTCCTGCGGTCCGAGCAGTTCGTCCGCCAGCGACGGCAGGTCGTCCAGCGGCGTCTCCTCGGCCCAGTCGGACCGGCGGCGCGGCCTCCCCTCGGCGTCCACCTGGGGCAGCTCCCGCGTACGGTCCGTCCCGTCGGGGCGCTGCGCCGGAGCGTCCTCGCGGAAGTAGCCGGGCGGCACCCGGTCCGCCGGGCCGTCCTCGCGCACGGGCGGCAGCACGGCTGTCTCCTCGGCGTCACCGGACCGGACGGGCGGGAGCACGGCCGTCTCCTCGGCATCGGTGGGCCGGACCGGCGGCAGCACCGCCGTCTCCTCGGCCTCCCCCGGCCTGACCGGCGGCAGCACATCCGTCTCCTCACCGGCCGCCGGCGGAACCGGCGGCTTCGGCAGCTCGGCCGTCACCTCGGCCTCGGACTCGCCGGAGGCCCGGTCCCGGCCCCGCTCCTCGTCCCGCACCGGCCGCAGCACGGTCGTGTCGTCCGCCGAGCCGCCCGGGGTCACCACCGGCGTCGGCACGGTCACCGCGTCCTGACCCGCCGCCGAACGGGAGGGGCGCTCGGGTTCGGGGCCCTTGGACATGGAGATCTTCGGACCCGCCTCGGCCGCGGCTGCCGCCGCCTCCGCGAGCCGGCGCGCCTCCTCGGCCCGCAGCAGGGCCTCCTCGGCCTTGCGCTGCTTCTCCAGGCGGAGCGCCTCGGCCTCGGCGCGCAGCCGGGCCTCCTCCTCGGCCTGCTTGCGGCGCCGCTCCTCCTCGGCCTTGCGGCGGGCCTCCTCCTCGGCGCGGGCCTTCTCCTCCGCGAGGAGCCGCGCACGCTCCTCCTCGGCCTTCCTGCGCGCCTCCTCTGCCCGGCGCCGGGCCTCCTCCGCCTGCCGTTCGGCCTCGCGGCGCTGCGCCTCCTCCAGCTCGCGGCGCTTGCGCTCCTCCTCCTCGGCGCGCAGCTTGGCCAGCTGCTCCTGGCGCTCGCGCTCCAGGCGCTCCTCCTCGGCCTTGCGGGCGGCCTCTTCCTCGGCCTTGCGGCGGGCCTCCTCCTCGGCCTTCCTGCGCGCCTCCTCGCGGGCCTCGATCTCGGCCTCGGACAGCGGCAGCACCTGGTCGAGCCGGTGCCGGATGACGGTCGTGACGGCCTCGGGCTCCTGGCCTGCGTCCACGACCAGGTACCGCCCGGCGTCGGCGGCGGCCAGGGTGAGGAAACCGGCCCGCACGCGCGCGTGGAACTCGGCGGGCTCCGACTCCAGCCGGTCGGGCGCCTCCGTGAACCGCTCGCGCGCGGTCTCCGGCGCGACGTCCAGCAGCACGGTCAGGTGCGGCACCAGTCCGTTCGTCGCCCAGCGGTTGATCCGGGCGATCTCGGTCGGCGACAGGTCGCGGCCGGCGCCCTGGTAGGCGACGGAGGAGTCGATGTACCGGTCGGAGATGACGACCGCGCCCCGCTCCAGGGCGGGCCGTACGACGGTGTCGACGTGCTCGGCCCGGTCGGCCGCGTACAGCAGTGCCTCCGCGCGGTGCGACAGGCCGGCGCTGGACACGTCCAGCAGGATCGACCGCAGCCGCTTGCCCACCGGCGTCGCCCCCGGCTCGCGCGTGAGCACCACCTCGTGGCCCTTGGCGCGGATCCACTCGGCGAGCGCCTCGGCCTGCGTGGACTTGCCGGCGCCGTCGCCGCCCTCCAGGGCGATGAAGAAACCGGACTCGGCGGGCGCCTGCTCCGGGTCGTCGCCGCCGAGCAGCGCGTCCTTCAGGTCCTGCCGCAGCGGCACGCCGGAACGGTCGTCGACCTTGGCCAGCACCAGCACCGCGACCGGCAGCAGCAGCGCGCCGGCCAGCATCAGCGTGAAGGCGGCGCCGCCGTGTGCGAAGACGAACTTGCCGCTCTCCAGGTGGTGCGGGCCGATGGCCGCCGCCACCAGCGGGGCGATCACCGCGGCGAGCGCCACGCAGACGCGGACCACCGCGTGCAGGTGCTCCGTCGTGCGGGGCCGCCGGTACTCCTCGGTCTCCTGGTCGAGCAGGGTGTGCCCGATGTTGGCGGACATGCCCGCGCCGACACCGGCCAGGGCGAGGATCAGCAGGACCGTGGTGACGTCCGGAACGAGCCCGGAGGCCAGCAGCGCGACACCGGTGAACGCGATCGCCAGGGCGAGCATCCGGCGGCGCGACAGGGCGGGCAGCAGCGCGGGCGCCGTGCGGATGCCGACGACGACTCCGCCGGTCAGCGCGCCCGCGAACAGCCCGTACAGCACCGGACCGCCGCCGAGGTCCTTCGCGTGCAGCACGGCCACGGCGACGGCGGCGGACACCGCGGCGGCGACGGCCGCGCAGGCCAGGACGAGCAGCGGCGTCGCGCCGGTGCGGCCCTTGTCGGTGCCGGTGCCGGTCTTCGGGCGGCGCAGGCCCTCGAGCGGTGACCGGGCGCGCGGAGTGCGGGTGCCGGGCAGTTCGAGGAAGGTCAGCACGGACAGGGACGCGGCGAACAGGCCGGCCGCGACGTAGGAGGCGAGGGCCGCCTGGTGCTGGGCGAACCACTCGATGCCGGCGCCCAGCAGGTTGTTGAGGAGGGACGCGGCGACGAGCACGACGGCCGCGAGCGGGATCGCCACGAAGCCGGTGCGCAGCGAGAGCCGGCGCAGGGCGTCCATGTGGTCGGGCAGCGGCCGGACCGTCGCGCCCTCGGGCGGCGGGGCGGGCAGCAGCGCGGGGGCCGCGCTCTCCCGGCACACCGTCCAGAACCGCTCGGCGACACCCGTCACGAAGGCCGTGACGAGGAGGACGGCCAGCGCGTCCTCGGGCGTCCAGTCGATCCACAACGGCGCGACGATCAGCAGGGCGGCACGCAGCCCGTCCGCGCCGACCATGGTCCAGCGGCGGTCGAGCGGACCGTCCTGGGAGGTGAGCGCGGTGAGCGGGCCGAGGAGCACGGCGCCGAACAGGAGCGTCGCGAGGATGCGCACGCCGAAAACGGTCGCCACTGCGAACGCCGCGCCCCGGTAACCGCCCCCGAACGCCGCCTCGGCGACAGCCGCCTGGAGGGCGAGAAGCACCAGCACGAGAAGGGCGAGGGTGTCTCCCACGCCGCCCACGAGCTGCGCGCTCCACAACCGCTTCAGCTGCGGGCGGCGCAGCAGGGCGCGGACGGCACGCTCGCGGGAGTCCGCGACCAGGGCGTCGTCGGGGGCCGGCTGAGGGGCCGTTGGATGCTCGGCTCGCGTCATGCGTTCAGCCTATCGGGAGCCACCGTCACCCCGGGGTCCCCGGTCTGGCATGCGCACGCCCCGACACCGAAGTGTTGCCGGGGCGTTCGCTTTCCGAACCCGACGCGAAGATCCGGGCCGCGCCCCGCGGGGCGGGCCCGGGACGCGAACGGCCTCAGTCCTCCGTCGCCTTCGCGGCGGTCGCCGTCTTGGCGGCCGTCTTCTTCGCGGCGGTGGTGGTCTTCTTCGCCGTCGTCTTCTTCGCGGTCGTGGTCTTCTTCGCCGCGGTCTTCTTGGCCGTCGTCGCCTTCTTCGCCGGGGCCTTCTTCGCCGGCGCCTTCTTGGCCGTCTTCTTCGCCGGTCCCTTGGCGCGCTTCTCGGCGAGCAGCTCGAAACCGCGCTCCGGGGTGATCGTCTCGACACTGTCGCCGGAGCGCAGGGTCGCGTTGGTCTCCCCGTCGGTGACGTACGGGCCGAAGCGGCCGTCCTTGACGACGACCGGCTTCTCGCTGACCGGGTCGGTGCCGAGCTCCTTCAGCGGCGGCTTGGCCGCGGCCCGGCCACGCTGCTTGGGCTGGGCGTAGATCGCCAGCGCCTCCTCCAGCGTGATCGTGAAGAGCTGGTCCTCCGACTGCAGCGAGCGCGAGTCCGTCCCCTTCTTCAGGTACGGGCCGTAGCGGCCGTTCTGCGCGGTGATCTCCTGGCCCTCGGCGTCCGTGCCGACCACGCGGGGCAGCGACATCAGCTTGAGGGCGTCGTCGAGGGTGACGGTGTCCAGGGACATCGACTTGAACAGGGACGCCGTGCGCGGTTTGACCGCGTTCTTGCCCGTCTTCGGGGTGCCCTCGGGGAGGACCTCCGTCACGTACGGGCCGTAGCGGCCGTCCTTGGCGACGATCGTGTGGCCGGTGGCCGGGTCGGTGCCCAGCTCGAAGTCGCCGCTGGGCTTGGCCAGCAGCTCCTCGGCCAGCTCCACGGACAGCTCGTCCGGCGCGAGGTCGTCCGGGATGTCGGCGCGCTGGTGCTGCTCGGTGTCCTTCTCGCCGCGCTCGATGTAGGGGCCGTAGCGCCCGACCCGCAGCACGATGTCGTTGCCCACGGGGAACGAGGACACCTCGCGCGCGTCGATCGCGCCCAGGTCGGTGACCAGTTCCTTGAGGCCGCCGAGGTGGTCGCCGTCGCCGTTGCCCGCGTCGGCGGCGCCGGTGACCCCCGCGGCGAAGCCGCTGTCGGGCACTGTCTCGCCGAAGTAGAACCGCTTCAGCCACGGCACGGACTGGGCCTCGCCGCGGGCGATGCGGTCGAGGTCGTCCTCCATCTTGGCGGTGAAGTCGTAGTCGACGAGCCGCCCGAAGTGCTTCTCCAGGAGGTTGACCACGGCGAAGGACAGGAAGGACGGCACCAGGGCCGTGCCCTTCTTGAACACGTAGCCGCGGTCCAGGATCGTGCCGATGATCGACGCGTACGTCGACGGGCGGCCGATCTCGCGCTCTTCCAGCTCCTTGACCAGGGAGGCCTCGGTGTAGCGGGCCGGGGGCTTGGTGGCGTGCCCGTCGACCGTGATCTCCTCGGCGCTCAGGGGGTCGCCCTCGGAGACCTGGGGCAGCCGTCGCTCGCGGTCGTCCAGCTCCGCGTTCGGGTCGTCGGCACCTTCCACGTAGGCCTTCAGGAACCCGTGGAAGGTGATCGTCTTGCCGGACGCGCTGAACTCGACGTCGCGGCCGTCGGAGGCGGTGCCGCCGATCTTCACCGTGACGCTGTTGCCGGTCGCGTCCTTCATCTGGGAGGCGACGGTCCGCTTCCAGATCAGCTCGTAGAGCTTGAACTGGTCACCGGTCAGCCCGGTCTCGGCGGGAGTGCGGAAACGATCGCCCGAGGGGCGGATCGCCTCGTGGGCCTCCTGCGCGTTCTTGACCTTCCCGGCGTACGTCCTCGGCTGCGGCGGCAGGTAGTCGGCGCCGTACAGCTGCGTGACCTGGGCGCGGGCGGCGGCGACCGCCGTGTCGCTCAGCGTCGTTGAGTCCGTACGCATGTACGTGATGTAGCCGTTCTCGTACAGCTTCTGCGCGACCTGCATCGTGGCCTTCGCGCCGAAGCCGAGCTTGCGGCTGGCCTCCTGCTGCAGCGTCGTCGTGCGGAACGGGGCGTACGGCGAGCGGCGGTAGGGCTTGGACTCGACCGAGCGGACGGCGAACCGCGTCTGCTCCAGGGCGGCGGCCAGGGCGCGGGCGTTCGCCTCGTCGAGGTGGAGGGTGTTCGCGCTCTTCAGTTGTCCCAGGGAGTCGAAGTCGCGGCCCTGCGCGACCCGCCTGCCGTCGACGGTCTGCAGGCGCGCGACCAGCGACGACGGGTCCGACGGGTCTCCCGCGCGGCCGGTCGAGAAGGTGCCCGTCAGGTCCCAGTACTCAGCCGAACGAAAGGCGATGCGCTCGCGTTCCCGCTCGACGACGAGACGGGTGGCGACCGACTGGACACGGCCCGCGGACAGCCGCGGCATGACCTTCTTCCACAGGACCGGCGAGACCTCGTAACCGTAGAGACGGTCGAGGATGCGGCGGGTCTCCTGGGCGTCGACGAGCTTCTGGTTGAGCTGGCGCGGGTTGGCCACGGCGGCCTGGATCGCGGCCTTGGTGATCTCGTGGAAGACCATCCGCTTGACCGGGACCTTGGGCTTGAGCACCTCCTGGAGGTGCCAGGCGATGGCCTCGCCCTCGCGGTCCTCATCGGTGGCGAGGAAGAGCTCGTCCGACTCCTTCAGCAGGTCCTTGAGCTTCTTGACCTGCGCCTTCTTGTCGGCGTTGACCACATAGATCGGGGCGAAGTCATGTTCGACGTCCACACCGAGGCGGCGGACCTCGCCGGTGTACTTCTCGGGCACCTCGGCGGCGCCGTTGGGAAGGTCGCGGATGTGCCCGACGCTCGCCTCGACGGTGTATCCGGGCCCGAGATAGCCCTTGATCGTCTTCGCCTTGGCAGGCGACTCGACGATGACGAGTCGGCGGCCGCCCTTCGCGGTCTCGCTGGTCGGGGACAACTTCGCTCTTCTCTCCGGTCGACGCTGGGGCCTCCCCGGAGTCGCTCACCGGGGCTGGGTACGTGCTGACGCTGCGGAGTGTGACGGTACAGCCCGCCCCCGTGTCAAACGGGAAAAGCCCGCAACGGCCACTCGAACGGTAACCCGACTACCACCATTCCTGCCGCCCGGAGTGCCCGGACCAAGCCCGGCCCTGTGCGGAGCGCGACGCCCCGCTTACGCGCGGGGGCCGTGCCGCAGCGGGTCTCACAGGCGCGTGAAGCACCACGTTCCGACCGCCAGGGTGAGCACCGCGACGGCGCTCGCGACGGTCGCCGACGCGACCGGCCTCACCCCCTGGGCGACGGGCCGCTGCTGACGCACGCGCGTCACGGTCCACGCCAGCAGTGCCCCTCCGAACAGGGAGAACACCGTTCCCGCGAAGATCGCCGGTTCGCTCTCCATGGCTCGCCCTGCCCCTTTTCCCCGGTCCGGCCTTTCCCAGCCACGGGAGGCTGACACGCGCGGGCGGCGGGGAGGCGAACCCGAGGTGAACGCCGCGACGACACGGCTGCGGAGCGGGGCGCCCGGCCTGTCACGACCTGTTCCGGGCGAGGTGTCCAAATCGACTCGAAATTATTGGCGGACTTCCGCGACCCCGTGCCGGAGAAGCCGGTGAGGTCGCGGAACCCGGGGAAGCCGGGCAAGCCGCGGAAGCCGTCCGCCCGGCCGGGAAGCCGTCCCTGCGAGCAGGCGGTCCCCTGCGATCACACTCAGCGCACCGGCATCAGGAACCCCTGCTCCACCAGCAGCCGGATCTGGGCCGGGGTGCGGTCGCGCAGCAGGACCGGGTCCTCTCCGATCAGCTGGGCGATGGCGTCCAGGATGCGGCCCGCGCTCAGGGTGCCGTCGCACACACCCGCGAAGCCCGCCGCGACCGTGTCGACCCGGGTGGCCCTGCGCATGCCGCGGTTCTGGCGCAGCACGACGTGCTCGGGGTCCTCCGCTCCGGGCAGCCCGACCTGTTCCTGCACGACCTCGGCGGCCAGCCGGAAGTGTCCCTCCAGCAGGGCGGCGTCGTCGCGCGCCCGCAGGTGGTCGAGCCGGTCGAAGTGGTCGCGGATGGTGTCGCCGAGCGGCTGCTCGACCGGATGCGGCCATTCCTCCACCGTGAGGGACGGCACGGCGGCGTCCGTCCTGCGCAGCGTGATCCAGCCGAAGCCGACGGCCTTCACCTTGCGCGCCTCGAACTCGTCGAGCCACGCGTCGTACCGCGCCTGGTACTCCGCCACGTCCTCGCGGTGGTCACCCGCGTCCCGCAGCCACAGCTCGGCGTACTGATTGACGTCCTGCACCTCGCGCTGCACGATCCACGCGTCGCAGCCCCGGGGCACCCACGACCTGAGCCTGTCCTGCCAGTCCTCCCCCTCCACGTGCTGCCAGTTGGCGAGGAACTGCGCGAACCCGCCCTCGTTCAGCCGCTCCCCCGCCTCCTGAACGAGCGTGCGGCACAGATCGTCCCCGCCCATCCCGCCGTCGCGGTAGGTGAGCCGGGCACCGGGCGAGATCACGAACGGCGGGTTCGAGACGATCAGGTCGAAGGTCTCGTCGTCGCGGACCGGCTCGAAGAGGGAACCCTCGCGCAGCTCCGCCGCGGGGACACCGGACAGCGCCAGCGTCAGGGCGGTGATGTGCAGCGCGCGCGGGTTGAGGTCGGTCGCCGTCACGCGGGTGGCGTGCCGGGCGGCGTGCAGGGCCTGGATGCCGGAGCCGGTGCCGAGGTCGAGCGCGGCGGCGACGGGCGTACGGACGGTGATGCCGGCGAGGGTGGTGGAGGCGCCGCCGACTCCCAGGACGACGCCCTCGTCACGACGGCCGATCCCGCCGGCGCCGCCGACCGCACAGCCCAGGTCGGACACGATGTACCAGTCCTCGCCGTCGGGCCCTCCGTAGGGCCGCACGTCCACCGTGGCGGAGAGCTCGTCCCCGCCGGAACGGGCGAGCCAGCCACCGTCCAGGCACGCCTCGACGGGCAGGACGTCCGCCACGCGCGCGTGCGGCACGGGCTGCTGCAGCAGGAACAGCCGCACGAGGAGCTCCAGCGGCGTGTCCCCGCGGGTGGCCCGGAGCGCGGGCACGGTCTCGCTCCGGGCGAGCGCCGCGTACGCGGGGGCACCGAGCAGTTCGAGCAGTCCGTCGGCGGTGAAGGAGGCCCCGAGCAGGGCGTCCCGGAGCCGTGCGGCGACGTCGGGGCGGTCGGAGGCGGGCAGCGGGGGCAGCGGTGACTGGCTGGCGTTACTCACGTCCCCATTGTGGCGGCCGGGGGCGGCAGCGCACGTGCCCCGCCCCGGCCGGAGCGGAGGTGCGGCCGGCCGCCGTCACCCCGCACGCCGTGAGCGGCGGGACCTCGCCCGGCCGCCCGTCCGCTCAGCCCTGCGTGGCACCCGCCGACGCCGTGGCCGCCTTGCAGCTGTCCTGGCGGGCCATCGCCTGACCGACCTCGCCCTCCTCCAGGTTCCGCAGGGCGTCGTTCCCGCTCTTGCTGAGCTTGTCGAGCTCGGTGGCGATGTCCTTCAGGCCGTCGGCGAACTTGCCCTGGTCCTTGGTGTCGAGCCCGTCGACCTGCTTCTTCAGGGAGGCGTAGGACGCGGAGATCGAGTTGAGCTCCTTGACCGCGTCCTGCTGCTTCTTCTCCCCATTCTCGACATCCGGCGCCCCGGCCTTGTTCACCGCGCTCCCGATCGCCTTGTAGGCGTCGGACATGTCCTGGAAGGCCTGCGCGTCGGTCTTCTGGACCTCCTTGGGCGTGCTGTTGTCGGAGGTCTCCTTCTGGATCGCGGCGTTGGCCGACTCGATCTTCTTCGCCTGCGGCTGCACGGCGTCGCAGACCTGCTTGGCCCAGGCGTCGAGCTTCTCGTTGCCGTCGTCGCCGCCGCAGCCCGACAGCGCCAGTACCAGTACCGCACCGCCGGACAGTGCGGCCGCGAGCTTCTTGTTCACCGGTTTGGTCCCTTCCATGGCTCTCGGCCCCGGAACTTACACGCCAGATGCACGGCAACCGCACGTCGGACGTCTATTAAGACCTTTTTGTAACCTTTTGCACCAAGAGAGAGAAGGCTCACGCGTGATCGTCCACCCACATGGAGCGGGCGGGCGGTGCGCCAACGCGCACCACCCGCCCGCACCTTGAGCTGGGGCTCCTCAAACCTCCCTACGAAACCACCGCCGGATCGGCCGACTTGGGCTTCGGCTCGGCGTTGCCTTCGTCACCCATGGCGATTCCGCGCCGCTTTGACACGTACACCGCCCCGGCGATCACGAGGAAGGCGAGGACCGCGACCAGGATCCGCACCCCCACGCTCTTGTCCGGCCCGTAGGAGAACTTGATCACCGCGGGCGCGATGAGCAGCGAGACCAGGTTCATGACCTTCAGCAGCGGGTTGATGGCGGGGCCCGCGGTGTCCTTGAAGGGGTCACCGACGGTGTCGCCGATCACGGTCGCCGCGTGCGCCTCGCTGCCCTTGCCGCCGTGGTGGCCGTCCTCGACGAGCTTCTTGGCGTTGTCCCAGGCACCACCGGAGTTGGCGAGGAAGACCGCCATGAGCGTGCCCGCGCCGATCGCGCCCGCGAGGAACGCGCCCAGCGGCCCGACACCGAGCGTGAACCCGATGAAGATGGGCGCCATCACCGCCAGCAGACCGGGGGTGGCGAGCTCGCGCAGGGCGTCCCTGGTGCAGATGTCGACGACCTTGCCGTACTCCGGTTTCTCGGTGTAGTCCATGATCCCGGGCCGCTCGCGGAACTGCCGCCGCACCTCGAAGACCACGGAACCCGCCGACCGCGACACGGCGTTGATCGCCAGCCCCGAGAAGAGGAAGACGACCGCCGCGCCCGCGATGAGACCCACGAGGTTGTTGGGCTGCGAGATGTCCATCATCAGGCTCATCGGGGCGCCCTCACCGCTGAGCTTCTCGCCCACGTCCCGCGCGCCGGTGATGATCGCGTCGCGGTAGGAACCGAACAGCGCCGCCGCCGCGAGCACGGCCGTGGCGATCGCGATGCCCTTGGTGATCGCCTTGGTGGTGTTGCCGACCGCGTCCAGGTTGGTGAGCACCTGCGCGCCCGCGCCCTCGACGTCGCCGGACATCTCGGCGATGCCCTGCGCGTTGTCGGAGACCGGCCCGAAGGTGTCCATCGCGACGATCACGCCGACCGTGGTGAGCAGGCCGGTGCCGGCCAGCGCCACCGCGAACAGCGCCAGCATGATCGACGTGCCGCCGAGCAGGAACGCCCCGTAGACGCCCAGCCCGATCAACAGGGCCGTGTAGACGGCCGATTCGAGACCGACGGAGATGCCGGCGAGGACGACGGTGGCCGGGCCGGTGAGCGAGGTCTTGCCGATGTCCCGCACGGGCCGGCGGGTGGTCTCCGTGAAGTAGCCGGTCAGTTGCTGGATCAGGGCGGCCAGCACGATGCCGATGGCCACCGCGACGAGCGCGAGGACCCGGGGGTCGCCGTCCTTGCCCAGGATCGCCGCGTCGGTGACGCCGTCCAGATCCGAGTACTTCCCCGGCAGGTAGACATAGACGGCCACAGCCACCAGCACGAGCGAGATCACCGCGGAGATGAAGAACCCGCGGTTGATCGCGCTCATGCCGCTGCGGTCGGAGCGCCTCGGTGCCACCGCGAAGATGCCGATCATCGCCGTGATCACACCGATGGCCGGCACCAGCAGCGGGAAGCCGAGTCCCGCGTCACCGAAGGCCGCCGAGCCGAGGATGAGCGCGGCCACCAGCGTCACGGCGTACGACTCGAAGAGGTCGGCCGCCATGCCCGCGCAGTCGCCGACGTTGTCGCCCACGTTGTCGGCAATGGTCGCGGCATTGCGCGGATCGTCCTCCGGGATGCCCTGCTCGACCTTGCCGACCAGGTCGGCGCCGACGTCGGCGGCCTTGGTGAAGATGCCGCCACCGACCCTCATGAACATGGCGATCAGCGCGGCGCCCAGGCCGAAGCCCTCCAGCACCTTCGGCGCGTCCGCCGCGTACACCAGCACGACACAGGCCGCGCCCAGCAGGCCGAGGCCCACCGTGAACATGCCGACCACGCCGCCCGTGCGAAATGCGATCTTCATCGCTTTGTGCGAGACGGCGGTCAGATCTTTTTCCGGCTCGCCTGCCGCCGGAGTGGCCTCGCGCGCCGCCGCCGCGACCCGCACATTGCTGCGCACGGCGAGCCACATGCCGATATAGCCGGTGGCCGCCGAGAACGCCGCTCCGATCAGGAAGAACACCGAACGCCCGGCACGCTGATTCCAGTCGTCCGCGGGCAGCAGCATGAGCAGGAAGAACACGACCACGGCGAATACGCCGAGCGTGCGCAGCTGGCGGGCCAGATAGGCGTTGGCGCCTTCCTGGACCGCGGCCGCGATCTTCTTCATGCTGTCGGTGCCCTCACCGGCCGCGAGTACCTGGCGCACCAGGACGCCCGCGACCGCTAGAGCCGCCAGGGCCACGACCGCGATGACCACGACGAGGACGCGGTTCCCATCGGTCAGTACGGCGGCTGCGAGGTCTGTGGGATGGCCCGACTGTGGTGAGAGAGAAAGCCCCGCCATTCGTCCTCCTTGACGCTTGGGCTGAGCTCAAGATGTGCACGGGATTGTAGGTACCGGAACCTGATCAAAACAGAGCGCGATAAACGGAATTGGCCTGCTGAAGTAATGCCTTGAAAGCATTCTGGCGCGACCGTGGAGCACGCGAATGATCGTGAACGAATTCACGCGATGAACGGCACAGGAACTACTGTAAAGGCGAGCACTGACACCCGCACATGCCGAAGGGCCCCACGAGTGGGGCCCTTCGGGCAGGAACGGTGTGCGCGGTGGTCCGGTGTCAGACCAGGATCGTCGGCGGAGGCGTGGTGGGCCACGTCATCTTGATCGATCCGCCGTGCTCCCCCGCGCTGACCTCCACGTCGTCGACGAGGCCGCTGATGACCGCGAGGCCCATCTCGTCCTCCTCGGCCTCCGCGTCGGGAGCGCCGGCGCCGGCACCGGGCACGGCGTGCGGGGCCTCGTCGCCGACCTCGATGGAGAACTGCTTCTCCTCCTCGATCAGCAGCACCTTCACCGGTGCGGAGATCCCACCGATCTGGTGCAGTCCGACGGCCCGGGTGCAGGCCTCGCCGACAGCGAGCCTGACCTCGTCGAGGACGGCCTCGTCCACTCCGGCCCTGCGCGCCACCGCCGCCGCCACCAGCCGGGCGGTCCTGACATGCTCGGGCAGCGCGCTGAAGCGGAGCTCAACGGTGGCCATGCATCCCCCTCGCAACTACGGGCGTGCTGTCGAGGGGCTCCGGGCCGCCGAAAAGCCCGGGCCCCCTCGGTCGGTCTTCACATCTGCCGAACTCGTGCCGCACTGCGGCCGGCCCGGGCATAGGGCCCGGGTCCGGTCTCAGTCGGTGGCCGCAACCGCTTCCTCGACCGAGGTGTGAATCGGGAACACCTTGGTGAGGCCGGTGATGCGGAAGATCTTCAGAATGCGCTCCTGGTTGCAGACCAGGCGCAGAGAGCCCTCATGGGCTCGCACACGCTTCAGGCCGCCGACCAGCACGCCGAGCCCGGTGGAGTCGAGGAAGTCCACGCCCTCCATGTCGACGACAAGGTGGAAACTGCCGTCGTTCACCAGCTCGACCAACTGCTCGCGCAGCTTGGGCGCGGTATATACGTCGATTTCGCCACCGACCCTGACGATCGTGCGATCGCCCATGGTCTCGGTCGACAGGGACAGGTCCACGGATCCTCCAGCACCTTGCTATCGAGCGGTCGCCCTTGGGGCATCTCGGCTTCAGCCCTTGGACGCTTCGCCAGCCGCGATGGCATTCAATCACTTACCGGCAGGCGTGCACGACGCCTTGGCTCCATTGTCCGTCACGCCAGTGACACACTCGGTGCCGATGGCCAAGAATCACCGACCCGATCGAACCCCGACGGACCCCGCCTCCCGGCCCGCGCCGGGCGAGGTCCTGGACCGGCTCACGTCCGGTCCGAGCAGGGCTTCGCGCGTTACTCATACGGAGCACTTGCCCCCGCGTGCGGGTCGGCATGCCGTCTGGCCGGACCGGATCCGCGCCGAGGTCGTCTCGGCCGTGCAGGCCGCGGGAATCGAACACCCCTGGGCCCACCAGGCCCGCGCGGCCGAGCACGCCCTGGACGGCGAGTCGGTCGTCGTCGCCACCGGCACGGCCTCCGGAAAGTCCCTGGCCTATCTGGTGCCCGTCCTGTCCGCCCTCCTGGACGGCGCCGAGGCCCCGAACGGCCGGGGCGCGACCACCCTCTACCTGGCCCCCACCAAGGCCCTGGCGGCGGACCAGTGCCGCTCGGTGAAGGAACTTTCACATCCGTTGGGCCATTCGGTGCGTCCCGCCGTGTACGACGGCGACACTCCGTTCGAGGAACGCGAATGGATCCGCCAGTACGCCAACTACGTGCTGACCAACCCGGACATGCTGCACCGCGGCATCCTGCCGTCCCACCCCCGCTGGTCCTCCTTCCTGAAGTCGCTGCGCTACGTCGTCATCGACGAGTGCCACACCTACCGGGGCGTCTTCGGCTCCCATGTCGCCCAGGTGCTGCGCCGCCTGCGCCGCCTGTGTGCCCGTTACGGCGCCTCGCCCGTGTTCCTGCTGGCATCCGCGACCGCCGCCGAGCCCGCGGTGGCCGCCCGCCGGCTCACCGGCCTGCCCGTCGTGGAGGTCGCCGACGACGCCTCCCCACGCGGTGAACTGGTGTTCGCCCTGTGGGAGCCTCCGCTGACGGAGCTGCACGGCGAGAAGGGCGCCCCCGTCCGCCGCACGGCCACCGCCGAGGCCGCCGACCTGCTGACCGACCTCACCGTGCAGGGCGTGCGCTCGGTCGCCTTCGTCCGGTCCCGGCGCGGCGCCGAACTGATCGCCGTCATCTCCCAGGAGCGACTGGCCGAGGTCGACCGGTCGCTGGCCCGGCGTGTCGCGGCGTACCGGGGCGGCTATCTCCCGGAGGAGCGCCGGGCACTCGAACACGCCCTCCATTCGGGTGAACTGCTGGGCCTCGCGGCGACGAACGCCCTCGAACTCGGCATCGACGTCTCCGGCCTCGACGCGGTCGTCATCGCCGGCTACCCGGGCACCCGCGCCTCCCTGTGGCAGCAGGCGGGCCGCGCCGGGCGGGCCGGGCAGGGCGCCCTGGCCGTCCTGGTCGCTCGCGACGACCCCCTGGACACCTTCCTCGTCCACCACCCCGAGGCCCTCTTCGACCGGCCCGTCGAATCCACGGTCCTCGACCCGGACAACCCCTACGTGCTGGCCCCGCACCTGTGTGCCGCCGCGGCCGAGCTGCCGTTGACGGACGAGGACCTCGACCTGTTCGGCCCCGCCAGCCAGGGCCTGCTGCCCCAGCTGGAGGCGGCGAAGCTGCTGCGCCGCCGCACCAGGGCCTGGCACTGGACCCGCCGCGAGCGCGCCGCCGACCTGACCGACATCCGCGGCGGGGGCGGACGCCCCGTCCAGGTCGTCGAGACCGGCACGGGCCGGCTGCTCGGCACGGTCGACGCGGGTGCCGCGCACTCGACCGTGCACGAGGGGGCGGTCCACCTCCACCAGGGCCGCACCTACCTCGTGCGGTCACTGGACCTGGAGGACTCCGTCGCCCTCGTCGAGGAGGCCTCCCCGCCCTACTCCACCGTCGCCCGCGACACGACGTCCATCTCCGTCCTGGAGACCGACACCGAGATCCCCTGGGGCGACGGCCGGCTGTGTTACGGATCCGTCGAGGTCACCAACCAGGTCGTCTCCTTCCTGCGCCGCCGGCTCATGACCGGTGAGGTCCTGGGCGAGACGAAGCTCGACCTCCCTCCCCGCACCCTGCGCACCCGGGCGGTGTGGTGGACCGTCACCGAGGACCAGCTGGACCGGGCCCGGATCAACCCGGAGATCCTCGGCGGCTCCCTGCACGCCGCCGAACACGCGTCCATCGGCCTGCTGCCCCTCTTCGCGACCTGCGACCGCTGGGACATCGGCGGCGTGTCGATCCCGCTCCACCCCGACACGCTCCTGCCCACGGTCTTCGTCTACGACGGCCACCCGGGCGGAGCGGGCTTCGCCGAGCGCGCCTTCCACACCGCCCGCAGCTGGCTGACCGCCACCCGCCAGGCCATCGCCTCCTGCGAGTGCGAGGCCGGCTGCCCGTCCTGCATCCAGTCCCCCAAGTGCGGCAACGGCAACGACCCGCTGCACAAGAGGGGTGCGGTCCGGTTGCTCACGGTGCTGCTGGAGGGGGCTCCGGAGGAGAAGGAGCCGGCCGAGGGGGCGAGCAGGCAGCCGGCCGAGGGGGCGGCAGGGGCGTCGGCCTCGGACTGACCTCGGGAGCGAGCGAGGTGGCGACCGGGGAAGCGGCCTCGGGGGCGACCGGGCAGCCGTCGGGAGAGCCGGGGGTGGCGTCGGAACGCCAGGCGGAGTCAGCGCGGAGGCTGCGGCGAACGGCTGCGGTGGAGGACCCGCCCGGGTCCCGGGCAACCCCCGCACGGGAGCCGGGAGTCTCTGGGAGAGCGCCGGTGAACCCGGGGAAGGGCCAGGAGGCGCCGAGGCAGGCCCATGACGACCCAGGGAAGGCCCCTGAGGCGCCTGGGCAGGTCCAGGGCGACCCGGGGGAGGCCCCGGAGTAGCCAGGGCAGGCCCGAGACGACCCGGGAGAGCCCAGGACGGCCCGGGAGGCCCCGGAGGACCCAGGGAAGATCCCGGACGATCCGGGAAAGGTCCCGGACGACCCGGGGAAGTCCCCGGAGGACCCGCCCTCGCCCTGACCTCCGCCGTGAACGGCCCCCGTCCGGACGCCGCCGTCACGTCCGAGATCTGCCCGGCGACCTCGCACCGCACCAGCCGCACGCCCTGGGCCCGGGCCACCCGGTCCGCCCGGGCACAGGCCGCCGAACCGCCCTCGGCCCAGTGGTCAGCGGCCGCCAGCGCCGCGAGGTCCGCTCCGCCGGCCGCCCGGTGCCGGACCACGACGGCCTGCCCGAGGGCGAGGACGACACCGAACACCACGCACAGGACGGCGATCGCCCCCACACTCCAGACGGTGGCGGATCCCCGGTCCGAGGACCCGCCCGACGGGCGTCTCATGTGCCCACCGCCTCCTCCACCGCCGCCACGGCCTCCTCGCGCACGGTGACGGACAGCCCGCGCAGCACGGGCGGCTCGGCCACGACGACCACCCTCACCTGCTCCGCGTCCCGGCTCACCGTCACCCTCGCGCCGGGCGGTGCCGCCTCACGGGCCAGGCGCACCACCGCGCCGGGCGGGTCCTGACGGGCCGCCGCACGCGCGCCCGTCCGCGCCGCGTCCACGCACTGGATCTGCGCGGCCACGACCAGCAGCCCCCACACCAGGGCCATCGCGAACATCACCAGCACGGGCAGCACCACGGCCGACTCCGCCGTCACGAACCCCCTGTCTCCACGCCGCTCACATCCGCGCATTGAGGGCTTCCTTCACGATGCTCTGCAGCTCCGAGCTGACCGCCCCGCTCGTGACGACCTTGTAGAGCACCACCGCGAACGCCACGGCCGCCACGATCCCCGTCGCGTACTCCGAGGTGACCATCCCCGCGTCCCGCCGCGCCGCACGCATCCCGCACACCAGGGCACGCAGCCGTGCCCGCACCATCTGAACCATCTCGACCCCCGTGGGAAGAAGTCCGAACCTCTGTCGGACGCTGCTTATTTGTTTCCGTCGCTTACTTGCTTCCGCCGCTTGCTCTCCCTGCGCGTCTAGCCGCCACCCCCTCCGAGCACCCCGCCCGCGAGCCCGATCACCACGGGCAGCACCCCGACCGCGATGAACGCGGGCAGGAAACACAGCCCGACCGGCGCGCTGACCACGACGCCCGCCCGGCGGGCCCTGGCCGTCGCGGCCCGGCCCCAGTCGGCACGGGCCTCGGCGGCGAGCCGTGCGACCGGCACGGCGGCGGGCAGCCCCGACACGTCGGCCCTTTCGAGCAGCCGCGCCAGCCCTCCGGCCCCGGGCACGCCGGCCAACCTCCGCCAGGCCGCCCCTGGTTCACCGCCCAGCCGTACCTCCGCCGCGCCCCGGGCCAGGGCGTCGCCCACCGGCCCGCCCAGTGCCTCACCGACCGCCTGTGCCGCGACCACCGGCCCGGCACCCGCCGCGATACAGGCGGCCAGCAGGTCGGCGGCGAGCGGGAGTTGCCGTGCCGCCTCGGCCAGGTCGGGGGCGCCCGGGTCCGTCCCGGCCGCCGTCTCCTGGCGCAGCCGCCACCGCCACACGCCCACCGCGGCGGCCGCACCCACGGCGACACCGGTGAGGCCGCCGACCAGCGCCCACCCGGCGCAGGCCACGCCCACGGGGGCCGACCAGCTGCCCGCCGCCCGGCGCCAGGCCAGGCGCGGGGCACGAGCAGCCGCCTCCACGACCGCCAGCTTCGCCAGTCGCCGCCGCATCCCCCGCCGGCGCCGTGCCTCCACGCACCACCGCAGCCACCATCCGAGGCCGAGCACGATCCCCGTCGCCACCCCCAGCCTGTGGACAACTTCCCCGCTCACACCGCCTCCTCCGCTCCGCGCACGATCCGCAGCACCCACCACACCCCCGAGGCCTCCAGGGCCCCTCCGACGAGCAGGCAGCCCAGGCCCGCCGGGGTGTGCAGCAGGACGTGGAGGGGGTCGGCCCCGAGGGTGGTGCCGATGAGCAGGCCCAGGGCCGGCAGGCCGGCGAGCATCACCGCCGTGGCCCGGGCGCCCGCCAACTGCGCTCTCAGGTCGGAGCGCTGGTCCCGCTCGGCGCGCAGTGCGGTGGCCAGCCGGTCGAGTCCGGCCGCGAGCCCGGCGCCCTGGTCCACGGCCACCCGCCAGCACGCCGCGAGTCCCCGCAGCCCTTCGGCGCCCGGCTGACGCGCCGCCGTGGCGAGCGCGTCCGGCACGTCACCTCCGAACCGCGCCGCCGCCAGGACCGTCGCCCGCGTCTCCGCCAGGCCTCCGCAGTCCCGCGCGGCCCGCAGCAGTGCCTCACCCGGCTGGCGTCCGGCCCGTACCTCTCCGGCCAGCGCCCCGCACAACGCGATCACCGCGTCGGCCCGCACCTCCCGGTCCCGCCGGGCCCGCGAGGCCAGCCGGGCCCGGCGCAGCAGCGGTACCCCGGCCGCTCCCAGCAGGAGCGGCAGCACCGACGCCCCGAGCACCGCCAGCACCAGCCCGGCCACCGGTGACCACCACTCGGCCGGCAGCCGCCCGCGGGCCCTGCGCAGTGCCCCGGCCGTCCACCTCCGTCCGTACGGCCGCCCGCTCCCGGCGGCTCCGCCGCCCGCGAGCAACAGGCGCGCCCGACGGGCCGTCGCGTCCCGCTCGCCCAGCAGCCACACCACCGCTCCCATGCACGCCACGGCCGCGCCCAGGGACATCTCAGCCGTCCCCGTCATGACCCACCTCCTTCGTCCCGGACTCACACAGCCCGTCGCCCTCACCTCGAAGCAGCCCCCGCAGCCGCTCCCAGCCCCGCTCCCGCACGAAGGCCGGCTCCCCCCACCGCAGCGCCGGCACCGTCCGCACCAGGCCCGAGGGGTCCCGCTCCAGCACGTGCACCTCGGCGATCCGCCGCCGCCCCGACCGGTCGCGCACGAGGTGCAGCACCACGGACAGGGCGGCCGCCACCTGGCTGTGCAGTGCGGCCCGGTCGAGCCCGGCAGCCGTGCCGAGCGCCTCCAGCCGGGCCGGCACCTGGGCGGCGGCGTTGGCGTGCACCGTCCCGCAGCCGCCCTCGTGGCCGGTGTTCAACGCGGCCAGCAGATGACTCAACCTCTGCTATGCACCTACACTCCCCCTCATGCTGAAAAAGCCGCAGCGGGCTGGCATCTACTGCCGGCTGTCGTACGCTCCCGACGGATCGCTCGAGAAGGTGGAGCGGCAGGAAGCGGACTGCCGCGAGCTTGCCGCGCGTCTGGGTTGGCCGGTGTCCAACGCGCACGTCTTCCCGGACAACTCCCGCTCGGCGTGGCAGCGGGCCCGGAAGCGGCCCGCCTGGGACGCGATGCTCCGCGCTATCGAGGCGGGTGAGATCGACGCGGTCATCGTGTATCACGGCGACCGGCTGATCCGGCAGCCGTTCGATCTGGAGATGCTGATTAACATCGCTGAGTCGAAAGGGCTCCGCATCGCCTCGCCCTCGGGCACGCGCAACCTGGACAGCCCGGATGACCGGTTCATCCTGCGCATTGAGGCGGCGCAGGCGTGCCGGGAGTCCGACAACATCAGCCGTCGCGTGACACGGGGGGTGAAGTCCCGCGTCGCCAAGGGGCTGCCGGGCACCGCGGGTGGGAAGCGGCCGTACGGGTGGGGCGTTGAGTCGGGCACGAGGACCAAGACCGACCGCGCAACGGGCGAGACGATCACCGTGCCTGTGTTCGACACCACCCAGCCGCGTCCGGAGGAGATCAAGTTCATCAAGGGCGGCGCCGAGCGGCTGCTGGCGGGCATGAGTCAGGGTGGCGTGGTGAGGTGGCTGAACTCTTCGGGCGCCCGAACGACCGAGGGGAACCTGTGGACCGCGAAGTCCTGGCGTAACGTCATGCTGAACCCGCGGACGGCCGGCCTCATCCAGCACGACGGTTCGCTGCACCCGGCGACGTGGAAGGGCGCGCTGTCGGTGGAGGCCTGGGAGGCCGTGCGGGCCTTGTACCGCCAGAACGCCGCCGAGAGCCCGTATCAGGGCCGTGAGCGGCGGCACCTGCTGACCGGGGTCGGCGAGTGCTATCGGTGCCACAGAGGAGCTCCTGCGGGCTCAGGGCCGGCCGCGTGCGGCGGCGATGGGTGCGCTGGCCCCCACCACACCGTGCGATGCAAGCCGTCCGGGGGGCGCAACCGGAAGGTCTCGCGGCTCTACTACTGCCCGTCGTGCCGTGGTGTGGGGCGTAACCAGGCGCTCCTGGACGCGTACGTCGAGGGCAGGGTCCTGCGGCTGCTGCAGAGCCAAGAGCTCGCCAGCGAACTCGATCGCGCGATCAACGACGCGGGGAGCGCTGAGCTGCAGACGCAGATCACAGCGCTGGAGCAGCGCCGTGAGACGACCCGCAAGGAGATCGAGCACCTGGCCGACCACCCGGACGTCGACGCCACTTTGGCGCTGCTGTCGCTGGCGTCGTTCGACCGGAAGATCGCTGAGCTGCGGTCCCAGATCGCGACATCGGCGAAGTTCCGCCGGCTGACGCGCATGGTGGGCATGAGTCGCGAGGAGTGGTCTGACTTGCCGATCGACTTGCGTACCACCGTGGTGAAGGACCTGTTCCGGGTCGTCATCCTGCCGACTGCGCAGCGCGGCCCGGGCTTTGATCCGTCCAGCGTGCGGGTCCTGAGGCGGCCGCTGGGGTCTCCCAACCGGGATGACGCTGGGACGAGTAGATGAGACGCAGAGAGGAACGTTTCTCCGCGATCGCCTCCGCGTCCCGATGCTCCGCTCGCACCGCTTCGGTGGCGGCGTTGAGGGCATCCAGCATGCGCCCTCGATGCTCCGGCTCCGGCTCTCCGAGGGCCACGGAAAGCGCGACCTCTATGACGTCCAGCCGATCACCGAGTTGTCGCAGCTGATCCATGCGCCTCCTTCCGCCGCAAACGCTCACCGGCCGTCCGTGCATGGTGACTGATTGTGCCAGTGCCCTATGCACGCGTCCATCAAACTGGCGCGAAAGATCCTTGCCGAAACGGCCACATAGTCACTCGACATGGACACGCGGCGTAACGAGTCGCAGGTCAGAGCCCTCGCTTTCAAGATCATAAAAAGCGGAATCTAATACGCTGACTCCCTGGCGGGCTGGTTCGAGGTTTGTCGAGTGCCTCATGACCCGCCTGATGACGACGACTGGATCCGAGCCCGGCAGCAGGCCGTCGGAGGGAGGATCCGGGCCGAGCGGCTGCGGCGGAACCTGACACAAGAGGCAGTGCACCTCACCGCCGGCATCGACCGCCGCACGCTGCAGGCGATCGAAGCGGGCCAGGCCAACCCCACCCTGGCGTCCCTACTGCGGATCGCCCGCGTCCTGGGCGTGCCGCTCGCCGAGCTCCTCGGCGAGTGAAGCCCCGCCCACCTGCCACGGGGGGGGGCAGGCAGACGGGGCGGTCAGAGGCCCTACCAGGCGGTGCCGCGCTCGTGCTCCCTGTCGCCGTGGTCCAGCGGGCAGGCGTTCGCCCAGCCGATAGGGATCATCTGCTGCGACCGGTGCTGTGGGCAGTACCGCCGTCCGTGGCTGGTGTCCGTGACGTAGTCGTCGTGCGCGATGTCGCGCTGCGTGGGGATGCGGTTCCGGCTGCTCGAGGCCATGTGTCACTCCGAGGGGGTGGGCGGGTCGTCTTCCGGCCGGGGGACGATCGGTTCGAAGTCGTCGTCCTCGCCGCCGGCGTTCCTCAGCTCGTTCATGGTGAGCCGCATGACTGGGCCCCTTCTGCGGGGCAGCTGGCTTCGGTCGAAGCCGGTCATCGGCTTGACGGGTGGTGCGACCCGCCCCGGCGCTCGACCTGTCCAGGGGTGATCACCGGGGCGGGGGTCTTATCGGCCAGGTTGGCCGCGGTGGCAGGTGCAGCTGCAGCGCGGCTGGAGGAGGATGCCGCTGGCGTGCGGGAGCGGGATGTCGGCGGTCTGGCGGCACTCGCGGTGCAGGCCCCGGTAGCCGGGCCGTGTCGCCAACTGGCATTCAGCAGACAGCGAGCCCGGCACAGGCGAAGGCGCGGTCATCCCTTCGGGTTCACGCTCGCGAGCCGCCGCTTGAACTGGACGGCGGTGGCGATGAGGCGTGCCACGGCGATCGGTTCGCACAGCTCGCCCGGGCGTCTCATGGGGACGGACCAGTACGAGGCGGAGCGCGGGCCGATCCAATCCTCGGCAGGCAGGCGCGGCACGCCCAGGTGCCAGTCGTTGCCGAGGATCTCCACGCCCAGCCGGGGCCACTCCGCAGCTGCTGCGGTCCACACCAGGGGGGTGTCGGCGGGCACGAGCGCGTAGTACCGCTGTGCGTGCTGGTCGCAGATGACGGGGCCGTCCCACAGCATCTCGGCCAGGAACCGGTCCAGGGTGCCGTTGTGCGCCGTCTCGAGACGGATGGAGTTCAGCACCACCGTGCGGGGGATGCGGACGGCGGCGAGCTGTGTCCCGAGGGGCAGCACAGCCACCCCCGCACCGTCCCACTCCGCCCGGGCGTCGCTCGGCGTGGGGTGCGCGGACAGCAGCCACTCTTCGCACGCTTCACGCTGCACTGATGTGTCGTACGGGACCGAACGCAGGGCGCGCTTCGGGGGGTTGGCGGGCATCGTCGCGCCTCCAGGGACAGGGCTCTACCCGGCGCCGTGACGTGTTGTGCAGGGGCAGAGCTGCGTGTCGTTGCTGGTAGTGACGCTAGGAGCACGTTGTGCAGCACAGCTAGCAATGTGCATGAATGTGCACGAAGCGTAGGGTGAATGGTCGCGTCTGGTTCGCGCCCTTGACCGGCTCGCGCCAGGCCGTCAGGTTGGTGCACATCGGTGCACGCCGCCAACGAAGAAGGTGACCATGGACCTACAGTTCATCGGGATCGACCCGGATACCGGGAAGAACGGGTCCCCCACGGCCTGGGTGGACCTGAGCAGTGCGGACATCGTGCTGCAGAGCTACACGGCCGATGAGGAGACGCAGGCGCAGTGTGAGCAGAACCCCGCGCCCGGGCATACCCCAGGCATCCCCGCCCACGAGAGCGTGATCCGGATTCCCGCCCGCTGCATCCCGATCCTGAGGGAGGCCTGCGATGCCGCAGAACGAGCTCAGCTTTGACGAACTGTTCGAGGCCGCACAGCACTCGGCGGTCCACCTCGAGATGCGCGACCAGTACGCAGTCGGAGACGAGGCCGACGACTACGCCACCTGGCTGCGCACCGGCCAAAGGGACACCGACCCGGCCTCGGAGTACTGGGCCCCGTGGGTCGACATGATCTCCAAGGCAGTCGCCAAGGGGGTCGACGTACGGCGAGCCCGGATCGTCTCAGAGCCTGTCACCGACTACATCAGGTACGAGCACGCCGGCACCACCGTGAACGTGCAGGCTGGCGAGCAAGTGCGCTGGTTGCCCCGCACGCGCGCCGCCGATCTCATGGTGCCCGGCGCGGACCTGTGGATCTTCGACGGCTCCAAGGTCCTGTTCAACCACTTCAACGGGGCAGGCGACTGGACGGACCCGCACATGGAGCTGCGAACCGAACCGGCCATCGTCAAGCAGTGCTCTGCCGCCTTCGAAGCAGTCTGGCGCCGCGCCATCCCGCACGACGAGTACAAGATCCACTGACAGAAAGCACCACGGCCAGCTCATGACCATATCTCCGTCGTCCTCAGCGCAAGCCGCCCGCGAAAACGTGGCGCGCCAGCTGCGCGACCTGAGGAGAAACGCCGGCATGACGGTCACTGAGCTGGCCTCTCAGTGCGGCTGGCACCACGCCAAGACGAGCCGCATCGAGAACGCCCGCACCCCGCCCTCGCCCACAGACATTCGCAAGTGGTGCGAAGCCACGAGAGCCCCCAAGAAGGCCGACGACCTGATCGCTGCGTCGCAACACGCCGAGTCCCTCTACCGGGAGTGGCGCGACCGGGTACGCTCCGGCCTGGCCCGCCTGCAGGACAGCTACGTCGAGCTGTACCGGTCAACCGAGCTGCTGCGCGTCTACTCGCCCGTCCTGGTTCCGGGGCTGCTGCAGACCGAGGGTTACGCCCGCGCACTGTTGAGCACGAACGCCCGCCTCCTCGGCATCCCGGATGACGGACAGGAGGCGGCCGCAGCTCGCGTGCGCCGCTCCCAGATCATCCACGAGGCAGGCCACCGCTTCGTGTTCGTCATCGAGGAAGCGGTGCTCCATTACCAGCTGGGCGATACGGACGCGATGGCTGCCCAGCTCGGCTACCTGATGACCGCCGGCGCCCTGCCCAGTGTCTCGCTCGGCATCATCCCGACGTCCACCCCAGAACGTGCACTCTGGCCACAGGAGACCTTCGACGTCCACGACGACATGCTCGTCTCCGTCGAGTTGCTGTCGGCGGAAGTGAACGTCACCCAGCCCTCCGAGGTCGCCCTGTACGTCAAGGCCTTCGAGGAACTGCGGAGCATGGCCGTGTACGGGGCGCAGGCCCGCGAACTCGTCCTGCGGGCCATCGAGTCCCTGCGCTGACCCGGACGCACGACAACGCCCCCTGTACGGCCCGGATGCGGGCCGCACAGGGGGCGCTCTGTGTTCACGGGTACTGCCGTCGGTACGGCTCAAGGCCTGCAGCGAGCGGCCCGGGCGAGGGGCTCGGGGAGGGCTCGGGGTCGGGGGCTCCATCGCGTCTGCAGACCAGCGCGTCCGGGTCCCAGGAAGGCGCCTGCAGGCTGTACCCCTCGGGGCAGTCCGGGCCAGGCGGACCTTGCTCGCCGCGCGGTCCGGGTTCGCCCTGCGGGCCCTGCTCGCCGCGCGGCCCCTGCTCGCCTTGAGGTCCCTGTTCACCGCGCGGCCCCGGCTCGCCCTGAGGGCCGGCCGCGCCCGGGGCGCCGTCCTTCCCGGCCTCCCCGGGCTCGCCGGGCGCCCCGTCCCGCCCCGGGACGCCGGCCTCGCCGTCACTGCCGTTGCTGCCGTTCTTGCCGTCGCGGCCGGGGCGCCCGGACGGCCCAGGCTCCCCCGGCGGCCCCGGGATCGGCACCGGCACCTCCGCCCGCGCCGGGAGATCATCGACCGCGTCGGCCGGGTCCGGCGCCGCCGGCGTCCCACCCTCCTTCTTGACCTGGGCCCGCAGCAGCCGCACATCCGTCGCGAGCGTACTGACCGCCTCACCACGCCGGTCAGCCTCCGCGGCGAGCCGCTCCGCCCGCGCCGCCTCCTGATCGATACGGGCCCAGATGATCAGCACCGCACCGCTCAGCGCCACGAGCGTGCACACGAGCAGGACGCTGCGCCAGCGGCGGGCCAGGGTGCGCTCGGCACGGGTCACGGCTCTCCTCCGAGGTGGACGATCAGGGCGCGCAGCCGGGCGATCTCCGCCTGGTCCGCCGCGCGCAGGGCGGCCTGCTCGGCCAACCTGGTGTTGAGGGCGGCGAGCTCCGCCCTGGCGGCCGCGAGCTCTGCCTTGACGGCGTCGCGTTCCGCCTTGGCCGCCGCAAGATCCGTCTTGAGAGTTTCGCGTTCTTCCTGCAGGTCGTTGGTGAGCGAGGAGTAGCCGGTGAGTGCGTTCTCGCTCCTCTTACCGAGGTACGCCACCACCGCGCCGACGACCGCGCCGAGCCCGACGAGCAGACTCCCGAGGGTGGTGGCGTCCAACGGTGGCCCCCTTACTGGCCGTGCCGGCGCGCGGCGCGCACCAGGTCCTCGTCGGTGCGCGGGGTGTGCTTGGCCGCCCAGCCCGATACGAACGCGATGGCGGCCGGGACCAGGGCGAGGACGAACGGGGCCAGGACCGGGGGCATCCACCCGACCAGCTCGGCATGGTCCTGGACTGCCTCCAGCGAGGCGAGCAGGCCGGTGCTGCCGACGTACGCCGCGGCGGTCGCGGCGGTGACCTTCTTCTCGATGGGTCCAGCCATGGGGTTACCTCACTTCTTGGGGAGGGTGAGCTCTTGGCCGGGCGTGATGTCGTCCGGCCGCTTCAGGGCGTTCAGGGTGGCGATCTCGCGCCACCGGTTGCCGTCGCCCAACTTGCTGGCCGCGATGGACCACAGGGTGTCCCCCGGGGCGACGGTGTACGTGATGCTGGGCGACCAGCCGGGCTCGTGCGCCAGGAGCTCGTCGACGTCGCGGCGGAAGGCGGCCATGTCGATGCCGCGCGGGTCGACCTTCCAGTCCGACCACTCCAGATGCCCGATGGCGCTCTTGGCGTTCCAGCCGTGCGCGCGGCAGACCGCGGCCGTGGCCCGCACCATGGCCTCGTACTGCACGCGCGGCCACGGGTCGCGGCCGTCGCCCTTGTTCTCGCACTCCCAGCCGTAGAAGCGGGCGTTGCCGTCGACCGCGCCGCCCGAGCCGTCGTGCTCCCGCGGCGCCGGCGGGCGGGTCTTGTAGGACTCGCCGATGACGGCCTGCAGCACGGCCAGGTCGCCGCCCCCGGCGTGGTTGGCGCGGCCGTTGCCGGTGAGATGGACCACGCCGTCCTTGGTGATGCAGCCGGTGGCGAGCGGGCCCGGCAGAGTGCTGTGACCGCGGAAGATGAGCCCGACCACGTCCGTGCCCGGGCCGGTGACGGTGTGATGGATCTGCACACCGTGCACCGGGCCCCACGGCCCCCGATGGTTGCGGTTGTTCGTGCGCCAGCCGGGCACCTCGCGGACGGTGCAGCCCTCGGCGCGCAGCGCGGCGACCAGTCGGTCGGCACTCAGTGGGTTAGCCATTGAGCGGCCTCCCCTCGTCAGCGGCCCGGTCGTCCAGGACGGCGAGCAGGACGCAGCAGTCCTTCGCCTCGCGGATCTTGCGGATGGCGGCCGTCAGTTCCGGGTCGTCCGGGAGCATGCGCAGCATCTCGGTGACCAGGTCGTGGAACGGCTTGGAGACGACCTGCAGCCGGTGCGGGAGGTGGTCGTAGGCCAGGCCGCGCACTGCCTGCACGGTGCTGGGATGGCGTCCTGCGGTGTCCATCAGGCCTCCAGGGCATGAGAAAGGCCCCGGCCGGCGGGCGCGGGGCGAGCGGGGTGGGCGCGGTCAGGAGACGAGGTTGGCGCCCGGCGACGTCGTGCCGCCGGTGTAGGCCGTGATGGCGGCGGTGCTGAAGATCAGGGCTGTGGCGACGGCCCAGCCGCCGTTGGTCAGGTCGTTGTTCGCCACGACGTTGTCCCCGGCGGTCACGGCGCTGACGGTGATGCCGTTGGTGCCGGTGCCCTTGATGATCCGGTTGCCGACCACGCTGCCGTCCTGGGCGCCGTCGCTGAGGCGGATGCCGGCTGCGGCCGCGGACTGGATCCAGTTGCCCTGGACGTTGAACTTGCTGGACGTGGCCAGGAAGATGCCGTGGTTGGCGGTGGTGCCGTCGATGGTGTTGCCGGTGATGTTCGCCCCGACGCAGCCCGTGACGTTGACGCCGTTCGACCCGACGGAGCGGATCGTGTTGGAGCCGACGTGCGCGCCGTCGCTGTTGAAGACGACGATGCCGGTGGACTGGGTGCCGGAGATCGTGTTGCCGGTGACGTTCGGCCGCGAGCAGTACTCGACGTGGATGCCGTTGGACGTGTCCGTGTTGAAGCCCAGCACCGAGTTTCCGGCGATGACGACCTGGTCGTAGGTGCCGCCCGCCGCGCCGTACACCCTGATGCCGCTGGCGTCCTTGGCGCCCTCCACCGTGTTGCCGGTGATGCTGATGTTCCGGCCGTTGACGGTGAAGCCCTCGCTCGGGCCGGGCCCGGCCGGGTCGGGGCGGGACAGCTGAATGCCCGAGAGGCCGGAGCCGTTGATCACGTTGTCGGCGATGACCGCGCGGCGCCAGCCGAAGCCGTAGATGCCCTGTTGGCGGGTGCCCTCGATGCGGTTGCCGATGATCTGGATGCCGTAGTAGTAGACGCCGGAGCGCAGCATGTGCGAGCCGAAGCCGCGGCCGAAGGAGCCGAGCCTGCTGGAGGCGCCGACCTGGCAGCCCTGGATCAGGATGTCCTTGGACGGGGTGTTGTCGAACAGGCCGATCGCCGCGGAGCCGGAGACGGCCATGTCGATCTGGATCGCCTCGCTGAAGTCGCGGCTGCCGTCACCGCTGTTGTCCTTGTAGCCGAGGAACCTGCAGTTGATGGCGCGGCCGCGGGCCGTGCTGTTGAACTCCAGGCCGTGTGCGGACGAGACGTTGGTGATGGTGGCGTCCCGGACGGTGATGTCCTCGCAGTGGATGAACCCCATGACGTTCGTCGTAGCGGTCACCGTGCCCACGCCGGCGTCGGCGGCGTTGCCGTCCCAGGTGCCGCCCAGGATCTGGATGTGTGAGTGCCCGGAGTAGCCGCCGAACGACTCGTCGCTGCGGAAGTTCCGCAGCAACCCGCTGTTGCCGATCGCCTTGATGGTCGCGCCGTAGGCCCAGATCGTCGTGTTGTCGTACACCACCAGGAAGGTGGAGACGCCGTAGGTGCGGCCGCCGGGGATGACGACGGTGCCGCCTCCGGCCGCGTGCGCGGCGTCCAGCTGGGCCTGGATCGCCCAGCCGTCGTCCGAGACGCCGTCACCCGCCGCGCCGGTGACCCAGAACAGGCCGGCCTCGGTGTACGTCGTGATGTCGGTGGTCTCGTCGTGGGAGTAGCCGCCCGGGGTCTCGCTGATCCACATCGAGGTGACGCGGACGTTGGTGCCGGTGGCGATCGTCCCGGAGCCGGAGATGGAGCGCAGGTTCACCTCGCCGGAGGTGACGATGGTCGCCTCGCCGTCGGTGGAGCCGTTGCCCCAGGTGGTGTTCACCGGGCGGGGCGGGGCCCAGCCGGAGGGCAGCGTGCACAGCAGCGGATCGCCCGCGATGTTGCCCGACCCCGCCGACGACTCGGTGATGTCCGCACCGGTGCGGGTGATGAAGATGTCGACCTCGGTGACGCCGTGCACGCGGGTGCCCTGGAAGGACGACACCGCCCAGCCGGACGGCACGACCAGGCCCGAGGTGATGACCTCGTCGGCGGTGTTGTCCATCAGCCGCTCGGGGGTGATCTTCAGCCCGTTGAGCCACTTCACGGGCGCCTCCTTACTCGGTGAGTGCCGTGAACGGCATGTGGAACAGCGACACCCGCGCGCCTGCGGGCTGCGCCTTGACGACGCCGTTGACGGAGCGGACGACGGTGAACGCCTGCGGGGCGGCGACACGGAACCGGCGGAACCGCAGCTGCGGGTTCACCGCCGTGCTGCCGGTGTTGGCGAAGGAGCGGGTGCCGACGGTGGCGGCCGCCGTCAGCACGGTGTCGGTGACTTCGATGTGCCAGGCCCGGGGCTCTGGCTGGCTCGCGGGCCACACCTTGGCCTTGATGGCGCTGCCGATGGCCTGCAGCCGCACCCGGTACCAGGTGCCCGCGGTGTGGGTCAGGCCCGTGGTGTACGAGCCGAGCTGGGTCTCCACGTTGGCCGCCCGCCGCCGCAGCGTCAGGACGATCCCCGCGCTCGTGGTGAAGTCCAGGCGGGCCATGTAGAAGTCGACGTTCCCGGTGGCCCGCACATACGGGCCCGCGTACAGCGACGACCCGGCCGCCAGGACGGACGTGGCGACGTCCACGTAGACGTCGACGTCGGCCGACGGGGCGGGGGTGTGCGTGAGGTGGGCGATGCCGGTGGCCGGCTGGGTGGCCGAGCCGTAGCCGCCGCTGACGGCGTAGTCGGCGGCCGCGCCGGTGACGGTCCACGCCTGCCCGGTGTCCATCGTTCCCCAGCCGCCCGCCACCGTGCGCGCGAAGGAGTCCTCCCGGGCGCCCGAGACGCCGGTGAGGGTCATGCGCTCGCCGTCGACGAGGATGTCCATGGGGAAGTCGCCGGGGTAGTCGGCCGACCGGGCCCACGGTGCCCCCTCGTTGACGACCTGCAGCGTGGTGGCGGTGGCGGTGGCCGGCACCGCCAGCGTGCTGCCGGAGGTATCGGCCCGGGCCTCGCCGACGACGGCCGTCATCCACGGCCCGTAGGGCACGCAGTTGAACGTGATCTGCCACCGGAACTGGCTCAGGACCTCGGTGTAGCCCATGACGAGCAGGTACAGGTCGTTGAACGAGTACTTCGTGGGGACGTTCGTCAGCTTGATGACGCGACCCACGTCCAGCTCGGCGACCTCCGGGACCTGGTCGACGATGGCCCGGGCGTCCACCGTCAGGGTCGGGAAGCGGGCTTCGTCCCAGGTGCCCAGGTGGACGCGCCAGGCGGCCAGGCCCTCGCACTGCTCGTCCGAGTACAGGCTGAGGGTGACGCTCTTGGCGTACCGGCCCACCCCGTCCTCGTCGAGCTCGGGCGGGTTCACGTTCAGCGACCCGCTGGTCTTCTCGTAGCGGCCCGACGAGCCGCCCTCCCGCTGCACCGTGGAGTCGTTCTCCAGCGCGGAGTCGTCGTCGACCGGGCTGAAGGCGCCCACCACGTGCCCGGGCTGGGTGTAGTCCAGGACCAGCTTCGGGGTCTGGTTCTGCAGCGCGGACGGGGACAGGTAGAGGAACCCGTTGCGGTCGCGCTGGTCCAGCAGGATCCCGCCGTCGGCGTCCGCCGCCTCGCGCAGCGCGGTCAGGAACGTGTCCACCGGCTGCGGCCCGATCCGCTCGCCGGCGTACCGCTTCCCGCGCCAGGCGAGGGGGACGTCGTTCTCCTTGGCCAGGCGGGTAAGGCGGTCGGAGGTGAACTCGCCGGTGTAGCCGAGCAGCATGTTGCCCAGGGAGTTGGGGTCGGTGTAGGCGTCGGTGCTGATGGCGTCCCACACGGAGATGTGGCCGAGGGCCAGGCCGTCCATCTGCTGGTGCCAGCCGTTGGGCGGGGAGCCCACGGAGGTGACCCGGCCCGCGGTCCCCGCGAAGGAGTCGCTGAAGCCGCCGGCGTCGCCGCCGACGTCCTGCCACGAGATGCGCCAGGTGACGTTGCCGCCCACCTGCTGGACGTAGAAGCGGCACAGCACCCACTGGTTGAACAGGTCCGGCCCGGTGGCGACCAGCTGCGAGACGACCGCGACACCGTCCGCGTTGTAGCCCATGATGCGGCTGCCGGTGTCCTTGATCTGGATACGCCAGCCGCGCACGGTGCCGGTGGTCTCGATCGACATGTAGGAGGCGAACTCGCTGGGCTGGCTGCCCAGCCGGTACAGCCAGTACACCGACCAGGCGGTGGCCGACCCGCCCGCGGGGACCTGCCCGGACAGCCGCGAGGTGACGGCCCCGTTCTGGGTGCTCACCGTCGGCAGCGCGGCCGACGACGGCAGCGACGACTCCTGTGCGAACTGCATGTTCAGCGCGCTCATCGGCGTCACCCCCTCGAGGGGGCTGTACGCCTGGGTCGCGGCCGCGCCTTCCTCCAGGGGCCAGTAGGCGCGCGGCCGGTAGCTGGGCACGCGGCGGGCCAGGATGGACGTGAGCGGGTCACGGCCGGAGTCCAGGCGCCGCTTCAGCGACTGCGCGGTGATGCTGACGATGCTGTCGGTGTCGGACTCGTCGGTCTCGGCCGGCCACTCCGACACCTCGCCGTGGAAGCGGTAGTTGCGGGCCACGACGGCCGCCCCGCCGGACACGGTCCACAGGTTCCCGGCCGCGTCGGTGAACGAGGTGGTGCCGGGCGCCAGTCCGGTGAAGGCGGCGTCCGCGACGATGAGGCCCTTGATGCCGCGGCGGAGCTGGAAGCGGTAGCCGTAGCCGAGGAACGGGGTCCGCGGCGGGGTGGTCTCCGGCTGGGACACGCCGATGGCCAGGGGCCCGGCCGTCGTCGGCCTGACCCCGGTGTAGCCGGCCGCGACGAGCGGCTCGCTCGTCGACGTCCACGGCCCGTCCCAGGACTCGCCCTGCCAGAACTGCGCGACGCTGGCGCCGTCGCCGTTGTCGGCGTCCAGGGTGACCCGCAGGATGCGGCCGCCGTAGGCGGCGATGGTCTGCCACGCCTGGGCGACGAACCCGGTGGAGGTCACCCACGCGAAGCGGATCAGCCCGTCGTAGACGCGCACCAGCCACTGCTGCTCGGCCGGGTTGGCGGACCACTTGCCGAAGAACGTCTGGTTCGCCGTGGCGCTGGAGAGGTTGGCGTCGGCCTCCAGCCGCACGTCCAGGTCGCCGGCGATGTCCACCTGGGCGCTGTGCGGGGTGGTCACCGTGCCGGTCGCGTCGTAGATCTCCAGATGGCTGGTCGGCGACGGCACGGAGATGCGGATGGGGGTGTTGCGCGACAGCAGCCGGTAGTACGGCGAGACCGGGTTCCTGGGGCTGTACTTGCCGTGCCGGTTGTTCAGGGCGAACACGTACTTCGACGGGTCCGCCTCCGACGCCCACGAGGACAGGCCGCGGGTGCCCTGCATGTCCGACTCGGTGCGCACGTCGGCGCTGATGTCGGTCCAGATGCCGCCCAGGTTCAGCTCGGTGGTGATGTCCACCCGTCACCTTCCTTGCCCGTAGGCCCGCTGCACGTTGCCGCCGCCGAGGACGACGACGGAGCGGCGCAGGAACCGGTTGAAGTCGTCTTCGGAGCCAACGAACCGCACCGTCACGTCGCGGCTCGCGGCGGCCGCGCGGCGCACTCCGGTCGGGGTGACGTCGGCGGTCATGCCGGGGAGGGACCCGGTGATGCCCTGCAGCTGGTCGCGCAGGGCCGGTGTCTGGGCGGCGATGCCGTCCATGAACCCGGACATGAGCGCGGCGCCGGACGGGGCGAGGATGCGCATGTCGACCCGCATGGGGCCCTTCCAGTCCGGCAGCATCCCGGTGATCGACGACAGCTTGCCCTTCAGGGCGCCGACCATCCCGGTGATGCCGTTGATCAGGCCCTGGATCAGGGCGCGGCCGGCGCCGACCAGGAGCCGGTTGAGGTTGCCGATCGCCGAGAGCAGCCGCCCGGGCAGGCCGCGCATCCACGCCAGCAGGCCGAGCGCCTTCTGCACGGCCGTATCCCGCAGCGCCTGGAAGGCGGTCGAGGCCCGCTGGCGCAGGACGCCGAGCAGCCCGGCCAGAGCGCTGTTCACGCGCCCGGGCAGGCCGATCATCCACGCGACCAGGGCGAGCGCCCGGCTGATCGCGGCGTCCTTGGCCTGCCCGAACCACGCGGCGATCTTGCCGGGGATCCGGGAGAGCCACTCGACGCCGATGAGGATCCCGTTCACGGCGGCCTTGATCTGGTTCAGGGCCCAGTTCCAGGCGGCCGACGTGTAGGCCTTGACCTTGTCCCAGTTGGCGATGACCAGCGCGACCAGGGCGATGACGATGCCGATGACCCAGCCGATGGGGCCCATGGCGATCAGCCACTGCGCGGCCATGGTCGCCGCCCAGATCACCGCCCGGGCGGCCATCCGCACGAACTGCGCGATGGCGATCGCGGCGGTGCGGATCATCTGCGCGGCGAAGCGGGCCATCGCGCGCAGGGCCGCGCCCGTCCACGCGGCCGCGGTACGCGCGGCGTTCGCCACCGCGGAGGCGGCGATGCGGGCGCCGGACTTGACGGCCGTCGCCGCGGTGGTCACCCACCGGCGGGCGACCCGCCCAAGGCGGGAGTCCATCAGGTCCGAGGCCGTCTCCACGGCCGCCGAAGCGGCGGCGAACGCCTTGAAGGCGACGACCGCGCCCAGGATCGCGGTGGCCAGCACCGTGACCGCCTCGGGCGGCAGCGCGTTAATGATCTTCGCCAGCCACAGGGCCACCGTCGCCGCGATCCCGACGAGCGGCGCCAGCGCCACGATCAGCTTCAGCGCGGCCTGGGCGAGCGTGCCCAGCGTCTGGGCGCCCTGCCGGGCCAGGGCCACGAACTGGGCGAACCCCTCGCTGTTGCTCAGGCCCTGCCCCCACTTGGCGAACGCCGCGGTGGAGGACTCGAACCCGCCGGACATCTCGTCCGACATGGGCAGGAAGGCCTTGATGATGCCGCCGATACCGACGGCGATGTTCTTCAGCCCGAACAGGAAGCTCTTGAGGTTCCGCCCGGCGACCTTGGCCATCGACTTCGCGAACGACTCCAGGCCCTTGCCCTTGGTGCCGCGGTCGATCTCGTCGACGAACTCGCCGAACGCCTTGGACGCCTCCTTGACGAACGGGGTGAGCAGCGGCAGCAGCCGCCGCACGACCTGCAAGCCCTTGGTGTACACGGGCATGGTCGAGCTCGACAGCGAGTCGGACCACTTCTGGTGGTCGTTCTTCAGCCCGATGAACTCCTTGGCCATCGCGCGTGTGTGCGGGGGCATCTGTGCGAGGGCGTCGGTGTAGGCCTTCTGCTTCTCAGCGGCGTCCTCGGCGCCGGCGGCCGCGGCCTTCTCCGCCTCCTCGGCGAGCGTGGCGGCGTCCTGGACGGACTGCATCTGCGGCCCGACCGCCAGCTGGAAGGCCTTCGCCGCGACGCCGGCGGAGGCGAACGCGGCCGCCATGCCGCCCACGCCGGCCGCGACCGCCGCGGCGACCGGCACACCGACACCGAGGCCGGCCACCGCCTTGCCGAGCCCGGCCAGCTTGGCCTTGGCGCTGTCGACGCCCTCGCGCAGGGCGTCGGTGTCGATGCCCAGGCGGACCGTCATCGAGGCGAGCGTGGCCAAGGCCATCACCCCCTCGAAGTCGCTATGGAGTTGTGGAGTTGAAGCTGCCGCCGAGGGCGGCGTTGGCCATCTGAGCCATGCGGAACAGCTCTTCCGGGGACTTGCGGACCTTGGTGCGGTCCCAGCGGGGCATGAAGTCCGCGATCGTGGGGGCGCGCTGGCCCTTGCCGCGGTTCACGCTGGCGATGACGGAGGCGATCAGCGCGGCCTGGACGTCACCGCGGGCCCCGCCGAGGGGGCCGGTGAGCTTCTCGTAGGCCATCCACTCGGTGAGCTCGGCAGAGCCGGTCTCGGCGAGCAGGCGGCGCACGGTCATGCCGAGGTGCGCGGCCAGGCGGAAGTAGAACTGCCGCTCTGGCCGCGCCCTCAGTTTCCCGTCAGCTCCTTGATGTCCTCCTCGGACATCTGCGACAGGCGGGTGGCGACTTCACACACGCGCTGCAGCGCGCGACCCGACTTCTCCCCCAGCCGCTTGGTCTCGGCCGGCGAGCGGAACAGAGGCTTGCCGTTCTCGTCGACGATGGACGCGGCGGCGAGCCGGGCCCTGAAGCCTTCCAGGCCCTCGGACCGCACGGAGGCGCCGTCCTTGCCGACGAACTGCGCCTCGAACTTGTCCCGCTCGGTGCCGGGCAGCTCCCGCACGCGCACGGTGCCGCCCCACTCGGGCACGGGCACGTCCTCGTAGGCGAGGTCGTCGGCGCCCAGGATCTGCTCTGCGGACAGGTACGTCATCGGTCGGTCTCCTTGATGTGCCAGTGCGGCGGGGGATCGGCGACGAGCGGCACAACCCGCTCCTCTTGAGCGGCCTCGCCGGTGGCCTCGTCGAGGTACTTGTGACCGTCGGCGTTCCGCAGGTGAGCGGTGTAGCGGATGACTTGATCACCACCGAATGTGAGTGGCTCGATGGTGATCTCTTCGCCGATCGACACGTCTTCGGGAGCGATGCCGTTGGCCCGCAGCCACTCGCACAGCTCTTCTCGCTGCCCTGTGACGCAGACATGCGGCCAGAAGTCCGGCTCGTAGACGATGCGCGTCATCAGGCACCGGTGGTGATCTCGGGCTTGCCGCTCACCTTGAAGGTCAGCGACGCGGCCAGCTTGTCGTCGTGCGGCGCCTCCGGCTCGAAGTTCGTCAGCACAGCCTTGAACGCCCAGTCGCCGAGGTTCTTCGGCCAGACGACCTTGTAGGAGCGGGGCTCGTCGTCCTCGAAGTCGGCGACCAGGGCGTCGTGTTCGCGCGGGTCGTAGTTGATCTCGATCTCGACCTCGCCGCCGTCCTTCAGGCCGCCGATGAACTCCCGCCAGGCGTCCGGGGAGCCGTGCGAGGTGACGTCGAGGGTCTCCCGCTCCAGGCCGGGCGGGGTGATGTCGGTGACGTTCGCGATCGCCGTGAACGTCTCACCGGGAGTGGCACCGTCGCCGCGCTGCAGCTGGGTACCGAAAGCGTCCAGACCAGCCATGGGCCTGTCCTCCTTACGCCTTGGTCAGCCACACGCGATAGCTGACGTTGATGTGCCTGATGTCGGGGTCGGGGTCGCGCAGCTCGGTGTGCTGCTGGTGCGCGATCGACACGTCGCGGAAGCCGGCCACGGTGAGCGGCTGGCGGTCCAGTGCGGCGTCGAGCTCGGCGAGGATGTCCGCGGCCTGCTTGAAGCCGCGGTACTTGGACCACACGTGCAGCACGACGGAGGCCTCCAGGCCGCGCTGGTTGTGGGCGTCGTCCACGTTCTCCGTGATCGACCCGAGCGATACGTAGGGGTGGGCGACCTGCTCGGGCACCTCGTCGTAGACGCCGGAGACGAGCGCCGTGAGCGGGGCGTGCGCGCGCAGCTTCCCGACGACGGCCAGCTGCAGGGGCCACAGGGCGACCGTCATGAGCCGCTGCCCATGTGCCGGCGGAACGCGGCCCGGTAGGTGCGGGTGACCTGCGCGCGGTGCTCGTTGAACGCGGGCACCAGGTAGGGCTGGTCGTCCATCTTGCTGGTGCCCTTCTCCACGTACATCGCGTACTCCAGCTGGGCCGGGTCCCACACGCCGACCTCGGCGCGGCCGAAGTGGTCGTTGACGCGTTCCTCCAGGGCCTGCCACAGGTTGCCCTTGTCGCGCGGCACCCGGTCCTCGGCGGTGGCGAGCACGGCCCCGGACCACTCGTGCAGGGTCTCGGTGCGCGCCTCGTTCATCGCGTGCGGGATCCGCTCGATGGCCCGCAGAGCGTCCTGCAGGCCGTCAAGACGGGAACGGCGGGCCACGGCTTCAGGGCAGCTGCAGGACGGCCACGGTGACGGACGTGACCGCGCTGTAGCTGATCGAGGCCCGGCCCGTCATCGGGTCCCGGAACGCCGACTTCAGCGGGATGAACGCCGAGCCGGAGGCGGGGATGGTCTGCGCCGCGTCGGCTACGGCCAGGTCGCCGACCGTGCCGGGGGTGGCGATGGTGACGGTCTTGGAGGTGGCGTCGCCGTTGCGGACGTGCAGCACCAGCTTCTCCCCGACGGGGGCCTGGTCGCCGCCGCCGGCGGCGTTGGCGTAGGTGGGCTGCAGCCCGGACAGGGGCAGCCTCTGCGCGGGCAGGATGGCCATGGTGGTTCCTCAGCTTCCGGTGGTGGGCTGGCGGACGGTGCAGTCCGCCCGCAGGTAGGTGCCGGGCTCGGACGGCTCGAACACGGCGAAGACCTCCAGCACCCGCCCGGGCGGCCGCAGCTCGTCGCCGCGGCGCACATCGGCGGTGGGGTGGAAGTACCAGGTCTCGTCGAGCTCGGCGCCGGACTGGTCGGCGGCCTGCCGCTCGCGCGCGGAGGGCTGCGAGCGACGCGCGCGCGGGGTGCTCGCGTGCGCCCAGGTGGTTTCCTGGCCGCCTCCGCCGTCGTCGACGGTGGTGGCCCGCCACACCGGCACACTCGTGTTGAGCAGGCGCCCGACGCGGCTCACCGGGACTTCACCATCTCGGCGCCGCCGCCGAAGCGGGCGGCGAGCTGCTCGCGCAGGTACTCGGGCAGCTCGATTTCGGTGATGCGTCCGCCGTCGCCGTACTGCACGGCGTAGTCGCCGATCCGCTCGGACCGGATGTCCTTGGCTGCGAGGCCCTCGCCGCCGGGCTGGGCCCGGAAGTGGACGAGGACGGCGGCCGCGATCCGGCACACCAGGCCCACGATGTCCTCGGGGACGTCCGGCAGGCCGTGCAACTGGGTGACGGTGACCTCCGACGGGCCGTAGCCGGTGCTCCAGCCGCCGGCCCGCCACAGGCGGTGTGAGCGCAGCCGCCAGTCGGTGACGGCCTGGCCGTCGATCTCGACCGCGCTCACGGCCTGGATCGGCGGCCCGGGCAGCGTCAGCCACTGCGAGTCGTCCGGGCCCTCGAGGTCAACGGTCGAGGTGGTCTGGCTGATGGGCACGCCGGCCGCCTCGCGCACGGCGGTGGAGGCCTCCGCCAGGTAGATGCCGACGATCGCCGTCTCGGACGGGTCGACGGTCACGCCGCGGGCCTCGAGGTCGGCCACCGTCGCCAAGGGATCAAGTGCCACGGTGGCCTCCCGTCAGCTCGCCAGGTCGATCAGGTCGTCCCGGGTGTAGTTCGCCGCGTCGTCGGCGGAGAGCAGCCCGCGGCGCACGACGTAGGCGATCCACTCGGACTTGTCGGCGTCCTCGGCCGGCCGCCCGTCGGCGCCGCCCGGCGTGGTGTCCGGGGTCTGCTCGCTGGGCAGCTCGGGCACGACCGGCTGTTGGGGCAGCTCGGGCAGGTCCATCAAGTCCTGCTTGGTCATGGCGTCCGCGTCCTCGGGGGCCATGCCGTGCACCCCGACCGCCCAGCCGACCCATTCGGCCTTGCGGGCGTTCGCGGCCGGGCGTGGGGTGCGGCCCTCGGTCAGTGCGCTGGACGCGGCCGCGCTGCCGGTGACGTGCACCTCGGGCGTGGGCTCCGGGACGTTGCCGGTGTAGGGGCTGCCGTCGGCGTTGACCCGGCGGAGCAGGCCCCGGGTGAGGCGGTCCTGGATGGGCTCGGGCAGCGGCAGGTCCATCTTGATGATCTGCCCGCCTTCGCCGCGGACGTGGATGCTCTGTGCCACGGTCAGACCGCCTTCGGGATGCGCAGGGCGGTGATCGTGCCGGGCACCACCGCGGCGGCGACGTCGACGAGCATGCTGCCGTCGTTCTGGATGAAGCGGCCCGACTCGAACGGGCCGAGCCACTGGGTGGTGTTCGCGGCGACGTTGACGACCAGGTCGCCCATCGCCGCGGCGATGGCGGGCGGGTTGGCGCCCGCCTTGATGGTGACGTTCCCGCCGGTCGCTCCGACGACGACCCGAAGCACCGTGCGCTCCGGCTCGGCCGAGGCGATGCGGTGGCCGTTGTTCGTGCCGGGGTTGAGGGCCACCGCCGTCAGCGCGGTATCGGCCACGTTGGCGTTGGGGAGCAGGTTGGAGTAGGCGACAGCAGTGCGCGCCATGATGATCAGTCCTCTCCAGGGTCAGGGGGTGGCGTCGATGTAGGCGATGGCGATGCCCTCGGGACGGATCAGCTTCGCGCCGTACAGGGCCAGGCCCTTGACGGCGTCGCTGAACGACGACTCCGGCCGGTAGGCCTCGGTCTTGTTGATCTGCTCGGCGAAGGAGATCGCGCCGTTGACGCCGGCCTGGACGACGTGCACGCCCGCGGTCGGCTCGGGAGCGTTGTTCGACTCGTAGATCTCGAATCCGGCCGCGCGGCCGACGGCGCCGTTGCGCAGCGCGTCCGTCTGCCCGCTCTTGCCGTAGTCGGTGAACCGCTCGTCCAGCAGCAGGGAGGCGTAGCCCTCGGGCGGGACGATGCAGTACCGGCCCGCGGTCGGCGCGTTCGCGCGCTTCAGCTTGGTGCGCAGCGGCACGAGCACCTTGCTGTAGAAGTCGCCCGGCGCGGTGTGCACGTTGATCGGGGCGCCGGTGGAGCCGAGCGTGTTCGCGGGCACGGCCCCGGTGTAGAAGCCGGCCACGTAACGGTCGGTCTCGTCGGCCAGGGCGTGCGCGGCCTCGCTCATGGCCTGCGGCATGACGCTGCCCTTGGCCTGCCGCTTGTCGACGTCGTCGACCTTGAACGCCCAGTACTTGGACTGGTCGATGACCAGCGTGCGCTGGGCGTCGGTCAGCTCCTCGGGGACGATGACCGTGGTGTTCGGCACGTAGGTGCCGATGGTCGGGCGGGAGATCGACGTGATGCGGACGGTGTCGCCCGCCTCTGCGATCTCGCCCTCGTAGTCGCGGTTGACCACGGTCGGCCCGGCGTACACCAGCTCCTTGCGCCAGGCGACGAGCAGGCGTGCCGACCAGACCTCGGGCACGAAACGGCGGATGGACATGGGGTGTTCTCCTGTCAGCCAGACCCCAGCAGGTCATCCAGGCGCCCTTCGTTCTGCGCCTTGACGATCTGGTCCGGGGTCATCTTCTTGAGGTCGCTCTGGGTGAGCTGCTTCGGCCGGCCCGCCTTGCGCTGGGCGCCACCGTCGCCGGAGCCCTGGAACCTGCGACCCGTTGCGGCTGCCAGGTAGGGCTTTTCCTTGATCAGATCCTCGATCGCGTCTGCGATCTCGTCGGCGTCGACCTCGCCGTCCTCGTCGACCTCGAACTGGCCGAGGTCGAGGAACTTCAGCGCGTCGCGCGGGTCCGCCAGCTTCTTCGCGGCGGCCGCGCGGATCTCGGCCTTGATGATGCGGGTGTTCGCCGCGGCCGTTGCGGCTGCGGTCGCCTTGGCGACAGCGTCATCGCTGGCACCCTTGTTCGCACGCTCCTCGGCCTGGCGGCGGCGCGCCCGCTCGGCCTTGAGCTTCTCCTTCATCCGGGCGAGCGCCTTCTTGCCCGGATCACCGAGCTGGTCGGCGCCCTCGGGGTCGGCGTCGTCGTCCTCTTCGTCCCCGTCGCCGCCCTCGTCGTCTCCGTCGCCGGCGTCGTCGTCCTCGTCGCCCTCGCCGTTGTCGCCGGTGCCCTCCTCGTCCTGGTCCTCGTCGTCCTCGTCGTCGCCCGGTGCGGCGCCGAGCACGGGCCAGATCGGGTACAGCTCGCCGTCGTCCTCGCCGGGGCGGGCCTTGCGCCAGCCCAGCGCCAGGGCGCCGGTGAGCGGGTGGGTGGGCAGGGGTGCGTGCATGACGGTCTCTCCCGTTGCGGGTGAAGGTGGGGCCGCGCGTTGCGCGCGGTCGGTGACGGACCTGCGATGCTGGCCGTATGTGGACGTTCGAACCGCATCCCGTGCGGGGATGGTTTGCCATCTGCGCGACCGGCTACCGGTCGTGGTTCACCACTGAGGCGAAGGCCCGACGCTTCGCCTCAGCACGACCTCGTGGCGTCGCCAGGCCACCGGTGCGCGGTCAGACGATGTAGCCGTTGCGCTTGAGCAGCCGGATGGCGTGCTCGCGGTCGCCCTTGGCCAGGCGGTAGATCTCCTCCGGCATGAGCCGGGGGGTCTTCGCGCGGGTGCGTGCCCGGGTCGTCTCACCGAACCGGGCGCCAGCCGCCTTGTGGAACTTCCGGGCGCGCGAGCCGTACAGGCCGTGGCGGGTGGTGCCCTCCCTGGTGGCCTGCACTTCATGTCCGTAGCGGGTCACGGTGGTCATGCCGCGACGGGCGTTGACTACCTGGGCGATGTCGGCGCCCTCACGGATGGCGTTCATGCCGGCCTCGCCGAACGCCCGACGCTGCTGCGCTTCGGTCATCTGCTCGAACAGGGACGTCGGGGAGGCCAGTTCCCAGCTGTCGCCGGGGCGGCGCGGGGCGAGCGTGCAGTCACAGCGGGGATGCCGCAGGAACTCTTCCGACAGGCTGTACTCGCGGCCGGCGAGGATGACGCACCGCGCGCACGCGGGCAGGTGCACGACGCGCACGTAGGACACCACCCGGGGGCGGGCGATCATCCCGGCCATGTCCGCGATCCGCCCGGCATCGGCGATCAGCGTGCGGGTGACCATCTCCAGGAACGCGGCCCCCGACAGGATCGACATGGCGGTGCTGAAGCCGCGCCCGATCCGGTTCAGTGCGATCAGCAGCGGATACACCAGCGGCACCGTGAGGTCACCGGTCGCGGCGGCCGCTGCCTCCGGGTCCACCGTGCCCTCGCCCTCGCCGGCCGCCTGCCGAAGCCACGGCTCGGCTGTGGACGCGGCGGCCAGCTGCCCGGCCCGGATCAGCTCGGCCGCCAGCACGGCCCGCGCCAGCCACGAGCCCTCGAGGTCCTCGGGGTCGACGCCGCCCCACACCGCGCGCACGGCGGCCGCCGTCGTCGCGGCCTGCTGTGCGCGCTCGGCCTGGTGCGCCTCGTCGGCCGCGGGCACCGTCACGCCGGCACCTCCTCCGGGACGTCCTCGTCGACGTCGGCGTCCTCCCCGCCGTCGTCCGGCTGCGGGCCGGGGCGGCGGGCGAGCATGGCGGTGGCCGCGGCCACCGGGTCCATCTCGGCCTCCCGCTCGCGCATCGCGACGACGTCGGCGACCTCGGTGGGGGTGAGGCCGTAGCGCAGGGCCAGCCACTCGAACGGGAATCCGATGTCCTTCAGCTTCACCAGGGCGTCGGCGAGCTGTGCGTAGGAGCGGGACTCGGAGTCCGCCCACAGCACGCTGCCGGCGCGCATGGCCTTGGCCTTGGCGTCCTCGCCCCGGGCCAGGTAGATCAGGCGGGCGACCTCGCGCAGGGCCTGCCCGAACCACAGCTTCTTTTCGTTGACGCGCTTCACCAGGCCCGTCTCGGCGGCCAGCAGCGCATCGCCGGACAGGTTGGCCATCTTGCCGATGAGGTAGTGCTGGGGGGTGCGGGTCTGGGCGGCGAGGTGGCCCACGGCTACCTCGATGATCTGCGTGTAGGCGGCCAGGTTCGCCGCCTGCCACTCGGCGATCTTGGCGTCCTTGCCGGTGATCCACGCGACGCGGTCGATGGCGAACTTGTTGAGGTCCACCGGCTGCTTGCCGACGATCTCCCCCGCGCTGTTCAGCTTCGGGATCATCGGCCGCTCCGCGCCGAGCACGACCCGCTGCGGGAAGCTGGCGTAGTCGGAGGCGGTGAACAGCTGCGCCCAGACGAGGTTGATGGCGTCCTGCATGGCCACCACGCCGGACACGTCGCTGATCGGGTCCTCCACCAGCATCGGCTTGTTCGGCAGCTCCACCAGCGGCACGATCCCCATGGGGTTGGGCTGCGGGTTCGGCTCGCCCAGCGCGAACTCGTCGCGCGGCTCCCACGCCCGTCGGCGCTCCTCGGCCCCGGCCGGCAGCCACAGCCGCATCGCGTCGTCGACGTCGGCCATCTGCGGGGACTTGTCCTGCCGGGACAGCGGCCGCTCGAACTTCCACAGCTGGTCCGGCAGGTAGAGGGTGGCGTAGTCCATGTTGCCGTCCTGCCACCTCTTCAGCCCGGCCCGCCGGCGCACGCGCGAGCCGGGCTCGTAGGCGACGATGCACTGCGCGGCGTCCTCGAACGTGACGACGGGGGTGTCCTCGTCGTCGGGGTCACCCCACACCAGCACGAACGACCGCGCGGAGTTGACCGCGCCGAGGAACCCCAGCTGGCTGTCGCCGTCGAGGCCGTTGATCTGCCAGACCTGCCACAGGTCCTTGTCGGCCTTCTCCTCGCCGGAGGCCTGGAAGCCGGTGACGTCCAGCCGCTCGACAGGGCTGTCGGCGACGACCTGGACCCAGTTGTCGCTGAAGTCGCGGTAGCGGTCGCCGTGGAACTTGGCGAAGTCGTCGCTCGCGAACTTCAGCGGCTGCTTGCCGCGGTAGTACTCGCTGTTGCGGTCGATCTCCGCCCGCCGCCGGATCAGCTCCGACTCCAGCAGGGACACCAGCTGCAGGGCCTGCGCCAGGGTGGCCATCCACGCCCCCCCTTCACGAGCCGTAGTAGTAGGACACTTCCTTCTCCGCCAGGCCGGCCGCGATGACGTCGCCGAGGGCCTCGTGCGCGAGCACGGACGCCACCGCGATGTCGATCTTCTGAGCCGGGCTGGCCTTGCGGAGCACGTACAGCCCGCTCGGCCGCTCGGCCTGGCGGGTGTTCTCGATGTGCGACTGCGTGAGCTCGCAGCCGTCGTGCGTGAACTGCGACGCGCGCTGGCCGTCGGCGGTGTTCCGCTTCACCACGTCGGTCTTGAGCCGCTCGGCCGCGGAGTGCATCTGCACCAGGCGGCGCGTGTACCAGCGGATGACGCGTTCCTCGCCGTAGGCGTCGATCCAGTCGTCGACCTCGGTGTCCCAGTACGGCGGGTCGGCGTACAGGCGGACCACGTCGTAGCGGTTCATCAGCTGGTCCATCGCCGCGCGGACCTCGGCGCGCGGGACCTGGCCGCCGTAGTCGGCCGGGTTCCAGATGGTCGGCTCGTCGCGCGGGCCCCACAGCGGGGTGAACTGGTAGCCGTCCATGGTCTCGGCCCGGATCGCGGTCCAGTCGTCCATGTCGGAGCCGTCGAACCCGAGCACGATCCGGGTCATGGGCCGCACCCGGCGCGGCTTGGCCTTGGCCGCCCACTTCGTACCGGCCAGCCACCCGGCCGTGCCAGCGACACACCGGTTACCGAAGAACCGCTCCGCCTGGGCCGGGTCCTTCTCCATGATCTCGGCGCACTCGGCCTCGATGGCGTCGAGGTCGACGTGCGCGGAGCCGGCATAGACGTGCCGGAAGATCCGCCGGCGCTGCCGCTTGTCCCCGAAGCTGAGCGACTTCGGGGCCTGCGGGTGGTACTTGAAGATGTCCCGCCGCTTGGACTGGCTGGTGGTCTGAGCCACGGAGTCCTCGGACGGGTCCCACGCGTTGGTGGTCTCCATCGAGCGGCCGCCCATACCGGCCGCGCCGCGGCGCTGGGTCTCGGCGACCTTCCGCAGCTTGTTCGCCGCGGTGTACAGGCCGGTCTCGTCCTGCAGGGCGAAGATGATCGGGTTGCCCAGACGCGACAGGGCGGACGACGTGACGACGTCGATCTGCCCGTCCTCACCGATCCGTGTGAACTCCTCGCCGACCCGCAGCCTCTCCTGCAGCGGGCCCTTCTTGACCATCGCCTTCAGCGGCCGGTAGACGTTCGCGACCTGGTCCTCGCTGGTGGCCGTCAACTGGATGAGCGGCGTCGGCCACGGCACGCCCATCGGCTCGCCGGGCTCGTAGGTGTACCACCAGCCACAGCCGCAGCCGTAGTCCGAGCAGATGAACCGCTCGCCGCCGCGCGCCCACCCGGCGAACACCACCGGCCCGCAGGCCTCGGCCAGGACGACCGTGGCACTCCAGGGGCCCTTGCCCGTCTTCTGCGGCGCCACGACCTGACTGCGGCGGTAGTGGAACGCCGGCGCGAGCTGGCCCGGGCGCGCCTCCGGGCGCACGCGGTAGTGGTTGACGGTGCACCACAGCTGCCACGGGTACAACTCGAGGTCCTGGCCGGCCTTGAAACCGTCCGGGACGGGGCAGTGCGCTTCGATCCAGTCCGGGACGACCCACAGCGTGGGGAAGTCGACGACGAACTCGGCCTGCGGCTCACGCCCCCGGGCCACGGAACGGCACAACCTTCATACGGTCGCGCGCGGAGGGGCGGCGCGGTGCCGGCGTCGACGGCTCGGCCGCGGCCGGTACCGGGACGGTGCCGGGCTCGCCGGGCGAGATCTTCCACCGGTTGCGGAGCATGCCCTGCACGGACAGGCCGAGGCTGTCGAGGTACTGGCGGGCGAGCTTGCGCACGTCCACCTTGGCGTCGGGCTGCTCGGCCTCGGCGAGGCAGCGCACGAACAGGGCCACCTCGAACTCCTGGCTGAGCTCCTCCCACATGACGGCCTGGGGCCGCTCCCACAGATCGCACCACAGGTGCCATTCGCGGTCGGTGGCCTCGGTCAGCGGCCACTCGGGCGGCTCCCCGGGACGGCCCTCGTAGGGCAGGAGGGTCCAGCCGGCCTTGTCGGAGGGCCGGTTGCGGCGCAGTGCGGCAGGGTCTGGGGCCGGTCCGGAGACGACGCGGGCTCCTCCACGGGGCATGGTGATCACTCCTCCGAGCTGCGTTGCGCAGCATCAGCCGATCGTCACGTTGCGTGACGATCTTGACCCTTTGAACCTGACGGACCTCCCGGAGCCCTCCCCGGCGTTCCGGGCCCCCTATTCGCTAGGGGTCCACCCCCACCCCTCTGACCTGCGCTTTTGAATCCAAAACCGCTTCTGACCTGCGGTTTTGCATTCTGATCACTCTGGGCGATCGTTCCAGCCTCCAGGCTGATGTCTCGCGGTCTCACGAGAGTGATGAGCCTTGGTCATGGCCTGCAGGTTGGCCCAATCGTGCCCTCTCGGCCCGAGCGGTCCGAGTCCGTCACGGTGGTTGACCTCGGTCGCCCTGGGCCTGAGCAGTGCGGGCAGGGCCTCGCACTCCTCGCACTCGCAGTAGGGATGCGCGCGCAGGTACTCGGCTCGTGTGCGTGCCCAGCGTGCGTCGTAGCCCTTGGAGGCCGCGCTGGGGCGTGCGCGCTGCGCCTCGCCTTGGCACACCCCGCAGCGTCCACCTGGGGTGAGCCTCCAGCAGCCTGGGGTGGGGCAGACCTGCAGGCCTCTACGTGAGCCCATGGATGTGCAGCGTCGCCATGAGGCCGGCGAGGGCGTTGACCATGGGCCCCTCGGTGTGGCCGCAGCTGCATTGAAGGCTGCACATCCCTGTCAGCTCCCAGCAGCGCCATCCGTCCTGTGGGGGCAGTTCGTGCTTCTCGGGGATCACTCGCACGTCGTGGACGGTGTAGGCCAGCATGTTCACCTCCGGTCCCGTCGCCGGGCAGTGGACGTCTGGGCGCGGCGAAGCCCCCGGCCGGTGAAGGAGCGCGGGGGCTTCGCCGTGCGTCTGTGGTGGGTCAGGAGTCGGAGACCAGCTCGAAGTCGATGGGCAGCGCTCCGGCGGCGAGGGCCTGGGCGACGGCAGCCCACATGTGGGCCAACTTGAGCGCTTCGGTGGACCGTACGCCGTGGAACTGGGCCAGTGTGCGGGACTCGGCCGCACGGTCGCGCTGCCAGCCGCTGTCGTACTGCTGGCGCTCGCGCGCGTCGTCCTCGTACCGCACGGCCGTGCCGTATTCGGTGGTGGCGCGTTCGGCCCAGCTGACGGCGTGGGCCTGGGCGCGGTTGTGCTGCTCTGCGCGCCAGGCGCCGAAGTCCTGCTCTGTGTCCATGGGGCTTCCTGGGGGCGGCGGTGTGGGCGGGGTGCGGCGTTCTGGAGGGGCGGCCGCCCCGGGTCTGCGTGTTCCCGGGGCGGCTGCTCCCCTCCACCCCTGCCGCTGGGGTGGCTGGTGGGTGTCAGGTGCCGGTGGTGTCGACGAGGCGCAGGGCGCGGTCGCGGGTGGCGCGTTCGGCGCGTGCGAGGTCGCTGCGGTCGTAGAGGGGCCGCTGGTGGTGGTCGAGGCCGCAGGGGGTGAGGTGGCCTCGGTGGGCCCAGGAGCGGATGGTGGCGGTGGTGACGGCGGCGGCGCCGGCGGAGACGAGGCGGCGCCAGGTGGTGGCGAGTTCGGCGGCTTGGGTGGTGGTGAGGTGGTCCATGGTCACCTCCTGTGCACATGCCGAGGCCCCGAAGCCGGGGGGATGGGCTTCGGGGCCGTATGGGCACACGTGTTCTGCTGGCACGAGTGTTGCGCTAAGTCACGATCTTGTCCAGCGGGGCCGCGTGGGGAACGCGGCGGCCCGCCCCTGTTCAGGTCGGGGGCGGGCCGTGTGAAGCGTCGACCGGGACCAGTCGATGTGCCGGAAGGCAGTGTGCCACGGGGGTCTGACAGTGGGGTGTCAGGCGGCGGTTTCGGCGTCGGCCTGGTGGGCTTGCCGGTACGCCGCGGCGTGCTGCTCGTAGGCCTGGGGGTCGAGTTGGTGGCCGCAGGTGTTGCACAGGATGTCGGTCTGGCCGTCGATGGCGACCAGGTCGAAAGTGCCGCAGTGGGGGCAGGGCGCGCTGCGGGGGTGGGTGTGGGGGGTGGCGTGGGTGAGGTCGAGGATGCGGGCGTTGAGGTCGCCGAGCTGGCGGTAGAGGTCGCCGACCCACGGTTGGGTGAGGGCGTAGGGCAGGTATCGGATGAGCCAGGTGCACCAGCCGGTGACGGTCTCGCCGTGGCGTGGCCAGGCCTGCTCGCAGGGGCGTACGTGGGCGGTGCCGTACGGGTCGCGGGTGACGGAGGGCTGTGTGTAGGCGATGTGGCCGGCCCAGCCGCCGAGCCAGGCGAGGATGGGCACGGTGCCGTCGTCGTCGGCGTGGTGGGGGTCGACGTGTCCGGGGCCGAGCAGGGTCAAGACGCGCAGGTCGACGGGGACGGGTGCGGTGGCGCGGCCGGTGCCGCCGAGGCGTCCCTGGGCCGGGGCGCTGGCGGGGATGAGGAACCGCCGCAGGAGGCGGACCTGGGCGGGCAGTTCGGCGAGCCAGACGCGCAGCTCGGCGGTGTGGCGGGGGCAGGCGTGCAGGCCGGCCTCGGTGGCGCGGCGGCAGACGGCGCACATGCTCATGGGGTGCTCTCCCGTCGGTGGGCGGCGGCCAGTCGTACTGGCGGGTAGGGGCAGGGATCTTGCGCTCCTGCGATCGCGCGCGCGGAACGCAGGCGCGCGTGCGCGCGCGAGGCGGTCAGTGGCGGCCGCGGGGCGGGGGCCCGTACGGGCTGGCCCATGCGGGCCGGTCTGGGCGTTTCACGGGCTGGCCGTCCTCGTCGATGTAGCCGGCCTGCTGCAGCGCCTGGAAGGCCTTGACCATTTCCCGCGCCGCGGCGTTGACGGAGGGCAGGATGGCCTCGGCGATCTGGCGCATGTAGGCCATGGTGGTGGCCAGTTGGTGGAGCAGCTGCTCCTGCTGCTCGGGGGTGAGCTTGGTGGCGCGCAGGGGTTCGGTGGGGCGCTCGTGCATGGTCACCGGTTCCTCGCGATCTCGCAGCGGCCCGTCTCGGTGTGCATCTCGGAGCAGGCCGGGCCGCAGCGCTGCGCGAGCTCGGCCGTCCAGGCGGCGATGCCGGCGTATTTGTCTTCGGTGCTGTGGCCGTCCCACTGGGCGCGGGCGTCGCCCGCCGTCACGTGCTCGACGTGGCGGAAGAGTGTGGCGTCCTGGGGGGAGATGTGCCAGGACGCCTGGCGGCCGCCGAGGGTGAGGTAGAGGAGCCACCAGCCGGGCTCGTCGACGTCCGGGGCCGGTGCGATGACGGCGTGGTCGACCATTGTGGCGAGCAGGGCGAGCAGGTGGGCGCGTTCGCGGTACGCGACGTCCCGGTCGTGCTGCATCCGGTCGGCGCGGTCGGCCTGTTCGTTGCGCCAGCGGGCGGCGTTGTCGTAGTCGTCCTGCAGCTGGCGCAGGCGGGCCTCGTGGTTCATCTCGAAGCAGGTGGAGGCGCGGGTGCAGGCGTCGATGATGCGCTCGACGACGGCCAGGCGCTCGGGGATGGGCGAGTTGTTGAACTTCCGCAGCCACTGTCCGGGGGTGGGGCGGACGAGCGGGTCGTAGCCGTCCTCTTCGCCGGTGCGCAGGCGGGCGATTTCGGCGGTGAGTTGGTTGATCTGGGCTTGCTGGTCGAGGAGTTTCTGGGCGGCGGCGGTGTGGTCGGGGTAGTTGGCCATGGGTCAGTGCTCCTTGGGGTGAGGGGTGGTGCCGAGTGCGTCGATGGCGTGGAGGGTGGCGAGTTCGGCGGCTTGCTGGCGGGCGTGGGTGCGGCGTTCGCGGTAGGCGTCGTGGAGGTCGATGATGCGGGACACGGCGGCGTGCAGGGCGAGGGCCAGGAGCACGATGAGGGCCAGGGTCACGGCGAGGCTGGCGCCGCCGATGGCGCCGATGAGGTAGGCCTGGTTGGGGGTCACTGGGTCCCCCTGCGGCGGTGGGCGCGGCGTTCGGCGAGTTCGTCGGCGACTTCCCAGCTGAACAGGACGGCGCCGACGGCGCCGGCGAGGGCCCACGGCCACTCGTGGCGGGCGAGGGAGACGAGGCCGCCGGTGGTGAGGGCGAGGACGAGGAAGACGGTGAAGGCGACGGTGCCGCGGCTGGGCGGGGCGGGTGCGTGCATGGTGGGTATTCCGGTGTCGGGGGCGATGTAGTAGCCGGAGCTGAGCAGGTAGTGCTCGACGGTTTCGGCGACGGTGGCCGGTTCGAACGGTGCGGCGGGGTCGGTGGTGATCCACCAGTCCTCGAGGGCCGCGGCGATGACCTTCTGGTGGGGGCTGGAGTGGGTTGTCATCGCTGCCACCTGACGGGTCGTACGCCGCGGCGGCCGCGGCCGCCGGCCGGGGGCTGCTGGGTGGGGCGGGGCGCGGGGACGGGGCAGGTCTTGATGTGGGGCATGTGCAGGTGCTCGTCGTTTTCGGGGGTGGGGCGTTCGCGGGTGAGCTGGCGGGTGAGCCAGCGGCCGGTGTGGTCCTGGCGCACGGCTTGGTTGCCGTTCTCGTTGCGCTGCAGGTCGACGGCGAACGGGACGCGGGCCTTGGCGGTGATGCACCACAGGACTTCCTGCAGGCATCTGGGGCAGTGTCCGGGGCCGTTGGGGGCGGGCGGGCGCGAGGTGGGGTAGGGCATCGCAGAACGGTTCCTCTCAGGTCGTGGTGTCGTGGGTCGGGCGGGCCCCGTCCTGCTGCGCCTCGGCGGTGCTGCTCGTGGCGGACTCCAGCAGGCGCCTGGCTGTGATGTGGTTGCCTGCTCGCAGCGCCTCCACCGCTCGGTCCACGGTGGCCCGGTCGACGCCGCGCTGCTCGGCGGGCTGCGCCTCGTCGGCCATGCGGCGCAGCTCGTCGGCGAGGTCCTGAAGCGCGGTCAGCGGGCCGATCTCCCGGGTCTTCATGGCCTGCTCGATCTCCATGCTGAGGCGGTCGGCGAGGGCGGCGGCTTCGCGGAGGATGTCGGCCCGGGAGACGGGCGGCGGCAGCACGGCCAGCACCGCGTCGTCGTAGGCGTCCATCAGCGCCTCCACGCTGTTCCAGCCCAGTGGGCCGATGACGTAGGAGGAGTCGAGCGCGTGGAGCATCTGGTCGCGCAGTTCGGCGATGCGGTCGCGGAGCGCGGCCCGGTCGGTGGTGGTGTGCTCGCTCATGGTCTTTCCTTCGGGTGGGTCAGGCGGTTTCGGGTGGCAGGAGTTGGGCGTGGTCTCCGGTCCAGCGGTGGCGGTAGGTGCGGGCGGCGTCTGCGGGTCGTTCGCGGGCAACGAGGGCTCTCCAGCCGCCGGGGTCGGGTGGTGGGCCCACGCGGGCGGGGGGTGGCTCGTCGTCGGCTGGTTGTTGTGGGCCGTACACGGCGCTCAGGGGCAGCGTCTGGCCGTTCGCGGCCAGTTGCTGCAGCAGGGCGGCGCGTTCGCGTCCGGCGGCCGCGTGCTGCTGCCGGGCGATCTGTTCGGCGTGGCGGAGCTTTTCGTAGCGGGCGGTGGCGTGGGGTGGCGGAGCCTGGCGTGGGGGTGGCGGGGCGGGGGCCGGAGCGGGGGTGGCGGGGCGGGTGCGGTGGTCGGCGCAGGCTTTGCAGGGGGCGCCGGTGTGGCGCATGAAGCCGCGGATGCAGTCGGTGAGGCCGCAGGGGCCCGGTTGTGCGGGCAGGGCGGCGCCGAGGATCCAGCGGCCGGGGTCGGTGAGGTTCTCGTGGGGGGTCCAGGCGCGCAGCAGGCGCAGCTGGTCGGTGATGTCCTCGGCCAGGACGCCGGTGTCGAGCTGGCGGGCGACTTCGTCGCGGATGCGGCGCAGGACGAACGGCCGCAGGCCGGGCAGCAGGTCCCGTACGGGCTCCAGAACGGCCCAGACGCGCGGCGGGAGGGTGAGCGGCTCGGCGGAGGGCGGGCAGGCCGTACGGGGCGCTGAGCGGAACGTCGCGGGCGTCGCGTTACCGGGAGTATCCACAGGGGCGGCGGCCCACTTACGGTCACCTCGCCTACGGCGGAAAGCACCACCCACCTGCGTGGTGCTCTTGTCAGTCAGTCCAGGGTCTTCCTTAGACGCGAGGGATCCGCCATTCGTGTCCGGACCCGATCCGCCATCTGTGTCCGGACTCGGCGCGTCGGGTCCGGCGTGGCCGGGGCATCCGTTGACGGTGATCTGGTGGCGGCCCTGGTAGCCGGCGCGGTGCTCGACGGTGATCCAGCCGGGGGCGGCGAGCTCGGCCAGCAGCCGGCGCACGGTGCGCTCGGTGACGCCCAGGAGCTCGGCGAGCTCGCCCGCGGTGACCGCGAGGCCCATGGCGTCGGCGTAGGCCAGGGCCAGGTACAGGACGTACAGGGTGGGTCGCAGGGCCTTGCACGCGCACACCGGCACATACGCGAAGTGCTCGCCCTTGCCGGGGACACGCACGCGGCGCTCGGCTGTCGTGCCGCGGCCGCCGGGGTCGGTGTGGCGGATCACCTCGGTCTCGGGCACGCCGGCCGGTCCGGGTCCGGTGAGCTCGGCGAGGTAGCGCTCACCGGTGCGCTTGCTGTCGCCCATCATGGCCGCGAGCACCGCGACACCGGCCCGGCAGCGCTCGGCGCGGCTGTCCAGCGCCAGGACTTGGCTGTGGTAGCGGATCGCGCCGTGTGAGAAGAACCCGCTGCCCCAGACCAGCTTCGACACCTTGATCATCTGGCCGTGCCAGGGAGGGGCGGTCTCTGCCCGGGCAACGCCACCGGCCCCGCCACGGCTGTGGCGGGGCTCGGTAGCGGGCGCGGGCAGGAACGGCACGGTGTCCTAGGGGGAGTCGTCGGCGTCGGGGACGGTGTAGGTGGCGCCGCATGGGCCGGTGCGGATGCCGGGGCCGGTGTGGCGGTGGAGGTGGCCGCAGCCGGAGGGCCCGTTGCAGCGGACCGTGTATTCGGTGCGGCCGGAGGTGACGATGGGGTCGGCCGAGACGGCGGCCGGGCCGCCCCAGCGGGGCGGGTCGGCCGGCAGCAGCGGTAACTGCTCCCCGCCGCTCACCTCTCCGCCTCCGGATGGGATGGCTCCGTACGGGCGGCCGGGGCGGGGTGGACGAGGGTGATCGGGCGGACCAACTGCTGGGGCTGCCAGGTGGCGAGGTCGGGGCGGTGGATGAACCCGGTGACCTCGAGGACCTTCAGCGACACCCGGGCCTGCTTGATGTTCAGGCCGGTGCGCTCGGCGAGGCGGCTGGCCATCTGGGGGCCGTTGACGGGCAGGTAGCCGGCCGGGCCCGCGCTGTGTGCGAGGACCAGGGCGACCAGGCGGGCGTAGGGCTGCAGGTCGCTGGCCAGGACGGCCGGGGTCGGTATGGCTCTGGTGAGCTGTTCGGTCATCAGGTCCTCGCAGGTGTGTCGGTTCGGTGCCGGGCCCCGGCGCGGGGCCCGGCGGCGGTTCAGCGGGCGGCCGGGAGGGCGAGCTGCAGGGTGGTTTCGGTGTCCGGCTCGGCCGGCGGCGCCGTGGCGGTGAGGGAGACCTCGGCGCCGTTCTGCCGCGTGCCCCAGCCGGTGCGGGCGCAGGTGGCGGCGCCGTACCAGCGCATGACGCGCAGCACCGTCCACGCGCCGACCACGGCGAGCGGCATCAGCAGCCACGTGACGGCCCGCTGGCGCATGCGCTCGTCGGAGCGGATGACGCTCAGGTAGCGCAGGGCCTGCGCCCAGCCGATGAGGAACGGCACCACCAGGAACGAGGCCGGCGGGGTGTTGCCGTAGCGGACGGGCTCGACGACCAGGAGCCAGCCCAGGACGGCCGTCGACAAAGCGACTTGGAACCAGCGCAGCAGGTGCGCCCAGTAGGCCCAGCCCGTCAGCGGCAGGTAGCGCATGCGCCATATGGAGCGGATGGTGGAGCCGCGCATCCAGCGCATGTACATGCGGGCGAAGTGCGAGGCCTTCTCCGGCAGGGCGGTGAACACCACGGCGGACGGCTGCTGGACGGTGCGGCCGCGCAGCAGCGCGTACAGGGTGAGCAGGCTGTCGTCGGAGAACCCGACGGGGCGCCCCATGAACGTCTCGTGCAGGTAGGAGTCGAGGTTGTCGCGGACGACGGGGGCCCGGTAGGCGGCGAGAGGGCCGGAGTTGACGAGGACGGCGCCCATCGCGGACAGCGCGGAGCGGTCGGTGAGCTGCCCTGTGGTGAACCACAGGTCCGTGATGCGGGTCAGCAGGTTGGTGCGGTGGTTGGTGGCCAGGACGATCCCGGCGACTGACTGCACCTTCGGCCGGGCGAACGGGGCGAGGATCTCCTCGATGGCGTTCGGCGCCAGGCACGAGTCGGAGTCGACCGTGATGTAGATGTCCGCGCGGGGCGAGGCCTTCACGCCGGCGGCCTGGGCGTGGCGCTTGCCGCCGTTGGGCGTGCGCTGCCACGTCGTGTTGATCCCGGCCTCGCGGGCGTGGCGCATCCACCAGGCGCGCACCTCGGCGTAGTCGCCGGTGGTGGAGCCGTCGTCGACGACGTGCACCGAGTCCGGCCGCCGCGTCTGGGTGAGCAGCGACTCCAGGCCGAGGTAGAGGTAGCCGTCGTCCTCGTTGTAGACGGGCAGCAGGACGGCGACGTGCAGGGCGTCGAGCTGGCGGCGGGCGCGGGCGGTGACGCGGCGGGGCCGCTCGCAGTGGTACATGAGGGTCTGGCTCAGCAGGAGCAGGAACGTCACCGTCCACACGGCGGCCAGGCGGCTGCCGGTGGCGTCGCCGTAGGAGGCGGCCTGCACGCCGTGGTGGGCGGCCCACACCGCGGCGGCGACGAGGGTGATGGCGGCCGCCAGGACGGTGCCCGAGCGGTGCACGCGGGCGTCCAGGGGTGTGCGCTGGCCGGTCATCACAGGCCCGCCCCGGGCTCGGTGTCGCCCTGGCCCTCGGCGACGTCGGCCGTGACGGTGCTCTGGCCCGCGGCGAGGCGCGGCCGGAACGACATGCGGATCACGACCGCGCCGATGATGACGATGGTCAGGGCGATCGCCAGGAGCCACCAGCCGGTGACGACGGTGGTGCCGATGACGAGGGCTCCGGCGGTGCCGGTGCGGGCGAGCTGGGCGTTGTCGGACACAGGAATCCTGTTCGGGTGAGTCCGGCCGGGGCCGGTGAAGTTGAGGGGGCCCGGGCGGGGCCGGGCCCTTGCGGTCAGGGCGTGGGGGGACGTGTGGGGTCCGGGCGGTTCGCGCGGTGCCAGGGGCTGTGCCGGTCGCAGAGCCAGCCGGATACGTACAGGCGGGCCCGGGTCAGGGAATGCCAGCCGCGAGGGACTTGGCACTCCGGTACGGGCTGCCCGGGCCGCCACGGGTAGGTGGGGGCCGACCGCCCCGGAAGGGGGGCGTGCGGGGCGGCCGGCCCGGTCACGGCCGCTCCGCCGTCTCCGGCCGGGCGGCCGAGTGCGGGGAGGGGCGCAGCGTCATGTCGGCGACCAGGAACCACTGCCCGGGCTCGAGGTCGCCCGCCTTGCGGGCCAGGCGGTAGGCGTACGCCATGGCGGTCACGGCCTGGTGCACCAGGGCCTCGGGGGTGCGGCCGGTCTCAGCCAGCACCGCGAGGTCACGGCTCAGCGCCCGCCACTGGCTGACGTCCATCCCGGCGAGCGGGTCGGCCACCCGGCGCGGCAGGCGCAGCTCAGCCACCGGCCGCCGCTCCCGGCCCTCGGCGGCCGCCACCGGCCGGCCACCCTCAGCCACCCGGTCAGCCACCGCAAGCGGCTGGTCAGCGGGCAACTGGCTGTCCCCGGCAGCCACCTCGTCAGCCACCCGGGCCGACGGAGCAGCCACCCCGGCCACCAGCTCGGCCGGTGGCTGGCCGTCCTTGCCAGCCGCCCCGGCCACCTGGCCAGCCGCCCCGGCCACCTGGCCAGCCACCCCGGCCGGCTGGTCGGCCAGTGGCTGAGCCAGCAGCTGGGTGGCCGCGTGCCGGGTGATGCCGAGCTCATCGGCGATCCGGCGCGCCCCGTAGCCGAGCTCGTTCTTCAGCCGGTGTGCCTCGGCGTGCGGGTCGACGGTGCTCACTGGTCGTCCTCGGGGTCGTGCGTGTCGACGGGCTCGCGGTCCATGCCGTAGTCGAAGACGTCCTCCGGATCGGCGACCGCCCCGTCCACGTCGTCGTAGTCGTCGGCGTAGTCCTGCGCGTCCAGCGCGGTCGCCCTGCCCTCGGCCGCCCACTCCTCCTCGGCGCGCAGGTCCGGCAGCATGCGCAGCGGTGCGACGACCGCCAGCTGCACGCCGACCACGTGACGCTCGTTCGCCAGAGGCAGCTGCAGCATGACCTCGCCGGGCAGGCCGGGCGCGGGCTTGACGTACCGCTCGGTGAGGTCCTCGCGGAAGGCGGCGAACCCGGACGCGTGGTCGATGGCGATGTCCCGGTCGGGTGTCACGCCGGCGATGTGGACGTAGGTGGACTTGGCGTCGACGGTGAGCACGGCGTGCAGCTGCTCGGGCAGAGCCGGGCACTCGTGCGGCGGCGCCACGTAGTCCGCCTCCGGGCTGCACGGCGGGCGGTGGCCGCGCGGCCGCGCACAGTCCGTCTCCTCCGCGGTGATGCCGGGCGCGCCGCACGGCGGCAGCGGCTGGCCTGACCGCAGGCGGGCGAGCGCGAGTTGCGGTTCCTCCCGCTCCAGGTAGCGGCGGACGTCGCGCATGGTCGCGGCGTGGCGCTCGGCCTCGAACAGGATCCGCGTGGCGGCCTGACCGCGGCCGCGGGCAGGGCCGTCGTGGACGACCCGGCCCTGGCGGACGATGGTCAGCGTGTGCGGGCCGGCTTCGAACCACAGCTCCATGAGCGGGTCGGGGTCGTCTTCGACGGCGAAGCAGCCGACCATGCCGTCGAGGAACTCGGTGTCGGCGGGCAGGGTGTGGGCGAGCAGCCGCATGGTCAGGGAGCCGTCGTAGGCGCCGGCCGCAATGAGGTAGGTCTCGCCGAACGCGGGCACCGTGCCGCCGGCCTCGTGGTGGACGTGGACCAGGTCCCCGGGACGGGCCGGGTACCAGGGCGCGGAGGTGAGCGCGGTGTGCCCCTGCACGAGCGCGGAGATCTCGCCGTCGAGGTCCCGGCGCCGCTTGGCGTCCTCGGCCTGCTCCAGGGGGCTGAGCTGCTCGCCGGAGCGAGGGCGGCCGTACAGGGCGGTGAACACCCGCTCGGCGAGACCGGCCGGGCTGCCGGTCCAGGTGTTGCGGTGATCGCTGCTGCCGGGCAGCTTCTCGGTGACCTCCACGGTCAGGAACGCCGGCGTGGCGCCGGGGATGAGGCGCTCGATGGTCTCGGTGATGATCTTCAGGCGCGGGTCATCGCGCCGCACGGTGGGACGCACGGTGGTACTCCAGAGATGGTGGTTGGTGGCCGGGCGGGCGGCACGGTTGTCAGGGCACGGGCCGCCCGCCCGGGGATCAGGTGGCGCGGCTGGCCTTGAGGCGCCGCGCGGTGGTGGCGAGGGCCTCCACGGGCACGGTGACGTGGAACCCGGCGCGGGTGAGGTCGTCGGCCTGGCGGCGGGCGATACGGTCGATCTCGTCCTGGCCCAGCCCGGGGATCTCCACGGAGAGGCGGGCGGCGAGGACGGCGATCGCGGCCTCGGCCACGAGCCCGGGACGAGTCGTCATGTCGACTCCTTCGCGTGCGGGATCCGTGCGCGGGTGGCGCGGACTCGGTCCGTCACCGCCTGCAGCCGGTCACGGTGGACGTAGGGCGGGAGCCAGCCCGGCACCAGACGTGCGGCCCAGCGGTACGGGATGCGGATGCGGCGGCCGATCAACTCGTTGGCGACGATGGCCACGACCCACCAGAGGGCGACCAGGACCGCGAATGCGAGCAGCAGCGCCATCACCACGTCGGGCCGCCCTTCTCGTCGAACAGGCCGAGGGCGACGTCGAGGTAGACGGCCTCGGACCAGCGGCCGTCGGCCGGCGGCACCCACGGGCGGGCCTCGTCGATGCCGTGCCGGGCGTGATGCCGGGCGGCGTCGGCCACCAGCTCCGGGGCGGCGAGCGCGTCGACGTCGAGCAGCGCGCAGTTCTCCTCGGCGTCGTGCACGGACCAGCCGGTGACGTGCGACCACGCCACCGTCAGGCCGTGCGCCCGGGCCGGGGCCGCCAGCGCTGGGGAGTCCGCCGGCCAGACGGCGCGCAGGTACAGCTCGGACGCTCCGGTCCGGACGCGCCGTAACCCGATCTCGAGGGCCGCGGGCGGCATGCTCACGGCGTCGAGCGCGGCCGTGATGGCGTCGGCGTACGGCGCTTGCGGCACGGCCAGCGTGCGGGTGGCCTCGCCCACGGACAGCTGGCTGCTGCCCTGGGTGCTCTTCCCGTGCTGCGCCGGTTCGGTGGCGGCGCTCACTGGCCACCACCCGCCGGGACGTCCCCAGCCGCCTGCTCCCGCACGGCACGCCAGGCCGCGGCCTCCTCGGCGGTCAGGTCGCTCGAACCGGTGATCACCAGTCGTACGCCGTAGATCACCGTGTCGATCTCGACGTAGTCGGCCAGCGCCTCCGGGTCCCCGATCACGGGCCAGTCCTTGACCTCGCTTTCGGTTGCCACGTCCAGGGCTTTGGCCCAGGCCCGCACCCCATCGGCGGTGCGGGCGCTGAACTGCAGGGCCAGCTCGGTGTCAGCCGGATCGTCGTCCAGCCACGCGGTGACCTTCACGGACGGGCGGAAGTAGAACACCGGCAAGCCCGGGTGCTCGGCGAGCAGGCGGCGCATCACCTGCCCGACGCGGAAGGCGCCGGCTTCGAAGGCCTCGATGGCCTCGATGGGGGTGTGTGTCGTCTCAGTGCTCATTGGGCACCGCCGGTCTGCTGCTCGGCGAGCCGCGCCTGGATGTACTTCGCGGCGGCGGAGATGGTCTTGAAGCCTTCCGCTGCGTGCGCCCACCGCAGGCCCAGCCCGGCGCCGTACGGGCCGGTCGGGGACTGCACGGCGGCCGCCGCCCACACGATTCCGCCACGCTTGCCGCGCGCCTGGGTGATCTGACCGACCACGTCGTCCCGCTCGACGCGCTCGACGCGCGTGGCGGTGACGAGGAAGTCGTGCGGCTCCGCCGTGTTCAGCCGGCCGAAGGGCAGCCACGGCTCACCGGGCCACAGGAACAGCCCGTCCGTCCGGCGGGGCGGCAGCCCGTACCCGAGGCAGGCGGTGCTCGTGCTCGTACGGCCGACGCTCTCGGTGCGCTCGCCCGTGACCAGCTCGGCGACACCGCAGGAACGGCACACGATCCGCACCGTGATGGCCTCGAAGCGGTTGCCGTGCTCGCAGTTGTCGTCCGCGCACTTGTGCTGCCGCTCCTCGCCAGGCAGGCGGTAACGCAGCTCGTCCTCGGTGGTGCGCAGGTCGACGTCGAAGCGGGGCCGCTTGCAGGCCGGGCGGTGGATCAGCTGCTCCCACCCGAGGTAGGTGTCCAGGGTCTGCCTCACCGGGCACCGCCAGCGGCTTGCTCCTCGGTGAGGTACTCGGGCGCGTTGTCGTCGGCCGGCAGGTAGGGCACCTGCTCGTCCGGGTCGACCGCGGCGAGCTGCTCGGCGGCCGCAAGCTCCTCACCGGCGCGGGCCACGGCGTTGGACACGCACTGCGGGGAGCAGTACCAGCGGGGGCCGCCCTCGGTGCAGGCGACCTCGATGCGGATCCAGCCCGCCAGGAACGGGTTGGTGGGGTCGAGGTTCTCGGCGGTGCCGCAGCCGGCCGTGGCGCACGTGGCGTGGATGTCGCGGACCAGCTCGGCGTCGAGGAGGGACGCCAGCGCCTGGCGGTCCTCGCCATTGATGGTGAGGTGGGCGCGGCCGCCGTAGGAGGAACGGCAGTGCACGGTGACGCGCTTGTCCGGGTCGGTGGCCTCGGGGATGTCGGCGCTGCGGTCCCAGGTGAGCGGCATGGGAATGCCGTCCAGGGCCGTGCTGCCGCACTCCGCGGCGGTGGCGATCGCGGCGACCATCACCAGGTCGTCGCCGCGGTGTCCCTCGCACAGCCGCATCACGGCCTGCAGGCGCCGGTGGTCGCCGGCCGTCTTGGCGAGTTCGCGGCGTGCGTCCTGCAGCTCGGCGCGGACGCCCTCGAGGTCCGCCGCTGCCTCGGCGTAGCCCTGGGCGCGGGCCGCGTCCGCGACGGCCTTCACCCGGGCGGGGTCGAAGAGGATCCCGGCGTTCTGCTCGGCCTCGGCCAGCTCCTCGGCGGTGGCGCCGCCGTCCTGGGCGATCCGCGCGTCGAGGACCGCGGCCGCGGCCTCGGTCACCGTGGCCGCCGGGGTGGTGTCGGTGGTGGGGCCGGCCGGGGCGGGCACCGCGAGACCGAACGTCTCGAACCGGGCCTGGTGCAGCGGCCGCACCACCGGATACGGGGCCTCGGGGGGCAGCGCTCCGGGCGGGGTCTGGGAAGATGTGTTCACGGGTGATCCACTCCTGTCTTGGGTGGGGGTGGGTGTGCCGTAGGGGTCGTGCCTGGGGGCGCCAGGTGCGACCCCGCTTTCGTGTGGTCAGGCGGCCGCCGTGCGGGCGGCGGGCTCGGCGGCCGCTTCGCCGCGCAGCAGCACGGTCAATCGGCCGATCTCGGCCTTGGTCAGTCGGCACTTCGGGCAGTCGTTGGGGTCCGAAACGAGGTGCTCGCAGGGCTCGTTGAACCCGGCTTCGAACGCCGCGTCTGCGTTCAGGCAGATCCGGCCAGTCACGCCGAGACCGCCTCTCGCGGCGGCATGAGATCCGGGATTTCACAGCCGAGAGCTGTAGCGATACGTCGAAGCACAGGTGGCGAGGGATTCACCCGACCGTGCTCGATCGAGGACATGTGCGGCTCGGAGATGCCCGCCTGCTGAGCGAGCTCTTTCTGTTTCAGGCCAGCTTCGATTCGCTTCCGGCGAACCGCCGCCGGATCATGCGTCCGTCGTGGTTCCATGCCTAGAACAGTAGGAGAAAGAAGAAGAAAGTGCAATCATCCGAGAGTCTCCGCTTCTCCTTGGCGCGACTTGACCCTCGCTTGAGCTGTTGACCTGCTGCTATTCGCTAGAATTTCGTGCAGTTTCCTGGCCGCTAGACGAGGAGGCACCATGCCTGCGCCATCCGACGGTGCCCACGAGGCGCCCCCAGAGGCTGTGCTGATCCGCATCGCACGCCAGGCACGCGGACTCAGCCCTGAGGCAGCCGCCAAACTGGTTCCGATCAGGCTGGGCGGGTCCCGCTGGCGAGAAATCGAGAAGGGATACAAGGGTGCGGACCGGCAGGAAGTGATCGGCCCCGACCTCACCGTGGCTCACATGGCTCGGGTAGTCGGTGTCGCGCCTGACCGACTCCAAGAGGTCGGCCGGGCTGAAGCCGCGAAGATCCTCGAAGAGATCCTGCGGCAGGAGTCCGAAGCCGAAGAGGCCGGAGAGAGGCCGTACGCCAACATGACGGACCGGCTGGAACGTACGGCGTGGGAGATGCCGCTCTCGGTCGAGCACCGGCGGTTGATCGTGGACATGCTGCGCGAGGCCAAGGCGCGCGGAAGTCGGGAGCGCAGCGCCTAACCCAGGCAGAGGAACCTCTGACCTGGGCTCACTACTCCCCGGAGTGTTGGTGCGATCTCGCCTTTGAGATGGACCACTTCGGGTCCGCGCACCTCGCCCACGACCAGCCGGTCGGGCCGCATCCGCAGCGCCTGCCGCACCAGGTCCTCCAGGGTGACGAGGCCCGCGCCCTCCTGGTTGGCGGGTCTGGTCTCCAGGCGCACCACGTGCGGATGGTCCGGCCGCAGTTCCGCCGAGTCCTCGGCGAGGACGATCCGCTCGTCCGGCCCGGCGAGCCCCAGCAAGGCGCTCAGCAGCGTCGTCTTGCCGCTGCCCGTGCCGCCGCTGACCAGGAAGGACAGCCGCGCGTCGAGCAGGGCGCGCAGCACGCGGTCCCCGCCCGGCGGCACCGTGCCCGCCGCGACCAGCTCGTCCAGGGTGAAGGCGCGGGGCCGTACCACCCGCAGCGCCAGGCAGGCGCAGTCCACCGCCACGGGCGGCAGCACCGCGTGCAGCCGGGTCCCGTCGGGCAGCCGGGCGTCGACCCACGGGCGGGCGTCGTCCAGACGCCGTCCGGCCACCGCTGCCAGGCGCTGGGCGAGCCGCCGTACGGCCGCCGCGTCGGCGAACCGCACGGGTGTCAGCTCCAGGCCGCCCCCGCGGTCCACCCAGACCCGGTCCGGGCCGGACACCAGCACGTCGGTCACCGACGGATCGGCCAGCAGCGGCTCCAGCGGCCCGCTGCCGACCAGCTCGGACCGCAACCGCGAGGCGGCTCCGAGCACTTCGGCGTCCCCGAGCACCCGCCCCTGTTCCCGAAGGGCCTGGGCCACGCGCGCGGGAGTCGGGTCGGCGCCGCTCTCGGCCAGCCACCGCCGCACCCCGTCGAGCAGCTCCACGCCCTCCGGTCCGGCCAGCGTGCTCATGCCGCACCCGCCTCGACGAGCGCACGCTCCCAGAACGCCTTGCAGAAGCGGGCGAGCGGTCCGCGCGGGCGGGCACCCGGCGGTGCCGTGCCCCCGTCCGGGCGCAGCAGTCCCGGTTCCACCGGCACCTCGCCGACCAGGGGCAGTCCGAGCAGCCTGGCCACCTCCCGGTCGTCGAGCCCGGGCGGATAGGGCCCGCGCACCGCCACCCGCAGGTCCCGCAGGACCATGCCGACGGCGGACGCCACGCGCCCGGCGGCCGCCACGGCCCGCAGCTCGGCGGGCACCACCAGCACACCGACGTCGAGCTGGCCGAGCACCTCGGCGACCCCGTCGTCGATGCGGCGCGGCAGGTCGACCACGACGGTGCCGCCGCGGCGCCGGGCCGCGGCCAGCACCGCGCGCACGGCCTGCGGCGGCACGGCGATCCGGTCGCCGCGGTCCCAGCTGAGCACCCGCAGCGCGTGCAGCTCGGGCAGTGACTCCTCCAGGGCGCCCCCGCCGACCCGCCCTCGGGAGGAGGCGAAGGCGGGCCAGCGCAGCCCTTCGGCCGTCTCACCGCCGAGAAGTACGTCGAGTCCGCCGCCCAGCGGATCGGCGTCCACCAGAAGTGTGCGCAGTCCCTCCCGCGCGGAGGTGACGGCCAGGGCGCACGCGAGCGTGGACGCTCCGGAGCCGCCCCGGCCACCGATCACCCCCACCGTGAGGGCGGGCCTGCCGACGCCCTCGGCCACGTCGGCGATGCGATCGACCAGCCACTGCTCGCCGTCGGGCAGCATCAGGACGTGTTCGGCACCGATCTCGACGGCCCGCCGCCACACCCCCGAGTCGTCCTGGTCCCGCCCGACCAGGACGACACCCCTCCGGCGTGCGGCTCCACGGACTCGCCGTGCGGCGTCGTCGCCCACCAGGACCAGCGGCGCGGCCTCCCAGCTGCCTCTGCGCTCGGGCACCCCGTGGTGCACCTCCGGAGTGGCGCCCGCGGCCGCGCACAGGCGCAGCAGGTCGTCGAGGAGCTCGGTGTCCTCGGTGACGATCAGCGGTCCGCCCGGCCGCCCTCCGGCGGCCGGCGGCGGATCGTGTGTGACTGCTCCGGTCACGGTGTCCATCCCCCTTCGTTGCTCGACTCGCGCGGCCCCTGCGGCCCCGCGATTCCCGAACGTGGGAAGAACCGGCAAGGCGGCCTCCCTTTGACCGGCCGACAGAAACCGGCCAAACACCCCCGGCATTCGGAACCGGTCCTGAACCGGCCACGAGCGGGATGCGCTGGAATCACGGTGCAGCGATCCCGGAAATCGTGTGGATCTTGGTGGAAAACTGTGGACGCCTCGGGGGTTGTGAATATCGCCGTCACCCGTACCGGTGACGCCCGCAGCCCTTCTGTGCGACCCCCACAGAGCAGTCCGACCGCTACACAGCGTGACGGATCATGGGCATGAAGAAGGGGCGGCCGAAGCCGCCCCGGGTGCGGCGCTCGGGCCGCGAAAAGACGATGAAAACCCATCCGGACATGCGACGACCCCCGCCGGGGGGGAGAGCGGGGGTCGTCTCCACGGCCGACTCGGGGGGGGAGGAGCCGGGCCGGGTTAGCACGGTCGCGAACGATCCGTGACTTCCATGGTGTACCCGAGAGCCCTCTCAGGCAAACCCACGCGCCCCACCTTACGCCGAATGGGCTGCCCCTATGCTCAAGGGCGTGGAAAACCACTCCTTGCCCCGCACAGCGGCCTTCTTTGACCTGGACAAGACGGTCATTGCGAAGTCGAGCACGCTCACCTTCAGCAAGTCGTTCTACCAAGGCGGTCTGATCAACCGCAGGGCTGTCTTGCGTACCGCATACGCCCAGTTCGTCTTCCTGGCCGGCGGCGCCGACCACGACCAGATGGAGCGGATGCGCGCCTACCTGTCCGCGCTGTGCCGCGGCTGGAACGTGCAGCAGGTCAAGGAGATCGTGGCCGAGACGCTGCACGACCTGATCGACCCGATCATCTACGACGAGGCCGCCTCCCTCATCGAGGAACACCACACCGCCGGCCGCGACGTGGTCATCGTGTCCACGTCGGGCGCGGAGGTCGTCGAGCCGATCGGCGAACTGCTCGGCGCGGACCGGGTCGTGGCGACCCGCATGGTCGTGGGCGACGACGGCTGCTTCACCGGGGAGGTGGAGTACTACGCGTACGGCCCGACGAAGGCCGAGGCCGTCAGGGAGCTGGCCGAGTCCGAGGGGTACGACCTCAGCCGCTGCTACGCCTACAGCGACTCGGCGACCGATGTGCCGATGCTGGAGTCCGTCGGCCATCCCCACGCCGTGAACCCCGACCGCGCGCTGCGCCGCGAGGCGCTCGCGCGGGGCTGGCCGATCCTGGACTTCCACCGTCCGGTCCGGCTCAAGCAGCGCCTTCCCGCGTTCTCGGTGCCCCCGCGGCCGGCCCTCGTCGCGGTCGCCGCGATAGGCGCTGCGGCGGCCACCGCGGGACTGGTCTGGTACGCCAGCCGGCGCCGCGCCACGGTCGCCTGAGCCTCGCCCGGCAACACGTCCGCCCCGTCCCGTTTGAACCTAAAAGTAAAGAAGTGCGGTCCGGACTTCCGCTTGCTCGGGGGCAGGAGTACAAAGGAGTCAACGGCCCGCGAGACCAAGGACATCCGCGAGGATCACCTTCACCACGCATCAGGCCCCACGGACCGAGCATGAACACCGGGCACCCACGCGACGTCGACCCGTCGATTACGGGCCAGCCGCACCAGGTGACGGGCGAAGTTCCCGACCTGATGGGCATATATCGAGGACGCTTGGTACCCCGGTGCTCATGCCAGCGGCGGTACGAGCTCTCGTACCGCCGCATTTATGTGCCGAAGGGCCCTTCGGGCAGCCGTCACGCCGCTCCGCGCTGGAGCGCCTCACACACCGCCGTCGACTCGCGCGCCCCCAGTCCGACCGCCTTGCCGCAATGGGCGATCCAGGCGGCCATGCCCTCCGGGGTGCCGGAGGCGTACCCGTCGAGGGCCTCCAGGTAGGCCTCGCGGCCCAGCTCGGCGTAGCCGACCTCGGCCGGGCAGACCGACTTCGGGTCCAGGCCGCTGCCGACCAGGACGATGCGCTCGGCCGTGCGCGCGATCAGGCCGTTGTGGGACGTGAAGGGGCGCAGCGCGAGGAGCTCGCCGTGCACCACGGCGGCCGTGACCAGTGCCGGGGCGGAACCGCCCGCGATGATCAGTTCCGCCAGCCCGTCCAGCCGGCCGTGCGCCTCTGCGGCACTCGGCAGCGGCAGGGAGACCAGCGGCTCGTCGACCGGCTCACCCTCCTGCCGGGGCCGTCCCACCTGATCGGCCTGGTCGGCGGCCGCCACCAGGTGCAGCCGGGCCAGCACCCGAAGGGGCGACTGCCGCCAGATCGACAGCAGCTGGCCCGCCTCCGCGGTCAGCCGCAGCGCGGCGCCGACGGTGCGTGCCTCGTCGTCGCCGCTGAAGTCCGTGCGCCGCCGCACCTCCTCCAGGGCCCAGTCCGCACCGGACAGGGCGGCCGAGCCGCGGGCGCCGCGCAGGGCGGCCTCGGAGGTGATCGCGTTGCTGCGCCGCCGCATGATCCGGTGCCCGTAGACCCGGTCCACGGCCTTGCGCACGGACTCCACGGAATCGGCCACTCCGGGCAGCGCCCCCAGGGCCGCGAGGGGATCGGCGGTCGCGCCTGCTGTACTCATGAGTACGACCCTACGCACCCCGGGGCCCCGCCCCTGCGACGGAGTGGCCTTCTTCACGCGCGAGTGCCCGTCTCGACCCCGGGCGAGTGCAGGGCACGCCCCCGCGCGCGTGCCCGGCAGGACCCCGCGTGGGCGCCCGGGACGACCGCACGCGGATGCCCATGCGGGCCATGCGCAGGCCCGGACTTGAGCACGCGCGCGTCGCCACGACCACGACCCCGCGCGCGTGCCCGGCACCGCGCACCCCGCCGCTGTGGGATCCGGCCCTAGCCCCTCGCCGCCGGAGCGCCGGGCTCGCCCTTCGCCGCCGGAGCGCCGGGCACGCCCTTCGGGGCGGGTGCGGGACGGCCGGCCAGGAAGGACGCCCAGCCCTGCTTGGGCGCCTCGCCGACCTTCAGGGTGCGCAGCTTCTCCAGCGTGGTCGGGTCCTGGGCGTCGAGCCAGTCCGCGAGCTGCCGGAACGAGACGCAGCGCACCTCCTCCTTGGTGCAGACCGTCTCGATGACCTCCTCGACGGCGCGCATGTACGTGCCGCCGTTCCAGGACTCGAAATGGTTGCCGATGATCAGGGGCGCGCGGTTGCCGTCGTAGGCGCGCTGGAAGCCCTTGAGCAGGCCGTCGCGCATCTGGTCGCCCCAGAAGTCGTGCATGGCCGGGTTGCCCTGGGTGGAGGTGCCCGACTGGTTGACCATGAAGTTGTAGTCCATGGTGAGCTGCTCGAAGGAGTGGCCGGGGAACGGCACGAGCTGCATGGACAGGTCCCACAGACCCTGCCTCCGCTTCGGCCACACCTGGTCGGTGACGCCGCTCGTGTCGTAGCGGAAGCCCAGGTCGCGGGCCGCCTTCATGAAGTTGCGCTGGCCTTCGAGGCAGGGCGTGCGGGCGCCGATGAGCTCCTTGTCGTAGTCGAAGGGCAGCGGTGAGGCGTTCTTCATGCCGGTGTTGGTCTTCCAGGTCTTCACGAACTGCTTGGCCTGGTCGATCTCGTCCTTCCAGTCCTTCACGGACCACTCGCCGACCCCGCCGCCGCTGCCGCAGAAGTGGCCGTTGAAGTGGGTGCCGATCTCGTTGCCCTCCAGCCAGGCCAGGCGCAACTGCTTCACGGTGGCCGCGATGCCGCGGCGGTCGTTGAAGCCGATGTCGGAGCGGCCCGGGGAGTGCTGGGGCGGCCGGTAGAGGTCCCTCTTCTCCTCCGGCAGCAGGTACACGCCGCTCAGGAAGTAGGTCATGGTCGCGTTGTTCTGCCGGGCGACCTTGCGGAAGTGGGAGAACAGCCGCTGACTGTCCTCGCCGGCGCCGTCCCAGGAGAAGACGACGAACTGCGGGGGCTTCTGGCCGGGGCGCAGCCGCTCGGGCCGGGGCAGGTGGGGCTGGGCGCCGGTGTAGGCGGTGGAGCCGTCCCCGATCAGCCGGACCATGCTCTTCGGGGCCTGGGCGGGCTTCGCCCTGGAGGGTTCGGGAGCCGCTGGGCGGGGAGTGCCGGTCCCGCAACCGGCGAGTGACGCGGCGCAGACCGCGGCGATCACGGAGCACGCGGCGAACCTGGGGGTGGCGGCCATGTTCCGTCCACCTTCTTCCTTCTCTCGGGTGCCGACAGCGCCGCCAAGGTCGCACGGGACGGAAAAGGAATTAGTACGACAAGCCGATCACATAGCCACTTCACTCGTCGGGGTGATTTATTAGCCCATTTGCCCGTAAAGTCTATGCTCGCCCTTTACTCTGCATTACGATCCGTTTACCGAGCGTTGATTTATCCCGCCGAAACACGCCGTGACCCACGGCCGCGACCGATCCCCGCCCCGAGCGGGACCCCAGTCACGCGACCGCGCAGCCCCGGAGGAGACGGGAAACCATGTCAGCCTGCGTCCCCACACGTGCCGCCGACCCGAACCGCACCGAGCGCACTCATCCGCCCCACAGTCCGCCGCCGACCGGCCCCCGCCGCTTCCGCGTCGCGGGTGCCGACGTGTCGGCCTCGATCGCGGTCTTCCTGATCGCCCTGCCCCTGTCCCTGGGCATCGCCCTCGCCACCGGCGCCCCGCTCCAGGCCGGCCTCGTCGCCGCCGCCGTGGGCGGACTCGTGGCCGGGCGGCTCGGCGGCTCCCCGCTCCAGGTGAGCGGTCCCGCCGCCGGACTCACCGTCGTCACCGCCGACCTCATCCAGCGCTACGGCTGGCGGACGACCTGCGCCATCACCGTCCTCGCGGGCCTCGCCCAACTCGGGCTCGGCTGCCTGCGCGTGGCCCGTGGCGCCCTCGCCGTCAGCCCCGCCATCGTGCACGGCATGCTCGCCGGCATCGGTGTCACCATCGCCGTCGCCCAGCTGCACATCGTGCTCGGCGGCACCCCGCAGAGCTCCGTCCCGGACAACCTGCGCGCGCTGCCCGCCCAGTTGGCGCAGATGCGCCCCGCGTCGGTGTCGGTCAGCGCGCTGACGCTGGCGCTGCTGCTGCTCTGGCCGAGACTGCCCGGCCGGGCCGGACGCCTGCTGCGCAAGGTGCCGGCCGCGCTCATCGCCGTCGCCGGAGCCACCGCGGCCGCCGCCCTCGCCGGGCTGCGCCTGCCCAAGGTGGACCTGCCGTCCTGGAGCAACCACGCCCTGGCCGGACTGCCCGAGGGCCCCGTACTGGGCCTGATCGCCGCCGTGTTGACCACCACGCTGGTGTGCAGCGTGCAGTCGCTGCTCGGAGCGGTGGCAGTGGACAAGCTGGTGGCCGGCCGCCCGGGCCTGCCCCCCGGGGTCGGACGCTCCGACCTCGACCGGGAGCTGCTCGGACAGGGCGCCGCCAACATCGTCTCCGGCTCGCTCGGCGGCCTGCCCATCGCCGGTGTGGCGGTGCGGACGACGGCGAACGTGAACGCGGGAGCGGTGAGCCGGAACTCCACGATGCTGCACGGCGTTCTCGTAGTGATCGCCACGCTGCTGATGGTCCCCGTCCTGGAGCTCATCCCGCTCGCCTCGCTCGCCGCCCTGGTGATGTCGGTCGGCATCCAGATGGTGTCCCTGAACCACATCCGTACGGTGACGCGCCACCGAGAAGTGTGGGTCTACGCCGTCACGACCCTGGGCGTGGTGTCCCTCGGCGTCCTCCAGGGCGTCGCCCTGGGCATCGCCATGGCCGTGGCCGTCGCCCTGCACCGCCTCACGCGCACCCGCATCACACACGACGAGAGGGAAGGAGTCCATCACGTACACGTCAGAGGACAGTTGACGTTCCTCGCGGTGCCGCGGCTCAGCCGGGCCCTGCATCTCGTCCCCCATGGCGCGGACACCGTCGTCGAACTGGACGGGTCGTTCATGGACCACGCGGCGTACGAGACGCTGCAGGACTGGCAGAAGACGCACACCGCGCAGGGCGGCACCGTCGAGATCACCGGCCGGCACCCCGGCACGCGCATCTCCGAGCCCTCAACCATCGCCGACTGCCGCTGCCGGCCCTGGACGGCCTGGCGCAACCACCAGTGCGAGGGCCAGCAGTCCCCGCCTCCGCCCGAGAAGAACGCGGACGGGTCGAACGGTCCCGAGCCGGATCCGGCGGGCACCGGCGCCGGCCGCGGGCACGAACTGGCGCGCGGCATCAGCACCTTCCAGCGCAACACCGCGCCCCTGGTGCGCAGTGAGCTGGCCCGGCTGGCGCGCGAAGGGCAGCGGCCGTCGCAGCTCTTCCTGACCTGCGCCGACTCACGACTGGTCACGTCGATGATCACCTCCAGTGGTCCGGGCGACCTGTTCGTGGTGCGCAACGTGGGCAACCTCGTCCCGCGACCGGGCGAGGAGAGCGGCGACGACTCGGTGGCGGCCGCGATCGAGTACGCCGTGGACGTACTGCGGGTACGGTCCATCACGGTGTGCGGGCACTCGGGATGCGGTGCCATGCAGGCCCTGCTCAACTCCGAGCCCGGCGGCACCCGGACACCGCTGGAGCGCTGGCTGCGGCACGGCCGGCCGAGCGTGGAGCGCATGGCCGACGGCAGCCGCCCCTGGGGCAGCCTGGCCGGACGGGCGCCCGAGGACCCGGTCGAGCAGCTCTGCCTGATCAACGTGGTCCAGCAGCTGGAGCATCTGCGCGCCCACGACTCGGTGGCCCGGGCCCTCCGGGAAGGCACGCTGGAACTGCACGGCATGTACTTCCACGTGGGCGAGGCCGAGTCGTACCTGCTCACCGACGCGGACGGCGGCCGCGCCTTCGACCGGGTCCGGGAGGCGGACCTGACGGCGTGAGCCGGGCAGTCGGTCACCCGGGGCCGGGCGGCCGGTCCCCGGCGCGCGAGTGAGCCGACCCGAGCCACTCGGGCGGCCCGCCGGTCCCGGACCCAGGCCCGGCCGGCGCACCGGTCTCCGGCCCGCCCGACCGACCCGCCGGTCCCGGGCCCGGGCCCGGCCAACCAGCCCGGGCCCGGAAACCGGCCCAGGCCGGTCAGCCGGACAGGGGGCGCGATCCCTTCCCCCACGGGACAGGGGCGCGCCCCCCACCCCCGCGGGATCACACACCCCGCCACCCGCCGGGCCCTCCCGCCCGCCGGGTGACGGCCGTTACATCGGCTGAACTTTCCCTGGTCGGCGTCCGTGGGTACGGATGACCCCGGCCGCCGACCCCACCCCTGACAGGTCTAAACCAATCGGCGGTCGACCCTTGTCATCGCACCCCCGGGTCTGATGAGCTGTGGCCTGGGACACAACGGACACCCTGGGAAAGGCAGATGCCGTGAGCAACGAAAGCCTGGCCAACCTGCTCAAGGAAGAGCGCAGGTTCGCACCCCCCGCCGACCTGGCCGCCAACGCCAACGTCACCGCGGAGGCGTATGAACAGGCCAAGGCTGACAGGCTCGGCTTCTGGGCCGAGCAGGCCCGTCGGCTGACCTGGGCCAAGGAGCCCACCGAGACGCTCGACTGGTCGAACCCGCCGTTCGCCAAGTGGTTCAAGGACGGCGAGCTCAACGTCGCCTACAACTGCGTCGACCGGCACGTGGAAGCGGGGCACGGCGACCGCGTCGCCATCCACTTCGAGGGCGAGCCCGGCGACAGCCGCGCGATCACCTACGCCGAACTCAAGGACGAGGTCTCCAAGGCGGCCAACGCGCTGCTGGAGCTGGGAGTCCAGGCCGGCGACCGGGTCGCCGTCTACATGCCGATGATCCCCGAGACGGCGATCGCGATGCTGGCCTGCGCCCGGATCGGCGCCGCCCACTCGGTCGTCTTCGGCGGGTTCTCCTCGGACGCGCTCGCCACCCGCATCCAGGACGCCGACGCGCGCGTGGTCATCACCTCCGACGGCGGCTACCGGCGCGGCAAGCCGTCCGCGCTCAAGCCGGCCGTGGACGAGGCCGTGACGAAGGCGGGCAACGTCGAGCACGTCCTGGTCGTGCGCCGCACGGGCCAGGAGGTCGCCTTCACCGAGGGCCGCGACGTGTGGTGGCACGACCTGGTGGGCCGCCAGAGCGCGGAGCACACCCCGCAGGCCTTCGGCGCCGAGCACCCGCTGTTCATCCTCTACACCTCGGGCACCACGGGTAAGCCGAAGGGCATCCTGCACACCTCCGGCGGCTACCTCACCCAGGCCGCCTACACCCACCACGCCGTCTTCGACCTCAAGCCGGAGACCGACGTCTACTGGTGCACCGCCGACGTCGGCTGGGTCACCGGCCACTCGTACATCGTCTACGGCCCGCTCGCCAACGGCGCGACGCAGGTGATGTACGAGGGCACGCCCGACACTCCGCACCAGGGGCGCTTCTGGGAGATCGTGCAGAAGTACGGCGTGACGATCCTCTACACGGCGCCGACCGCGATCCGGACGTTCATGAAGTGGGGCGACGACATCCCCGCCAAGTTCGACCTGTCCAGCCTGCGCGTGCTGGGCTCGGTGGGTGAGCCGATCAACCCCGAGGCGTGGATCTGGTACCGCAAGAACATCGGCGGCGACCGCACCCCGATCGTCGACACCTGGTGGCAGACCGAGACCGGCGCGATGATGATCACTCCGCTGCCGGGCGTGACCGCCACCAAGCCCGGCTCCGCGCAGACGCCGCTGCCCGGCATCGCCGCGACGGTCGTCGACGACGAGGCGAACGAGGTGCCCGACGGCGGGGGCGGCTACCTGGTGCTGACCGAGCCGTGGCCGTCGATGCTGCGCACCATCTGGGGCGACGACCAGCGGTTCATCGACACGTACTGGTCGCGCTTCGAGGGCAAGTACTTCGCCGGTGACGGCGCCAAGAAGGACGACGACGGCGACATCTGGCTGCTCGGCCGGGTCGACGACGTCATGCTCGTCTCCGGGCACAACATCTCCACCACCGAGGTCGAGTCCGCGCTGGTCTCGCACCCGTCGGTCGCCGAGGCGGCCGTCGTCGGCGCGGCGGACGAGACGACCGGGCAGGCCATCGTCGCGTTCGTGATCCTGCGCGGCTCGGCCGCCGAGACCGAGACGCTGGTCGACGAGCTGCGCGCCCACGTCGGCAGCACCCTCGGCCCGATCGCCAAGCCGAAGCGGATCCTGCCGGTGGCCGAGCTGCCGAAGACCCGCTCCGGCAAGATCATGCGCCGGCTGCTGCGGGACGTCGCCGAGAACCGCCAGCTGGGTGACGTCACCACCCTGACGGACTCCACGGTCATGGACCTCATCCAGGCGAAGCTGCCGGCCGCACCCAGCGAGGACTGATCGCGCACGCGCATGGCGCGGACCGCGGAGGGCACCCGGCGCTCGGTACACCGGGTGCCCTCCGCGCGTCCCCACCGCAGCTCAGGGGATGCGAGCGGGCACACCCTTAGCTAAACTAAGCAAAACAACTGCTCCATGGTGCGCCGGGAAGTCTGGTCGGCATGCGCTCAGCCCTGCCCACCGACCGGAGGTCTCCCCCGTGACCGCGCCCCGCTCCAGCACCCCCCGCAAGGTCCTCGGACGGCTCTCCCTCCCCGAGCGGACCTACGTGGCCGACGCGCTGCGTACCGAGACCGTCGGCGGGGTGCTGCTCCTCGTCGCCGCGGTCGCCGCCCTGCTCTGGGCGAATCTCCCCGGACTGCACGACAGCTACGAGAGCGTCTCCCACTTCCACTTCGGTCCCGCCGCGCTCGGCCTCGACCTGTCGGTCGCCCACTGGGCCGCCGACGGCCTGCTGGCGATCTTCTTCTTCGTCGCCGGGATCGAGCTCAAGCGCGAACTCGTCGCCGGGGACCTGCGCGACCCCAAGGCGGCCGCGCTCCCGGTCGTCGCCGCCCTGTGCGGCATGGCCGTGCCGGCGCTGGTCTACACCCTCACCAGCGTCAGCGGCGGCGGTTCCCTGGCCGGGTGGGCCGTGCCGACCGCCACCGACATCGCCTTCGCCCTCGCCGTGCTCGCCGTCATCGGCACGTCCCTGCCGAGCGCGCTGCGGGCGTTCCTGCTGACGCTCGCCGTCGTCGACGACCTCTTCGCGATCCTGATCATCGCCGTGTTCTTCACGGATGGGCTGAACTTCGCGGCGCTCGGCGGTGCCGTGGCAGGGCTGCTGCTCTTCTGGCTGCTGCTGCGGGGCGGCGTACGCGGCTGGTACGTGTACGTGCCGCTCGCGCTGGTGATCTGGGCGCTGATGTACAACAGCGGCGTCCACGCCACCATCGCCGGTGTCGCCATGGGCCTGATGCTGCGCTGCCACCGCAGGGAGGGCGAGGACCACTCCCCCGGCGAGCACATCGAGCACCTCGTCCGGCCGCTGTCGGCGGGACTGGCCGTTCCCCTGTTCGCGCTGTTCAGTGCGGGTGTCTCGATCTCCGGCGGTGTACTCCCCGAGGTGTTCAGGCAGCCGGAGACCCTCGGTGTGGTCCTGGGGCTCGTCGTCGGCAAGGCGCTCGGCATCTTCGGCGGGACCTGGCTGACGGCCCGTTTCACCCGGGCCTCGCTCAGCGACGACCTCGCCTGGGCGGACGTCTTCGCGGTGGCGAGTCTCGCCGGCATCGGCTTCACCGTGTCGCTGCTCATCGGCGAACTCGCCTTCGACGGCGACCAGGCCATGACCGACGCGGTCAAGGCGGCGGTGCTGATGGGCTCCCTCATCGCCGCGGCCCTCGCGACCGTCCTGCTGAAGATCCGGAACGCCAAGTACCGCCGCCTGTGGGAGGAAGAGGAGCGCGACGAGGACGCCGACGGCATCCCGGACGTCTACGAGGAGGACGACCCGGCGTACCACCTGCGCCTGGCCGACCGCTACGAACGCAAGGCCGCCGAGCACCGCCGGATCGCCCGGGAGAAGGCAGCGGCGCGCCACGGGCTTGCAGAAGTGCCGGGCGGGGCAGGCGATGACCGCGACGGTCCGGCATGATCTGACGAGACGGTACAAAAGACGGGACCGTACGCAGTCGGGCCGCACGCAGTCGACGACTGTGGCGAGCCCGGCACGGAACGCGGAAATCGGACCGTACGCAGAAGAGGGAAGAGGGAGACCGCGATGAGCGCACCCGACGGCAGCCCGGTCGGCGCCGAACGCAGCATCGGCCAGCTGTTCGCCTCGGCGACGGCGGAAATGTCGGCGCTGGTGCACGACGAGATCGCGCTGGCGAAGGCCCAGCTCAAGCAGGACGTCAAGCGGGGTGCGACCAGCGGCGGCGCGTTCTCGATGGCCGGCGCGGTGCTGATCTTCTCCCTGCCGATGCTGAACTTCGCGCTGGCCTACGGCATCCGAACCTGGAGCGACTGGAACCTCGCGGTCTGCTTCCTGCTGTCCTTCGCGGCGAACGTGCTGGTCGCGGGCGTTCTGGCGCTGATCGGCGTGGTCTTCGCGAAGAAGGCCAAGAAGAGCAAGGGCCCGCAGAAGGTCGCCGCCTCGATGAAGGAGAGCGCGGTCGTGCTGCAGAAGGCCAAGCCGCACCCGCGCCCGGAGCTCACCCAGGACCGGGTCCCCGAGGCCATCGAGGCTGTGGCACGCTCATCGTCATGACGGACCCCGCCCCCGCCCCGGCACAACCGGCCTCGGCCGTACTCCTGGACGGCCCCTGGAGCCACCGCGACGTCGCCGCCAACGGCGCCCGCTTCCACATCGCCGAACTGGGCGACGGACCGCTGGTGCTGTTGCTGCACGGGTTCCCGCAGTTCTGGTGGACCTGGCGGCACCAGCTGGTGGCGCTCGCCGACGCGGGCTTCAGGGCCGTCGCGATGGACCTGCGGGGCGTCGGGGGCAGCGACCGCACACCACGCGGCTACGACCCCGCCAACCTCGCGCTCGACGTCACCGGAGTCATCCGCTCGCTCGGCGAGCCCGACGCCGCGCTGGTCGGCCACGACCTGGGCGGATACCTGGCGTGGACGGCCGCCGCGATGCGCCCCAAGCTGGTGCGGCGGCTGGCGGTCGCCTCCATGCCGCACCCGCGGCGCTGGCGCTCGGCCATGCTGCGGGACGTCAAGCAGACGCGCGCCGGTTCACACATCTGGGGGTTCCAGCGGCCCTGGATCCCGGAGCGTCAGCTCACCGCCGACGACGGGGCGCTGGTGGCCGAACTGATCCAGGAGTGGTCCGGGCCGCGCCCGCCGGAGGAGGAGGCGCTGGAGAACTACCGCCGCGCGATGTGCATCCCCTCCGCGGCGCACTGCGCGGTCGAGCCGTACCGCTGGATGGTGCGCTCCCTGGCCCGCCCGGACGGCATCCAGTTCAACCGCCGGATGAAGCGGCCCGTGCGCGTGCCGACGCTCCATCTGCACGGCTCGCTCGACCCCGTGATGCGCACCCGCAGCGCGGCCGGCTCCGGCGAGTACGTCGAAGCCCCCTACCGCTGGCGGCTGTTCGACGGTCTCGGTCACTTCCCGCACGAGGAGGACCCGGTCGCCTTCTCCTCGGAACTCATCAACTGGCTGCGGGATCCCGAACCCGACCGGTGACCGCGCGACCGGCGACCGCCCGACCGGTGACCGCCCGACCGGTGACCGCGCGACCACGTCCGGTACGCCCCCGTCTGAACACCTGTCCTACGAACGGCCACTTGCCCGGCGCATAGGCCAATTGGACCCGCCGGAGGCGGTTATCGACCATGGGGCGGGGGCACACGTCGGGGTATGGGCTGGACGCACGACTACAGTGACGCAAGCCGCAATCGCCGCTCGGCGGGCGGAGCGAACCCCCACCGACGCAGCGGCGCACCGCAGATGGCGACCGCCGACCCCAGGGTCGGGATCCCTCGCATCCTCCGCCGCCGGGCCCGCTGGGTCTCCGTACGACTGCGCCACACACGCGACTGACGCGTCACCCCGGCGAGTGATAGGCGAGTGACCCGCGCGGGACTGATACGCGAATGACCCGCGTGTGACGCGCCGGAACGCCCGGTCCCGGGCCCGTCCCTAGAGCGCGCAGCTGTCGCTGCCCACCTGCTGGGTGGCGGTGCGCCCCTTGGTGATGTCGTCCTGGATCTCGTCGACGGTGAGCGCGTAGCCCGTCTCGGCGTCGTCGAGGGACTTGGCGAACACCACGCCGTAGACCTTGCCGTCGGGCGTGAGGAGCGGGCCGCCGGAGTTGCCCTGGCGGACGGTCGCGTAGAGCGAGTAGACGTCGCGGCGGACCGTGCCGCGGTGGTAGATGTCCGGGCCGTTGGCCGTGATGCGCCCGCGCACGCGCGCGGCCCGCACGTCGTACGCCCCGTTCTCCGGGAAGCCCGCGACGATCGCGCTGTCTCCGCTGCTCGCGTCACCGGTGGTGAACCGCAGCACGGGCGCCTTGAGGTCCGGCACGTCCAGGACGGCGATGTCGCGCCGCCAGTCGTAGAGCACGACCGTGGCGTCGTACTTCCTGCCCTCGCCGCCTATCTGCACGGTGGGCTCGTCGACGCCGCCCACCACGTGGGCGTTGGTCATGACACGGCGGTCGGAGAAGACGAAGCCGGTGCCCTCCAGGACCTTGCCGCAGCTCGGGGCCGTGCCCATGACCTTGACGATGGAGCGCTGGGCTCGGGTCGCGACCGGGCTGTTCGCCAGGGCCGGGTCGGGCGGCTGGACGTCGGTGATCGGCTCGTTCGCGAACGGGCTGAAGACCTGCGGGAAGCCGTTCTGCGCGAGGACGGAGGAGAAGTCCGCGAACCAGGTGGCGGCCTGGTCCGGCAGCGCCTGGGAGACGCCGAGCAGGACCTTGGAGTTGCGGACCTCCTTGCCCAGCGTCGGCAGCGTCGTGCCCGCGAGGGCCGAGCCGATCAGCCAGGCGACCAGGAGCATGGCCACGACGTTGACCAGGGCGCCGCCGGTGGCGTCCAGTGCCCGGGCCGGGGACCAGGTGATGTGCCGGCGCAGCTTGTTGCCGAGGTGGGTGGTGAGGGCCTGGCCCACGGAGGCGCAGACGATGACGACGACGACCGCGACGACGGCCGCGGTCGTGCTCACCTCCGCGTTGTCCGTGATCGCGTCCCAGATGACGGGCAGCACGTAGACGGCGACGAGGCCACCGCCCAGGAAGCCGATCACCGACAGGATGCCGACGACGAACCCCTGGCGGTACCCCACGACCGCGAACCACACGGCGGCGACCAGCAACAAGATGTCCAGCACGTTCACGGAGGCCACCCTGTCATGCGCGCCAGTCGAGCGGGACCTGCTTCTCCCGGTCCCAGGGCCGCTCCCAGCCCGCGAAGTGCAGCAGCCTGTCGATGATTCCGGCCGTGAAACCCCAGACAAGGGCCGATTCGACCAGAAATGCCGGGCCTCGGTGGCCGCTGGGGTGGACCGTGGTGGCCCGGTTCGCCGGGTTCGTGAGATCCACCACGGGGACGGTGAAGACCCTCGCGGTCTCGTTCGGATCGACGACCCCGACCGGGCTGGGCTCACGCCACCAGCCCAGCACCGGCGTCACGACGAAACCGCTGACCGGGATGTACAGCCGGGGCAGGACGCCGAAGAGCTGGACGCCGGCGGGGTCGAGGCCCGTCTCCTCCTCCGCCTCGCGCAGGGCGGCGCGCAGCGGACCGTCACCCTGTGGGTCGCCGTCCTCCGGGTCGAGAGCACCGCCGGGGAACGAGGGCTGGCCGGCGTGCGCGCGCAGGGAGCTCGCACGCTCCATGAGCAGCAGCTCGGGGCCGCGCTCGCCCTCCCCGAAGAGGACCAGCACGGCGGACTGCCGACCGGCGCCGTCCTTCGGGGGCAGGAAGCGGCTGAGCTGCGTCGGCCGGACCGTCTCCACGGCGTGCACCACCGGGTCGAGCCACGCCGGCAGGCCGTCCTTGCTCACCGTCACCGGCCCGCCCTGTGTGTCGCTCGCCCGCGTCATCGCCACCCCCGTCGTCCTGCCGCTACCAACGCCCGGCACCCCCGAGATCGTTCCGCGGCGGGCCGGTATCCATCGTCCGGGGGGCTTTCGGGGAGGCCGGGAGAGCGCACGGGACGCACACAGCGGCTCAGACGACCACGGACACGCCCCCTCGGCTTCCCGCCGCGGCCGGTTCGCCCTGGCGTACGCCCTGGCGTCGCACCGCGGTGGCCCGGGCGACGGCCCGGGCGGTCCGCGCCGCCGGTCCGGCACCGCTCCCTCATCCGGCCCCCAGGGGCGGGGCCGGTGTGCCGCCCGCGTCCAGGTACGCCTGCGGAGGCCGCAGCCGCTGGCCCGGGAAGCCGCCCTTCTCGTACTTGAGCAGCTTCTTCGCCTTCTCCGGGTCCGTCTCCCCCTCCCCGTACGCGGGGCAGAGCGGGGCGATCGGGCAGGCGCCGCAGGCGGGCTTGCGGGCGTGGCAGATGCGGCGGCCGTGCCAGATGACGTGGTGCGAGAGGTCCGTCCAGTCGCTCTTCGGGAAGAGCGCGCCGATCGCGGCCTCGATCTTGTCCGGGTCGGTCTCGGCGGTCCACTGCCAGCGGCGCACCAGGCGCTGGAAGTGCGTGTCGACGGTGATGCCGGGGCGCCCGAAGGCGTTGCCGAGCACGACGAAGGCGGTCTTGCGGCCGACGCCCGGCAGTTTGACCAGGTCCTCCAGCCGGCCGGGCACCTCCCCGCCGAACTCCTCCACCAGGGCCTTCGACAGCCCTATGACCGACTTCGTCTTGGCCCGGAAGAAGCCGCAGGGGCGCAAAATCTCCTCCACCTCCTCCGGGTTGGCGGCGGCGAGGTCCTCGGGCGTCGGGTACTTGGCGAAGAGGGAGGGTGTCGTCTGGTTGACGCGCAGGTCGGTCGTCTGCGCGGACAGCACCGTGGCGACGACCAGCTGGAAGGGGTTGTCGAAGTCCAGCTCGGGGTGGGCGTACGGGTAGACCTCGGCGAGCTCGCGGTTGATACGGCGGGCCCGGCGCACCAGCGCCGTGCGCGACTCGCCGCCCGGCGGGTGGACGACGGTCTTGGCGGGGGCCGTGCCCTTGACCCGCGCGGTGGCCTTCTTGGGCGCGACGGTGACCTTCTTGGCGGCGGGGGCCTTCTTCACGGGGGCGGCCTTCCGAACGGCGGCCGCCTTCCCGGCAGGCGCGGCCTTCTCCGCCCCGGCGGCTTTCGTCCCACCGGCACTCTTCGTCGCCCCGGCGGTCTTCTTCACGCCGGTGGTCTTCTCGGCGGCAGCGGTCTTCTTCGCGCCGGTCGTCGTCTTCGCAGCAGCGGGCTTCTTCACACCACTCGTCGTCTTCGCAGCAGCCGTCTTCTTCGCGGCGGCGTCCCCCTTCCCAGGGGCGGCTTCCGTCACTGAAGTCGCTCTCTTCCCGGCAGGCGTCCGCCCGGTCGGCGCGGGCCCGCCCGGAGCCGCCGCCTCCCCTGTCGCTTTCGCCGTTTTCCTACCGCCATCGGGGCTCTGTTCGCCCACGGCGGAATCGCGACGTACAACCACCCGCGCAGCCCCCTCGGCCTGTGCTCTCACCGGCGATTTGGACACCCGGCCAGCCTAAGGCCAGGCACCGACATCCGCCCCGGCCCCTGAAGATCGGCGCCCAATTGGACCCCTGCCGCGTACCCCGGGACACCTGTGCGGCATCCTTGTGACAGATCACACTGTTTGGACCGTCCGGCAAAATGGGCACCACGGTCCCCTGATACGCGGGGGAACAAGATCCCCTGAGCAGGTCGAAAGGGAGAGAACTCGTGGACGACGTTCTGCGGCGCAATCCGCTCTTCGCGGCGCTCGATGACGAGCAGGCCGCGGAGCTCCGCGCCTCCATGAGTGAGGTGACCCTCGCCCGCGGTGACTCGCTGTTCCATGAGGGCGACCCCGGTGACCGCCTGTACGTGGTCACCGAGGGCAAGGTCAAGCTTCACCGCACGTCCCCCGACGGCCGGGAGAACATGCTGGCCGTGGTCGGCCCCGGCGAGCTGATCGGCGAGCTGTCGCTGTTCGACCCGGGCCCGCGCACGGCGACCGCCACGGCGCTGACCGAGGTCAAGCTGCTCGGTCTCGGCCACGGCGACCTCCAGCCCTGGCTCAACGCCCGCCCCGAGGTGGCCACGGCGCTGCTGCGGGCCGTCGCGCGCCGGCTGCGCAAGACCAACGACGCGATGTCCGACCTCGTCTTCTCGGACGTGCCCGGCCGTGTCGCCCGCGCCCTGCTCGACCTGTCCCGCCGGTTCGGCGTGCAGTCGGAGGAGGGCATCCACGTCGTGCACGACCTCACGCAGGAGGAGCTGGCCCAGCTGGTCGGCGCCTCCCGCGAGACGGTCAACAAGGCCCTGGCGGACTTCGCCCAGCGCGGCTGGCTGCGCCTGGAGGCCCGCGCGGTGATCCTGCTGGACGTGGAGCGCCTCGCCAAGCGCTCGCGCTGACGCGCACCCCGGCCGTACGTCATCGGGCCCCGTTCCTCCGGGAGACGGGGCCCGACGTCGTGCGCGCCCCCGGGAAACCGGCGGCGCCGGACGCCCCGTTCGGGCCGGAGTGACCGTATGACCGGCAGCACGCTCTCCCGCCCCGGACTGGACGCGCGGGGCTTCCTCACCCGGGAGGGCTCCCTGGCGCGCGTGCCCCGCCCCTTCCGCGCGGTCGTCGACACGACCACCAAGCGCCTGACGGAGGTGTTCGGGCGGCGGCTGCACAGCGCCTACCTCTACGGGTCCGTCCCGCGCGGCACCGCGCGCGTGGGCCGCAGCGACCTCGACCTGCTGCTCGCCCTGCGCCAGGAGCCGACCGAGGCGGACCGGGCCGACGCCCTCGCGCTCGGCGCGGCGCTGGACGGGGAGTTCGAGCAGATCGACGGGGTCGGCACGCTGCTGTTCAGCCGGGCGCGGCTGCTGAGCGACCTGGAGCGGTACGACCTGGGCTGGTTCGTCGCCTGTCTGTGCACACCGCTGCTGGGCGAGGACCTGGCGGCGCGGTTGCCGCGCTATCGCCCGGACTCGCTGCTGGCCCGCGAGACCAACGGCGATCTGCACCTGCTGCTGCCCCGCTGGCGCCGGCGGATCGCCGAGGCGGAGGACACGGCCGAGGCCCGCCGCCCGCTGGTCCGTTCCCTGTCCCGGCACCTCGTCCGCACCGGCTTCACCCTCGTCATGCCCCGCTGGAACGGCTGGACCAGTGAGCTGGCGGAGATGGCGGAGGCGTTCGCCGGGTACTACCCGGAGCGTGCAGCGCAGCTGCGGGCCGCTGCCGTGCTGGGCCGGGAGCCGACGGGGGACGCCGCCGTGCTCGGGACGTACGTCGACGATCTCGGGCCCTGGGTCGCCGGGGAGTACGCGCGCGTGCACAGCGTCAAAGCGCCCCGGCCGCCCGGCTGGTCCTGACCGCCGGTCCTGACCGTTGGTCTCGGCCGCTTGCCCTGGCCGCTGGTCCTGGCCGCTTGGTTCCTGGCCGCTGGTCCTGGCCGGGCGCTCCGCCCGGGCCGGTGAGGCCGCGCGGCCGACCGGGCCTAGATGAGCCCGTGCTCCTCCAGGTACTCCATCTGCGCCCGCACCGACAGCTCCGCCGCGGGCCACAGGGAGCGGTCGACGTCGGCGTAGACGTGGGCGACGACCTCGGCCGCGGTGCGGTGGCCGTCCTCGACGGCCGTCTCGACCTGGGCGAGGCGGGTGGCGCGGTGGGCGAGGTAGTACTCGACGACGCCCTGGGCGTCCTCCAGGACCGGTCCGTGGCCCGGCAGCACGGTGTGGACGCCGTCGTCGACCGTGAGGGACCTCAGGCGGCGCAGGGAGTCCAGGTAGTCGCCGAGACGGCCGTCCGGGTGGGCCACGACCGTGGTGCCGCGGCCCAGGACCGTGTCGCCGGTCAGGACCGCGCGGTCGGCGGGGATGTGGAAGCAGAGGGAGTCCGAGGTGTGGCCGGGGGTGGGGACGACGCGCAGTTCCAGACCGCCGGTGGTGATCACGTCACCGGCGGCCAGGCCCTCGTCGCCCAGCCGCAGCGCCGGGTCGAGCGCCCGCACGCGCGTGCCGGTCAGTTCGGCGAACAGGGCGGCGCCGGCCGCGTGGTCGGGGTGGCCGTGGGTCAGCAGGGTCAGGGCGATGCGCTTGCCCGCCCGCTCGGCCGTGCTGACGACCTGGCGCAGGTGCCCCTCGTCCAGCGGGCCCGGGTCGACCACGACGGCGAGGTCCGAGTCCGGCTCGGACAGGATCCAGGTGTTCGTGCCGTCCAGGGTCATCGCCGACGGGTTCGGGGCGAGGACGTTGACGGCCCGGGCGGTGGCGGGACCGGTGAGGACCCCGCCGCGGGGCCGGCCGGGAAGGGCTGCTGCGTCCGTCATGCGGGGGCTCCACCGGTCGGGGCGTTCGGGATGTGCTGGGTGAACTCGTCGTGGCCGGGCCAGGAGAGCACGATCTCGCCGTCCACCAGGCGCGCACCGGCCAGGACGGGAGCGAGGTCACGGCCCGCAGCCGCCGCGAGGACCTCGGCGGCCGTCCCGTACGCCGTCAGCTGGCGCAGGGTCGAGATGGTCGGCGGCATCATCAGCAGCTCGCCCCTGTCGTACCCGGCGGCCGCCTCGCGCGGGGCGATCCACACCGTGCGGTCGGCCTCCGTGGAGGCGTTGCGGGTGCGCTGCCCCTCGGGCAGGGCGGCCACGAAGAACCAGGTGTCGTAGCGGCGGGCCTCGAACTCGGGCGTGATCCAGCGGGTCCAGGCGCCGAGCAGGTCCGAGCGCAGGACCAGCCCGCGGCGGTCCAGGAACTCGGCGAAGGACAGCTCCCGCGCCACCAGGGCGGCCCGGTCCGCCTCCCAGCCGGTGCCGGTGGTGTCTCCGACGACCTCATCGGGCGCCGGGCCGGCGAGCAGTACGCCCGCCTCCTCGTACGTCTCCCGTACGGCAGCGCAGACGATCGCCTGGGCCGCCGTCTCGTCGACGCCGAGCCGCTTCGCCCACCACGCGCGCGTGGGGCCCGCCCAGCGGACGTGGTGATCGTCGTCACGCGGGTCGACACCGCCGCCCGGGTACGCGTACGCGCCTCCGGCGAAGGCCATGGAGGCGCGTCGGCGCAGCATGTGGACGACCGGGCCGCTGCCGGTGTCCTTCAGGAGCATGACGGTGGCCGCGCGCCTGGGGGTCACCGGAGTGAGGGTGCCGGCCGCGAGCGCGCGGATGCGGTCCGGCCACTCCGGGGGGTACCACTGACCGTTCGCCATGGGCGCGAGGCTATCCCGTGACGGGCGGATGTTCGAGTGGCCCCCGGGGCGGATTCCGCAGCTGGGACCGCCGGAAAGGGGTTACGCGAGCTCCACCTGGATCTCGACCTCCACCGGCGCGTCCAGCGGCAGCACCGCCACGCCGACCGCGCTGCGCGCGTGCACGCCCTTGTCGCCGAGGACCTCGCCGAGCAGCTCGCTCGCGCCGTTCAGCACGCCGGGCTGGCCGGTGAAGTCCGAGGCCGAGGCGACGAAGCCGACGACCTTCACCACGCGCGCGATGCGGTCCAGGTCACCGGCGACGGACTTGACGGCGGCCAGGGCGTTCAGCGCACAGGTGCGCGCCAGCTCCTTGGCCTCCTCCGCGGTGACCTCGGCGCCGACCTTGCCGGTGACCGGAAGCTTGCCGTCCACCATCGGGAGCTGCCCGGCGGTGTAGACGTACGGGCCGGACTGCACGGCCGGCTGGTACGCGGCGAGCGGCGGGACCACGTCGGGCAGGGGCAGGCCGAGCTCGGCCAGCCGCGCCTCGACGGCGCCCACTACTGCTTCTCCCGCTTCAGGTAGGCGACGAGCTGCTCGGGGTTGTTCGGCCCGGGCACGACCTGGACGAGCTCCCAGCCGTCCTCGCCCCAGGTGTCCAGAATCTGCTTCGTGGCGTGGACGAGCAGCGGCACGGTTGCGTATTCCCACTTGGTCATGCGGCCGACTTTAGCCCCTGTCCGAACGGGGTCACGGCCGCGGTCCGGGGCGGGCCCCGGCACGGGTTGTCCACAGCCTCCCGCGTAGCCGGGGCGCGGACTGGTTAGGCTCGAATACGTGAGCAGGCTCCAGGTCGTCAGCGGCAAGGGCGGTACCGGCAAGACCACGGTGGCCGCGGCCCTAGCGCTGGCCCTGGCCACGGAGGGGAAGCGGACGCTTCTCGTCGAGGTCGAGGGCCGTCAGGGCATCGCGCAGCTCTTCGAGACCGAAGCGCTGCCTTATGAGGAGCGGAAGATCGCCGTCGCTCCCGGGGGCGGGGAGGTGTACGCACTCGCCATCGACCCCGAACTGGCCCTTCTGGACTACCTCCAGATGTTCTACAAACTGGGCAGCGCCGGGCGGGCCCTGAAGAAGCTCGGCGCGATCGACTTCGCCACCACCATCGCGCCCGGCCTGAGGGACGTGCTCCTGACCGGCAAGGCCTGCGAGGCGGTGCGGCGCAAGGACCGCGGCGGCCGGTTCGTGTACGACTACGTCGTCATGGACGCCCCGCCCACCGGGCGCATCACCCGCTTCCTGAACGTGAACGACGAGGTGGCGGGGCTGGCCAGGATCGGCCCGATACACAATCAGGCGCAGGCCGTGATGCGGGTGCTGAAGTCGCCGCAGACGGCCGTGCACCTGGTCACCCTGCTGGAGGAGATGCCCGTCCAGGAGACCGCGGACGGCATCGCCGAGCTGCGGTCCGCCCGGCTGCCGGTGGGGCGGGTCATCGTGAACATGGTGCGGCCGGAGGTGCTGGACGCGGCCGACCTGGAACTCGTCCGGACGGTCCCGCGTTCCATGGTCGCGCGGTCCCTGTCGTCCGCGGGGCTCGGCGGGGCGCGGCGCGGCGGGCACGCCGAGCGGCTGGTGGACCCGCTGCTCAGGCAGGCCGAGGAGTACGCCGAGCGGTACGCGCTGGAGCACGAGCAGCGCGCGGTCCTCACGGAGCTGGGCCTGCCGCTGCACGAACTGCCGTTGTTCGCCGAGGGCATGGACCTGGCGGGGCTGTACGCCCTCGCCCGTGAGCTGCGCGGGCAGGGCGTGTCATGAGCCGGGGTGCACAGGCGAGGCCCGTCACGAGTCGGAACCATCAGGGTGCACGGTCAAGGCCCGTCACGAGTCGGAAGCAGGGGATGTCATGAGCCGTCCGGACCCGGCCCACGCGCACGAGGCGGCCCGCCCCCGCCTCGCTCCCGCGCGCGTGCTCGACGTCGATCCGCTGCTGGAGGACGCGAAGACACGGATCGTGGTGTGCTGCGGCTCGGGCGGCGTCGGCAAGACCACGACGGCCGCCGCCCTGGGGCTGCGCGCCGCCGAGCGGGGCCGCAAGGTGGTCGTCCTGACCATCGACCCGGCCCGTCGGCTCGCCCAGTCCATGGGCATCGACTCGCTGGACAACACCCCGCGCCGGGTGAAGGGCATCGACGACACCGCGGGCGGCGAGCTGCACGCGATGATGCTCGACATGAAGCGCACCTTCGACGAGATCGTCGAGGCGCACGCGGACCGCGAGCGGGCGGCCGCGATCCTGGGCAACCCCTTCTACCAGTCGCTCTCGGCGGGCTTCGCGGGCACGCAGGAGTACATGGCGATGGAGAAGCTCGGGCAGCTGCGCGCCCGGGACGAGTGGGACCTCATCGTCGTCGACACCCCGCCCTCGCGCTCGGCGCTGGACTTCCTGGACGCGCCCAAGCGGCTCGGGTCGTTCCTGGACGGCCGGCTGATCCGGCTGCTGACGGCCCCGGCGAAGCTGGGCGGCCGCGCGGGCATGAAGTTCCTGAACGTCGGGATGTCGATGATGACCGGCACCCTCGGCAAGCTGCTGGGCGGTCAGCTCCTGAAGGACGTCCAGACGTTCGTGTCGGCGATGGACACCACCTTCGGCGGCTTCCGCACGCGCGCGGACGCGACGTACAAGCTGCTCCAGGCGCCCGGCACGGCGTTCCTCGTGGTCGCGGCCCCGGAGCGGGACGCGCTGCGCGAGGCCGCCTACTTCGTGGAGCGCCTGGCCGCGGAGGACATGCCGCTGGCCGGTCTGGTGCTCAACCGGGTGCACGGCAGCGGCGCCGACCGGCTGTCGGCCGAGCGGGCACTCGCCGCCGCGGAAAATCTTGAAGAGCCCCGCATTGTGGATCAGGAGGACGGGAAAGCACTACTTCGTAACTCCCCCGACACACACAACAGTTCAGACTCTCCCACGCCCGGCACACCAGCCCGGACTCCGGCATCGGCTCCCGAGGGTGGCTCCCCCACCGAAGACGCCGAGGAGACCGAGCACGCCGAGGACAGCGCCGAGGGCAGCGAGCGGTCCGTCGACCAGCTCACGGCCGGCCTGTTGCGGCTGCACGCCGATCGCATGCAATTGCTCTCCCGTGAGCAGCGCACGCGTGACCGCTTCACCGCGCTCCACCCCGAGGTGGCCGTGACGGAAGTGGCCGCGCTGCCCGGCGATGTGCACGACCTCGCGGGCCTGCGCGCCATCGGCGACCGTCTCGCGGCCGACGAGCGCGAGCTGCCCGACCCGGACGTGCAGCCCGAGGCGACCGCCTGACCACGGTCCGTGTGACCACGGTCCGTCCGTCCCGGCTCCGGTGACGTCTCCGGTGACGGTGACGACCTCCGGAGACGGTGGTGGTGGCCTCCGGAGACGGTGATGGGGGTCTCCGGAGACGGTGATGGCGAAGGGCCCGTGAAGGGCCCTCGGACCTGCGGGGCTCCCGGAGGAGCTCAGCTCACCGCCGCGTAGTTCTCGTAGATCTCGTCGTCGTCGAGGGGCACGACACCCGTGCCACGCTCGTACTCCGAGCGCGCGGTCTCCAGCAACCGGCGCCAGGAGGTCACCGTGGGCCGCCTGCGCAACAGCGCACGGCGCTCCCGCTCCGTCATGCCTCCCCACACGCCGAACTCGACGCGGTTGTCCAGCGCGTCGGCCAGGCACTCCGTACGCACCGGACATCCGGTGCACACCGCCTTGGCCCTGTTCTGCGCTGCTCCTTGAACGAACAGTTCATCCGGATCGGTAGTGCGGCAGGCCGCCTGCGCACTCCAGTCGGTTACCCAGCCCATACCGGCGCCGTCCTCTCCCGAATCGAGGCTCCCCCACGGCGGCAGCGGCATATTCACCGCCGCCAGTTGAGGACGTTACGGAAGGTGGGCACAGTGCAACACCCCCAGCGGGCCCAATCTTGAATGGTCCGAACGGACTATGGGTAAGCGGCAGATCACCCGGGGGAGTGAGGTGGCGACATACAGAACTTTCCCGTCAAAACGGGACAGTTCAGTTGCGTCACAACGGGCGCCGTGTGACACACAAGGCGGATTCGGACACGACCCCACCAAAAAAGTCGGGGAACACCCGGAACGATTCGGGGTCGCCGGACGTATTGATACGTGGCCCCACTGCTGTGACAGTTGGCAGCAGCTTAGGCCAAGGCATATACGCCTGTCCGGCGAATGAGAACGTAGGCTGCCCTCATGCCAAAGAAGCGCTCGGGCGGTGGTCTGTCTCCCACGCAGCAGGCCGCCAAGTTCCTCGGTGTCAGTGTCCTCGCGGGAGCCGTGCTGGCCGGCATCGCGCTGCCCGCGGTGGGTGCGCTGGGGCTGGCGGCGAAAGGATCCGTCGAAAGCTTCGACGAGCTCCCGGCCAACCTCAAGACGCCGCCCCTGAGTCAGCGCACCACCATCCTCGACGCGGACGGCGGCCAGATCGCCACCGTCTACTCGCGCGACCGCACGGTGGTCCCCCTCAAGGACGTGTCGCCCTACATGCAGAAGGCGATCGTCGCGATCGAGGACTCGCGCTTCTACCAGCACGGCGCGGTCGACCTGAAGGGCGTGCTGCGCGCCCTCAACAAGAACGCGCGCAGCGGTGAGGTCGCCCAGGGCGCCTCGACGCTGACCCAGCAGTACGTGAAGAACGTCTTCGTCGAGGAGGCGGGCGACGACCCGACGAAGGTCGCGCAGGCCACCCAGCAGACCATCGGCCGCAAGATCCGCGAACTCAAGTACGCGATCCAGGTCGAGGAGGAGCTGGGCAAGAAGAAGATCCTCGAGAACTACCTGAACATCACGTTCTTCGGGCAGCAGGCCTACGGCGTCGAGGCCGCGGCCCGGCGTTACTTCTCCAAGCCGGCCAAGGACCTGAACGTCCAGGAGGCGGCCCTCCTCGCCGGCATCGTCCAGTCGCCCAGCCGCTACGACCCGGTCAACGACGAGGCCGAGGCCACCAAGCGCCGCAACATCGTGCTGCGCCGCATGGCCGAGGTCGGCGACATCTCCCGGGCCCAGGCCGCCGAGGCGATGAAGGCCCCGCTCGGCCTGAAGGTCAGCAAGCCCAGGAACGGCTGCATCACGGCGGTCAAGGGCGCGGGCTTCTTCTGCGACTACGTGCGCGAGGTCTTCCTGACGGACCCGGTCTTCGGCAAGTCCAAGGAGGCCCGGGCGAAGATCTGGAACCAGGGCGGCCTGACCATCCGCACGACGATGGACCCGCAGGCCCAGGACGCCGCCCAGCGCTCCATCAAGGACCACGTCTACAAGAGCGACGAGGTGGCCACGGCCGCCACCGTCGTCCAGCCCGGCACCGGCAAGGTCCTCGCCATGGGCCAGTCGCGTCCGTACGGCTTCAAGAAGAACGAGACGCAGATCAACCTCTCCGTCGACCAGTCGATGGGCGGCGGCATGGGCTACCAGCCCGGTTCGACGTTCAAGCCGATCGTGGCCGCGGCCGCGCTCGACGACGGCATGCCGGCGAACAAGGTGTACTCGGCGCCGTACCAGATGGCCTACCCGTCGCCGGTCTCGGCCTGCGACGGCAAGACCTGGCAGAACGACCGGGGCAACCCCGCCCGGCTGGAGAACGAGAACGAGTCCGAGGTCGGTCCGTACGACATGAAGGAGGCGACCGCCAAGTCGGTCAACACCTACTACGTGCAGATGATCAGCGACATCGGCATCTGCCCGGTGACGACCATGGCGAAGAAGATGGGCGTCGTGCGGGCCGACGGCGACAAGATGCCGCAGGTGCCCTCCATCGCCCTCGGCACGCAGGAGATGTCCCCGCTGACCATGGCGAACGCGTACGCGACCTTCGCCTCGCGCGGCATGTACTGCACGCCGGTCGCCATCGAGTCGGTCAGCCAGCGGGTCGGTAACGCGTCCAAGAAGCTCGAGGTCCCGAAGTCGACGTGCTCACGCGCCATGTCGGAGCAGACCGCCGACACGATCAACGAGCTGCTGAAGGGCGTCGTCGAGGACGGCACGGGTTCGAAGGCGGGCCTGGACGGCCGCCCCAGCGCGGGCAAGACGGGTACGACGGACGAGCGCTACGCGGCCTGGTTCGTGGGCTACACGCCGAACATGGCCGGCGCGGTCTGGGTCGGCGACCCCGCGCACAAGCGGAAGATGATCAACATCACCATCGGCGGCCGCCCGCACTCCAAGGTCTTCGGCGGTGAGGTCCCCGGCCCGATCTGGCGCGACATGATGTCCGGCGCGCTGGAGGGCAAGCCCGTCGAGCAGTTCAACTCGGTCGACATCCCCGACGGCATCGACCGTGACCGCGGCGACGGTGGCGACGACGGCGACGGCGACGACGGGGGCGACGACGGGAACAACGGCGACAACGGCGGTGGCGGCGGCGGCGACGGCTTCATCGGCGGCCTGGTCGGCGGCAACAACAACGGGGGCTCGGGCGGCGGAGAGCCCTTCCCGTCCCCGTCGTTCTCCATCCCGGAGGGCTTCTTCCGGGGGCAGGACAACGGCGGCGGCAACGGCAACGGCGGCCGGTTCGGCTGACCCGGCCCGATGACCGGACGGAAGTGGCCCCCTGCCGACCGCATGGTCGGCAGGGGGCCACTTCCGTCGTTCGGACGAGAAGACCGGGCCGTCCCGGAAGGCCGGCGCGGTCAGCCGGCCAGCAGCTTCTTCACCGCGGCGGCGACCCGGCCGCCCTCGGCCTGGCCCGCCACCTTCGGGTTCACGATCTTCATGACCGCTCCCATGGCCCGCGGCCCCTCCGCACCGGCCGCCTTCGCCTCCTCGACGGCCTGCGCCACGATCTGCTGGAGCTCCTCGTCGGACAGCTGCTTCGGCAGGTAGCCGGCGAGCACCTCGCCCTCCGCCTTCTCCCGCTCGGCCTGCTCCGCACGACCACCCTGCGCGAAGGCCTCGGCCGCCTCGCGCCGCTTCTTCGCCTCGCGGGTGATCACCTTCTGCACCTCGTCGTCGGAGAGCTCGCGCTTCTCCTTGCCCGCGACCTCCTCCTTGGTGATCGCGGCGAGCGTCAGCCGGAGCGTCGCGGAGCGGAGCTCGTCGCGCTCCTTGATCGCGGCGTTGAGGTCATCCTGCAGCTTCGACTTGAGCGTGGTCATGGGGTCGATTGTCGCAGGTGCGGCGGGAAGGACGCCCCTCCATTTACCGGGCGGCGGCACAAGGGCCGGTGCGGACGGGCCATTTCACGCACCGCCGGACGCGGGCATCCCGCGCGGTCTGACACGATGGTCGTATGCGTGCGCGATACGGAGTGCCCCTGGGAATCGCGGCGGCTGGTGCCGCCGGTGTGTTGTACGCGGCGGGCTTCGAGGCCCGCTCCTTCCGCCTCCGCCGGGTCACGGTGCCGGTCCTGCCCCCGGGGATGCGTCCGCTGCGCGTGCTCCAGGTCTCGGACATCCACATGGTCGGCGGCCAGCGCAAGAAGCAGCGCTGGCTGCGGTCCCTGGCCGGCCTGCGCCCCGACTTCGTGATCAACACGGGCGACAACCTCTCCGACCCGGAGGGCGTCCCGGAGGTCCTGGACGCGCTCGGCCCCCTGATGGACTTCCCCGGCGCGTACGTCTTCGGCTCCAACGACTACTACGGCCCCAAGCTGCGCAACCCCGCCCGCTACCTGCTGGAGAAGGCCCAGGGCCGCCACGGCCTGAACGGCAACGCGCCGGCCGTCGGCGTGGTGCACAACCCGTGGGAGGACCTGCGGGACGGTTTCGACTCGGCGGGCTGGCTCAACCTGACGAACACGCGCGGCACGCTCAAGATCGACGGCGTGTCGGTGGAGCTGACGGGTCTGGACGACCCGCACATCAAGAAGGACCGCTACGAGCGGGTCGCCGGCGGCCCCTCGGACTCCGCCGACTTCTCGATGGGGGTGGTCCACGCCCCGTACCTGCGCTCCCTGGACGCCTTCACGGCCGACGACTACCCCCTGATCCTGGCCGGCCACACCCACGGCGGCCAGCTCTGCATCCCCTTCTACGGGGCGCTGGTCACCAACTGCGACCTGGACACGGACCGGGTGAAGGGCCTGTCCACGCACACGGCCGAGGGCCGTACGGCGTACCTCCACGTCTCGGCGGGCTGCGGCACGAACCGCTACACACCGGTACGGTTCGCGTGCCCGCCGGAGGCGACGTTGCTGACGTTGGTGGGGCGGGAGTAGGACGTCGTTGGTGGTGGGGCGGGAGTGAGGAGTGAGCGGGCCAGGTGGCCGGAGCCGGGGCGGGGCAGGAACCGGAACCGGGGCCGGGCAGGAACCGGAACCGGGGCCGGGCAGGAACCGGAACCGGGCGGTAGCCGGAGTCGGGCGGTTACCCCCGCCGAGCGGGAACCCACGGGGGTAACCCACACAGCGGCGCCCACATGGCCCCCTTTGTCCGGTTCTGTCAGCTTGAAGGCATGACAGCCCCGATACCCAGGGAGATCCCGGACCTCCCGGCGATCCCGCGCAAGCCGGCACTCCGGCCCACCCCCGTCCCCGCGACGGCGGTCGTCACGCCGGTCCGCCGCCCCGCGGCGGCGGCCTACCGCCTGCTGATCGCCCTCGCGGCGGCGGCAGGCGTGACACTGGAACTGCTCCTCGGCGACCCGACCCGGACCCTGAGCCTCTTCGCGGTCCAGAGCAACATCCTGCTGGCCGTGGTCATGGCCTTCTCGGCCCGCCGCGCCTGGACGGCCTCCCGCCCCCTGCCGGGCTCCATCCTGGGCGCGACCCTGCTCTACGTCGCCCTCGCGTCCCTGGTGCACCACCTGCTCCTGGCGCACCAGGCGAGCCCCTTCTCCCTCGCGGGCGAGGCCGCCCCGGCCGGCTGGCAGGCCCTGGCGCACCACACGCTCCACACGGTGACGCCGATCGCGGCGGTACTGGAGTGGCTCCTGCTCACCAGCCCGGGCCGCCTCCACCTGCGCCACGCCCCGACCTGGCTGCTCTACCCCCTGGCCTACCTGGCCTTCTCCCTGGCCCGCGGCGAGCTACTCCTCCCGGGCGCCACCGACCGCTACCTCTATCCCTTCCTGGACGTCGGCCAGGACGGCTACAAGCGGGTCCTGGGCAACGCCCTCCTCCTGGGCCTGTCCATCTACGCCCTGGCCCTCCTCCTCGTGGCCCTGGACCACGCCCGCCCGGCCCTCATGCGCCACCGCGGGAAAACCGGATTTCGTCTCTAGCCACCGGTGGGCTAAAGTAAACGTCGTCGCCGCGACAGCAGCGACATCGGGGTGTAGCGCAGCTTGGCAGCGCGCTTCGTTCGGGACGAAGAGGTCGTGGGTTCAAATCCCGCCACCCCGACAGTCGAAACAGCAGGTGAGGCACCTACCGTATGCGGTAGGTGCCTCACCTGTTTCTTCTGCGTTTTTGTTCGCGCACCAGGCGCGTCACTCGCCGGGCGCGTGCCGGGCGAAGACCTGCTCTTGCTCGTCCCGCCAGGTCCAGTCCGCCGGTCGGGAGAAGGGCAGGCCTCGGGCAAGGGCGGAGAACTGGCCGGAAGGCTCCCGGCTGGCCTTGTTCACCACGATCGCCGAGAGCATCGGTGCCCGTCCGTCGTCGTTGTCGTGCAGGCAGACGTCCTTGAGCAGGTAGGTCATGACCCCGCGGTGAGGCGGGACGGAGTCGAAGCCCGCTGCCGTCAACTCGGCGCTCAGTTCCCCGTAGGTGATGGTCTGTCCCTGCCGGGCCCGCTTCCGCAGGATCTGCACGGCCGTCTCGATCGCCGCCGGGTAGTCCGGATCCGTGGTCCTCATCGGCTCTCCCCCCATGCCCGGACACCGTCCGGTCTGCGCATCGTATCGACCGGCCACCTGACCCGCACCGAGATCTGCGGAGCCTCGTCGGGCGTGATCGGGCACCCGCCCCGGGAAGCGGGTGCCCGATGCGTTTCCGTCGTGTCGTCGCCCTACGCCGTCGCCCCCGTCACGATGCCCAGCAGCGTGAGGGTGGTGAAGGCCGTGCCCCAGGCCAGGGCGTGGCGTATGCAGCGGTACTTGGTCCATGCCGTGTGGGAGAGGACCGTCAGCTGGCTCAGGTCCCGGGCGAGCGGGTCGGTGCGGCGGACCGTGTGCTCCAGTTGTGCGGCCGACATCGTCAGCCGTACGTCACCGAAGTAGTGCGTGCGCAGGCGGCGGGGGTCGCCCAGCCGCGGGGTCACGGCCAGGCCCAGCAGGACCAGGGCCGGCACGCAGGCGGCGCAGCCGGCCCACAGGAGGAGCTGGGGGACGGCCGGGTACTGGCGCGGCGCGATCACGCCGCTGCCGATCGCGCCGAGCAGGGCGGTCAGGGCCGCGCCCAGGGAAGCCAGTAGCAGACCCGCCTTGTTGTCGGCCCGCACCAGCTCCTCCCGGGCCTCGGTCAGCAGAGTCCTGGCCAGTTCCGCGCCGCGGTCGGGTCCGGTGCGGTCCGGACCCGGGTCCGGGCCGTCTCCACGTGTGGTCATGTGTGCCTCCTCCTCGCCGTCACCCCCGGCGCTCTCAGACCGCCGACGACTTCCTGATCTCGTCCTCCAGCGCGTTCACCGCCTGCCGGACACGGATGTTCATCGCCGCCGTGTGCTCCCTGGAGGCCGCTTCCGACTCGGCGCGATGGCGGCGGACGTCCTGTTCGATGGCGTCCTGCGCGATCTCCAGGTCCGCCAGGGCCCGGCGTTCGGCGATCCGGACCTGCTCGCCGTGGATCCTGACCGCACTGTTGCTCTCGGTACTGAGCATCCGCTCGTACGCGGTCTCCCCGCTGAGGTACTTCACCAGGACGGGAAGCATGTCGAGGAGCACGAACAGCAGGCGGACCAGCCAGACGCCCGCGAACAGCACCGCGTTGCCGCCGGCGAGTTCGTCGAGTGCCCGGATGCGTTCCAGGACGCCGATCTCCTTCTGCTTGGCGCGTTCGACGTCCAGCCGCTGCTCGATGCCGACGTCCCGGGCCTTGAGGAACGCGCCGCGCGAGGAGGTGAGTTCGGCCTCGATCCGCGCGATGCGGTGATGCATGCCGGCGAGCCGCTTCTCGTTCTCGCTCGTGCGGTGCGTGGTCCGGTAGTCCTGCGCCTTGTCGCGCAGGCGCCGGCATTCCGAGGTCCTCTGGTAGAGGCCGGTCGCGGCGATGCGCACCAGGCGGCGGCACTCGTCCCGGACCTCGGAGTCGATGGCCTCCAGCCGGGTGGTGTCCCGGTCCACCCGCTTCTGCAGGGCGGCGGCGTCCGAGCGCAGGGCGCCCAGCTCCTCGCCCCGCTCGCCGGGCGTCGCCCCGAAGGAGAGGACGTACGTCCCGCCGCACCCCTCGGGTGTGACGGGCCGGGTCGTGGAAGGCACGGGGTTGCAGCGGACCAGGTTGGTGCGCAACCGGTCGACGGCTCCGGTGCGTTCGTCCGCGACGCGTTCCTCGATCGCCGTCTGGAAGATGCGCAGCACCAGCGGCTCGGCGATCACCACGCCCAGCAGCAGCGCGATCAGCAGGCGCATGACCAGCGGGCCGGCCCGTCGTCTGGCGTTCGGCTGCGGAGTGACCAGCCAGCGGTCGAGGTTGAGGACGAACAGCATCCAGATGACCGTCGGCACCAGGGCCACGACGGAGACCCTGCCGAGCGCCTGGGTCGCGAAGTTCCACATGGAGAACGCCGCGATCACGGAGGTGCCGAGCACCACGCCGCCGAGCGCCGTGTACTTGCTGCGCTCGTACCGGACCCTGGCCAGGAGTTCCTCGTCGACACCGGTCAGGGCGCGCAACCGCCGGGCGGCGTCGACGTCGAAGGGGCGGGCGGCAGTGCGGGCGGAGGCCCGGCCGCGTCCGGTGCGGGCCACGGCCTCGTCCCGAGGGGCGCCGGCGGGAGGCCCGTCCTGCGGGGCGGCGGGCTGTACGGGGTTCGTCAGGGTGTCAGTCAACGAGATCGTCCTCGTCCGTGACGAACCCGCCCGCCGTCTCGCGCGATCCGTCCCGGCCCGCCGCGGTGCGGCCGGGGTGGGCCGATCCGGGTCCGACCATGCGGGACGGGTCGGTGGCGGCCCCGATGCCGGGTGCGGCCTGGCCGCCCGTCTCGCGCAGGACCTGCTCCAGGACCTGGTGGTAGTCGACGTAGTCGCTGCCGCCCATCTGCCGCAGCAGCGTCAGCAGCATGTCGCGGCGCATCTGCGCCTCGGCCGTCTCCCGCGCCTGCGCGTGGGCGCGTTCCGTGGTCTCCGCCCGGTCACGGCGGGCCGACTCCTCGTCGGTGGCCCGGTGGATACGGGCCGCCACCTGCGTGACGTCGATCTCCTTGCGGGCGATACCGAAGGCGTCCACGTGGTCGGAGCCCTGCGAGAGCAGTTCGGCTATGCGCATCGCGTCCTGGGTCTCGAAGGCGCGCTGTCCCTGCTGCAGTTCCCAGGAGCGCCGCTCGTCGCGCAGCTTCTGCTCCCAGTCGCGCAGGTCGTCCGAGGCGTGCACCTCGGCGCTGACGAACTCGACGCTCATGCCCGCGACGCGGGGCGGCACGATCGCGCTGTAGGCCGTCATGCGGTGACCGGCCTCGGTGCGCACGGCGTTGATCTCCTCCACGCGGTGCCCCGCGCTCACCCTCGGCAGGTCGCTGTCGCCCAGCAGGTAGGCCCGCAGCGGGACGGTGACGTCGATGACGCCCTGCCGGGCCACGACGGTCGGGTCGGTCACCTGGCAGGTGAAGGACGCCCGCAGGGTGAAGTTGTCCGCCTCGCTCATGGAGGGCAGCGGCCGCTCCACGTCGACCAGGCGCGCCCGGGTGTCGACCAGGCTGACCGAGGACGCGTCCAGCACGTCGGGGTGGGACGGGTCGAACACCATGCCCTCGGGGAAGGTGCGGTAGTTCCCGCCGATCCTGAAGACGTACGCCGCGCCCGGCGGCAGCGGGGGCACGTCCTCACGGCGGCGGCGCCGAGACCACCAGGTCCCCTGGACCGTGGGCAGGATGTGCTCGGCTATGACCGGGTAGTTCACTTGCTTCGGCCTCCTCGGGCGGAAGGGAAGGGTGTGGGGGGCATGAGGGGCGCGGTGGCCCGCCTGGGATCCGCCGGCGTCCGTCCGCGCAGGGTTCCGAGAAGCACCTGGGCGAGCCGGCGGGCGCCGGGGATCGCGTAGTCGGGGTGCCTCAGGGCGATGGACAGGTGGTGGCACAGGGCGGCCCACTGACGTTCGGTCATGGCGTCCCGCATGGCCTCGCCGAGTTCGCGCACGGCGCCGATGACGGACGGGTCGTCCCGCAGCTGCACCAGCGTCCGGCACAGGGCGCCGACCGCCCGGCTCCGGTTGGTGCTGTGCAGGACGTCCGCCCAGAGCGACCCGAGGTGACGGGCGCTGCCGGGGACGGTGCGCAGCAGGGCGGCGGTGACCGGCTCGGCGGCCTCCAGCCGGGTCGCCTCCAGGAGCTGGACGGCGGTGCGCAGCGCGATCGAGCGCTCCCTCGATGCCGGTGCCGTCCTGGTGATCACCGTTCGGGTCCACCGCAGGAGGAACAGGGCGCGTTCGGGGCTCTGCTCGGCCGTCTGCAGCAGCAGCACCAGGGAGCGGCGGGCCGAGAAGGCGATCCGCTCGCCGCGCAGCGTCAGCAGCCACAGGCGGTTGAGGGACTCCAGGCGGTACAGCGAGCCCAGACGGCCTGTCAGTGCCATGGCGGCCGTCACGGCCCGTCCGGCGCCGCTGTTCTCGGTCCAGCCCAGGACGATGGTGAGGGCCTGCGGGGCGAGGTGTTCGACCTCGCACATGAACTGCAGCGTCAGCGCGGCGGTCACCCGCTGGCTCGTGACGCCGTCGGACCACACCGTCAGCAGGTTCTCGTCGACCTCGACCAGCGCGTAGCGGGCCAGGAGGGCGACTCCCCTGGCCACTTCCGTGCGGGTGTCGAGGTCGCCGCGCAGGGCGAGATCGCCGAGCCACCGGCGCAGCGGGTACCAGAGCTCGTAGCCGTACAGGTCGTGCAGTTCGGCGATGACGAGTTCGCGCACGCGCGGCGAGACGAAGACCAGGCGGCGCTCGCTGCGCCCCGCGTCCCGGCCGGGTCCGGGCCGGTGCTCGGTCGTCACGAGACCCGCCGCCCGCTGCTTCCAGCGGGCCCGGGACTGCTCGGCGACCGCGGTCCGCGTAGGCGCCCGGGCCGCGCCCTCCGGGTCACCGACGGGCGTCTCGCCGCTCTGCTCCCAGGCGCGCACGTGGGCGGCGAGCGCGGCGCACTCCTTCTCGAACGTCCGCTCCGGGATGCCTTCGAGGAAGGCCAGGGCGGCGAGCGGGAGCAGGTCGTCCGCCGACGGCTGCGTGCGGAAGTGCTCCTGGACCTGTTCCCGGTGCCGGTCGCGCAGGGTCTCCAGCGCCTTCCCGGCGCCCTCCTGGGACAACGCCTGCGCGGCCGCGACGACGTCCGCCGGCCGCGGCTGCTCGCCGACCCGCCCCAGCAGTTCCTGTTCGGTCCCGGGGTCGAGGCCGGCGGCCGGCAGGTGCTCACGGCAGTGCGTGAACAGCGTCACCGGGTCAGGGGCCTGCCACGGTACGCAGTGGTCGCGCAGCGCCAGCCGTCTTCGGGTCGTGTCGCCCGCCGTGATCACCAGGTACGAGCCCTTGCGGCGCAGTTCCTCACCGAGCCGCCCGACCTCGTACGCCTGCACGGCCTGGTCCGGCAACTCACCGGCGTAGTCGAGGATGACGTAGCCCTGGCCGGGCTTGAGGTCCTGTGACGCCGCCAGCTGGGCCAGGGCGTTGGCCGGTGACATGCTGCGCAGCCTGGCCTCCCGGCCCAGGACGGTCCTGAGCAGGGCGAGGGATGCCGCGCGGCGGCCGCAGCCGTCCCGGCCGGTCAGTACGACGAGTCCGTCCGCCCGCAGCCGGCCCAGCGCCTCGTCGAAGCAGGGCTGCGTGGGCAGGAAGAAGCGCAGGGTCCGGTCCGCCTCCCGGGGCTCGATGGTGCCCGGGGAGAGCCCGGGGGGCGAGGCGGTACCGACGCCGAACGCCGCTCCCGAGGCGTCGACGGTGCCGTAGAAGTTGTTGCTGACGAGTTGGTGGACGCGGCGCAGGTCGTCGTACCCGCGGTCGTCCTCCTCCCGTTCGTCCGGCTGCCGGCGTGGTGCGGGGGCCGGGTGCGGGCCCGCTTCCTCGTCACCGGCCCGGGGTGCGTCGTCCTCGCTCTCGTCCGGCACGGGCGGCTCGGCGTCCGCGCCGGGCGGGGAGACGGGCGGTGCACCGGGCCCGTCCCGGGTGTCCGTCGTCTCGGCCGCCGGCATCTGCGCCACCGGCAGCTCAGCCACCGGCGCTCCCGAAGCCGAAGACGGCTCCGCGGGCGTCCACCGGGCCGGCGATGTTGGTGACGCTGATGGAGTCTCCGCGGTACTCGTTGCTGATTCCCGCCGTGCCCGCGGCGGCCGGCTCCGGCCGGGCCGCCGCGGGCTCCCCCGGCGCCGGGGCCGCGTGCTTCCCCCATTGCGCGGTCCCGGGCTCTCGTGCGGCCGCCGCGGGCACGGGCACCCACAGCCAGGCCGTGGCCTCGTACTCCTTCACCCGCACGGTCTCGCGGGTGAACTCCTCGGTGGACAGGGTGGTGTGTCCGCCCGCCACCGTGGACCGGAAGACGTCGTCGGACAGCAGCAGCGCCAGGTCGGCACGGGGGTGCGCGGCCAGGGCGTCGTAGAGCGGCTGTGCGCTCAGCAGCCGTGCGGTGGCCACGACGGCGGTGCCGGCGAAGCCGTTGTCGGCCAGTTCCACCAGGCCCTGGTGGACGACGGCCCGCAGCCGCATCCGCGCCTCCGGTACGCGCTGCGCGTTGTACGCGCGCAACTCGGCGACGAGATGGCGGAAGTAGTCGTCGACCAGCCGCGGCTCGGTGCCGTCCAAGGGACGCACCGCGAGCTGCTCGTCGCCCTTGCGCTGGATTTGCCACTGCGCGCGGTCCAGGCCGGCGCCCCTGGCGGCGGCGTCGAGAATCCGCGGCAGATCGTGCTGCGTCTGGGACTGTCTACGGTCGTTCTTTCCCCCGTAGGCCTCCGCGTCCACGGCTATACAAGCGCACGGACGGAAACCGGACCACTCAACCACCCGATCATTCCTCTCTGGACGTGCCATGAGCGGACACCGCTCACGAAGTGCTGCACGAGACGTTAGGAGAGGGGGCGAGAGGCAACCCCGTACTAATACGGGTTGTCGGCCACGACTTTGGCGAATTCCAGCAGTTTCGGAACGTCACAGATGGTTATGTTTCTGTAACTGCGTTCCACCAGTCCCCTGGATGCCAGGGCGGCCAGGCTCTTTTCGGCCGTATTGAGGGCGAGTCCGGCCAGGGAGGCCAGTTCCTTCTGGGTGAGCGTCACGCCGAGGTCGCACCGCTTGCCGTCGCCGTCCGGCGCGGGCTGGGCGTAGGCCTGGCACAACTCGGCGAGGACCCGGGCCAGCCGGGTCATCGAGTCGTAGGCCTGGAAGTCGACGCGGCGCCGGTTGGCCCAGCGCAGCCGGGCGCACAGCATGTGCAGGATGGCCCGCATGGCGTCGGGGTGGCGCGCGAGGAAGGTCTCCAGCGTCCGCACCTGGATGATGTGCGCGGTCACGTCGCTGCACGCGAACACCGTGCCGGACCGGGGCCGTTCCTCGAAGGCGGCCATCTCCCCGACCAGGTCACCCGCTATGCGGACGGCGAGCAGCATGTCGTAGCCGCTCTCCGAGCTGGCGACGACCTTCACGACACCGCTCGTGATCAGCAGGATGTGCCGGCTCCCGTCGCCCTGCTGGAGCAGCGCCCGGTGGGGCGGATAGGCGATCGGCGTGCCCTGGCCCAGGAGTTCCTCGCGTGTGGCGTTCCGCAACCGGCCGAGAAAGGTGGACGGCGGCCACGCGTGATTCACCAGCACCTCCGACGGTCTCGCTCCGCGGCGCCTCGCGCCGTTCAAGCTCGACCATGCTGCCGTCGCGGCGTGCTCGGGCACACAGACGGGAAGAGATGTGTCCTGATTTCTCGCCTGCGAGCCGGAATTGACCGAACGAGCGTTCCCCGGAGTGCGATGACTCTGAATACCGGCGAGTAATTGAAGGCGGGCGCCGGGCCTTTCCCGGGTCCTGTTCCGGTGCCGCGTTAAGTGAGTGATCCCGTCAGTGTTCCGGCCAGGGTCAAGATCACGAATAGCGTGCCCCAGACCGTCGCCTGGCGGATACGGCGGTGTTTGGCGGTGGTCGTGCGGACCAGGAGCGGGCGCGGGATGCCGGAGGCGGCCGGTGGCTGGAGGCGGGTGGCCAGGCGCAGCAGGACCAGGGCCGGGGCGCAGGCCGCGCAGCCGGTCCACAGCAGGAGCTGGGGGACCGGCGCGTACTGGTTCGGGGTGAGGACGCCCGCGGTGATCGCGGTGAGGAGCCCGGCCAGGGTCGCGCCCAGGGTGGCCAGGGTCAGGCCCGCGCGGCGGTCGGCCCGCGCCAGTTCCTCGCGGACCCTCTCGGGAGGGAACGGCCGGCCGAGTTCCGCCGTGTGCTCGCCATGGAGTGTGCTCATGCGTACTCCTCGCTGATCAGCGGTGTTCTTCGGGTACCCCGAAGTCGCCGGGCCACGCCGCGGTTCAGGTGTTCCACGTCTCGTCGTACGGGTCGTGCGGCGGGGGCACCGGGCGGGAGGAGACGACCTCGACGTACGGGATGGGGCCCTTGTTGACCGGGTCGACGGTACGGCGGGGGGTGTAGCGGCCGGTGATCTCCAGCCAGGTGTCGGGGCGCAGGACCGGCGGGACGTCGCCGGTGAGGGCGATCTTGACCGGTTGGGCGTCCGCGGCGCAGCAGTTGAGGCCCATGCGGACCAGGTAGGGCGTGCCCGTACGGTCCAGGGTGACGAAACCGGTGATCCTCAGGTCCCGGCCCTTCAGGGAGCGGCCCCGGTCGTAGACGGCGCGGCCCGCGTAGTCGGCGACGGCCAGGCGGAGGGGGCCGTCGCCGGCGGGCAGGGCCGGGAAGCCGAAGGGCTTCGTCAGGGCCGTGCCCGTGTGGGACGCGCTGTAGGAGCCGAGGGCCGGCGGGGCGACCAGGATCAGGGCGAGCACCGGGAGGGTGAGCAGCCAGGAGACGCGGGATTCGTGGTGGTGGTCCCGGCCCGGTGCCCTGCGGTCGTAGTGGACGGTCGCGACCGCTGTGGCGATCAGGACCGCGCCCGCCAGCAGCACCAGGGGGCGCAGGCCCTCCTTGACGTAGCGCAGGTACAGGTCGGTGGTGCCGGCGTGCAGGAGGGTCGCGCCGAGCAGGAACAGCAGGGCCGACTGGGCGAGGCGGTTCACAGCAGGACCGTTCCGGTGAGGGCCGACACGGCCACGGCCAGGGCGAAGGTGGCGGGGGCGAAGCGCAGGGCGAAGGCACGGCCGAAGGTGCCCGCCTGCATCGCGAACAGCTTGAGGTCGATCATCGGGCCGACGACCAGGAACGTCAGACGGGCCGTCAGGGAGAACTGGGTGAGGGACGCCGCCACGAAGGCGTCCGCCTCCGAGCAGATCGACAGCAGCACGGCCAGGACGGCCAGCGACAGGACCGCCAGGACGGGGTGCCCGGCGGCGAGGGCCAGCCAGTCCGCCGGGACCACGGCCTTCAGGGTCGCCGCGGCCATCGCGCCGATCACCAGGAAACCGCCCGCGTGCGTCACGTCGTGGCGTACCGAGCCCCAGAAGGCCGCCCCCTTGCCCTGCCCCTCGTACGGCGTCCGCGCCGGCAGGCGCAGCCAGTCCGCGCGGCCGACGCGGTGCCAGAGCCAGCCCATCGCACAGGCCACCAGCAGGCTCGCGACGAGACGGGCCAGGACCATCTCGGGGTTGCCGGGGAACGCCACGGCCGTCGCCGTCAGGACGATCGGGTTGATCGCGGGTGCCGACAGGAGGAACGCCAGTGCCGCCGCCGGGGTGACGCCCCTGCGGACCAGCGCCCCGGCCACCGGGACCGAGGCGCACTCGCAGCCCGGCAGCACCGCGCCCGCCGCGCCCGCGACCGGCACCGCGAGGGCCGGGCGGCTCGGCAGGACCCGGGCGAAGAACGACGGCGGCACGAACACCGCGATCGCCGCCGACAGCAGCACGCCGAGCACCAGGAACGGCAGCGCCTGGACCAGCACCGCGACGAACACCGTCATCCAGCTCTGCATCACGGGCGCGGACAGGGCGCCGCGGATCGGGTCCTGGAACATCACCGCCGTGAGCAGCAGGAGGGTCAGGACGAGGGGGGAGTTGAGGTGGTGACCCGCCTCCTTCTCGTCCCCGGCCGGGTGCGTCTTCCCGGGATCGGCCGGGTGCGTCTTCCCGGGCTCGGCCGGGGCGGTCTTCGTGGTGGCCACGGGCCCGGTACCTCCGGTGGTGCGCGAGGGCATGTCCCTCCCCTCCCCTGCTTTACGGGCGGGGCGGCCCCGGCGTTCACGCGGCGCCGTCCCCGGTGGAACCGGCGGTCCCGGTGCGGCAGTCTTCTCCCCGTGGGGAGCGTTCCGAACCAGGGTCAGCCAGGTGTTCCGGCCACGCACATGATCGTGTGCGGTGACGACGGACTCGCGCACCGACTGGCCGCCGAACTGCGCGGTGTCTACGGTGAACAGGTCACGCTCGTGGTGCCGCCCTCGGGGCGCCGGGTGCGGCAGCCGGTGGTCGGGCGGGCCCGTGCCGCGTCGGCCGCGCTGCTCGACCGGTTCGTGAACGCCGCGGCCAGCCGGACGGGCTCGGGCGGTGCCGAACCGGCCGCCCCCGAACAGGTCGTGGAGGCCGCCGAGATCACCGAGGCCGTGCTCGGCGAGGCGGGCGCCGACCGGGCCGCGGCGCTGGCGCTCGTGTACGACGACGACGAGACCAACATCCGCGCCGCCCTCACCGCCCGCCGGCTCAACCCGCGCCTGCGACTCGTCCTGCGGCTGTACAACCGGCGGTTGGGGCAGCACATCGAGGAACTGCTCGACCAGACGGCCGCGGTGGCCTCCGGGACGGGGCCGGGGTCCGCGGGGCTCGACGCGTCGACGACCGTGCTGTCCGACGCCGACACGGCCGCGCCCGCGCTGGCCGCCACCGCTCTGGCCGGCACCAGCAAGGTCGTGCAGACGGAGGGGCTGGTGCTGCGGGCGGTGGAGCGGCAGCCGCCGCGGCCGGGCGAGGTGGCCGACCCGGGGCTGTGCACGCTGGCGTTGCTGTCGGCGACGAGCAACGACCCGGCCGGGGCGGACGGTTCCGAGAGCAGCGGCGAGCAGGGGCCGCGGCTGCTGCCGGACGAGGCGGCGGTCGCGGCGGCGACCGGGCGCGGGACCGTGGTGCTGGAGCAGGTGTCGTACTCGGGGCCGTCCCTGCCCTCGGGACGGGGCGGTGTGCCGCCGTTCGCCTCGCTGTTCTCACGCCGGCTGCGGTGGTCGCTGGCCGGTCTGGTGGGGTGCGTGCTCGCGCTCGCCGTCGCCCTGACGGTCGTGACCGGGGAGCATCCGCTGTACGCGACGTACGTGACGCTGCTCGACCTGTTCGGCATCAACGATCCCGCGTTCCACGACTCGACCGGGCGGCAGATCCTGCAACTGCTGTCCGGGCTGGTGGGGTTGCTGCTGCTGCCGGTGCTGCTGGCCGCGGTGCTTGAGGCGCTGGGGACGTTCCGCAGCGCCTCCGCGCTGCGCAAGCCGCCGCGGGGACTGGGCGGGCACGTGGTGCTGCTGGGCCTGGGGAAGATCGGGACGCGGGTGCTGACGCGGCTGCGGGAGCTGCACATCCCCGTGGTGTGCGTGGAGTCCGACCCGGAGGCACGAGGGCTCGCCACGGCGCGGCGGCTGCGGGTGCCGGTGGTGCTCGGGGACGTCACGCAGGAGGGGGTGCTGGAGGCGGCGAAGATCCACCGGGCGCACGCCCTGCTGGCGCTCACCAGCGTGGACACGACGAACCTGGAGGCGTCGCTGTACGCCCGGTCCCTGCGGCCCGACCTGCGGGTCGTGCTGCGGCTGTACGACGACGACTTCGCGACCGCCGTGTACCGCACGCTCCGGGCCGCGCATCCCTTCGCGCTCACCCGGAGCCGGAGCGTGTCCCACCTGGCCGCGCCCGCGTTCGCCGGGGCCATGATGGGGCGGCAGATCCTCGGGGCGATACCGGTGGAGCGGCGGGTGCTGCTGTTCGCGGAGATCGAGGTGGGCGGGCATCCGCAGCTGGAGGGGCGGACGGTCGGCGAGGCGTTCCGCGCCGGGGCGTGGCGGGTGCTGGCGCTCAACACGGCACCCTCCGGAGGACGGCGCGGTGACGGCGCGAGCCCCGACGCGGACGGCGGGCCGGCCTCCGGACTGGTGTGGGACCTGCCTCCCACGTACGTCCTCGGGCCGGGCGACCGGGTGGTGCTGGCGGCGACCCGGCGGGGACTGGCCGAGCTGCTGGGACGCAGACGGCGGGACCGGGCGGGGGCGTGACGCCGGGCGGTGTCCCGGCACGGCCCGGCGTCCCGAGGTGCCCCCGACCGGTGCCCGGGCCGGATCGGATGGGCGACCCGGCGCGGCGGGGCACCGGACTACTGGGCGCTCGCCCTCACTGGACGCTCGCCATCACTGAGCGCTCGCCATCACTGAGCGCTCATCATCACTGGGCGCTCGCCACCCCCTTGAGATGCCGCTCCGCGAACTCCAGTTCCAGCCGGACCTGCTTGATCCGCTCGTCCACCACCAGCGAGCCGTGCCCGGCGTCGTACCGGTACACCTCGTGGACCGCGCCTCGCGCCTCCAGGCGCTTGATGTAGTTCTCGATCTGGCGGATCGGGCAGCGCGGGTCGTTGACGCCGGCCGAGATGTAGACCGGGGCCTTGACCTGGTCCACGTACGTGAGCGGGGACGAGGCCTCGAAGCGGTCGGGCACCTCCTCCGGCGTGCCGCCGAGCAGCGTGCGGTCCATCGCCTTCAGCGCCTCCATCTCGTCGTGGTACGCCGTGACGTAGTCCGCGACGGGCACCGCCGCGATGCCCACGGCCCACGCGTCGGGCTGGACGCCGAGGCCGAGCAGGGTGAGGTAGCCGCCCCAGGAGCCGCCGGTGAGGACGAGCCGCTCGGGGTCGGCCAGGCCCGAGGAGACGGCCCACGCGCGGACCGCGGCGATGTCCTCCAGCTCGATGAGGCCCACGCGGTGCTTCAGGGCGTCCGTCCAGGCGCGGCCGTAGCCCGTGGAGCCGCGGTAGTTGACACGGATCACCGCATAGCCGTGGTCGACCCAGGCGGCCGGACCCGCGGCGAAGGAGTCGCTGTCGTGCCAGGTCGGGCCGCCGTGGATGTCGAAGACCGTGGGGAGCGGGCCGGTGGCGCCCCGCGGCTTCTGGACGAGGGCGTGGATGCGGCCGCCCGGCCCCTCCACCCACACGTCCTCCACGGGCACCGAGCCGGGCGACTTCATGCCGGGCGGGTCGAGGACGACACCGCCCGCCGTGGAGCGCACCGCCGACGGCTCGGCCGCCGAGGACCACAGGTACTCCACGCTGCCGTCGGGCCGGGCCGTGGCGCCGGAGACCGTGCCGGGCGGGGTCGGGATCTCCGTCAGGGCGCGGCTCGCCAGGTCGTAGCGGAACAGCTCGCTGCGGGCCTCGAAGCTGTGTGCGACGAGCAGGCCCGTGCCGTCCGGGTACCACTCGGCGCTGACGTCGCCGGGCAGCTCCAGCGCCAGGTCCGCCTCCTCGCCGGTGGCCACGTCCCAGACGAGGGGCTCCCAGCGGCCGCGGCGCTGGTGGCCGATGAGCAGGCGCGTGTCGCCGTCGACGGGCGCGAAGCCGAGGACCTCCAGGCCCAGCTCGCGCGTGCCGCCCTCGGTGTCGTCGAGGTCGGCCACCGCCGTGCCGTCCGGGCGCAGGACGCGCAGGGCCGAGTGCATGGCGTCGCCGTGCTCGGTGTGCTCGATGGCGATGAGCGAACCGTCGTGGGACAGGTCGCCGACGCCGGCCGACTCGCGGTGGCGGTAGATCTCCACCGGGGCCTCGCCGGTGCGGACGAGGTGGATCGTCGTGCCGTCCTCGTCCGTGGAGCGGCCCACGACCGCCGTACGGCCGTCCCGGCCGAGGGCGAGGCCCGCCGGGTAGGAGGCCTCCAGGCCCTCGGCGGCCGGTTCGTCCGGGCCGCCCTCGAAGGGCTGGCGGCGCCACACACCGAACTCGTCGCCGTCCTTGTCGTCGAACCACCAGATCCACGCGCCGTCCGGCGACAGCACACCGTCCGTCGTGCCGTTGGGCCGGTCCGTCACCTGGCGCTGCTCGCCCGTCGCCCGGTCCCACGCGTACAGCTCGTACGTCCCCGTCGCGTTCGACACGAACAGGGAGCGGTCCGGCGCGTCCTCCGCCCAGTCGGGCAGGGACACCCGGGGTGCCCGGAAGCGCTTCTCCCAGTCCGGCATCCGCTCCTGCTGTCCCGCCGCCACCACGTGCTCGTGCTGGTCCCGCTCATCCCGTGCGCCGGGCCCGTTGCTCTCAGTCATGGCCCCATACTGCCCGCCTCAGCCGTCCTTTCGCTGGCCAGGCCCCCAGCCTGTGGACAACCTCCACCGCATACCCCCCGGGACGACGCCCACCCCGCGGGCCGGGAGCGGGCGGCGGCCCCGTACCGTGGGGGTGTGTACCGGTTTCTGCTGACGCCCCGATGGTGGGGGATCAACCTCTTCGTAGTGCTGTCGATCCCGTTCTGCATCTTCATGGGGTCCTGGCAGCTGGGCCGGTTCGAGGACCGCGTGCAGGACCATCGCACCGCGACCGAACAGGTCTCCGAGGCCGGGCGCGAGGCGCCGCGGCCGCTCGGGGAGATGCTGCCGGTGACCAAGGCGACGTCCGGCAAGCCGGTCACCGCGACCGGCCGCTACGGCAGGCAGCTGCTGGTGCCGGGGCGTGAGCTCGACGGCCGGCAGGGCTTCTACGTGCTCACGCTGCTGCGCACCGACTCGGGTGAGGCGCTGCCGGTGGTGCGCGGGTGGCTGCCCGGGACGGCCGACCCGGCGAAGGCGCCCGCGGCGCCGCGCGGTGAGGTCACGGTGACCGGGGCGCTGCAGGCGTCGGAGACTCCCGGGGACAACGGGGTCCGTGCGCAGGGCGGGTTGCCGGCCGGGCAGACCGGGGCGATCAGCGCGGCGTCGCTGGTGAACCTGGTGCCCTACGACGTGTACGACGCGTGGGTCACGCTGACGCGGGGCGACTCGGGGATGAAGGCCGTGCCGGCCGCGGCCCCGCCGGACACCGGGCTGGACTTGAAGGCGTTCCAGAACCTCGGTTACACCGCCGAGTGGTTCGCCTTCGTCGGGTTCGTGATCTTCATGTGGTTCCGGCTGCTGCGGCGCGAGGTGGAGTTCGCCCGGGACGCGGCGCTGGGGCTGGTACCGGACGAGGAGCCGGCCCCGGCGGAGGCCGCCGCCGCCAAGTGAGCGGGTTCCCCGCCTGCCATACCGAGTAGCGGGCGTCCGGGCTGGGGCGCCCCGTGAGCGAGCGCCCGGATTGAGACGCCCGGTGAGCGGGAGTCCGGGCTGAGGGCCCGAGTGAGCGAGCGCCCGGACTGAGACGCCCGGTGAACAGGCGCCCCGACTGAGGCCCTGAGTGAGCGGGCGTCCGCCCGAGACGCCCGGTGAGCAGGCGCCCGCGCTGATGCCGGGCAGGCCCGCCGCCCGGCGTTGCGCGGAGGTCCCTACCGTGCGCCGTGCCGGCCGAGGGCTCGGGCACCCGCAGCGGCGGCCGCCGGGGGGACATCTCGGCCGACCTGGACGCCCTCGACCTCGACGGCACCGAGGGCCCGGCTACGCCCCCGTCAGCATTCCCGTCCAGTACACCGTCCCCGCGCACGCGTTCGGGACGACGACCGACGTGCCGCCGGAGCCCGTGCCGGGCGTGTAGACGACCGCGACGCTGCCGTCGACCGTGCCGTCCTCCCGGACCAGTTGCGGGGCCGTGCCCGTGTCGCCGCCGGTGGACGTGCCGGCCGTGGTCGCCGGGTCCTCCGAGGGGGTCGGGTCGGGGGTGGGGTCGGGGCCGCCGACGCTGCCGCCGTCCGACGGGCAGGTCTCCGAGGGCACCCAGGCGAACCTCACGTCGTAGCCCAGGCCCGGCTGGAGCACCACCTCGGCGGCCTCCAGGGACGGGTCGGGCAGCAGGCCGGCCGCCGCGTCCCCGGACATGTGCCGGGCCGCGCCGACCTTGCTGATGTCGGCCGCGCCCTGCGGCGCCGCGCTCACCGAGCCGGGGCCGCTGACCGTGCAGGCCACGCCGGAGACGTTCGTGACGCGGAAGGAGCCGGAGACGGCGCCGGTGGAGTCGGGGGCGCTGCTGCTGCCCGCCGCCGGGCCGAGCTGGGCCGCGGTGCAGGCGGAGATGCCGGCGGTGGTGGTGGAGGAGGGTCCGGTGCCCTGGGACGTGCCGCTGCCGGTGCCGGAGCCGCCGCCCTTGTCCTTCTCCTTCTCCTTCTTGTCGTCCTTCTCCTTGCCCTCGGACCTGTCCGAGGAGCCGCCCGTGCTGCTGCCGCCGCCGTCGGGGCCCTTGCCCTGGCTCGCGCCGCCCTGGGTCTCGGAGGCGTGGCCGATGGCGGACGGGTTGGCGTCGGAGCCGGTGGCGTTGGAGACGTGGACGAGAGCGGGGATGGCGGTGCCGATGAAGAGCGCGGCGGCGGCCATGCCCACGACGGCCTGCCGCTTGCGGGTGCGCCGCTGGGGCACCGCCTTGCGCAGGTACTCCAGCGTGCCGTCGCGCGGCTCCACCTCCTGCACCGCCTGGTGCAGCATCGTGCGCAGGTCCAGCTCGTCCGAGTCGAGCCCTTGGGGGCTCTGGTCGTCGGGGCCGTGGTTCACAGTTCCGTTCCCAGCGTGCGATTGCTTCGGATCTTGCCCGTGCAGCCTTGTCGGCTCGTGCCACTCGAAGGGCTCGTGCCGGTCGCGCCCGTCACGGCGCGCGCCGTCCGGTTCGCTCATGCCGGCGCCTCCATGGCGACCCTGAGCGCCGCGATCCCCCGCGAACCGTACGCCTTGACCGAGCCCAGGGATATGCCGAGCGTCTCGGCGACCTGCGCCTCGGTCATGTCGGCGAAGTAGCGCAGCACCAGCACCTCGCGCTGGCGGCGCTGCAGGCCCTTCATCGCCTTGATGAGGGAGTCGCGCTCCAGCTGGTCGTAGGCGCCTTCCTCGGCGCTGGCCATGTCGGGCATGGGCTTCGACAGCAGCTTCAGGCCGAGGATGCGGCGGCGCAGCGCCGACCGCGAGAGGTTCACGACCGTCTGGCGCAGGTACGCCAGGGTCTTCTCGGGGTCGCGCACCCGCTTGCGGGCGGAGTGGACACGGATGAAGGCCTCCTGGACGACGTCCTCGCAGGAGGCGGTGTCGTCGAGGAGGAGGGCGGCGAGACCCAGCAGGGAGCGGTAGTGCGCCCGGTAGGTCTCGGTGAGGTGGTCGACGGTCGTACCGGCCGCGACACCGTCCTCGGCGCCGTCACGCTGGTTCGGGATGCGGGCCGGCCGCGCTGCGGGCACGGGCGCGATCACCGGCATGCCACCGGGCGTACCGGGCATGCGGGGTCGGAGAGCCGCCGGACGGGGCGGTCGGAGGACCGTGCCGCGTGCCGCGCTGAAGTCGAGAACCTCTGCCACGCCTGTTGGACACGCTGACCCCCGTGAGGGTTGTACGTGCCGGGCATCACTTTCAGGTCGGCCGTCGTCGTCGACGGTCTACCCGCGTCAGGCAGCACAACCGATGGTGCATCACATGCCCTCATGCGTCCCGCTCTTCCCCTATGTCCAGATGTGAACGGACGTCCCCACGTCCGGTTCCAGGCGTCCCCACGCCTGAGAAGCGCTCTCGCGGCCGAAGAGGCGACCGCAAAGACGCTCCCCGCCCTCCGCGCGGTTGCGGAGGGCGGGGAGGTAAATCCTCTGCCGCCGACGGGCCCGGGACAAGTGGTCCGGACCATCGACCTGCTCACATGGCGTCCACAGATCCTACAAAGCACCTCTGACATCGGCCCGGGGTTTTGCCGTGGTGAAACGCCCGCCACGCCCCGGCCCCGCGGCCGGCCGGTCCGTCAGGGCAGCTCGGCCGCGACCAGCTCGGCGATCTGCGCGGTGTTGAGCGCGGAGCCCTTGCGCAGGTTGTCCCCGCACACGAAGAGTTCGAGCGCCGTCGGGTCGTCCAGGGCCCGGCGCACCCGACCGACCCAGGTCGGGTCGGTGCCGACGACGTCGGCGGGGGTCGGGAACTCGCCCGCGGCCGGGTTGTCGAACAGCACGACGCCGGGCGCCGTGGCCAGGATCTCGCGGGCCTTGTCGACGGTGACCTCGCCCTCGAAGCGGGCGTGCAGGGTCAGGGAGTGCGTGGTGATCACGGGGACGCGCACGCAGGTGACGGCGACGGGCAGCCCGGGCAGTCCGAGGATCTTGCGGGACTCGTCGCGCACCTTCAGTTCCTCGGAGGACCAGCCGTCCTCGCGCGCCTCGCCGGCCCACGGCACGACGTTCAGCACGACCGGCTCGGGGAAGGGCCCGGTGCGGTCGCCGACGGCCCGCCGTACGTCACCGGGGCCGGTGCCGAGTTCCGTGCCGGCGACCAGGGACAACTGCTGCCGCAGGGTGGCCACGCCGTCGCGCCCGGCACCGCTGACGGCCTGGTAGGTGGAGGCGACCAGCTCGCGCAGGCCGAACTCGGCGTGCAGCGCGCCCAGGGCCACGATCATGGAGAGCGTCGTGCAGCTGGGGTTGGCGATGATGCCGCGCGGGCGCATGCGCACGGTGTGCGGATTGACCTCGGGCACGACGAGGGGCACGTCCGGGTCCATCCGGAACGTGCCCGAGTTGTCGACCACCACCGCGCCCTTGGCGGCGGCCAGGGGCGCCCACCGCTCGGCGACCTCGTCGGGGACGTCGAACAGGGCGACGTCCACGCCGTCGAAGGCCTCCTCGGTGAGGGCCACGACCTCGGTCTCCTCGCCGCGCACGGCCAGCTTGCGGCCGGCCGAGCGCGGTGAGGCGACGAGTCGGATCTCGCCCCAGACGTCCGCCCGCTGGGAGAGGATCTGGAGCAGGACCGTGCCGACGGCTCCGGTCGCTCCCACCACGGCGAGCGTGGGCCGGCCCGACCGGCCGGTCCGGCCGCCGCCCCGTCGAAGGTCGGCCATCAGCGGCCGGTGCCTCCGTAGACGACGGCCTCGTCGCTGTCGGAGTCGAGCCCGAACGCGGAGTGCACGGCGCGGACGGCCTCGGGGACGTCGTCGGCGCGCGTGACGACCGAGATGCGGATCTCGGAGGTCGAGATCAGCTCGATGTTCACGCCCGCGTCGGACAGGGCAGTGAAGAAGTCGGCCGTGACGCCCGGGTTGGTCTTCATGCCGGCGCCGACGAGGGAGATCTTGCCGATCTGGTCGTCGTAGCGCAGGGAGTCGAAGCCGATGCCGGCCTTGTTCTTCTCCAGCGCGTCGATGGCCTTGCGGCCCTCGGTCTTCGGCAGCGTGAAGGAGATGTCCGTCAGGCCCGTGGAGGCGGCGGACACGTTCTGCACGACCATGTCGATGTTGATCTCGGCGTCGGCGATCGTGCGGAAGATCGAGGCCGCCTCGCCCGGCTTGTCCGGCACGCCGACGACCGTGACCTTGGCCTCGGAGGTGTCGTGCGCGACACCGGAGATGAGAGCCTGCTCCACCTGCTTGTCCCCTTGCTCGATCGGCTCGCTGCTGACCCACGTGCCCTGCAGTCCGCTGAAGCTGGACCGGACGTGGATCGGGATGTTGTACCGGCGGGCGTACTCCACACAGCGGTGGAGCAGCACCTTGGACCCGGACGCCGCCAGTTCGAGCATGTCCTCGAAGGAGATCCAGTCGATCTTCCGGGCCTTCTTCACCACGCGCGGGTCGGCGGTGAACACGCCGTCGACGTCGGTGTAGATCTCGCACACGTCGGCGTCGAGGGCGGCCGCCAGGGCCACCGCCGTGGTGTCGGAGCCGCCGCGGCCGAGGGTGGTGATGTCCTTGGTGTCCTGGCTGACGCCCTGGAAACCGGCGACGATCGCGATGTTGCCCTCGTCCACCGAGGTCTTGATGCGACCCGGCGTGACGTCGATGATCCGGGCTTTGTTGTGGACCGAGTCGGTGATGACACCTGCCTGGCTGCCGGTGAACGACTGGGCCTCGTGGCCCAGGTTCTTGATCGCCATGGCCAGCAGGGCCATGGAGATCCGCTCTCCGGCGGTCAGCAGCATGTCGAGCTCGCGCCCGGCAGGCATCGGGGAAACCTGCTCGGCGAGATCGATCAGCTCGTCCGTCGTGTCGCCCATCGCGGAAACCACGGCAACCACCTGGTTGCCGTTCTGCTTCGCTTCCACGATCCGCTTGGCGACGCGCTTGATGCCCTCGGCATCGGCTACGGAGGAGCCTCCGTACTTCTGCACGACAAGGCCCACGTGCGCTCCTCGCTCAATCCGTCTCTATCCGCTCATACGCATTCGTACCGCGGTCGGCTCAGTCTAACGAGCGTCCGAAAATCCCCTCCGTGATATCGCATGGTGAGATCCGGCGCCCGTCCAGAGGGGCTCATGCCCATCTGGGCACGGGCCACGCGAGAAAGTGCCAGGGGTCACAAGGGGGCGCGACCCGGGCCCGTTCGCCAAACTTTCAAGTACTAGGGTTCGCCTGTGCGCGTACTCCTGGTGGAAGACGATGAACCGGTCGCCGAGTCCCTGCGCCGCGGCCTGAGGCGCTACGGCTTCGAGGTCGCGTGGGTCACCACCGGCGGGGCGGCGCTGCGGCACGAGGACCCCTACGAGGTCGTCCTGCTGGATCTGGGCCTGCCCGACGCCGACGGCCTGGACGTCTGCCGGGCGCTGCGCGAGCGCGGCGACGTCCCGATCATCGTGATCAGCGCCCGCAGCGACGAGACGGACCGGGTGGTCGGCCTGGAGCTGGGCGCCGACGACTACGTCTCCAAGCCCTTCGGCGTCCGGGAGGTCATCGCCCGGATACGGGCGGTCATGCGCCGCGCGCGGCCCCGCACGCCGGCCGCGGACCCTCCCGGCGGCCCCGACCGCTACGGCACGCGCCTGACGATCGACCGCAAGGCGGCCCGGGTGCGCCTGGACGGCACGGAGGTGGCCCTCGCCCCCAAGGAGTACGACCTGCTGGCCTTCCTCACCGAGGAGCCCGGGGCGCTGATGTCGCGGGAACAGATCATGGAAGCGGTCTGGGACGCGAACTGGTTCGGGCCCACCAAGACGCTGGACGTGCACGTGGCGGCGCTGCGGCGCAAGCTCGCCGGGGCGATCGCGATCGAGGCGGTGCGCGGGGTCGGGTTCCGGCTGGAGATCGTCACGGACGAGGACGACGGCGCCTCGTGATCCGCCAGCTCGTCCGCAGCTACGTCCTGCTGGTCGCGGTCGCCATCGCGCTGTTCACCGTGCCGGTGGCGTTCACGCTCACCGACCAGCTGCGCGGCGACACCGAGTCGGCGGTGCTGCGCGAGGCGAACGCCATGGCCCTGCTGCTCGGCGACGGCCGCCCGGCGTCCTGCCAGGCCCTGGAGGAGATGGCCCGCGCCTACGACGACGAGATCCAGGTGACCCGCACCCCGGACTGCGCGGCGAACCTGCCGCGCCCGGCGGCTGACGAGGTCCTGGCCCGGGCCCTGGAGGACGGCAGGTCCACCACCGACTGGGGCTCGTCCTTCATCTGGGGCCCCGAGCTGGTGATCACCGTGCCCGCCCGTGCGGCCGGCACCGACCGGATCGACGGCGCCGTCCGGGTCGTGTACGCCACGGACGAGCTGACCGGCCGCCTGTGGCAGATCTGGGGCTTCAGGGCGGTCCTGGCGGTGCTGGTGCTCGGGGTGGCCGCCCTGCTCGGCGCCGGGGTGGCCCGGCGGCTGACCCGGCCGCTGCGCCAGCTCAACGACATGGCCAGCAGGTTCAGCGACGGCGACCTGACCGCCCGCTCGCCCGTGACGGGCCCGCCCGAGACCCAGACCCTGGCACGCACCCTCAACCAGGGCGCCGAACGCCTGGACACGCTGATCGCGGCCCAGCGGATCTTCGTCGCGGACGCCTCCCACCAGCTGCGCACCCCGCTCACGGCGCTGCGGCTGTCCCTGGACAACATCGCGGACGGGGTGGACGACGCGTTCGTACGGGAGGACGTGGAGCAGGCGACGGCCGAGGTGGTGCGGATGAACCGCCTGGTCAACGGCCTGCTGGTGCTGGCCAGGGCCGAGGCGAAGGTGTCGGCGGCGGAGCCGCTCGCGCTGATGGACGTCGTGCGGGAGCGGCTCGCCGTGTGGCGGCCGGCCGCCGACGAGCGCGGCGTCGCCATCACGCTCACGGGCGGCGCCGACGGCCGGACGGCCGTGCTGGCCAGCCCCGGTCATCCGGACCAGATGCTCGACAACGTGCTCTCCAACGCCCTGGAGGTGTCACCGGACGGCGCCACGATCACCGTGCGGGTGGAACCCCGGGGCGAGGCGGTGGAGGTGTCGGTGCTGGACGAGGGCCCCGGCATGACGGACGGCGAGAAGTCCCGCGCCTTCGACCGCTTCTGGCGCGGCCGGGGCCTGACCGGGCGGACCGGCTCCGGCCTCGGTCTCGCCGTCGTCAGGCAGCTGGCGACGGACGACGGCGGGACCGTGGCCCTGCGGGACGCGCCCGGGGGCGGCCTGTGCGTGACGATCGCGCTCCGGGCGGCCCACCGGGGCGGCGGCTGACGCGGCTCAGCCCTCCGGCATCCTCGAGGAGTGGTGGTTGACGATCAGCCACGTGCCGCCGGGCTGCTTCTCGTAGACGTAGGTGTAGCGGGCCTCGACGGTCCTCACGGCGCCCGTCCCGGGATCGGTGAGCGCGAACTCGTACACGCCCGTGTCGATGACGGTGTTCCGGTCGAGGATGTCCACGTACGAGTCGATCTTCGTGCCGACCGGCTTGTTCCGCAGGAAGTGCGCGAAGTAGTCGGTTATCCCGGCTCTGTCGGTGCGGACCTCGTCGGAGACGGTCGGCAGCAGGACCGCGTCCGCGGCGTACAGGCGGGCGACCTCGCGCGGGTCGCCGGTCCTCAGTGCGGCGTTCCAGGTGTCGAACAGGCCGAGCACCTGCGCCCTGGTGACCGGCCCGGTGTGCTTCCCGGCCTGGCTCCCGGTGCCGGCTCCGGCGACACCGGCACCGAGGGCGAAGGAGCCGGTGACGGCGACGGCGACCGCGACGGCGACCGCCGTGCGTCGGCGGACAGGGCGACGGTTCATGGCATCTCCAGGGGGTGCGAGGGGAGTTGACCTGCCTCCGCTTGCGCTGCGGTGGAAGTGACTCCAGCCTCGCGTCCCCCCGGCCAGGGGCCGTGCAGGGGACGTACAGGAGACGTCCAGGATGCCGCCAACTCACGCAGGGTGAGGCGCCGTTGCCGTCGGGACGGCCGCAGCGCCGGGAAAAGGCGGCGCGGGCTCCCGGACGGGGCGCTACCTTCGGCGCCATGGAGATACTGCGCTACGTGGCGTTCAGCACGGACCCGGAGGGCGGCAATCCCGCGGGGGTGGTGCTCGACGCGAGCGGCGCCGACGACGCGGCGATGCTGGCGGCGGCGGCCGAAGTGGGCTACTCGGAGACGGCGTTCGTCACCCCGGCCTGCGACGGCTCCCTGGCCGTGCGGTACTTCAGCCCGCTCGCGGAGGTGCCGTTCTGCGGCCACGCGACGGTCGCGACGGCCGTGGCCCACGCGGAGCGGCACGGCCCCGGGCGCCTGCTGCTGCGCACGGCCGCCGGCCTGGTGCCCGTCACGACCGAGAGGGCGGCGGACGGCACGCTGGTGGCGACCCTGGTGAGCGTCGCGCCGCGCACGGCGCCGATCGGCGAGGCCGACCTGGCGGAGCTGCTGGCGGTCCTCGGCTGGTGCACGGGCGACCTGGACCCGCGGCTGCCGCCGCGCGCGGCCTTCGGCGGGGCCTGGCACCCGGTCCTCGCCGCCGCGACCCGCGACCGGCTGGCCGACCTGGACTACGACATGCCCGCCCTGGCCGCCCTCATGGCCCGCGCCGGCTGGACCACGATCGACCTGGTCTGGCGGGAGTCACCCACCGTCTTCCACGCCCGCAACCCGTTCCCGCCCGGCGGGGTGACCGAGGACCCGGCGACGGGCGCGGCGGCGGCCGCGTTCGGCGGCTACCTCAGGGAGCTGGGGCTCGTCGCACCGCCGGCGACGGTGACGGTCCATCAGGGCGCCGACATGGGACGGCCGAGTGTGATCACGGTGTCCGTGCCGGAGGGCGCGGACACCGGGATCTCCGTCACCGGACCGGCCGTCCGGATCTGAACCGCTACTTCGCCGGGCCCAGCCCCAGCGGGCCCGCGATCTCCTCCGCCATGACCCGGCCCGCCTCGATCTCCAGCGTGTCGTCGCCCATGCCCTGGTCCGTGTCCAGCCCGTCGAGCTCGGCGAGGGGCTGGTCGAGGCGGACGTGGGCGAGGACCGACTGCAGGGCCCGGAGGGTGGCCGAGGCGGTGGAGCCCCAGTTGGAGAAGTACGAGAACTGCCACCACCACAGGGCCTCGGTGGTGCGGCCGGCGCGGTAGTGGGCCATGCCGTGGCGCAGGTCCGTGATGACGTCCGTGAGGTCGTCGGAGATCCGGGCCGGCACGGGGGCCTTGCGGGGCTCGTAGGGGTCGAAGACCTCGGAGTAGACGTCGATCGGGTCCAGCAGCCGGGCCAGGTTCTCGCGCAGCTCGTCGACGTCCGCGTCCGGGCCCGTGTCGGGCTCGTAGCGCTCGTCGGGCACGATGTCCTCGTGCGCGCCGAGCCGGCCGCCGGCCAGGAGGAGTTGGGAGACCTCCAGCAGGAGGAAGGGCACGGCCGATTCCGGCTCGTCCCCCTTGGCGACCTCGGTGACGGCGACCAGGAAGCTCTCGACCTGGTCCGCGATCTGGACCGCGAAGTCGTCCGGGTTCTGGTCGGTCGCGAGCGTGGCGTCAGACATCTAGGAGTCGTCTCCCCTCGAAGGCGCGACCGAGCGTGACCTCGTCCGCGTATTCCAGGTCCCCACCCACCGGGAGGCCGCTGGCCAGGCGGGTGACCTTCAGGCCCATGGGTTTGATCATGCGGGCGAGGTACGTCGCCGTCGCCTCGCCCTCGAGGTTGGGGTCCGTGGCGAGGATGAGCTCGGTGACGGTGCCGTCGGCGAGACGGGCCAGGAGCTCCCTGATGCGCAGGTCGTCGGGGCCCACCCCGTCGATCGGGCTGATCGCGCCGCCCAGGACGTGGTACCGGCCCCGGAACTCCCGCGTGCGCTCGATCGCCACGACGTCCTTCGGCTCCTCGACCACGCAGATGACGGCCGGGTCGCGGCGGCTGTCGCGGCAGATGTTGCACAGCTCCTCCTGCGCGACGTTGCCGCAGGTCGCGCAGAAGCGGACCTTCGCCTTGACCTCCATCAGGGCCTGCGCGAGACGCCGTACGTCCGTCGGCTCGGCCTGGAGGATGTGGAAGGCGATCCGCTGGGCGCTCTTGGGACCGACGCCGGGCAGCCGCCCCAGCTCGTCGATCAGGTCCTGGACCACGCCTTCGTACAACGGACTGCCCTTCCTGGATCTTCGAGGCCGGTACGCGACCTCCCGTGAGTACCGTAGTTGTCAGCCGCCCGTCCGAGGAAGGCGGTACGCGGGGTCAGAACGGCAGGCCGGGGATGCCGCCGCCCCCAAGGCCCTGCGCGAGCGGGCCCAGCTTCTGCTGCTGGAGCGCCTGCGCGTTCTCGTTCGCCGCCTGCACGGCCGCCACGACGAGGTCGGCGAGGGTCTCGGTGTCCTCCGGGTCCACCGCCTTCGGGTCGATCTTCAGGGCGCGCAGCTCGCCGGAGCCGGTGACGGTGGCCTTCACCAGGCCGCCGCCCGCCTGCCCGTCGACCTCCGTCTGCGCCAGTTCCTCCTGCGCCCGCGCCAGGTCCTGTTGCATCTTCTGGGCCTGCTGGAGCAGCTGCTGCATGTTGGGCTGGCCACCACCGGGGATCACGATCAGCTCCTTGCTCGGTACGGGTTTTCCCGTTCGGCACGAGCCTACGTGGTCGGGCCCGCCGTCGCCCCGGCACTCTTTCGAGTGAGTCCCCCTCGCGCCCCATAACCGATCAAGGAATACTTCCGGGCGGAAAAGCGGCGAAAGCCACGCCTTCGCCACCCGGAGGGGGGTAGGAAGGGTCCGGCGTGTTCCGGGCGCGGACCTCACGTGTCCCGCGTGTCGGGTTGTCACGTGGGTCGGTCGTCGTGTCGGTGGGTCGCGCAGCGTGATCGGTGAACGCACCGCGCGTGGTCGTTCGTGGTCAGTTGGGAGTGCCGGGTGGGTCAGCCGGAGATGCAGCCCGAGGGGCCGCCTCAGGACGGGCGGGGCGAGCAGGCGGCGGCCCGGCCGCGGCCGGGCGATCTGGCCGGGCGGCCCCTTCCGCTCGGGGACTGGGGCGAGCCCGCGGCCCGGCTGGACGAGCTGTACCGCTGGGTGGAGCGCGGCGCGCTGCACACGGCCGCCTGGTACCTGGCGGACCGGGTGTGGAAGCGGCGGTGCGCGCGGAGCCTGCGCTGCGGGGCCGCGGCCGGGGCGGTCACCGGCGTCGCGCTGCCGCTGCTGGACCTGACCGGGGTGGTGGGCGGCATCGCTCCCTGGGGGTGTCTGGCGCTGCTGCTCGGGGTGGCGTGCGTGGCCGCCGACCGGTACTTCGGGCTGACGTCCGGGTGGATGCGGGACGTGGCGGCCGCGCAGGCCGTGCAGCGGCGCCTGCAGGCGCTCCAGTTCGACTGGGCGGCCGAGAGCGTGCGGGAGGTGCTGGGGCCGACGGAGGGCACCGCCGGGGAGGCGGCCGAGCGGTGCCTGGGGGTGCTGCGGAGGTTCTCCGAGGACGTCACCGAGCTGGTGCGCGTGGAGACGGCCGACTGGATGGGGGAGTTCCGCGTCGGGGGCGCCCCGGTGGGCGTGCAGGCGGTGGTCTTCCCCGGCGGGGGCCGGGGAGCGGAGGCCGGAGGCGTGAACGGGAGGTTCCCGGTCCCGCCGCACGGCGGGGCCCGGCCCAACATGCCCCGGCAGCGGCCACCGGAGCCGCGGTGAGGCCGGAGCGCCGGTGAGGGCCCGGGCCGCGATGAGGCCGGAGCCGTCGATAGGGCCCGGGCCGCGGTGAGAGCCCGGGGCCGCGGTGCAGGTGAGGGCCGCGGTGAGGGCCGGAGAGCGGGAGTTCACTCCTCCCTCGTGTACGTCAGCCGCTCCCCGCTGCTGGTGTTGCTGCGCTGCAGGGTGCCGTCGCCGAGGAGGGTGATCTCGGTGGCGGCACCCGGGGTGCAGGCGGTGCGCGGCTGCCCGACGGTCACGGTGGACGGGCCGATCCGCAGCGGCCCGCCGGCGCCGGGCGTGCCGGTCAGCTCACCCTCGAAGACGCAGTGGTAGGTGCCGCCGCCCTTGGTCGGGCCGTCCGCGACGAGCGACAGGACCGTGTCGCCCGGCTCGCCCTGCTGGAGCGTGAGCCGGCGGCTGTGCTGCCCGTCGGCGTTGTCGATGGTGGTGGTCCAGGTGCCGAGGTACGCGGTCGGGATCGCGCCGTCCGCCGGGGAGGCGGAGGGCGTCGGCGACGGGCCCTGGGTGGTCGGGGGCGCGCCGGTGCTGTGCGTCGGCGAGGGCTGCGCGCGGCCGTCGGTCCCGTCGTCGCCGCCCTGCATCAGGGCGTACACCGTCCCGCCCGCCGCCAGCGCCACCACCAGGGCGATCACGACGAGCAGCGCGGTGGACCGGCCGTTGCCCCGGGGCGGCTCGTGCCCGGGCCCGTACGGCGGGGCCGCACCGTACGGCGGCGGCCCGTAAGGCGGGGTGGGGCCGAGACCGCCCTGGCCCGGGTACGACGGTCCGGCACCGCCCGGGGGCCCGGACCGGGGGTGCTGCTGCGGGTAGCCGTAGGCCGGGTACGACGGCGTCTGGGCGTGGGGCGGGACACCCGGCCCCGGGAACGCGGCGGGGGCCGGCGGCGGTGCGGGGGTGACCTGGCCCTGGCCATGGCTCTGCCCGGCGACCATGGTGGGCAGGTGGTTCAGGGGCGCACCCGAGCCCGGCGCTCCAGGCGGAGGCGGGCCGGGAGCGGCGCCGGGCACCGGCGGCACACCACCGGCCCCGGACGCGTCGGCGACGGCGGCGTGCTCCGGGGTGGATCCGGGACCTCCGGCGGGGACGGCGGCAGGGCCGGGGACAGCAGGGCCGGGGACGGCCGAAGAGCCGGGAGCGTCGAGACCCGGGACCGCCGAAGAGCCGGGAGCGTCGAGGCCCGGGACCGCCGAAGGACAGGGAACGGCAGGGCCAGGAGCGGCCGAAAAGCCGGGAACGGCAGGGCCCGGGACGGCCGAAGAGCCGGGAGCGGCGGGGCCCGGGACGGCCGAAGGACCGGGAGCGGCAGGGCCGGGAACGGCCGAAAAGCCGGGAACGGCAGGGCCGGGAACGGCCGAAGGACCGGGGGCGGCGGGCCCGGGCCCGGAGGGGCCCGCGGCGCCGGCGGCACCGAGAGCGGCGGCGGCACCGGCGGCACCCCCTACGGCAGAGCCACCTGCGGCACCGGCCTCACCGGCAGCTCCGGCCGGACCGGCTGCCCTCGACGCCCCGGCGGCACCAAACGGGCCGGGCGGGCCGGACGCGTTGGACGGGCCGGACGAATGCGACGAGCCGGACGGGCTGGACGGGCCGGACGAGGGGCCGGGCGGGCTCGCGTCCGGGCGGCCGGACGACGGCCCGGGCACCGGGGCCGGTGCGCCCTCCGGGTTCTCCGCGTCCAGCAACCGGACCGCGTGGCGCCCCAGTTGGGCCACCAGCGCGCTGGGGAGCCACGGGTCGAGGGCGCGCCCGTCGGAGACGGTGTCGTCGGCGCCCGTGCGCTGCAGGACGCGGTCGAGGGACGGCCGGGCGGCGGGGTCCTTGCGCAGGCAGTCGCGGACCAGGTCGGCGATGCCCTCCGGGACGCCCTCCAGGTCCGGTTCCTCCTGGGCGATGCGGAACATCAGGGCGTGCACACCGCTGTTGGCGGAGCCGAAGGGCAGCTTGCCGGTGGCGGCGTAGGCGAGGACCGAGCCGAGGCAGAAGACGTCGCACGCCGGGGTGATGCGGTCGCCCCGCACCTGCTCGGGCGCCATGAACCCGGGCGATCCGACGAGCGCGCCGGTGCGCGTGAGCCCGCCGTCGGTCACCGTCTCCAGGGCGCGGGCGATGCCGAAGTCGATGACGCGCGGGCCGTCGATGGTGACCAGCACGTTGGACGGCTTGAGGTCGCGGTGGACGATGCCCGCGGCGTGGATGTCCTTGAGCGCGTGCGCGAGACCGGCGGCGAGGATGCGCACGGTCCGCTCCGGCAGGGCCCCGTGGTCGTGCCCGACGACCTGCTGCAGGCTCGGCCCGGCGACGTACCCGGTGGCGACCCACGGCACGGCGGCCTCGGTGTCGGCGTCCAGCACCGGCGCCGTCCAGTACCCGCCGACCCGCCGCGCGGCCCGCACCTCCTGCCGGAACCGCTCGCGGAACTCCTCCTGCGCGGCCAGTTCCTCACGCACCAGTTTCACGGCGACGGTACGGCCCCGCTCCGAGCGGGCCAGGTACACGTGTCCCATGCCCCCGGCGCCGAGCCGGGCCAGCAGCCGGTACGCCCCGATCCGCCGCGGATCCCCCGGGCCCAACGTCTCCATCGCGCAGCCGCCTTCCCCCCACACGCGAGCAACAGACCGAGAATAGTGCGGGGCCCGGGCCGGACGACCGGGCAGACGTCTACGGTTCCGTAACAGGCGTACCGATGCCGTCGAGCACCTTCGACAGCCGTTCCAGCGCCCGTACCGCCTCCGCCAGTTCCGCCTCCCCGAACGCCTCCGCCAGACGGTCGGCGAAGGCCGCGTGCCCGGGGTCGATGCGGGCGACGGCCGCGCGGCCCTCGTCGGTCGGCGCGAGGAGCTTGGCCCGGCGGTGCGCCGGGTTCGGCCGGTACTCCGCGAGACCGCGCTCCACCAGCAGATCGGCGACGCGCTGCACGCTCTGCCGGGTGATGCCCATGGCGCGGGCGACGCCGGAGACGGGCAGCGGTTCGCCGAGGACCGCGCCGAGCACCTGCCACCACGCGGCGGTGAGCCCGGCGGGCCGGGCCAGTTCCTCCGCGACGGCGAGGAACTGGCCGTTCAGCCGGAACACCCCGAGGGCGCTGCGGCTGAGCAGGTCCTGATGCTCCCGGCTCACAGCGCCCCGGCCTTCTCCAGCACCGCGTACGCCGTCGCGTCGGAGTCGTGGAAGAGCCGGTACCAGGCGTCCAGCACCTCGCCCTCGTACACCCCGAGCAGCCGGAGGATCTCCCGGGCGAAGGCGACGGGCTCGGTCGGGCCGGCCGTGACCAGGCCCGCGTCGGTGACGGCGTCGGTCTCGACGTAGCGTCCGGCGCCCGCGTAGCCGGTCGCCGCCAGGTAGAAGGAGACCGCGCTGGTGTGGTCGCGGTCGTCGAGCAGGCCCTCGCGGGCGAGTCCGGCGGTGGCCCCGCAGATCGCGGCGACCGGGACGCCCGCCTCCAGGAAGGCCCGGGCCGTGCGGGCGAAGGGGGCCAGGTCGCCGGTGCCCGCCGCGGTAGCGACTGATGCCGCATCCCAGAGGTCGGCGCCCGGGAGGATCAGCAGGGAGCTGTCCTCGGGGCGCAGTTCGTCCAGGGGCAGGTCGGGCTGGATGCGCAGGCCGCCGATGCTGGTGACCGGGGCGGTGGTCGGGCCGACCGTGCGGATCGTGTGGCCGGAGCGGGCGAGGTGGGCCGTGGCGTGGCCGGTCTCCCAGTCGGCGAGGGTGTCGTAGACGGCGAGATGGACGGGCTTGCGGCCTGCGGTGGCGTTCATGGTTCCTCCTCGGGACCCCGTGCCTTATGACAGCATCCTGACATCTGGACAGGAAGCTGTCAATCGATCCGCTCCCGTCTGGACAACCTGTCGCGGAAAGCGGCCGACGCCAGACAGGCCGCCGATACCACCGCCCGCTCCCCCGCGCCTACGCTCGCCCGCATGACCCCTCAGCCGAACCCCGAAGCCGGCGCCGCCGTGAAGGCCGCCGACCGCGCCCACGTGTTCCACTCCTGGTCCGCGCAGGAGCTCATCGACCCGCTCGCCGTCGCCGGAGCCGAGGGGTCGTACTTCTGGGACTACGACGGCCGCCGCTACCTCGACTTCTCCAGCGGGCTCGTCTACACCAACATCGGCTACCAGCACCCGCGGGTCGTCGCCGCGATCCAGGAGCAGGCGGGGCGGCTGGCGACCTTCGCGCCGGCGTTCGCCGTCGAGGCCCGCTCGGAGGCGGCCCGGCTGATCGCCGAGCGGACCCCGGGCGACCTGGACAAGATCTTCTTCACCAACGGCGGCGCCGACGCCGTCGAGCACGCCATCCGGATGGCCCGGCTGCACACGGGGCGCCCGAAGGTGCTCTCGGCCTACCGCTCCTACCACGGCGGCACGCAGCAGGCCGTGAACCTCACCGGCGACCCGCGCCGCTGGGCCTCCGACAGCGGCACGGCCGGGGTGGTGCACTTCTGGGCGCCCTACCCGTACCGCTCCCGCTTCTACGCCGAGACGGTCGAGCAGGAGTGCGCGCGGGCGCTGGAGCACCTGGAGACGACGATCGCCTTCGAGGGCCCGTCGACCATCGCGGCGATCATCCTGGAGACCGTCCCGGGCACGGCCGGGATCATGGTGCCGCCGCCCGGTTACCTAGCCGGGGTGCGCGAGCTGTGCGACCAGCACGGGATCGTCTTCGTCCTGGACGAGGTCATGGCCGGGTTCGGGCGGACCGGCGAGTGGTTCGCGGCGGACCTGTTCGACGTCACGCCCGACCTGCTGACCTTCGCCAAGGGCGTGAACAGCGGCTATGTGCCGCTCGGCGGGGTGGCGATCTCCGGGGCGATCGCTCAGACGTTCGGGAAGCGGCCGTACCCGGGCGGTCTGACCTACTCCGGGCACCCCCTCGCGTGCGCCGCCGCCGTCGCGACGATCGAGGTCATGGCCGAGGAGGGTGTGGTCGAGAACGCGGCCCGGCTGGGCGCGTCCGTCCTCGAACCGGAGCTGCGGGCGCTCGCCGAGCGGCACCCGAGCGTCGGAGAGGTGCGCGGCGTCGGCATGTTCTGGGCGCTGGAGCTGGTGCGCGACCGCGAGACCCGCGAGCCGCTGGTGCCGTACAACGCGGCCGGGGAGGCGAACGCGCCGATGACCCGCTTCGCCGCCGCCGCGAAGGCGGGCGGGCTGTGGCCGTTCGTGAACATGAACCGCACGCACGTGGTGCCGCCCTGCACCGTCAGCGAGGCCGAGCTGAAGGAGGGCCTGGCCGTCCTGGACGCGGCACTGTCGGTCGCCGACGAGTACACGGCGTAAACAGTCGTAAACCCGTCAGTAACCAACATTCTCGGGTCTCGTTCGAACGCGTAAGGTGGCGTGCTCGTAGACATATACGCGCACGCCACCCGAACGCGACGAGGGAGACGCCCTGACCATGCCCGGCAGTACCGGCGCCGTGATGCGCAGCACCCTGCGCCAGCAGATCGCCGACGCGCTCCGTGACGAGGTGCTGGCCGGGCGGCTCCAGCCGGGGCAGGAGTTCACGGTCAAGGAGATCGCCGAGCAGTACGGCGTCTCCGCGACGCCGGTCCGCGAGGCGCTGGTCGACCTCGCCGCCCAGGGGCTGCTGGAGGCGGACCAGCACCGCGGTTTCCGGGTCCACGAGTACTCGGTGGAGGACTTCCGCGGCATGATCGAGGCCCGTGACCTGGTCATCGAGGGCATGTTCCACGCCCTGATCACCGGGCAGCGCGCCTCCATACGGACCGACGACCCCCGCGTGGCGGCGACCCTCGCCGGGGTCCGGCGGCGCGGCGAGGAGGCCCAGCGGGCCGCCGCGGCCGGTGACCTGACCGTGCTCATCGGCTACGACCTGCGCTTCTGGCGCGAACTGTCCGCGGTCTTCGGCAACCCCTACCTCGGCGACTTCCTGCACCGGCTGCGCGTGCGGACCTGGGTGTGCGCGGTGCAGTATCTGCGCCGGCTCACCGACCTGCGCGGCGAGCTGTGGGCGGGGCACACCGAACTGGTAGACGCCCTGGGTGCGCGCGACACCGACACCGCCCGGGCCATCATCGCGGACTACAACACCCACTCGCTCGCCCTGATCGAGCGTCTTGCCTCCGGATGACCCGCGTCGCGTCTGTCCGTGTGGGTATGGGACATGCACGGCAGGAGCCGCGACCGTGCCGCACCGCTACTCTTCCCTGACCACCGTGCTACCCGACCACCGCGCTGAGCGAGGAGCCTTCTTTGGCCTGTGATCTGTGGCTGGTACCGCTCGTCGACGTGTTGTGCCACACGCCGGACAACCCCTTCGCCGAGGAACTCGCGCAATACAACAAGGTGCTCGCCGAAGCCGGGCTGCCACCGGTGCCGGTGTACCAGTACATGCCGGGCCTGTCGGGCGACGTCGCCCCGGTCGCGGGCTTCGACTACGACGCGCTGCACTTCCTGCGCCGCGCCTACCTGCTCCAGGTGTGCGGTCTGCCGGTGACGCCGGTGGACGAACTGGGCGGGGACTACGAGCAGTTGCTGGAGATGTTCGAGTCGACGGCCCAGCAGTCCCACCTGGTCTGGCACTACGACCACGCGGGCGCGTACGTCCCGGTCGACTTCCCCAGCCCGCTCGCCGACGACGAACTCCTCGCGGGCGGCGGCCCGCTGGGCTCCTCGCACGCCCTGCTGCGGGAGCTGGAGGTGGTCGCGCCCGCGATCGGCATCGATCCGGCCAACCCGCCGGCGGCCCCCCAGCCGCCGCCGGTCCCCACGGAGCTGGAGGAACCCGCCGTTCCCGCCCCGTACGACCCCAGCCCGTTCGCCCGTGAACGGCACGTCTGGCTCGGTCTGCACGCGGCCGTGACCCGCAGCCTGGCCCAGGGCTCGATGATCGTCTTCAGCTAGGCCGCTGGGCCGCGCGCTCAGCGCCCCAGCTGGGCCAGGCCCTTCTGCACGTCCTCCACGTTCATCACCGGCGTGTAGGTGATCTCCGCGCCCAGGTGGAGGAAGAAGGGCTCGCTGAGCACCGGCATCTGCGAGCTGTCCTGCATGTCGAAGACCAGGTAGGCGGTGCGCTTGCCCTGGTCGGAGGTGAAGTAGGCCGCTTCCGGCTTGATCTGCTCCAGCGACTCCTGGAGCAGCTTGCCCATGGTGCCGTTGCGGATGGCCTCGTTGGCCTTCTCCGTGTCCATGCGGGCCTTGAGCAGTACGCGCATCGCACTCACCTTCTTCTGGTCGACGCACGCGGGGTGTTGCTTTCAGCCTATGCCCGTTCGCGCCGGGTCTCCCTGCGAAGAACGCCGGCCGCCCCCGTGCGGAACGGGGGCGGCCGGCGGACGCGGGGAGGACCCGGGGCGTCAGATGAACGAGTTGATCTCGATCGTCTCGTCCCGGCCCGGGCCCACGCCGATCGCGGAGATCGGGGCGCCGGACATCTCCTCCAGCGCCTTGACGTACGCCTGGGCGTTCTTCGGCAGGTCGGCGAAGGTCTTCGCCTTGGAGATGTCCTCGCTCCAGCCCGGGAGCATCTCGTAGACCGGCTTGGCGTGGTGGAAGTCGGTCTGCGAGTAGGGCAGCTCCTCGACGCGCCTGCCGTCGATCTCGTACGCGACGCAGACCGGGATCTGCTCCCAGCCCGTGAGCACGTCGAGCTTGGTGAGGAAGAAGTCGGTCAGGCCGTTCACGCGGGTCGCGTAGCGGGCGATGACCGCGTCGAACCAGCCGCAGCGGCGGTCGCGGCCGGTGGTGACACCGCGCTCGCCGCCGATGCGCCGCAGCGCCTCGCCGTCCTCGTCGAACAGCTCGGTCGGGAAGGGACCGGCCCCGACCCGGGTCGTGTACGCCTTGAGGATGCCGATCACCCGGCTGATCTTCGTCGGGCCCACGCCCGCGCCCGTGCAGGCGCCGCCCGCGGTCGGGTTGGACGAGGTGACGAAGGGGTACGTGCCGTGGTCGATGTCGAGCAGCGTGCCCTGGCCGCCCTCGAACAGGACGACCTTGTCCTCCTCCAGCGCCTGGTTCAGGACCAGGACGGTGTCGGCGACGTACGGCGCGAGCTTGTCGGCGTAGCCCAGCAGCTCCTCGACCACCTGGTCGACGGCGATCGCGCGCCGGTTGTACAGCTTGGTGAGGATCTGGTTCTTGACGTCGAGGGCCGCCTCGACCTTCTGGGTGAGGATGGACTCGTCGTAGAGGTCCTGCACACGGATGCCGACGCGGTTGATCTTGTCGGCGTAGGTCGGGCCGATGCCGCGCCCGGTGGTGCCGATCTTCCGCTTGCCGAGGAAGCGCTCGGTCACCTTGTCCACCGTCACGTTGTACGGCGTGATGATGTGCGCGTTTCCGCTGATGAGGAGCTTGGACGTGTCGACGCCACGCTCGTTCAGCCCGCTCAGCTCGGAGAGCAGGACCGACGGGTCGACGACGACGCCGTTACCGATGACCGGCGTGCAGCCGGGGGACAGGATTCCGGAAGGGAGCAGGTGCAGGGCGTACTTCTGGTCGCCCACGACCACCGTGTGGCCTGCGTTGTTACCGCCCTGGTAACGCACCACGTAGTCGACGGATCCGCCTAGCAGGTCCGTCGCCTTTCCCTTGCCTTCGTCACCCCACTGAGCACCGAGCAGCACAAGTGCGGGCACGCGCGTACACCCCTTCCGGGCGGGGCATGTCCATGGTCGAGGGCGAACGCGGAGCTTTCGCAGCCGCGTGCACCGCGACCGCCGTTGGCCGCCAACCGTCGGACCGGATGCCCCGGAATAGACGAAGCCCCTGGCGCAATAGCGCAAGGGGCTCTTGCACAAAGATGCTACCCGAGGAAGCGAGGCATGGCCGAGGTGGCGACTTCCGCGAGGTCCGAGCAGCTGCTGGTGGTGGTCGACCCGGTCGCCCGTCGGTCCGACGGCGAGTCCGTGCGGATCGCGAAAGACGTGCTCACAGCGGGTGCGGCGGTGAAGCTGTGCCTGCCGGACGACGCGGAGGAGTTCGCGCGGGCCCTGCGCCGGCGGGGCTCGCGCCGCCCGGTGGTGGTGGGTGACGACCGGGCCCTGATCCGCGCGGTGGCGCTGCTGCACCGGCACCGGGAGCTGGCCGGATGTGCGCTGTCGGTGGTGCCCGTCGGCGGGGCGCTCTCGCTGGCCCGTTCCCTGGGGGTGCCGACCGGGACGGTGGCGGCGGCCCGGGCCGTGCTGGACGGGGTGGAGCGGCGGATGGACCTGCTGGTCGACGACAGCGACGGGGTGGTGCTCGGCGCGCTGCGGATACCGCCGGTGACGGCCGCGTCGCAGGAGCCCGAGCCCGAGGGCGCCGAGCCGGGCCACCCCTGGCTGCGCACCTGCCAGTCCCTGGTGCGCACGCTGCGGCCGGCCGCCCGGCCCTCCCGGCTCGCGGCCGCACCCGAGCCGGGGCCGTCCCGGCTGCGGGTCGAGGTGGACGGCAAGACCCTGGTCGACCTGGACCAGCCGGTGGAGGCGGTGTCGGTGTCACCGGGCCCCGACGGGAACGCGTCGGTGGAGGTCCGGCCGGTGTCGGTGGGCGCGGAGGCCTCACCGCTGCTCGCGGAGGGCCGGACGGTGACCGTCTCGGGGGCGCACTTCCGCTACCGCGCGGACGCGGTGGTGTCGGGTCCGGTGCGGACGCGGACGTGGGTGGTGAGGGAAGGGGCGTGGGGGCTGACCTTGCCGCCGGGGGCTTAGGGCCTGGGTTCAGTCCCGGTCCGGGCCGAACCTCTTCGCCCGGTGGGCGCGCCAGCGTTCCATCATCGCCACGACCTCGACCTCGACGAACTCGAAGAACGCCAGCGTCTCGGCCATCCGGCGGCCGGCGGGCGTGTCGGGTCCGAGGCTGGTGACGCCCTCACGCAGGGCGCCCTCCCAGCGCTTGATGACGGCTTCCCGGTTGGTCAGGGCCTCGTACCACTGGTCGCCGTGCACCCGGTAGCGCTCCCTCCGCGAGCCGGGCTCCCGCTCGCGCGACACCATGTGCGTCTGGGCCAGGTAGCGCACCGCCCCGGACACCGCCGCGGGGCTGATCCGGAGCTGTTCACTCAGCTCGGCCGAGGTCAGCACGCCTGTGTCGGAGGAGAGCAGCGCGGCGAAGACCCGGGCGGGCATCCGCGCCATCCCGGCCTCGACGAGCTGCGCCGCGAAGGACTCGACGAACCTCGACACCGCCTCCACGTCCCGGCCGCCACCGGCTGATTCCGTCATGCGGCTCACCCTATCCGCGATTCATACGTTTTCTTAACTTCACAAATTTCTGAAGTAAGCGTAGCTTCGTCGGCATGACGAAGGCCATCACCGTCTCCGGACTGCACAAGTCCTTCGGGCGGACGCACGCGCTCGACGGGCTCGACCTGGAGGTCGCCCCGGGCGAGGTCCACGGCTTCCTCGGCCCCAACGGCGCCGGCAAGTCCACCGCCATCCGCGTCCTGCTCGGCCTGCTGCGCGCCGACTCCGGGGCCGCGCGGGTGCTGGGCCGCGACCCGTGGGCGGACGCGGTGGAGGTGCACCGCCGCATCGCCTACGTCCCCGGCGACGTGACGCTGTGGCGCAACCTCTCCGGCGGCGAGGTCATCGACCTCTACGGCCGGCTGCGCGGCGGCCTCGATCCCCGGCGCCGGGCGGAGCTGGTCGAGCGGTTCGAGCTCGACCCCACCAAGAAGGGCCGCACCTACTCCAAGGGCAACCGGCAGAAGGTCGCGCTGGTCGCCGCGTTCGCCTCGGACGTCGACCTGCTGATCCTGGACGAGCCGACCTCGGGCCTCGACCCGCTGATGGAGGAGGTGTTCCAGCGGTGCGTCACCGAGGAGCGCGACCGGGGCCGCACCGTCCTGCTCTCCTCGCACATCCTCAGCGAGGTGGAGGAGCTGTGCGACCGGGTGAGCATCATCCGCAAGGGCCGCACGGTCGAGAGCGGGTCGCTCGCCGAGCTGCGCCACCTGACCCGCACCAGCGTGGTCGCCGAGCTCGCGTCCCCACCGGACGGGCTGGCCGGGCTGCCCGGCGTGCACGACCTCGACGTGCAGGGACACCGTGTCCGGCTCCAGGTCGACACCGACCGGCTGGACGGCGTCCTGCGGTCGCTGACCGCGTCGGGCGTGCGGTCGCTGACCTCGACCCCGCCCACGCTGGAGGAACTGTTCCTGCGGCACTACCAGGACGAGGCGGCCGCCCGATGACGACCCTGGCGGCACGGTCCGGCGGCACCCGACAGCTGGCCGGTACGGGCACCCTGCTGCGGTTCGCGCTGCGCCGCGACCGGCTGCTGATCCCGGTGTGGATCGCGGTGAACGCGGTCATGGTCCTGTCCATGCCGGGCACCCTGGAGGGCCTGTACGGCACCCCGGCCGAGCGCGCCGACCTGATCCGCCAGGTGGGGACCAACTCCTCCCTGCGCGCGATGGTCGGCCCGGTCTTCGGCGACTCCCTGGGCGCCCTGACCGCCTGGCGGGCCGGCGTGTACGCCGGTGCCCTCGCCGCCGTCCTCGGACTGCTGGTCGTCGTACGGCACACCCGGGACGAGGAGGAGAGCGGCCGTCAGGAACTGCTGGCGTCCGGGACGGTGGGCCGCAGGGCCTCCCTGACGGCGGCCCTGCTGGCGGCGGCGGTCGCGAACGGGACCCTCGCCCTGCTGCTGACGGCGGGTCTGGCCGGCCAGGGGGTGCGCGGCGCCCTGGCGCTGGGAGCCGGCATCGCGGGCGTCGGCATGGTCTTCGCCACGCTGGCGGCGATCGTCGCGCAGCTGACGGAGAGCGCGCGGCTGGCCCGCGGTCTGACGGCCGCGGTGCTGGGCGTCGCGTTCGTGCTGCGCGCGGCGGGCGACTCGGCGACCGACGACGGCTCCTCGGTGCTGACGTGGCTGTCACCGCTGGGCTGGCTGGAGAACCTGCGCCCCTACGCCGGCGAACGCTGGTGGGTGCTGGCGCTCCCCGCCGCGGCCGTGCTGCTCCAGGCGGCGGTGGCGTACGCCCTGGCCGGCCGGCGCGACACCGGCATGAGCTTCCTGCCGACCCGGCCCGGTCCGGCGACCGGCCGGCTGGGCAGCGCGGGCGCGCTGGCCTGGCGGCTGCAGCGCGGCAGCGTGCTCGGCTGGGGCGTCGGCTTCTTCCTCGCCGGCGTCGTCTACGGCGGCATGGCCGAGGGCGCGGCCGACCTGGTCGGCGACAACGCGGGCGCCCGGCGCGTCATCGAGCGGATGGGCGGCCGGTCCGGTCTGACCGACGCGTTCCTGGCGTCGATGACCGGCATGCTCGGGCTGGTCGCGGCCCTCTACATCGTCGCGTCGGTGCTGCGCCTGCACGGCGAGGAGACCTCCGGCCGGGCGGAACCGCTCCTGGCCAACGCGGTGGGCCGGCTGCGCTGGGCCGCCGGGCACCTGGTCATCGCCTTCGGCGGAGCCGCCCTGATCATGCTCCTGGCCGGCCTCGGCCTCGCCGTCGGCTACGGCAGGCGGACCGGCCCGGTCCTGGCCGCGTGCCTGGTGCAGCTCCCGGCGGTGTGGGTGATCGGCGGTGTGACGGTCCTGCTGCACGGCGTGCTGCCCCGGGCGGCGACGGCGGCCTGGGGCGTCGCCGGGGCGGTGCTGCTGATCGGCTGGGTCGGTCCGGCGCTGGACGTGCCGCAGGCGGTGCTGGACCTCTCGCCGTTCGGCCATCTGCCGAAGCTGCCGGGCGGCTCGATGGAATGGGCGCCCGTGGGGGTGCTGACGGTGCTGGCGGCGGCCCTGGTCGCCGCAGGGCTGGCCGGGCTGCGCAGACGGGACCTGTCGGTGTGAACCGGCCGGCCCCGCCCCGCGCCCGGCCCGGGGTCAGCCGACCTCCACACCGAGCCCTTCCAGCCCTCTGATCACGAAGTTGGGCTTGCGCTGCGGCTCGGCGGCGAGCCGCAGCGCCGGCGCCTTCTCCAGCAACGCCGCCATCGACGCCGCCAGCTCGATCCGGGCCAGCGGCGCGCCGATGCAGTAGTGGATGCCGGCACTGAAGGAGATGTGCGGGTTGTCGGCGCGAGCGAGGTCGAGGCGGCCCGGGTCGGCGAAGACCTCCGGGTCGTGGTTGGCGGAGCCGAAGAGCAGGGCGATCTCCGCGCCGCGCGGGATCGTCGTCCCGTCGATCTCGATCTCGTCCAGCACCCAGCGCTCGAAGAGCTGCAGCGGGGTGTCGTAGCGCATCAGCTCCTCGACCGCCCGGGGGACGAGCGAGTGGTCGGCGCGCAGCCGCTCCAGCTCGGAGGGGTTGCGGAAGAGGGCGTACCAGCCGTTGACCGTGGCGTTCACCGTCGCCTCGTGGCCCGCGTTGAGCAGCAGGACGCAGGTGGAGATCATCTCCTGCTCGGTGAGGCGGTCGCCCTCGTCGTGGGCCGCGATCAGGCCTGAGACGAGATCCTCGCCCGGCTCCTTGCGGCGGGCCGCGATCAGCTCGCGCAGGTAGTCGGAGAACTCGACCGACGCCCGCACCGCCCGGCGTGCCGTCTCCGGTGACGGCTTCAGCTCGTACATCCCGCAGATGTCCGCCGACCAGGGGCGCAGCGGAGCCCGGTCGGACTCGGGGATGCCGAGCATCTCCGCGATCACCGCGACCGGCAGGGGCTCGGCGACCTCCTTCAGCAGATCCCCGCCGCCCCGCTCGACCAGGCCCGCGGCGAGCTCGTCGGCCAGCTCCCGCACGTACGGCTTCAGCCGCTCCACCGTGCGCGGCGTGAACGCCTTCGACACCAGGCGGCGGATCCGGGTGTGGTCCGGCGGCTCCAGGTCGAGCATCCCGTGGTCGTTGAGCGTGTGGAACGGCTCGTGCTCCGGCGGAGGCGGGGTGCGGCCGAACTCCTCGTGCGTGAAGAGGTGCTGGTACGTCCGGCCCAGACGCCGGTCGCGCAGCAGCGCCGAGACGTCCGCGTGGTGCGGGACGAGCCACTGGTTCGTGGGCTCGAACCAGTGCACGCGGCCCCGGGCACGCAGCTCGGCGTAGGCGGGGTACGGGTCGGCGAGGAACGCCGGGTCCCACGGGTCGAACCCGAGGTCAAGAGCAGCTGCCATGAACGGACGCTAGCCCGCCCCACCCCACTCTGACCAGGGGCGGCACCCTGCGTCACCCGGGCGTCACCAGCCGCGCCTCGTAGGCGAACACCGCCGCCTGCGTCCGGTCCCTGAGACCCAGCTTCACCAGGATCCGGCTGACGTGCGTCTTGATCGTCGACTCGGCCACCACCAGCCGCTCGGCGATCTCCGAGTTCGACAGGCCCTGCGCGATCAGCACGAGCACCTCCGTCTCCCGCTCGGTGAGATCACCGTAGGCCGCCTGCGCGGAGGGCAGCAGGCGCGGCTTCTCGGCGAGCTTGGAGAACTCGGTGATCAGGCGCCGGGTCACCGAGGGGGCCAGCAGCGCCTCGCCGGACGCCACGACCCGCACCCCGTCGGCGAGCTGGCGGGCCGAGGCGTCCTTGAGCAGGAAGCCGGAGGCGCCCGCGCGCAGTGCCTGGTAGACGTACTCGTCGAGGTCGAACGTGGTGAGCACCAGCACCTTCGCCGCGCCGTCGGCGGCGACGATCTCGCGGGTCGCCTCGATGCCGTTCAGCTCGGGCATGCGGATGTCCATGAGCACGACGTCAGGGCCGAGTTCGCGGACCTTGGCCACGGCCTCCCGGCCGTTGACCGCCTCGCCGACGACCTCGATGTCCGGCATCGCGTTCAGCAGGACCGAGAAGCCCTCGCGCACCATCATCTGGTCGTCCGCGATCAGTACGCGGATGGTCATGCCTCATCCTCGTCCGGCAGGGCGACCGGCAGGAACACCGTCACCTCGTAGCCTCCGTCGTCCGTGCCGCCCGCCGTCATCCCGCCGTTCAGCATCGCCACCCGCTCCCGCATGCCCGTGATGCCGTGCCCGGCACCCGGCGAGGGCTTGATCAGGCTCGGGTTCGGCGGCGGGCCGTTGACTATGCGCAGGCCCAGGCCGCCGAGCACGTACCCGATCTCCACCCGGGCGGTCGCCCCCGGGGCGTGCCGCAGGCTGTTGCTCAGCGCCTCCTGCACGATCCGGTACGCCGACAGCTCCACGCCCTGCGGCAGCTCCCGCACCGCCCCGGTCACGGCCTTCTCCACGTTCAGCCCGGCGTCCCGCACATTGGCCAGCAGGCCCTCCAGGTCGGCGAGGGTGGGCTGCGGGGCGTCCGGGGCCTCGTAGTCCTCGGCGCGGACGACGCCCAGGACACGGCGCAGCTCGGTCAGCGCCGCCACCGCGTTCTCCCGGATCGTGGCGAAGGCCTTCTCCAGCTCCGGCGGCGGGTTCTCCACCCGGTAGGGCGCGGCCTCGGCCTGGATGGCGACCACCGACATGTGGTGCGCGACCACGTCGTGCAGCTCGCGGGCGATGGTGGTGCGCTCCTCCAGCAGCGTGCGCCGGGACCGCTCGTGCGCGGTGACCGTCTGCTGGGCGGTGACCTCCTGCTCGGCGTCGCGCCGGACGTGCCAGACCGTGACGGCGAGGAGGACGAAGGCGGAGACGGCGAGCATGGGGCCGGTGTTGGTGCCGTAGCGGCCCGCCGAGCCGAAGATCGTCTCCGCGAGGAGGCCGTAGAGCGCGGTCAGCGTCCACATCCAGGCGGCCGTGCGCGGCCGGGTGCGGATGGCGACGATCGTCAGCACCGTCAGGTGGCAGGCGAAGCTGCCCGGCAGCCAGGGCCAGTCCCCCCACGGGTCGCCGAAGGGAAGCGCGAGCGGGGTAGCGGCCAGGGACAACCAGAAGGCGCCGATCGGCCGCACCATGGTCAGCAGGATCGGGACCACCGCGAGCAGCCCCAGCGGCAGGGCCACGCCCCGGTCGACCGTGGCGATCGCCAGGGCGAACAGGGCGATCACGCAGATCACCGCGTGCGGTGTCCAGGCCGCGTACTCCCGCAGGCGCCCGGGCAGCCGCCGGGTCAGGGGGCCGTCGACGCGCATGCGCGGCAGCAGGCGGTAGGCGAACGCGTCGTGCATCAGGTCCTGCCGCAGCCCGCGCAGGGCGTCCGCGGCCAGCCGGAACTCCGGGCTGCGCGGCTTGGCCCCGTCCCCCGGCGGCGTGGTCTGCAGGTGAGTCGTCTCGGTCACGTACAGAACGGTAGGCGCGCCGGGGGGTCGCGGTCGTCCCCAGTGAGAGGGGTTCGGCGGCATCCCTCTCAGGTACTACGGGGTCCGGGTCAGTACCCCGACGGCCGCACCAGTCCCGACTCGTAGGCGAACACCGCCGCCTGCGTCCGGTCCCTGAGGCCCAGCTTCACCAGGATCCGGCCCACGTGCGTCTTCACCGTCTGCTCCGCCACGAACAGGTTCCGGGCGATCTCCGCGTTGGACAGGCCCTGCGCGATCAGGGCGAGCACCTCCGTCTCCCGCTCGGTCAGGTCGCCGACGCGTTCCTTCAGCGGGGCGCGGGGTCTGCCGTCCAGCCGGGAGAACTCGGCGATCAGCTTGCGCGTGATGACGGGGGCGAGCAGCGCGTCCCCGGCCGCCACCACCCGGACCGCCTCGGCGAGCTGCTCCGACGAGGCGTCCTTCAGCAGGAACCCGGAGGCCCCGGCGCGCAGCGCGTCGTACACGTACTCGTCGAGGTCGAAGGTGGTCAGCACCAGCACCCGGATGTGCGGGTGCGCGGCGGTGATGCGCTCGGTGGCCTCGATGCCGCCGACGCCGGGCATGCGGATGTCCATCAGGACGACGTCCGGGGCGGTCGCCGCGGCCTTGGCGACGGCCTCCTCGCCGTCCCGGGCCTCGCCGACGACCTCTATGTCGGGCTGGGTGCCGAGCAGGACGGTGAAGCCCTGCCGGACCATGCCCTGGTCGTCGACGATGAGGACCCGGATGGGGTCGCCGGTGCCGCTCGTCATGGTGTCCTTCCCTCGCGGTCGGTGCTGCGGTCGGTGCCCGGGGCGTCGGCGGGCGGGGTGTCCGGGAGGAAGGCGGTGACCTTGAAGCCGTCCCAGTGCCACGGGTGGGCCGTCATGGTGCCGCCGAGCATCGCCACGCGCTCCCGCATGCCGAGCAGCCCGTGCCCCGCCCCGGTCGAGGGCGGCGGGGGCGCGGTCGGGCGGCCGTTGACGATCTCCACTTCCAGGCCGTCCGGCCCGTAGGTGAGCCGGACGGTGATCCGCGCGCCGGGCGCGTGCCGCAGGGCGTTGCTCAGCGCCTCCTGCACGATCCGGTACGCCGACAGCTCCACCCCGGGCGGCAGGGGGCGCCGCTCGCCGTCGATCTCGGTGAGGACCTCGCGGCCGGCGGCCCGGGTGTTCTCCACCAGGGCGTCGAGCCGGTCCAGCGTGGGCTGCGGGGCGTGCGCGCCGCCCGGGCCCGCGGTGTCCCCCGGCCCGGTCTGCTCCGAGCGCAGCACGCCCAGCACCCGGCGCAGCTCGGTCAGCGCCTCCAGCGCGTTCTGCCGGATGCCGGCGAGGTTCTCCTTGAGCTCGTCGGGCGGGTCCTGCACGAGGTGCGGGGCGACCTGCGCCTGGATGGAGATGACCGACATGTGGTGGGCCACCACGTCGTGCAGTTCGCGGGCGATACGGCTGCGCTCCTCCAGCAGGGTGCGCCGGGTGCGCTCCTCGGCGGTGAGCGTGGTCTGCGCGACGAGCTGCGCCCGGGCCTCGCGGCGGCCGCGCAGGGAGGTGCCGACTATCACGACGACGGTGAACAGGGAGGTGGCGAGCACCCCGGTGGTGTCGTAGCGCCCGCCGCCCAGGCCCTCCAGGACGTAGGTGAGCAGCGCGGTCAGGGCCAGGGCCGCCGTCGCCGCGCGGGTGGGCACCCGCAGGGCGAGCAGCAGCAGCACGAACGTCTCGCCGATCAGGCCGGCCGCGGTCCAGGGCCAGGTGTAGGTCTCCGGGCCGTCGAACGAGAGCCGGCCGCGCACCGTCAGGGCGCACACGAGGAAGGCGCCCAGGGACAGCCACCAGGCCGGCACCGGCCGCCACAGCCCCAGGACCATGGCGCCGCCCTGCGCGCCCGCGACCAGCAGGGCCAGGCCCGAGCCCAGGTGGCCGTTGTCGGTCATGTCGCCGGCGCCGCCGACCAGGACCCCGAACGCCGCCAGGCACACCACCGCGTGCGGCAGCCAGCGCAGCCAGGTGGAGGGCGGCAGCGGATCCGCCCGGAGGTGCCACAGGTCCGCGCCCAGTGCGCGCAGCCATCCCGTGACGCGCGCTCGCAGCGCGCGGCCCACCCCCGTGTCCCTCACCCGGCCCAGCCTAGACATGACGGGCCCGAGCCGTCGTCCCCCGGTCGGAGGGGCGGTGCTCGCGCACCACCCGCGACCTGCGCCCCGGGCCCCCGCCCCGCTCGAAGGGGTGGAAGGCGGCCCAGCAGACGGCGAGGGCCGCGGCGAACACGGGCAGCCACAGCAGCCGGGCCCCGACCCAGCCGAAACCGTCGGGCGGGGTGTGCAGCCCGGGGAGCCGGCCCGCGAGGAGGCCGGTGGCGGTCGTGGCCATCAGGGCCGTCTGGTGCCAGAGGAAGACGGTCATCGCCGAGAGGTTGACGAGCGCCACCGCCGCCCAGGCCACGGGCCGGCGCATGGCCCTCCGCAGCCGCTCGCGCAGCAGCAGGGCGAGCCCGCACTGGGCCAGGCCGAAGGTGACGACGGCCAGGGTCGGCGGGTCCAGGTTGGACACGCCCTGGCCCGGGACGCCGACCATCGACGCCGGGTAGCCCACCCAGGCGACGAGCGCCGCGGTCGCCACCGCGCCCGACCCGAGCAGGATCCAGCCCGCGCGCGGGCGCTCCAGCTCGCCCCGGGTCCAGGCGGCGCCCAGGGTGTACGGCACCAGCCACCCGGCGACCACGTTCACCCAGCCCAGCCAGGCCGGGCCGCCGAGGCCGAAGCGCAGCAGGTCCACGTGGAGGACGACGGCCAGCGGCCACAGCGGGTTGAGCCGGGCCAGCAGCGGGGTCGCCGCCGTCAGGACGGCGAACACCACGAGGAACCACAGCGGGGACAGGGCCAGCTTCACCAGGGTGCGGACCGTCCCGAACTCCGCGCCCGACAGCAGCAGCGCCGACGCCGCGACCGTCCACAGCGCGAGGACGGCCAGGACGGGCCTGCCCAGCCGGGCCAGACGGCCCGCCAGCCAGCCGCGGTAGGACACGCCCCGGGCCCGGGCCGAGGCGTGGCCGCGGGTGGCGACATGGCCCCCGACCAGGAAGAACACCGCCAGCGTCTGGAAGATCCAGGAGATGGGCGCGAGCCAGGGCATGGGCCGCAGGGGGCTGGCCGTGCGCAGCGTGCCGCTGTCGGCGACCAGGGCCGTGACCAGCCAGTGCCCGAGGACGACGCCGAGGACGGCGGCGGCCCGCAGGGCGTCCACCGCCCGGTCGCGGCCGGGCGGGGTGGCGGCGCCGAACCGCCGCGCACCGCGCCGCAGTCCGCCGCGGATGCCTCGTACGCCGGGGTCAGTCATGGGTCACCGCCTTGGTCTCGCCCAGGACGATCCGGGCCAGGTTGGTCAGGGAGGTCGAGCCGGGTCGGAAGTAGTCGCTGTGACCGCCGTCCCCGGCAGAGAAGACGCGGGCGCCGAAGCCCGGGGAGACGGGGTCGGTGCCGAAGCCGACGGTGGTGCCGAACAGGCCGGCGCTGACGTGCGGGACGTTCTCCACCCAGTCGGCGGCGCCCCGGGCCGCCCACACGCGGGCCCGGGTGCGCAGGCCGGCGGCGGTGCCGGCGCCGGTGCCCGGGCTGCCGACGAGCGCGATGTCGTCGACGGCGAGCCCGGCGGCGGCCCGTGCGCACACCACCGAGCCGTAGGAGTGGCACAGCAGCGCGATGCGCGGTCCGCGGCCGGTGACGGCCCGCAGCCCGGCCACGAGTTCCCGCAGGCGCGGGGCGGCCCGGTCGGCTCGGCCGGTCGTGGTGACCGCCGTGCTGACCGTGCCCGGCGTCTCGTAGCCCAGCCAGGCCACGACCGCGGTGCGCGTGCCCGGGGCCTGCCGTGTGAGCTGCCCGTACAGGGCGGCGGCGGCCGCGTGGAACCGGCCGTAGGTGTCGATGCTCGTGTCGGAGCCGGGGACCAGGACGGCGACGCGCCCGGCGCGGGCCAGGTCGCCCAGGACCTCCGTCACCCGGCCGGGGCCGCGGCCGTCGAACGCGAGCAACTGCCGCTTCTCGGAGGCCAGTCGGCGGTCGGCCGCGGCCCGGTCCCGGTGGTGGTGGGCGGCCGCGGTGCGGGCCGCCTCGGCGGCGTTGGCCCGGTTGGCCGCGTACGCCGCGTCGAGCGTCGACGCGTCGAGCGGGGCCAGGACGGCCGGGGGCGGTGCGGGGATCTCCGGTCGCACGGCCGCGGAGAGCGGGAACACCACGGCGCCCGTGACGAGGGCGGCGAGCACGGCCCGGCGCCACCGTCCGGCACGGGACCGCCGTGCCCCGTCGCCACGGCGGTCCTTCGCTGCGAGTCCCACGGACGTCCCCCTCCACCGCGCCCGGCCATCGGGTCCGCGTGGAAAGGAAGTTACGGAGCGGGAGCCGTCGTCCGCGTCCCGCCGCGGAGCTCATCCGCGGCGTAGCTCTCAGGTACTAGGGGTATGACCGGGGCCGGACCACCACGGGCCTCGAACAGGGCCGTTCACCAGGCCAGTTGCGCGATCTCCTCGGCCACCACCGCGCACGCGTCCGCCGCCGGGTCGATGAGCGGGAAGTGCCCCACGTCCTCCAGCAGCGTCACGCCCACCATCTCCCCGGCCTTCGCCGCCGCGTCCGCGTACGACTCGGCGACCAGCTGCGGCACCTCGCGGTCCGCGCGGCCCTGGACGAGGGTGGTGGCGATGCCGGTCGGCAGCAGCAGCGCCGGGTCCGCGTACGGCTGCCGCTCGGCGAAGTGCTCCTCGCCGCCCAGCAGTTGGCGTACCGCGCCGCCGCACACGTCCAATTTGTCGGCGACCGCGAGGTCCGCGATCGGCGCCAGGGCGACCACGCCGCGCAGGGTCGCCGAGCCACCGCCGCGCCAGGGCGAGCCGGCCGGCAGGACGTGCCGGGCCGCACCCCACAGCGCGAGGTGCCCGCCCGCCGAGTGACCGGTGAGGACCGTGCGGCGTGGATCGGCCTGCGGCAGCACCTCCCCCACGAGCGCGGGCAGGGCGTCCAGCGCGGCGGCGACGTCGTCGAACGTGTCGGGCCAGCGGCCCGCGCCCGCGACGCCGTCGTCCCCGCGCCGGTACTCGACGCTGGCCACGGCGAACCCGCGCCGGGCCAGGAACTCGGCGAAGGGGCTGATGTGGCGCCGGTCGTACGGGGCCCGCCAGGCACCGCCGTGCAGCACGGCCACCACCGGGGCGGGCCCGCCCGGGCCGCCCTGCCGGCGGGGCGCGTAGAAGTCGATCACCTGGTCGGGGTGGTCGCCGTAGGCAGCGGTGGCGTCGGGGTCGACGGGCGCGTGGGAGAAGGCCGCCTCCTCCTCGGCAGCGGCCCGTGCTGCTGCGACGTCGTCCGTCATGCTCCAACCTCTCAGCGATGAAACGTACGCGGCGGACCGGTGACCGTTCAGCCGTTGGCCGGGACGGTACCAGGCCCGTGACATGCGGGGACACGGGCATGTCACGCTGGGTGAAGCCCACGGGGATCCACTGCCGCGGCGGCGCGGGCCGGGACCGCCGGGGGCGTCCCGGCCCGCCGCGGCTCAGGCCAGCGTGCCGGCCAGCACCCGTGCCGCCCGCTCCACGTCGGCGAAGCCCGTGTACAGCGGGGTGAATCCGAAGCGCAGCACGTCCGGGGCCCGGAAGTCCCCGACGACGCCCTGCTCGACGAGCCGCTTCATCACCTCGGCGGCGTCGTCGCAGCGCAGCGCGACCTGGCTGCCCCGCTCGGCGTGCGCCAGCGGCGTCAGGCACTGGACCCGGTCACCGGGCACGTACGCCGCCACGCACTCCAGGAAGAAGTCCGTCAGGGCGAGGGACTTGGCCCGCACGGCCTCCACCGACACCCCGTCCCACACCTCCAGGGCCGCCTCCAGGGCGAGCATGGAGAGGATGTCCGGCGTGCCGACCCGGCCGCGCGGCGCACCGGCGGCCGGTGTGTAGCCGGGGCGCATCCCGAACGGCTCGGCGTGCGAGTTCCAGCCCGGCAGCGGGGAGTCGAAGCGGTCCTGCAGCTCCCGCCGCACGTACAGGTACGCCGGCGAACCCGGCCCGCCGTTGAGGTACTTGTAGGTGCAACCGACCGCCAGGTCCACGCCGTGCTCGTCCAGCCCCACCGGCAGGGCGCCCGCGCTGTGGCACAGGTCCCAGACGGCGTACGCCCCCGCCTCGTGCACCGCGGCGGTCAGGGCCGGCAGGTCGTGCAGCCGGCCGGTGCGGTAGTCGACGTGGTTGAGCAGGACGGCGGCGGTGCGCCGCCCCAGCGCGCCCGGCACCTCCGCCGGTGCCACGGGCCGCAGCGTGCACCCGGTCATCCGGGCGGCGGACTCGGCGATGTACCCGTCGGTCGGGAAGGTCGTGGCGTCGACGAGGATCTCGTCACGCCCCTGCCCGGCCATCCGCACCGCCCCGACCAGGGCCTTGAAGACGTTGACGCTCGTGGAGTCGCCCACCACGACCTGCCCGGGCGCGGCCCCGACCAGCGGGGCGACACGGTCGCCGATCCGCTCGGGCGCCGTCCACCAGCCGCTCTCCTCCCACGAGCGGATGCGCAGCTCGCCCCACTGGCGGCTGACGACGTCCGCCACCCGGCCGGGGACGACGGCCGGCAGGGCGCCGAGGGAGTTGCCGTCGAGGTACACCACGTCGTCGGTGACGAACTCCGCCCGCTTGCCGGCCAGTTCGTCGGCGGTGTCCAGTTTCTCCGCGCGTACGGTCAGCTCAGACATACGACCGCGCCGTCCACAGCTCGGGGAACACGTTCTTCTGGGCGCGCTTCTCCAGCCAGGCCACCCCGGCGGAGCCGCCCGTGCCGGTCTTGGCGCCCATCGCGCGGCGGGTGGCGACGAGATGGTCGTTGCGCCAGCGCCACACCAGCTCGGCGACGTCGCTCAGCGCCTCGCCGAGGCGGGCGATCTCGTGCTGCTCGTCGCCCGAGTAGACGGCCGTCCACGCGGCCTCGACCTCCGGCGAGGGCTCGTAGCGCCGCGCGACGTCGCGCCGCAGCACCGACTCGGGGATGTCGTACCCGCGCCGCGCGAGCAGCCGCACGACCTCGTCGTACAGGCTCGGCTCGTGCAGCGCCTTCTCCAGCTCGGCGTGCACGCGCTGGGCGCCCCGGTGCGGCACGAGCATCGACGCGGACTTGTCGCCGAGCAGGAACTCCATCCGCCGGTACATCGCCGACTGGAAGCCGGAGCCCTCGCCGAGGGCGCTGCGGTACGAGTTGAACTGGGCGGGCGTGAGCTGGGCGAGCGGCTTCCAGGAGGAGTTGAGCGCCTCCAGTTCCCGCACGGACCGCTTCAGCGCGGCGATGGCGGTGGGGACGTCGTCGCCCCTGAGCGCGTGTGCCGCCGTCTCCCACTCGTGGACGATGACGGTGAACCACAGCTCCATCACCTGGGTCGTCACCAGGAAGACCATCTCTCCGGGGTCGTCGGAGAGGGTGTGCTGGAGGTGCGTGAGCACGTCCGCCTTGACGTAGTCCTCGTACGGCGTGGTGCCGTGGAAGTCGAGATGCGGGGTCTCGGGCTCGTGAGCCTCGTGGGACATCGCTGTCTCCTGCAGATAACTCCGGGTAGCGGTCCGCCCCTGCCGATGCCGGCACGGGGGCCCCGGTCCCCAATCCGCATCCTGCGGGGTCGCTCTCCGAACCGCAAGGCCCGCCCGCCGGACGGGACGGGCCTCACGTGCACGGAGCGTTGCCGGCGCGCCGTCAGCGCGCCGTCAGGCCGCCGTCAGCCCAGGACCTGCGCCGCCGTCGGCGAGGAGTCCTTCAGGAACTGGGAGCAGCGCTCGTACTCCTCCTGCTCGCCGATCGCCTGGGCGGCGCGGGCGAGGGCGTGCAGGGCGCGCAGGAAACCGCGGTTCGGCTCGTGCTCCCACGGCACCGGGCCGTGGCCCTTCCAGCCGTTGCGGCGCAGCGCGTCCAGGCCGCGGTGGTAACCCGTACGGGCGTAGGCGTACGACTCCACGGCCGCGCCGCGCTCGAACGCCTCGTCGGCGAGCTGCGCCCAGGCGAGCGAGGAAGTGGGGTGCGCGGCGGCGACGTCGACGGACGAGGCGCCCGACGCGAGCATCTCGCGCGGCCCGGGGTCATCGGGCAGGTGGGTCGGGGGCGGGCCCCCGAGGAGGTTCTCGTGAATGGACATGCCCCAAGTCTGCGCCATCCCGCCGACGGCAGCGCAGTGGGCCGGGGGCTGGGCCGGAGGGCCGGGCGGGGGCCGGCCGGGGGCTGGGCTCCCCACCCATGGGTGCCCCTCCCTGCGCGGCGCCCCGCTCACTGCGTGGTGCCCAGCTCACCGCGTGGTGCCCTGCCTCCGCGTGGCACCCCGTCCGGTGCGCGGTCTGCGTGCACTGCGCGGCGCCCCGCCACCGCGCCGCGCGGACGGGGCACCGGGCGGTGACCGGGGCACCCCGCCAGGACGGAGACCGCGCACCGGGCGGAGGCCTGATACCGGCCGGACGCCACTCACTGGGCCGGACACCACTCACCCGGCCGGCCGGACACCACCCACGCGGCCGGACACCACCCACCCGGCGGACACCACTCACCCGGCGGACACCACTCACTGGACCGGTCACCACCCACGCGGCCGGACACCACCCACCCAGCCGCAGGCCGCGTACTGGGTCGGAGGCCGTACCGGCCCGTGGCGGGACGGGGTCGCTATCCCAGCGTCTTGCGTACCGGCTCCCCCTCCAGCGGCGGTGCCGTCACCCCGCCGTGCCGCAGGCATTCCGGCCGCTTGCAACCCGGCGGCGGCCTGCGTACCGCGGCGGCCGCGACCACCGCCCCCACGACCAGCGCCCCGGCGCACCACACCATCGCCCGGCCGAACGCCGCGTCGAAGGCCGAAGGCTCCCGGTACGCCTCCTCGCCCATCCCCGCCAGCAGCGGCAACGCCGCCACCGCCAGCAGCCCGGCCGCCCGGGCCGCCGCGTTGTTGATGCCGCTCGCCAGCCCGGCCCGCGCCACGCTCACCGACCCCAGCACCGTCGCCGTCAGGGGTGCCACGAGGGTCACCATGCCCAGCCCGAGCACCAGCAGCGCCGGCAGCACATCGCCCGAGTAGGACGCCCCCGGCCCGACCCGCAGCATCAGCAGCATCCCGGCCGCGCTCAGCAGCGGACCCACCGTGAGCGGCAGCCGCGGCCCGATCCGGTCGGCCAGTTCCCCGGAGCGCGCGGACAGCAGCAGCATCAGCACGGTCGTGGGCAGCAGCGCCGTACCGGCGGCGAGGGCCGAGTAGCCCACCACCACCTGCAGTTGCAGCGCGGCGAGGAAGAAGAACCCGCCGAGCGCGGCGTACACGCACAGCGTGACCAGGTTGACGGCTGTGAACTGGCGGGACGCGAAGATGTCCGGCGGCATCATCGGCTCGGCCCGCCGCCGCTCGACGACCACGAACGCGACGGCGGCCGCCACCCCGGCCACCGCCGAGACAGCCGCCACCGCACCGCCCTCACCGGCCTCGATCAGCGCGTACGTCACCAGCGCGAGCGCCACCGCCCCCAGCACGGCCCCGAGCACGTCGAACCGCCCGTGGGCCCGCCCGTCCCCGGACTCGGGCACATGCCGCAGCGCGACCGGCACGCACAGCACCGCCAGCGGCACGTTCAGCAGGAACACCCACCGCCACCCCGGCCCGTCCACCAGCCAGCCCCCGACGAACGGCCCGACCGCGGCCCCGATCCCGCCGAAGCCGGACCACAGGCCCACCGCCCGTCCCCGGTCGTCGGGGTGGAACGACGCCTGGATCAGCGCCAGCGACCCGGGCGTCAGCAGCGCACCGCCGACCCCCTGCAGGGCCCGCGCGGCGATCAGCACCTCCGCGCTCGGCGCCAGCCCGCACAGCAGGGACGCCACCGCGAACCACACCACCCCGACGACGAACACCCTGCGCCGCCCGTACCGGTCCCCGAGCGCCCCGCCCAGCAGGATCAGCCCGGCCAGCGTGACCATGTACGCGTTGACCGTCCACTGCAGGGCGGCCAGGTCCGCGTCGAGGTCGCGGCCGATGCGCGGCAGGGCGACGTTGACGACGGTCGAGTCCAGCAGCGCCATGCTGGAGCCGAGGACGGTGGTGAGCAGGATCCACTTGCCCTGCGGTGAGGCCAGCCGGACATCGGGCATGCAGGGAGCATACGGAAGAGCCCGGCACCTGGTCAGGTGCCGGGCTCGACGCGCGGCGGACTTACTTGATCTTCGTGCCGGTGGAGCGCAGGTGGCCACAGGCCTCGACGACGCGGGCGGCCATGGAGGCCTCCGCCAGCTTGCCCCAGGTGCGCGGGTCGTAGGTCTTCTTGTTGCCGACCTCGCCGTCGACCTTCAGCACGCCGTCGTAGTTGCGGAACATGTGGTCCGCGACCGGGCGGGTGAAGGCGTACTGGGTGTCGGTGTCGATGTTCATCTTCACGACGCCGTTCTCCAGCGCGGTGCGGATCTCCTCCTCCGTGGAGCCGGAGCCGCCGTGGAAGACGAAGTCGAACGGCGAGCCCTTGCCGAACTTGGCGGCCACGCCCTCGTTGAGCTCCTTCAGCAGCTCGGGGCGGAGCACCACGTTGCCCGGCTTGTACACGCCGTGCACGTTGCCGAAGGAGGCGGCGAGCAGGTAGCGGCCCTTCTCACCCAGGCCGAGGGCCTCGGCGGTGCGGATCGCGTCGTCGACCGTGGTGTACAGGGAGTCGTTGATCTCGTGGGAGACGCCGTCCTCCTCGCCACCGGTCGGGGTGATCTCCACCTCGAGGATGATCTTCGCGGCGCGGGCCTGCTCCAGCAGCTCCTGCGCGATGGAGAGGTTGTCGGCGAGGGTCTCGGCGGAGCCGTCCCACATGTGCGACTGGAACAGGGGGGACAGACCGGCGTCGACGCGCTTCCTGGACAGGGCCAGCAGCGGGCGTACGTACCCGTCGAGCTTGTCCTTGGGGCAGTGGTCCGTGTGCAGCGCGATGTTCACCGGGTACTTCTCGGCGACGATGTGCGCGAACTCGGCCAGGGCGACCGCGCCGGTCACCATGTCCTTGCTGTACTGACCGCCCAGGAACTCGGCGCCACCCGTGGAGATCTGGACGATGCCGTCGCTCTCCGCCTCAGCGAAACCGCGCAGGGCCGCGTGCAGGGTCTGGGTGGAGGTCACGTTGATGGCCGGGTAGGCGAACTTTCCTGCCTTCGCCCGGTCCAGCATCTCGTTGTAGACCTCGGGAGTTGCGATGGGCATGCGTCCGCTCCTTGTATCTGCGGGTTGACGTACTGCTGTGTCTAACGGCCCTGACCTAGACCTTGGGGTGCGACGTCATCGTCGGCCCCATCTTTCCAGACTCGGCCGGAAGGTCCAGGCCACCGTCCACGCCCTGGTCAGGTCCCGGTCAGTCGAGGCCCAGCTCGTCCTTGGAGAAGGCGAAGAGGTACGGCACCCCGGCCCCCTCCTGGATCTTCTCGGCGGCGCCGGTCGCCCGGTCGACGATGGTCGCGACGGCGACGACCTCGGCCCCGGCCTCGCGCACGGCCTCGACGGCGGTGAGCGGGGAACCGCCGGTGGTGGAGGTGTCCTCGACGACCAGCACACGGCGGCCGGCGATGTCCGGGCCCTCCACGCGGCGCTGCAGCCCGTGCGCCTTGGCGGCCTTGCGCACGACGAACGCGTCCAAGCGCCGGCCGCGCGCGGCGGCCGCGTGCAGCATCGCGGCGGCGACCGGGTCGGCGCCCATGGTGAGGCCGCCGACGGCGTCGAACTCCAGGTCCGCGGTCAGGTCGAGCAGCACCTGCCCGACCAGCGGGGCGGCCTCCCCGTCGAGCGTGATGCGCCGCAGATCGACGTAGTAGTCGGCCTCCAGGCCCGACGACAGGGTCACCTTGCCGTGCACCACGGCCTTGTCCTTGATCTGCTGCAGCAGCGCGCCGCGTGTGTCCGTCATGGCGCCCAGCTTAGAGGCGGCGCCAGCTCCAGGTGGTGGTGGCCTCCAGCGGCTCCAGGGGCGTGACCAGGCGCGGCAGGGTGTTGAGGCCGTTGGGCGGGCCGGTCTGCGGCTCCACGCACACGGCCTCGGCCTGCTCGTCGTAGACGACCACCCACTCCTCGCGGCTGGCCACCTTCAGCTCCAGCTGCCCGGGCCAGGTGAGGGTCACGTCGACGCCGCCGGGCATGCCGAAGCAGTCGTCCCAAGGGCCGGGCCTGGGGTCGATACGGTTGCCGGTGGGCAGGTGGTCGTCGCCGCGCTCCTCCTGCCAGGCGGGGTCGAAGGCGAGCGTCACGTCCTCACCGCCGAGGTTCCGGTTGAACCAGGGGTGCCAGCCGATCTGCGCAGGGAAGGACGAACCGTAGGTCTCGACGGACATGGTCAGCGTCAGGCTGTCCCCGGTGAGGGCGACGATCTGGCTGACGCGCGCGGGGTAGGGCCAGGGGTCGACGAGCTCGTAGGTGATCACGGCCTCGTCGGTGCTCGTGCGGGCGGTGCGCCAGGCGTGGTCCCGGACGGTGCCGTGGATGGCGTGGGGCGGGGCGTTCAGGGGCATCTGCCGCACCGCCGCGCCGTCCAGGAACCGGCCGTCCCGGATCCGTCCGCACCACGGCACCATCGGGAAGCAGCCGAACCGCTCGCCCTGGCGCAGCAGCTCCACGCCGCCGATCCGCAGCCCTCCGACCCGGCCGCCGTTGCCCGGCTGCACGGTCACCTCCGCGTCGCCCGCGGTCAGCGTGATGTCTTCGTCACTCACGGGACGACCCTACTGGGGTGATCAAGAGGGCCTCGGCGACCGGCCCGTCCGGTGTCCGCGGCGGGCGGCCTCAGCGGCGCCGGCGCAGGGCCCGTACGGCGACGATCGCCGAGGCCACGGCGAGGGCGGCGGCGGGGGCGGCCCAGCGCAGCGGGGCCGGGGACGAGACGGTCTGGGGCGCGGGCACGGGCGCGTAGCGACCGCGGGGCGGGGCGTGGTCGACCTCCTCGGCGCTGCGGCCGATCATGGTCCGCCGGGCGTGGGCCGCCTCGGCGATGTCCTCGTCGTCCGTGCCGTCCGTGCCGTCCGTGCCGTCCGTGTCGTCCACGTCGTGCGCGTCGCCCGTGTCACCCGCGTCCGCGGGGCCGTGCGCGGAGCGCGGGGCCCCGGCGCCGAAGACGGGCCGGCGCCCCTCCGCCGGACCGGGGTCGAGGGCGTCGTCCGCCGGGCCGGGGCCGGCGGACCGGTCCTCGTGGTCGCCACCACCGCTTCCCCCGGCGCCGGCGTCGGCGCCCGCGTCGGCAGCGGTCCCGCCGGCACCGGCGCCCGCGTCGGCAGTGGTCGGGCCGTCCTTCTCGTCCGGGGCAGCCGGGCCTCCCGTCGCCGCCGGGGGCGCCGGGGGCGGCGGGTCGTCGGCGTCGGGAGCCGTCTCGTGGTCCGTCGTGGCCCGGGGCTCGAAGTCCTGGGTGGCGGCGGGCGTGCCCGGCTCGGGGGCCGTCTGCGCGAGGTGTTCCGCGAAACGGTTCAGCAGCCGGGTCACGGCGCTCTCCACCGCGTCCGCCGGCAGGTCCGTGATCCGGCCGTCCGCCGTGGCCGTCCCGTCGAACACCACCGTGCAGCCGTCCTCCGCCTCCCGCAGCACGATCCCCAGCGCGAGCGTGACCGAGCCGCTGCCACGCGACTCCTCCGCCGTCCCCTCGACGCCGTAGCCGCCGGTGTCCCGCCGGGTCACCCGGACGGCACCGCGGTAGGTGACGGAGTGGCTGCCGACCCGGATCTTCAGCCGCCCGGCGACGGGCTCGGCGCCGGCGTCCTGCTGGAGCCCGGGCACCGCCCGGGCGACCCGCGCGGGGTCGTCCAGCACCTCCCTGAGCCGCTCGGCCGGAACCGGAACGAACACCTCGTGCTCCATGTCGACGGACTCTACCCAGCCGCGGCCGCATCGCACCCGCGCCTGATGAATTACCCCTCGATCCGCTCCCGATCTGCCCCCCGATCCGCCTCCGAACCGCCTCCGCACCGCCTCCGCACCGCCTCCGCACCGCCTCCGCACCGCCTCCGCACCGCCTCCGCACCGCCTCCGCACCGGCCGCGCCGGGCGTACCCTCCGGCGGCCCGCGGACACACCGGAGCCGGTCCGGCTCAGTACCGCGGATGCACCAGCGTCGACGCCGGCAGCCCCGCGATCCGTGTCCGGCGCGCCACCCGCTCCCCCGCCGCGAGGGACGCGTCCGTCAGGACGCGGGGGCGCGGCCCGTCCGGGTCGAGCCGGGGCCGCGGCTCCGTGTGCGCGGCCAGGACGAGACCCCAGTCCCGGGACGCGCGGGAGCGGTCGGCGGGCGTGCGGTCCGGGCCGACCGCGAACCCGGCGTGCCGCCCGCCGGCCCGGTACGGGGCGGTCTCGAAGCCGGCGGCGCGCAGGGTCGACTCCACCGTCCAGTACACGCGCGGGCTGGACGCCACCGGCCCGGCGTGCACCACGACCCGGCCGCCGGGGGCCAGCACGCGCCGCGCCAGGCCGTAGAACTCCTGCGAGTACAGCTTGGTGCTCGCCGTGATCCCCGGGTCGGGCAGGTCCGAGACGACCACGTCGTACGCAGCCGTGGGCGCGCCGCGCAGCCAGCCGAAGGCGTCACCGGTCGTCACGTGCACGCGCGGGTCGCCGAACGCGTGCTCGTTCAGCGCGGACAGGCCCGGGTCGGTGCGGGCGAGCCGGACGACCTCCGCGTCCAGTTCGACGACGTCGACCCGGTCCACCCCGGGATGGCGCAGCACCTCGCGGGCCGCCAGTCCGTCCCCGCCGCCGAGGATCAGCACGCGCGCGTGCGGGCCGGTCATGGCGGGGTGGACCAGGGCCTCGTGGTAGCGCCGCTCGTCCCGCCCGCTGACCCGCAGCCGCCCGTCCAGGAACAGGTCCAGCGGCCGGCCCTCGGTGCCCCCCTTGAGGACGACCTCCTGCACGTCGCTCTTGAGGGCCACCCGCACGCCCCCGCCGTACACGGCGTCCCGCGCGGCCCGTTCGAAGTCGTCGACGAGGACGGCGGCCGAGGCGAGGATCGCCAGCACGAGCGCGTTGCCGAGCAGCAGCAGCCGGCGGGCCCGCCGGGTCAGGTCACGGTGGAACAGTCCCAGCACCAGCGCGCAGCCGACGACCGCGTTGACCGCGCCGGTGAGCAGCGCGCCCGTCAACTGGCCGAACAGGGGCAGCAGCAGGAAGGGGAAGGCGAGTCCGCCGACCAGCGCGCCGACGTAGTCCGCGGCGAACAGGTCGGCCACGGCGCCGCCGGCGTCCTGGCGGCGGATGCGCTGGATCAGCTCCATCAGCAGCGGCACCTCGGCCCCGATGAGCAGTCCGGTGGCGAGGGAGAAGGCGACCAGGACCCAGCGCGGCCCGTCGGCCCACATGCCGCCCCAGTCGCCGGTCCAGGCGAAGACGGCGTACAGGGCCATCGCGCTGCACCCGCCGACCAGGGCGAGGGTGGCCTCGACCGCGCCGAAGCCGGCGGCGGCGCGCGGGCGCAGCCGCTTGGCGGCGAGGGAGCCCAGTCCCATCGCGAAGACCATGACGGACAGCACGACGGACGCCTGGGTGACCGAGTCGCCCATCAAGTACGAGGCCAGCGCGACGAGTTCCAGTTCGTACACGAGTCCGCAGGCCGCGCAGACGAACACGCCCGCGAGGACCAGGAACCGCCCGGTGCCGGGCCGGACGGGCAGTCGCGCCGGGCCACCGGGGCCGCCCCGCGCGCTCCGGTGCGGCGGGGAACCGGGCGGGGCGGGCGCGTGCGGCTCGATCACCCTGCGACGTTACGTCACGCCCCGACCGCGGTACGTCACCCACACGTGTGGTGCTGGTTTACCCCGGGGCGATCCCGGTACGAGATCGGGTTCGGCACCGAAACCGCTTGCCCGCGAGGCCCGTTCAGTTGGCCGAGGCCGCCGCGGGGACCCGCACGCCCACCTTCGTCCGGGTCGCCACCAACTGCCCGTCCTGCGGATACGCGTGCCAGGTCCGCCAGTGCACCTGCCCCTCGTGGTGCTGGGCGAGCAGGGCCGTGAAGGCGTGCGGGTTGCCGGGGAAGACACCGGCGAGGCCGTGCGGGTGGTCGGAGACCAGGGCGAGCAACTCCTGGGCGCGGCCCGCGAAGGAGCCGGGCGAGAGAACCTCGACGCGGGCCGCGAACTCGTACTCCCAGTCGCCCATCCGCTTGGCGACGCCGAGCGGCAGCGGGGTGCTGCTGCCCGGGATGCACGCCACCGTCTCCGAGCAGATGCCCCGCTCCTCCTCCAGCAGGACCTGGTGGGACGCCCCGAGCAGGCGCAACTGCAGGCGCGCGCCGGTCAGTTCGAGGTCGAGTGTGGCCAGTGCGGGAAGCGGCTCGCGCCCCAGGGCCCAGGCGAGATCGGCCGCGCGGGTATCGGTGTAGGAGGTGTTCAGGGTCGTGAGCATGGATCGGCTCCGCAAGCACACAAGGAGAGGGAGGTGGGTCCGCCGCGCCCCGGTCGCACCGGGTGATTCGGCCCGGGTAAACCCGGTCGGCCGGTTTCGGGGAGGTGTCCGCAGGACGTCCGAGAGGCTGCGTTGGTGAGGGAAGGGAATCATGAACCGCGGCGCCCCCACAGCGTTTTTACCCAAGTTCGGTGGGTTTCCATCCCTCAGAGGGCTCCACAGCTCAACTGTTCAACTACGGCGTGCGCCGGTGCCGGGGAGGCGTGCGCCGGTGCGCCTCCCCTCACGCCCGGCACCGGGCCGAGCCGACGCCGGGGGCGCGCGGCCGGCCCGCGAAATGCACCTGTTGACGGGCGCAGTTGCCGCAGTCACGCCGGGACGGGGCGCGTTCGGGGCTGTCTTGTCCTACAGGCATGCGAAGTTGCCAGGATCCGCCCGAAGACACCCGACATCCGTACGACGGCTCCTCCGTCCGGGAACCCGGAGCGGAGGACCAGGACCCCGGCACGGCGTCGCGAGACCCCGGCACCGCGCCACGCAACCCCGGCAGCAGAGCCCGAGGAACGCGAACCCCGACCCCGGAGCGCGAGAAACGCGAACCCCGACCCCGGAACGTGAGGACCGCGCCCCCGGCACAGGAGCTCACGCCCCGGACGCGGAAAACGCGGGGCCCGCCCCAGGTGCGGACCCCGCGCTCGGTGGTTGCGGCTTCCCCGTCGGGCAAGCGGCCGACCTCAGTCAGCTGCCTCCGCCGCCGCAGCCACCTCCACCGCCCCCGCCGCAGGACGACCCGCCTCCGCAGGACGAGCTGCCGCCGCCGCAGGAGCTTCCCCCGTGGTGGCTGTCGCCGCCGGACGAACCGGAGTCTCCCCCGGCCCACCAGCTGCCGCTGCTGCCGCTGTCGTGACGCGTTCCGGTGGACGCCGCCGCCCCGCGGCCGGCCGTCCGCGCCGGACGGCGTGAACCGCCCCTGCGGGCGAGAGACACCAGAGCCCCCACGAAGAGGACCCCGATCACCGCCAGGATGATGCCGACGATCATGGCGCCACCCTCCTTCCGTTTCCCCCGAAGCGGCCCCCCGTGGGCGCCTCGCTCTTGCGTGACCGGGAGATGCCCTCCCGCCACGCGCGCCAAAGCAGAGTTGAGGAACTCCAGAGCTTCGGCGCAGGATGACCGGCATGACCTCCAGTGCGCGCCCCCTCCTCAACCGCCGGCTCGCCGAGTTCGGGACGACGATCTTCGCCGAGATGTCGGCCCTGGCCCTGAGCACCGGGGCCATCAACCTCGGGCAGGGCTTCCCCGACACCGACGGCCCCGAGGAGGTCAGGGAGGCGGCCGTGCGGGCGCTGCGCGACGGCCTCGGCAACCAGTACCCGCCGGGCCCCGGCGTCCCCGAGCTGCGCACCGCGGTCACCGCCCACCAGCAGCGCCGCTACGGCCTGTCCTACGACCCCGACACGGAGGTCCTGGTCACCGCCGGCGCCACGGAGGCCATCGCCGCCGCTCTGCTGGCTCTGGTGGAACCCGGTGACGAGGTGATCGCCTTCGAGCCGTACTACGACTCCTACGCGGCGTGCATCGCCATGGCCGGCGGGCGCCGGGTGCCGGTCACCCTGCGGGCGGACACCGGGGAGGGCCGCTTCCGCCTCGACCTCGACGAGCTGCGCGACTCCGTCACCGACCGCACCCGCCTGCTGCTGATCAACACCCCGCACAACCCGACCGGCACGGTCCTCACCCGCGAGGAGCTGGCCGCGATCGCCGAGCTGGCGGTGGAGCGGGACCTGCTGGTGGTGACGGACGAGGTGTACGAGCACCTGGTGTTCGACGACGCCGAGCACGTGCCGCTGGCGACGTTCCCCGGGATGCGCGAGCGCACGGTGACGATCTCGTCCGCCGGCAAGACGTTCTCGTTCACGGGCTGGAAGGTCGGCTGGGTGACGGCCGCCCCGGCCCTGGTCACGGCGGTCCGCTCGGCGAAGCAGTACCTGACGTACGTCTCGGCGGGCCCGTTCCAGTACGCGGTCGCCGAGGCGCTCGCGCTGCCCGAGTCGTACTTCGCGGACTTCCGCGACGACCTGCTGGCCAAGCGGAACCTGCTGGCGGCGGGGCTGGAGGAGGCCGGCTTCCGGGTCTTCCGCCCCTCGGGCACCTACTTCGTCACCACCGACGTCAGTCCCCTCGGCGAGAGCGACGGCTTCGCCTTCTGCCGCGCCCTGCCGGAGCGCGCCGGTGTCGTCGCCATCCCCAACGCGGTCTTCTACGACCACCGCGACCAGGGCGCGCCGTACGTGCGGTTCGCGTTCTGCAAGCGGACGGAGGTGCTCCAGGAGGCGGTGCGGCGGCTCAAGGGGCTCGCCGGCGGCTGACGCGCGGGCGGCGGGCGACCGGGATGAGAAGACAGACGGCGCGTACGGCGCGCACCGTGTGCGTACGCGCCGACGCGCCGTGAGAGACAGCCGGAGGGCTACTCCTCGTCGTCCTCGGGCTTCTCCGCCTCGTTGACCTCCTGCTCCAGACCGAGCTGCTCGACGAGCCACTTGTCGAACTCGATCGCGGCGCGCACCCAGCTGACCGTCGAGGAGACGAAGTGCTCCAGGCTCACGCCCATGCCGATCAGCATCTGGGCCTCGCCGATGAGGCGGACCGTGCCGTCGTCGTGGGTGTGGCTGTAGACCTTGGGCCACAGGGTGCGGCGGTTCCAGTCGTCGATGGACTCCAGGATCTGCGGCTTGGCCTCGATCTCGTGGGGCCGGTCGTAGAACGTCCGCACGGAGAAGACCTGCTGGTCTCCCTCTCCACGGAACATGAAGTAGGTGCGGAACTGCTCCCACGGCGCCGCGAGGTCACCCTCGTCGTCGACGACGTACTTGAGCTCCATCTGGTCGAGGAGCTGCTTCACGAGGTCCTGATCCGGGACGACGGGGCCCGCCGGTCCTTGGGGCTGCGGCTCGGGCTGGCCCCCGAAGTTCGGAATCGAGGACGGGTCGATGGTCACCGTGAATTTCCCTTCGTACGGATTCCGCCATCCTCCCCCATGCGGGGAGGGGGGTGGCAAGCCCCGACAGACCCTGTCAGCCCACGGCTGACACGATCCGGTCAACCGCAACCTCCGGGTGCCGCAGCCCGTCTCCCCCAGCGACGGACGAGGGGGCGAGGGCCATGGCGGCGACGGACCGAGGGCACACCCGGTGGGGGCTGACCGTGCCGTTCCTGGCGGTGCCGGTGCTCGTACTCGGGTTCCTCGTTCCGGGCCTGTTCATGTGGGCTCCGGACGACCGGCACGATCCGGATGCCGGGGCCGCGCAGCAGGACGTGTGCGCCGAGGCGCTGGCCTTCGGCGGCGCCCGGGCCCCGGCGGGCGCGGACCTGCGCGACTGCACGGTGCAGCGGGGCATCGACACGGCGTACTCGGCGGTGCTGCTGATGCCCCGCGAGGACGTGGCCGGCTGGCTGAGGTCGGCCTACCCGCACGCCCCGCGGCCCCGCACCGGCGGCGGCTCCTGCGGGGCGCTCTGCCTGGACGTGACCCACCAGGACGGCCTGCCCGCGTCGGCCCGGGCCCACGTCGTGCAGGTGCGGGTGGAGGACGGGAACGCCGAGACCGCGCGGGTGCGCTTCTCGGCGTTCACGATGTGACGTCCCGCCGGCCTACCGCGTCCCGCCCGTGGCCGGTCCCACCAGGAGCCCGTCCTCGAAGCGGTCCACCCGGACGGTGTCGCCGTCCTTGATCTCCCCGGAGAGGATCTCCTTGGCGAGCCGGTCGCCGATGGCCGACTGCACGAGCCGCCGCAGCGGCCGCGCCCCGTAGGCCGGGTCCAGGCCCTCCTCGGCGAGCCAGGCCAGGGCCTCCGGTGTGATGTCGAGGCTCAGGCGCCGCTCGGCGAGCCGCTTGGCCAGGCGGTCCAGCTGGAGCTTGGCGATGCGCTCCAGCTCCGGCTTGGTCAGCGCGGCGAAGACGACCAGGTCGTCCAGGCGGTTGAGGAACTCCGGCTTGAAGGAGCTGCGGACGACCTCCAGGACCTGTTCCTTCTTCTCCGCCTCGCTGGTGATCGGGTCGACCAGGAACTGGCTGCCCAGGTTCGACGTCAGGACGAGGATGGTGTTGCGGAAGTCGACCGTGCGGCCCTGCCCGTCGGTGAGGCGCCCGTCGTCGAGCACCTGCAGCAGGATGTCGAAGACCTCGGGGTGGGCCTTCTCGACCTCGTCCAGCAGGACGACGGAGTACGGCCGCCTGCGCACGGCCTCGGTGAGCTGGCCGCCCTCCTCGTAGCCGACGTATCCGGGCGGGGCGCCGACCAGGCGGGCCACGCTGTGCTTCTCGCTGTACTCCGACATGTCGATGCGGACCATGGCCCGCTCGTCGTCGAAGAGGAAGTCGGCCAGGGCCTTGGCGAGTTCGGTCTTGCCGACGCCCGTCGGGCCGAGGAAGAGGAAGGACCCGGTGGGCCGGTCGGGGTCGGCGATCCCGGCGCGGGAGCGGCGTACGGCGTCGCTCACCGCGCGCACCGCCTCGGTCTGGCCGATGAGGCGCTTGCCGAGCTCGTCCTCCATGCGCAGCAGCTTCTGCGTCTCGCCCTCCAGCAGCCGCCCGGCCGGGATGCCGGTCCAGGAGGCGACGACGTCGGCGATGTCGTCGGCGCCGACCTCCTCCTTGACCATGGTGTCCTTGGCGACCTCTTCTTCTGCCTCGGAGGCGGCCTCCAGCTCCTTCTCCAGGGCGGGGATCTCGCCGTAGAGCAGCTTGGAGGCGGTGTCGAAGTCGCCGTCGCGCTGGGCGCGTTCGGCCTGGCCGCGCACCTCGTCGAGGCGTTCCTTCAGCTCGCCGACGCGGTTGAGGGACTGCTTCTCCTTCTCCCAGCGGGCGGTCAGGCCGCGCAGCTCCTCCTCCTTGTCGGCGAGGTCGCGGCGCAGCTTCTCCAGGCGCTCGCGGGAGGCCGCGTCGGTCTCCTTGCCGATCGCCAGCTCCTCCATCTTCAGCCGGTCGACGGCGCGCTGGAGTTCGTCGATCTCGACGGGCGAGGAGTCGATCTCCATGCGCAGCCGGGAGGCGGCCTCGTCGACGAGGTCGATGGCCTTGTCGGGCAGGAAGCGGGAGGTGATGTACCGGTCGGACAGGGTGGCGGCGGCGACCAGGGCGCTGTCGGCGATCTGCACCTTGTGGTGGGCCTCGTAGCGGCCCTTGAGTCCGCGCAGGATCGCGATGGAGTCCTCGACGGACGGCTCGGCGACCAGCACCTGCTGGAAGCGCCGCTCCAGGGCGGGGTCCTTCTCGATCCGCTCGCGGTACTCGTCGAGGGTGGTGGCACCGACCATGCGCAGCTCGCCGCGGGCCAGCATGGGCTTGAGCATGTTGCCGGCGTCCATGGCGGAGTCGCCGCCGGCCCCGGCGCCCACGACGGTGTGCAGCTCGTCGATGAAGGTGATGATCTGGCCGTCGGAGTCCTTGATCTCGGCCAGGACGGTCTTCAGGCGCTCCTCGAACTCGCCGCGGTACTTGGCCCCGGCGACCATGGCGCCGAGGTCGAGCGCGACGAGCCGCTTGTCCTTGAGGGACTCGGGCACGTCGCCCTTGACGATCCGCTGGGCGAGCCCTTCGACGACGGCGGTCTTGCCGACGCCGGGCTCGCCGATCAGCACGGGGTTGTTCTTGGTGCGGCGGGACAGCACCTGCACCACGCGCCGGATCTCCTGGTCCCGGCCGATGACCGGGTCGAGCTTGCCCTCGCGGGCGGCGGCGGTGAAGTCGGTCCCGAACTTCTCCAGGGCCTTGTACTGGCCCTCGGGGTCGGCGGTGGTCACGCGGCGCTGTCCTCGCGTCTTCTGGAAGGCGGCCTGGAGCTTCTTGGCGTCGGCGCCCTGCCGGGAGAGCACCTCGCCGGCCGCGCCGCCCTTGGCGGCGATGCCGATGAGCAGATGCTCCGTGGAGAGGTACTCGTCGCCGAGGTCCTTGGCGCGGGCCTGCGCGTCGGCGACGACGGCGAGCATCTCGCGGTTGGGCTGGGGCGGCGCCACGGTCGACCCGGTCACGCTGGGCAGCCCGGCGAGCACGCGCTCGGCGCCGGAGCGCACGGCGGCCTGGTCGGCGTCGACCGCGGCGAGCAGGTCGGTGATGTTCTCGTTGTCCTGCCCCTGGAGCAGTGCGAGGAGCAGGTGGGCGGGGGTGAGGTCGGGGTGTCCCTCGGTCACGGCCCGGTTGCTGGCAGCGTTGATCGCGTCCCGGCTCCGGTTGGTCAGCTCGGCGTCCACGTTCGCGTTCTCCTCCTTGCACTGACCCGATCGACGTACACAAAGTTGAGTCTAGTCCACTCAAGGCCGTTTCGGGGAGCGTGCGGGAGTTAAGTTCCGGGCCATGGCGAACGACTACTCCGTCGACCCGGGTGCCCCGGACCCGTCGTATCTCGACTTCTGGCGGGAACGGCACCTGTGCACCCTGACGACGCTCCGCCCGGACGGCACCCCGCACGTGGTCCCCGTCGGGGTGACCTACGATCCCGCGGTCCGGCTCGCACGGGTGATCACGAACAGGACGAGCGCGAAGGTGCGGCACGTGCTGGCCGCAGGCGAGGAAGGGGCGGCGGTCGCCGTCTGCCAGGTGGCGGGCCGGCGCTGGGCGACGCTGGAGGGGCGGGCCTTCGTGCGCGCCGAACCGGAGCGGGTGGCGGAGGCGGAGCGCCGCTACGCGGAGCGCTACGAGCGGACCCCGGCACCGAATCCGTCGCGTGTGGTGATCGAGATCGAGCTGACGCGCGCGCTGGGGCGCGGTTGACCGAAGTGAAAATCCACACCGGTGATCGACCGGTTCCAGCCACAGGGGAAGCGGACGGATGCCCGGACATGTCCCCACAAACTGCAGCGGCGTCACCGTGTTCAGGTCACGGTGACGCCGCTGCGGGGGGAAGCACCTGAGCGATCTGTTACGACGGGGGAATCGCGTCAGGCACTGCGGGGGGTGGCAGAGATGGTCCGCGGGACAGGCGCGTCGGCCTCCACCTGCTGGTGGTCCCGTTGATCCAGGTTCACAAAGATCATTCCGTACCGTACGGCACATCGCACTGGCTGCGGCGCCCCCCGAGGCCGCCGCAGACACCGGTACGCCCGTACGTCTCCGTCCTCGTCCCGCGTGACGACGACCGGCTCACCGAACACGGTCACCATCAGCGAGTCACCGCTGTGGGGGATGGCGGTGACCAGGTCGATGAAGTGCCAGCCGGAGCGGTAGGCGGTGGCCATCTCACGTCGGAAGGAGCGGTCGTCGGGTGGAGTGGTCACGGTCAGCTCCCCGCCCCGTCTGCCCCGGGGGTCGGCCACTGGGTGTTGTCAGCGACTGCCGCGTTCACAGCCACCGCCGGCCACTGCGTGTTCGCCCGAGTTCCGCTCTCCTCATCGGAGAAGCCGCTCAGTGCAACGAGCGCTGCGACGGCGGAGAAGGCGGCGACAAGCACCGAGCGAAGCATTTTGTTACGCATAGTCGGCTTCGTCCTCACTTGAAGGTCCCCTTTTCCCCCGTCGAGTACGACGATGGCTCATTCGGGCACGTCATGGCCACACAATCGATGCATCATGTTCCTGCATGTTCAGGACCCTGGGGGGTGGAGATTTGGCAACGAATCCGACAAGTGAGACACATCCCCATGCGATGACCCAGTGGTGCGAGGAGGGCGGCCGTCTGTATGCCGCCGCTCTGCGTACCGGACGTATCGCACGAGCGGAAGTGGCGTCGGCGCCCTGCCTGGTGGAATTCGACCTCCTCCACCCCGACCCGGACGACCCCGACTGGCTGCGTCCGGTGCCGCCGGTCATCGCCCTGTCCCGGCAGCTCGGTCCGCTGGAGAGCGAGATCGCCGAGCGCAGGCGCCAGGCCGTGAACCTGGCGGAGACCTTCCAGCCGTTCATGGCCATGGGTACCCACACGGCGTCCAGCGACTCCATCACGGTCCTCGAGGGCGGTGAACGCATCAACGCCGCGCTCAACCTGGCCACCGCCCAGTGCCAGGCCGAGCTCCTGACGGTGCAGCCCAGCGACCGTGTCTCCGAGAGCAGCCTGCTGCGCAGCCTCGAACGGGACAAGCCCCTGATCGAGCGTGGCGTCAAGGTCCGGAGTCTGTACCAGCACACCGCTCGGTACAACCCCGAGAAACTGGCCTATGTGGCCCGGCTCTCCGAGGGGAAGGTGGAGTACCGCACCATCGACGAACTGGTCGAGCGCCTGATCATCTGCGACGAGGCGGTCGCCTTCATCCCCGCACGCGACGACCAGCAGGTCGCCCTGGAACTGCGCCACCCCGGGCTGGTGCGCTACCTCATCAAGGTCTTCGAGTACCTCTGGGACCGCGCGGTGCCGATGAGCACCGGCGCGCCCTACGAGGCGGCGTCCGGCGGCATCACCGAGATCCAGCACTCCATCGCCAAGCTCCTGGTGGAGGGCCACGTGGACGAGGCCATCGCCCGCCGCCTCGGCATGAACGTCCGTACCTGCCGGGCCCACATAGCCAAGCTGGCTTCGGCCCTGGGCAGCGGCAGCCGGGCCCAGCTCGGCTACCTCATCGCGCAGTCGGGGATCCTGCAGCAGGACCACTGAACAGGAGGAAGCCCCGGGCGACTTCGGCGCCGCACCGCCCGCACGCCCCGGAAGAACTGTGCCCCGCCGGCGCGGAGTCGTACGAGCGTGCCCTGCGGGAGGACGAGGGCTCAGCTCGGGTGCCTCATCGGGCGGTCCGGGATTCCCGGCCGGGAAGACCGACCGGCCGGGCCGCGCCGGACCGGGGCGGTCCGTCCAGACCCGCCTGGGCGATGCGCACGCCCAGCTGCGTACGGCTCGCCGCCCCCAGCGTCTCCGACAGCCGCGCGATGTGCGCCCGGCACGTCCGCACGCTGATCCCCAGCCGCTCCGCGATCACCGCGTCCTGGTGCCCCTCGGCAAGCAGGGCCGCGATGGACTGCTCCCGGTGGGAGATGCCCTCGATGCCCGTGTCGGGCAGCGGGGCCGTCAGGGGGATCGCCAGGCGCCACAGCCGCTCGAAGACCGTGACCAGGTACTCGATCAGCGCCGGATGCCGCAGCTCCAGCGCCATCGTCCGGTCGGTGTTGGCCGGGATGAACGCCACCGTCCGGTCGAACAGGATCAGCCGGTCGATCACCTCGTCCAGCGTGCGCGCCTCGACCGCGGTGCCCATCAGCTCCAGATAGGTGAGCAACCCCTGCCCGTGCCGGGCGACATGGGTGTACAGGTCCCGCATCCGCACCCCGCGGCCGCGCAGCGCGAGCGCCCGGTGCAGGCCCTCGGACAGCTCCGCCTCCCGGCGGATGCCGCCGGGCTGCACCGTCAGCACCTCGGTGGTGCACGCCTGCGTCGCCTCGTCCATCGCGGCCTGGATCCGGGCGAGTCCGTCGAGGACGCGGATCGCCGGGCCCTCGGCGGCGGCAGCGGCCGGCTGCACCTGACGGCCCAGCCCGGCGTACCACTCGACTGCGGCCACGGCCGAGCCCACCCGCCGCTGGCTCGCGCTGACCTCGTCGTACATCCCGCGCAGCAGCCGGGTCATGACCTCCTGCGGCGAGGTCGGCACCAGCCAGTCCATGTCGTCCGGATCCGGGTGCAGCAGGGCGAGTTCCAGCAGGCAGGGCACCGGCTCGGCGTCCCGGCGCGGCACCCGGCCCCGCCGTACGGCCCGGGAATACACGCGATCCCCGGCCTCGCACAGCCGGTCGGCACCGTGAGGATGCTCCTCCGCCCCGTGCCCGGCCATCGCCCATCCCACCCCCGGTTCCGCCGTGTCCGCAGCGCAACTATGCGCGGCCCGGACCTGCTCCGCAACACGGCTCCCGGGGGCCGGAGTTCCCTTTTGCGCCGTTCGGTCCGTGATTCCGCTCGCTCCCACCTGGCCGGTTGGCGCGTGCGGGGGGTGCCGGGCCGGCGGTCGATGTGCGACCTTTTGTGATCACGGGCCGGGACCGGGCCCGCTGCCCGGTGAGGGGGAGAGATGAACGACCCGGGGGGACGGGTGGACCCGCGGCGCCTGCCCGCCGTCGACGCGCTGCGGGGCTTCGCCCTGCTGGGCATCCTGGTGGTCAACAGCGCGCAGATGATGAGCCCTTACGAGGCGGAGGGGTTCCGCGACCCGGACGCGGCACCCGTGGACCACGTCGCCGTCTGGCTGGTGACGGCGCTGGCGTCGAGCAAGTTCTACCTGCTCTTCTCGTTCCTGTTCGGCTACAGCTTCACCCTGCAGACGGCCTCCGCCGAGCGGGACGGCGGGAACCCGACCGCGCGGTTCCTGCGCCGGTCCCTCGGCCTGGTGCTCCTCGGCCTGGCGCACGCCGTCCTGCTGTACACCGGCGACATCCTGATGGCCTACGGCCTGCTCGGCCTCGTCCTGCCGGCGGCGCGCCGGATCGCCCCGGCCACGGCCGTGAAGGCCGCCGGGTGGATCTACGGGGTGTTCGCGACCGTCCTCGTCGGGCTGGGGACCCTCGCCACGGCGGTGGACGAACAGGAACCCGTCCCGCACGGGGCGATCGACCGGGCCGTGGCCGCCTACCGCGGCACCGTCGGCTCCGTCGTGCGCGAGAACCTGGACCGGCTGCCGCTCACCCTCGCCGCCGCGCTCCTGATGGCCCCGGGCGTGCTCGCGGCCTTCCTCCTCGGCCTGGCGGCGGGCAAGAGACGGCTGCTCGCGCCCGGCGGGGTGGACCGCGCCCGGCTGCGGCGGACCGCGGCCGTGGGACTGGCCGTCGGCGTCCCGGGGGCCGTCTTCTTCGCCTCCGCCGCCCAGGGGCCGCTGGACGACCGCTGGCACCTCCTGGGCATCGGCGTGGGCACCCTGACGGCCCCGGCCCTGTCGGCCGCCTACGCGTGCCTGCTGCTGCTCCTGCTGGACTCGCCGTGGGGCGGGCGGGTGCGGCTGGTGTTCGTCCCGGCGGGCCGCCTGGCGCTCACGCACTACCTCGGGCAGTCCCTGCTCGTGATGTGCCTGGCGTCGGCGTACGGCCTGTCCCTGTACGGCCGCCTGGGCGCGGCCGCCGTGCTGCTGCTCGCGGTCGCCGTCTACGCGTTCCAGCTCGCCCTCGGCACGGCGCTGCTGCGGCGCTTCCGGCACGGGCCCGCCGAGTGGCTGCTCCGGGCGATCACCCTGGCGGGGCGGCCGGGGCGGACCCGCGCCCCGCGGGCGCCGGAACCGGCTAGTTGAGGCCCGCCGCCTCGCACGCCGCCTTGTACGGGGCGGTGCAGATGTCCGACACCTTGTAGATGTCGTCGGCGACGACCGTGTCCTCGATGTTCTTCTTGGTCAGCGCGACCACCGGGACGAGCTGGGCCGGGATGCCCTTGTGTGTGGGGCTGTCGACCTTGTCGCGGGTGAGGGCGGCGAACTGGATGTCGCGGCCCTGGACCTTGGCGACGGCCATCTCCGCGGCGTTCTCCGCCTCCTGCGGGTACGACTTGTAGACGCTCATGTACTGCTTGCCGGCGAGGATCCGCTGCACGGCGGCCAGTTCCGCGTCCTGGCCGGTGATCGGCGGCAGGTCGGTCACGCCCGCGGCCTCCAGGGCCTTGACGATGCCGCCGGCCATGCCGTCGTTGGCCGAGTAGACGGCCTTGATGTTGTCCTTGCCGATCTTCGCGATGGCCTGGGCCATGTTGGCCTCGGCGTTCTCCGGCTTCCAGTCCGCGGTGTCGAAGGACTGGGCGATCGTCACCTTGCCGTTCAGCTCGGACATCGCCCCGGCCTTGAACTGCTTGGCGTTGGGGTCCGTCGGCGAGCCGTTCATCATGACGATCTTGTCGGTGAGGCCGGCGTCCTCGCCGATGGCCTCCAGCAGGGTGCGTCCCTGGACCTCGCCGACCAGCTCGTTGTCGAAGGAGATGTACGCCTCGATCGGGCCCTCGGCCAGCCGGTCGTAGGCGATGACCGGGATGCCGGCCTCCTTGGCCTTCTTCACGCTGCCGGCGATGGCGTGCGAGTCGACCGCGTCCAGCAGGATCACGTCGACCCGGTCGTCGATCATCTGCTGCATCTGGCTCGCCTGCTTGCCGGCGTCCGCCTCGGCGTTGGCGTACTCGACGCGGCCCTTGTCGTTGGTGAGGGACTCGACCTTCCGCTTGATGATCGGGTAGTCGAAGTTCTCGTAGCGCGTGTTGGCCTTCTCCGGCAGCAGCAGGCCCACCGTGATGTCGTTGCCCTTGGTCGGGCTCGCGTCGTCACTGCTCCCGGTCGCGTTGAGCACGCCGCAGCCGGCGAGCGTGAGGGAGATCGTGGCGGCGGCCACGGATATGGCGATACGACGACGCATACGGGGGCTCACTTCGCGTGTGATTCGGACGTGGGCACAGCATTGCGGCCCATGTGTCTGAAAAGACAACGCGGACGCGCCCCCCAGCGTCAAGCGGAACCACTTAACGAGATGGCAACACCACGCTCCGCAGTAGTTGTGAAGACTCTGCGGAATCATCTTCAAGTGCCCTGCACCACACGGTCATCGGCGGGAGGGTGGACGAAACCGCCCAAGGCGCGCGAAAGGGACCGGGAGTCAACTCCCGGTCCCTTTCCCGTGCTTTCGCGGACGCCGCCGCCTCAGTCGGACTGCTGCTGCCGTTTCGGCCGCCACACCACCAGCGCGCTGGTCTGCTGCACCTCCTGGTACGGCACCAGGTCCCGGCGGTACGACGCGTGCACCGCCGCCTCGCGCTGGCGCATCGCCACCGCGGCGCCGTCCAGCGCGTCCTCCAGCTCGGCCACCCGGGCCTGGAGGGCGGCGACCTGGTTCTCCAGTTCGATGATGCGCTTGATTCCGGCCAGGTTGATGCCCTCGTCCTGCGACAACTGCTGCACCTGACGGAGCAGTTCGATGTCACGGGCCGAGTAGCGGCGGCCCCGGCCGGCGGTGCGGTCGGGGGACACCAGGCCCAGACGGTCGTACTGGCGCAGGGTCTGCGGGTGCAGGCCGGACAGCTGGGCCGCCACCGAGATGACGTAGACCGGGGTCTCCTCGGTCAGTTCATACGGGTTGCGTCGACGACCGTCCATCTGACTCATGCTCCCTTCGCGGCCTGGAACAGCTCCGCCCGCGGATCCTCACCCGCGGTCGCCTCGCGATACGCCTCGAGTGCGTCACGAGCCTTCCCCGTCAGGTCCTTCGGGACACTCACCTCGACGGTGACCAGGAGGTCGCCGCGGGTGCCGTCCTTGCGGACCGCGCCCTTGCCCCGGGCGCGCATCGTCCGGCCGTTCGGCGTGCCCGGGGGCAGCTTCAGCGTGACGGGCGGGCCGCCCAGCGTCGGCACCCGGACCTCGCCGCCGAGGGCCGCCTCGGTGAAGGTGACCGGGACGGTGACGGTGAGGTTGTCGTCCTTGCGGCCGAACACCGGGTGGGAGTCGACGTGCACGACCACGTACAGGTCGCCCGCCGGGCCGCCGCGCTCACCCGGCGCGCCCTTGCCGCGCAGCCGGATCCGCTGCCCGTCGCTGACGCCCGCGGGGATGCGCACCTGCATGGTCCGCGAGGACTTGGCCCGGCCGCTGCCCTTGCAGACGTCGCAGGGGGTCTCGGCGATCAGGCCGCGGCCCTTGCAGTCCGGGCAGGGGTCGGTGAGCGAGAAGCCGCCGCCGCTGCCCCGGGCGACCTGCCCGGTGCCGACGCAGGTCGGGCACACGCGCGGCGTGCCGTTCTTGTCGCCGGTGCCCGAACAGGCCTTGCAGGGCGACTGCGAGGACATCCGCAGCGGGACGGTCGCGCCCTCGATGGCCTCCGTGAAGGTGAGGGTGACCTCGGACTCGATGTCCTGGCCGCGCCGGGGCTGCGTACGCGTCCCCGGGCCGGCGCCGCCGCGGTTGAACAGGCCCCCGAAGACGTCACCGAGGCCGCCGCCGAAGCCGCCGGCGCCCTGGCCCCCCTGGGCGCCCCCGAAGAGGTCGCCCAGGTCGAAGTTGAAGGAGCCGCCGCCCGCGCCCGGCCCCGGGCGGAAGCCGCCGTTGCCGAAGAGGGCGCGTGCCTCGTCGTACTCCTTGCGCTTCTTGGGGTCACCGAGGATGTCGTTGGCCTCGGAGATCTCCTTGAAGCGCTCCTCGGCCTTGACGTTTCCCTTGTTGGCGTCCGGGTGGAACTCGCGGGCGAGCTTCCGGTACGCCTTCTTGATCTCGGCCTCGGTGGCGTCCTTGGGGACGCCGAGGACCTTGTAGTAGTCCTTCTCGATGAAGTCCTTGGTGCTCATCCTCGACGCCCCTCCTTCCCTTCGTCCGTGACGTCAGCCCTCGTCCGGGCCACCGCTCTCCTTGTCGTCGGCGTCGGCGGACTCCTCCGCCTTGACCGTCTGCGCCCCCGGCTGGGGCTCGGCCACCGCCACCCGCGCGGGGCGGATGGTGCGCTCGCCGATCCGGTACCCGGGCTGCAGAATCGCCACGCACGTCGTCTCGGTGACGTCCGGTGCGTAGCTGTGCATCAGGGCTTCGTGGATCGTCGGGTCGAAGGGCTCGCCCTCCTTGCCGAACTGCTGCAGGCCCATCTTGGCCGCCGTGCTCTCCAGCGACTCGGCGACGGACTTGAAGCCGCCCACCAGCTCACCGTGTTCGCGCGCGCGGCCGATGTCGTCGAGCACGGGCAGGAGCTCGGTCAGGAGGTTCGCGATGGCGATCTCCTTGACCGCGATCCGGTCGCGCTCCACCCGGCGGCGGTAGTTCTGGTACTCGGCCTGGAGCCGCTGCAGGTCCGCGGTGCGCTCGCCGAGGGCGGTGCGCACCTGGTCCAGCTGGGCCACCAGACCGGCGTCCTGGCCCGTGTCCCCGGCCGGGGCCGCCCCCTCCTCCGTGGAGGGGGAGGCGGCCTTCGGCTCGGCGTCGTCGGAGGTGGCGCCGGAAGGGACGTCGGGCTGCTGCTCGTCGAAGCCCGGGGTCTCCTCCGTCACGCGGCACCGTCCTTCCGGTCCTCGTCGACGATCTCGGCGTCGACGACGTCGTCGTCGGCCTTGGCGTCACCGGCACCCGCGCCGGCTCCGGCGGAGGCACCGCCGGCGGCCTGGGCGCCCTGCGCGTCGGCGTACATGGCCTGGCCCAGCTTCTGGGAGACGGCGGCGACCTTCTCCGTGGCCGTGCGGATCTCGGCCGTGTCCTCGCCCTTGAGCTTCTCCTTCAGCTCGGCGACGGCCTCCTCGACCTCGGTCTTGATCTCGCCGGGGACCTTGTCCTCGTTGTCCTTGAGGAACTTCTCGGTCTGGTAGACGAGCTGCTCGCCCTGGTTGCGGGACTCGGCGGCCTCGCGGCGCTTGTGGTCCTCCTCCGCGTAGCGCTCGGCCTCCTCGCGCATGCGGTCGACCTCGTCCTTCGGCAGCGAGGAGCCGCCGGTGACGGTCATCTTCTGCTCCTTGCCCGTGCCCAGGTCCTTGGCGGTCACGTGCATGATGCCGTTGGCGTCGATGTCGAAGGACACCTCGATCTGCGGGACGCCGCGGGGCGCCGGGGGCAGACCGGTCAGCTCGAACATCCCGAGCTTCTTGTTGTACGCCGCGATCTCGCGCTCGCCCTGGTAGACCTGGATCTGCACGGACGGCTGGTTGTCCTCGGCGGTGGTGAAGATCTCGGACCGCTTGGTCGGGATCGTCGTGTTCCGCTCGATGAGCTTGGTCATGATGCCGCCCTTGGTCTCGATGCCGAGGGACAGCGGGGTGACGTCGAGGAGCAGGACGTCCTTGACCTCGCCCTTGAGGACACCGGCCTGCAGGGCGGCGCCGATGGCGACGACCTCGTCCGGGTTGACGCCCTTGTTGGCGTCCTTGCCGCCGGTCAGCTCCTTGACGAGCTCGGCGACGGCGGGCATACGGGTCGAGCCGCCGACCAGGACGACGTGGTCGATCTCGCTGATGGAGATGCCGGCGTCCTTGATGACGTTGTGGAACGGCGTCTTGCAGCGCTCCAGGAGGTCCGCGGTCAGCTGCTGGAACTGGGCGCGGGTGAGCTTCTCGTCGAGGTGCAGGGGGCCCTCGGCGGAGGCGGTGATGTAGGGCAGGTTGATCGAGGTCTCGGTGGACGAGGACAGCTCGATCTTGGCCTTCTCGGCGGCCTCGCGCAGACGCTGCAGGGCCATCTTGTCCTTGCCCAGGTCCACGCCGTGGCCGGACTGGAACTGCTGGACCAGGTAGTCGACGATGCGCTGGTCCCAGTCGTCACCACCGAGGTGGTTGTCACCGTTGGTGGCCTTCACCTCGACGACGCCGTCGCCGATCTCCAGCAGCGAGACGTCGAACGTACCGCCACCGAGGTCGAAGACCAGGATGGTCTGGTCGTCCTTGTCGAGGCCGTACGCCAGGGCGGCCGCGGTCGGCTCGTTGACGATGCGCAGCACGTTCAGACCGGCGATCTCGCCGGCCTCCTTCGTGGCCTGGCGCTCCGAGTCGTTGAAGTACGCCGGGACGGTGATGACCGCGTCGGTCACCTTCTCGCCCAGGTAGGCCTCCGCGTCCCGCTTCAGCTTCTGCAGCACGAAGGCGCTGATCTGCTGCGGGTTGAAGGGCTTCCCGTCGAGCTCGATCTTCCAGTCCGTGCCCATGTGGCGCTTGACGGAGCGGATGGTCCGGTCCACGTTCGTGACCGCCTGGCGCTTGGCGACCTCGCCGACGAGCACCTCACCGTTCTTGGCGAAGGCGACGACGGACGGCGTGGTCCTGGCGCCCTCGGCGTTGGTGATGACGGTGGGCTCGCCGCCCTCCAGAACGCTGACGACGGAGTTAGTCGTGCCCAGGTCGATGCCGACCGCACGTGCCATGGTTGGTTCCTCCAGCTGACTTGAGTGCAACGGACTCAAGTGTGCACGACGGCACCCCACCGGTCAACAGAGCTGAGTCGACCGGGCTCAAGTCTTATCCGTTCCTTACACGCAACGAGGCATTGACCTGCGACGACACCGGCCTCCGGTCGGCGTACACAGGGACACGGAAGAGGACGAACACCAGCACCAGCGCCCCGCCCGCCACCCACCACAGGGCGTCGTCCCCGACCCGGCCGGCGTGCGCGAGTACCCCTACGAGCACGCCGGTGAACGCCGCGCAGCCCAGCAGCAGCGTGACCCCGGGCACGGTCAGCCCCAGCCGGCGCAGCCGGTGCGCGAGGTGGTCGGGCCCGCTGCGGACGAGGGGCCGCCCGCCCAGCCGCCGCGCCAGCAGCACCAGCAGGGCGTCGGCGCTCACCAGGGCCGTCAGCGCGAAGAGCACCCCCGCGCTCTCCCCGAGCCCGAACCCGGCCCGCACGTGCACCAGGCCGAGGGCGATCACGAACCCGGTGGACATGGAGCCGCAGCTGCCCAGCGCGGCGCGCGCCGGGTGCCAGTTGTGCAGCAGGAACCCGGTCAGCGCCGCGGCCAGCGCGCTCATCAGCGCGGCGACCCCGTCCAGCACGTCGACGGCCGCGCAGGCCGCCACCCCGAAGGCGGTGACCACCCCGACCGTCCCCGCGAGCCCGTCGGCGTGGTCGAGCGCCCGGAAGGCGAAGGTCACCCCGACGGCCCAGACGACGGCGAGCAGCCCGGGCCCCACGCCCGTCTCCCCGTAGGGCACGACACACGCGGCGGCCACGGCCGTACCGGCGGCCAGCACCCGGCGGCGCAGCCGCCACACGTCGTCGACGAGCCCGAGCAGGGCGACGGCGCCACCGGCGAGGAGCAGTCCACCGATCCCGCCGCCGTCCGACTTCCACTCCCCGAACCCCGCGACCGCCCCGGTGACGGCCACGACGGCCACCCCGCCCGACAGCGGCACCTCCCGCTGCCGCCGCCGCTCGACCAGCCGCAGCCGCAGCGCGGGCCCGCGCAGGGCGGCCGTGAGCAGGGCGGTGAGCAGGAGGGCGGTGGCGGCGGCAGCGATCCCGTAGAGCACGGATATAAGTTAGGCGTCACTATGACAATTCGGTATGAATAACACGACCGGATCGCGGCCGGATTCCGTGCCGCTTCTGAGGCAACCCTCAGCGATTCAGATCACTGCCCACCCGGCTACAGTGCGGCGGAAGATAGGGGTAGTCTCAGACGGACTGCATAAGTTACCGCTTAGTAATTTCGGGGAACCCTCCATCGCGACAGGTCGCCCCGACGAAACCCTCGCAGGCCCGAGGAGCCCCCATGCAACTCGCCGCGATCATCGTGTCGCTGGTACTGACCGTGGTCGGCGTCGCGCTGCTCGCACGCGCGATCGGCCAGTTCGTCCGGTACTTCAAGCTGGGCCAGCCCGTGCCCGCCGGTACCCGGACCGACAACCCCTACCAGCGCAGCGTGACCCTGGTGAAGGAGTTCCTCGGCCACACGCGCATGAACCGGTGGGGCATCGTCGGCATCGCCCACTGGTTCGTCGCGATCGGCTTCCTGACGCTGCCGCCGACGATCATCACCGCGTACGGGCAGCTGTTCCAGGCCGACTGGACCCTGCCGGTGCTCGGCGGCTTCCTCCCGTACGAGCTCTACATCGAGTTCATCGCGGCCATGACGACCCTCGGCATCGCCACGCTGATGGTCATCCGCCTGCTGAACCTGCCCTCGCGCCCGGGCCGCAAGTCCCGCTTCGCCGGTTCGAAGATGGGCCAGGCGTACTTCGTCGAGTACGTCATCCTCACCATCGGCCTGGCGATCTACGTACTGCGGGGCCTGGAGGGCGCGCTGCACCACGTGGACCACTACGAGGCCGCGTACTTCGCCTCGTACCCGCTGGTCCTGGCCTTCAAGGGCCTGAGCGTCGCGGCGCTGCAGAACCTCGTCTACTTCTTCGCGATGATCAAGCTCGGCACGACCATGATCTGGATGATCACGGTCAGCCTGAACACCAACATGGGTGTGGCCTGGCACCGCTTCCTGGCGTTCCCGAACATCTGGTTCAAGCGCGAGGCGGCCGGCGGCACGGCGCTCGGCGCGCTGCAGCCGATGACCTCCGGCGGCAAGCCGATCGACTTCACCGACCCGGGCGACGACGACGTCTTCGGCGTCTCCCAGGTCGAGCAGTTCTCCTGGAAGGGCCTGCTGGACTTCTCCACGTGCACCGAGTGCGGCCGCTGCCAGTCGCAGTGCCCCGCCTGGAACACGGGCAAGCCGCTCTCCCCCAAGCTGCTGATCATGTCGCTGCGGGACCACGCGCACGCCAAGGCGCCGTACCTGCTGGCCGGCGGCGGCAAGACCATGGAGGGCGAGGAGAAGGCGTCCGAGGAGCAGCTGGCGGGCGTCCCGGCGGCGGCTCTGGCCGAGGCCGAGCGCCCCCTGGTCGGCACGCTGGAGGACAACGGCGTCATCGACCCGGACGTCCTGTGGTCCTGCACCACCTGCGGTGCCTGCGTCGAGCAGTGCCCGGTGGACATCGAGCACGTCGACCACATCGTCGACATGCGCCGCTACCAGGTGATGATCGAGTCGGCCTTCCCGTCCGAGGCGGGCACGATGCTCAAGAACCTGGAGAAGAAGGGCAACCCCTGGGGCCTGGCGAAGAAGCAGCGCCTGGAGTGGCTCAAGGAGGTCGACTTCGAGGTCCCGGTCGTCGGCAAGGACATCGAGGACCTGTCCGAGGTCGAGTACCTGTACTGGGTCGGCTGCGCCGGTGCCCTGGAGGACCGCGCGAAGAAGACCACGAAGGCCTTCGCGGAGCTGCTGCACATCGCGGGCGTGAAGTTCGCGATCATGGGCGGCGACGAGAAGTGCACCGGTGACTCCGCCCGGCGCCTGGGCAACGAGCCCCTGTTCCAGGAGCTCGGCATGGAGAACGTCATGGCGCTGAACATGGCGTTCGGCGAGGAGATGGACGACGACGGCAAGGTGACGCCCGAGTCGGCGAAGCCGAAGTCCGCGAAGAAGATCGTCGCCACCTGCCCGCACTGCCTCAACACGCTCGGCAACGAGTACCCGCAGCTCGGCGGCGACTACGAGGTCATCCACCACACGCAGCTGCTGCAGCACCTCGTCGACGAGGGCAAGCTCATCCCGGTCACGCCGGTCGAGGGCATCATCACGTACCACGACCCGTGCTACCTGGGCCGCCACAACAAGATCTACACGCCGCCGCGCGAGATCATCGCCGCCGTCCCCGGCGTCCGCAACGAGGAGATGCACCGCCACAAGGAGCGGGGCTTCTGCTGCGGCGCGGGTGGCGCGCGGATGTGGATGGAAGAGCGCATCGGCAAGCGCATCAACAACGAGCGCGTGGACGAGGCCCTGTCGGTCAACCCCGACATCGTCTCGACGGCCTGCCCGTTCTGCCTGGTCATGCTCACGGACTCCGTGAACGGCAAGAAGAACGAGGGCAAGGCGAAGGAGTCCATCACGGTCGTGGACGTCGCCCAGCTCCTGCTGGACTCGGTGAAGACGCCGGTCCCGGCGGAGGCCGACGACACCGACGGCGACGACGAGCCCCCGGCGGGCACGGCGGACTCCGAGAACGCCCCGGAGCCGGAGCCGGTGAAGTAACTCCCCGCTCCGCGCACCGCACGTCGACGCCCCCTGTCCGAGTCATCGGGCGGGGGGCGTCGGCGTTCCAGGCGGGGCATCTGTGCGAGTTGCAGTACGAGTTCGTGCCGGAGTGACGCTGTCCGGCCGGACTCACGACTCCTCCAAACGCACAGCTTCGCCGAGTTCGTCGACCGCGGTCCAGTACTGATCAAGAGCCGTGTGGAACGCCGATGTCCCGGCGACACCCTCCGCTATGTCGCCCAGCGCCATGTAGAGGCTCCTGGACGCGGTGAAGACGCGATCGCACGCCTCGATGACGCTGCTGCTCCGGGCGTGCACGGTGGCGATCTGACGGGTGTGACGGAAGGGGCCGAAGACCTCGCGCAGGCGGGCCCGGTGCTCGTCCAGCAGCGTCCGGCGCTGCTCCTGGCCCTCGATGCTCAGGATGGACGGAGTCCGGCGATACTCCATACCCATGAGGTGCGCCTGCTCGAGGAAGGCCAGGTAAGCGGCTCGTCTGATCTCCCGCTGGCGTGTCTCCTCCTGGGCCGAAGCGGAGATCTCGGCTTGTAACCGTGCCGCTCGCGTGTGGCCACGACTGGTGACCCAACTGGCGAGTACCGCCGTTGCGCCCGTCAGCCCCGCGATCCAGAGTCCGGTGTCCCCCACGTCAGTCGAGTGTGGGGCTTGGCGCGCTGTCGGACCAGTCCGAGAACAATCACCGGGACGCAGCCGGTCGAGCTGGAGAGTGCGGGTGTCGCGGACCAGGCGCCGATGCGTGCTCAACGAACGAGACGAGCGGCCTTGCGGGCGTGGATACGGTCGCATCATGGAGTGGATCACACTGATCAGCACCGTTGTCGGCGCCGTGATCGCTACCGGCTCCACCATGCTCCTGGACCGGCAGCGGTGGCGACGCGAGCAGGGGGATCGCGAGACCCGGGCACGTCGCGCCCTGTACGGGGAGTACCTGGCCGGCCTCTCGGAGGCCCGGCACGCTTGTGGAAACGTGGCCCGGGATCCGGACATGGCCGTCGCGAAACGTCGCACCACGGCCCGCGAAGCCTTCGGCCCGTGCATCGGTCTGAGGTACCACATGACCATCAGCGCGCCCAAGACGGTGGTGAGCGCCTCCGAAGACGCGTTCCGCCGCCTGCGTGACCTGCGGGATCACGTGATGGAGGGCGTCCCGGTCACGGAATCCGCGTACCTGCAGGGGCGTCGAGCCTATGACGATGCTCTTGCCGCACTCCGGGCGCGCATGCGGGAAGACCTGCGCGTCAGTGACGACAGCACTGCTCTCTGACCGTTCAGGCCCTCGCTGAAGAAGACCCCGCCCTCCCCTGCAGCCGCCGGCCGAGTGTCCGGCGGGTGGGGCCGATCACCACGCGGCCGTGGGTTTTCTGGCCGGTCAGTTCCACTCGTAGAGTCACCGGCGTATCGGGGGCCGTCGGGGACTGGCGGTGCTTGATCCTGCAGTGCGTCAGCTGCAAGCCGTCCGTGTCGACCACGATGCCCGGTCTCGTGACCAGGGTCAGGGTCTTGCCCGTCATCGCCACGTCGATCCGCAGCGTGTCGTGCGTGATCACCGCCTCCGTGAAGTCGAGCGTCACCTTGCAGAACGTCACCGCGAGCTCCAGCCTCCGCGGTACCACCCAGCGGCCCAGGCGCTCGACCGGGCCGCTGTGGACCTGCTCGATCCGGACGACGTCCTTGGCCTGCGTCCCGGCCGCACCGGTCCCCGCCAGGGCGGATGGGAGGTCCGCGGTCAGGGGCGCCAGTTCCTTCAGGGTGCGCGCCGACAGGGCCGTCTCCAGGCGCTCGTCCAGCTCCTCCGCGGTCAGCAGGCCGTCCCCCGCCGCGATGCGCAGCACGTCCACCACCCGGTCCCGGTCGGCGTGGGAGGCCCGCAGCTCGGGTGGGGAACCGGGGCGGGCGGACTGCTCCTCGGTGGGCGAGATCTCTCCCGGCATGCTTCGGTCCTGCTTCCGTCCTGATCGAGACGACCGTCGGCGCGCGACGCGGGCAGCGGCACTCATCATCCCGAGCCCGGGCCGGGGCGACAACCGCCTCCCGCCGCCGAGTTCACCGGGCGGCGGCACACAGGGGGGCTCGCCCTCCCCGCGCTCCCCGCGCTCCCCGCGCTCCCCGCCTGAACCTAGAATCGAACGTATGAACGATCCAGAGTCGCGGCTCGCGCTGCTCCGTTTCCTGGAGCGCGTGCAGGAGCGCGACCTGGCACGCACCCGTCGGTGGATCGCGGACGAGGAGCGCCGCCAGGCGGAACGGCGGCGCGGCCTCGCGGCCCGGCCGCCCGCGCCCGACTGGCTGATCGAGCGCGGGCTGTCCGGCCAGGAGGCCGTGTACGTGCACGTCGGCGGCTGCTGGAACGCCGGGCAGCGCAGCCGGGGCGTCGACCGTGACCGCGCCCGGCAGGCCCTGGCCGAGGGCGTCAAGGCCTGCCCGCAGTGCCGGCCGGACACGGCCCTGGGCTTCGTGGACGGGTAGCCGCTCTCCGCCGGGCGCCTCAGCGCCCCACCCGCACCACCTCCGACGTGGCGCCGCGGAACGACCCCGTCTCCTCGAAGCGCGCCCGGTACGAGCCGCGCCCCGCGTCCGGCAGGTCCGCCGAGAACGCGTACCCCTCACCGGACCACTGAGCCTCCACCGTGCGCAGGTCCGTCCAGCGCTTGCCGTCCCGGGAGTACTCGACGTGCACCGGGACGGTGCCCGGCGTCCAGCCGTCGGGGAAGTCCATGGCGCCCTCGACGTGCACGCCGCCGCCCTGCGCACGAGTGGCCGAGAAGGACGTGAAGACCGAGGCGCGCAGGACCTTGATCTCCGCGCTGTTCCTGGAGGCCGGCGCGATGAACGGGTCGTCACTGTGGGAGGCCACGCGGAACGTGCCGGTCTCCCAGGGGGCGTGGGTGAAGCCGATCCTGCCGTCGGCCCCGGTGGTGAAGTAACCGACGCTCGCGAACTGCCCTCCGGCCGACGGCTCGAACAGCACCCCGCCGCTCTGGCCCTCGAACGGCACCCAGCCCTGCGGCGTCTCGCGCTCCAGCGTCGCCGTGATCGTGACCTCCTCGCCGAGGTCGATCGTCCGGGCCGCCGCCGGTGCCTCGATCGTCCAGCGCGTGGCCACCTGCCGGATGCCGATCTGCGTGGGCGAGGACTCGCCGTGGAGGACGTACGGGTTGGCGTTGTCGTGCCGGTAGACCGCCTGGACCGGGACCGCGTCGTTCACGGTGACCGTGCCGGAGAAGTGGCCCTGCGCGTCGGTGCGGACGGTGTTCTCCGTCCAGTAGTCCACGTCGAGGTCCACCCGGTGGTCCGCCAGCGGCTCGACCTCACGGGTTCCGGGCCAGCGTCCCTTCAGGGTGCCGTCGATCCGCACCTGGCGGTCGTCCGTGTCGATCTCCGTGCGGTCGGTGCGCACGTCCTCGAACACGGCCGCGACGTAGTAGGCGAGCGTGCCGGCGGAGGTGTCCAGGGTGCGGTCGCCGTCGGCGTCCGTGGCCTCGACGCGGACGTCGTAGGTACCGAGGGCGGGCAGGTCGAGCGGCTGCCTCGTGTGCCACACGCCGTCGTCCGCCGTGCCGTGGGCCAGGGTGAACGCGTCGAACTCGACGACGGCGACCTCCTGCTGCGTGGCCGCCGAGACGAGGTGGGCCCGGATGCCCGTGACGGCGCTGTCGGAGCGGATGCCGATCTGCAGCGTGCCGAGGTCGCCCGAGACGCTGTTGGCGTAGCGGACGTCCGGCGCCTGCCCCTCCACCCCCTCCGCCGCGTACGCCGCCGGCCCACCGGTCAGCAGGAGCGCGGCGGCCGTACCGATGGCAGCGCAGGCCGCCCGAGTTCTGAACAAGGTCCCCCCACAGGAACGCGTCAACGCCGCACCGGACAGCCCGCGCACGGCCGAACAGTCTTTCTACCGCACGCTTCTGACGACGGTCCCCTGGGTTTCCGCGCCTCCCTCCACCCCACAGCAGACGCAACTCACAGCAGCCCCGAAAACAACCGAACTCACGTACAACCCTTACGTCCTCACACAGGTCTCCTGATCGCCGACCGCCCATGAACGCCAGGACAACTTCCGGCGAACGGGGACGGTTCCGGCACCCCACCGACCGCGGATGCCCGCCAGGCACCCCGCACGCCGCAGGAGACCCCGCATGGACCAGCACGTCCCGCCGCACGGCGCACCGCACCGGGCCTGCGCGCCCACGCCCCAGGCCGGCCACGGCACCCCCGCCGTCTGAGCCCCTCCACCCCGACCCGGAGTCCCGCCTTGCGCAAGCGCACCCTCGTCCTGGCCGCCGCCCTCACCACCGGCCTGCTCACCGCCTCCCCCGCCGCCACGGCCGCACCCTCCGGCCTCTCCGGCGACTTCAACGGCGACGGCTACCGCGACGTCGCCATCGGCGCGTTCGCCGCCGACGTCGGCTCGGTGTCCGGCGCCGGCGCCGTCGTCGTGCTGTACGGCTCGTCGTCCGGCGTCTCGGCGGCCCGCCGGACCGTCATCACGCAGGACTCCGCCGGCGTCCCGGGCGCCGCCGAGGAGGACGACCGCTTCGGCTACAGCCTCGCCGCCGGCGACCTGGACCGCGACGGCTACTCCGACCTGGTCGTGGGCGCCCAGTACGAGGACATCGGCGACCGGGACGGCGTCGGCTCGGCCACCGTCCTGTGGGGCGGCACGTCGGGCCTGTTCGGCGGCAAGGGCCTGCCCCAGCCGTCCGACCTCACCGAGTGGGGCGGCTTCTCCTCCGGCGTCGCCACCGGCGACTTCGACGGGGACGGCGCGACGGACGTGACGATCACCGGCCAGTCCCGCACCCGCCTCTACAAGGGCCCCTTCACCCGCACGGGCGGCCCCGCGAGCCACACCGGCCTCGGCACGTTCGGCTCCACGTACGAGGTGTTCGCGGGCGACCTCGACCGGGACGGCGACGCCGAGCGCGTCTACCCGTTCCTCGTCGACGGCGATGTGGGCGGCGAGATCAGCTACCACGGCTGGACCGGCACCAGGTACGCCGCCACCGACCTGCCGGATGCCGACGGCGAGGAGGGCACCATCGCCGACGTCAACGGCGACGGCTACGGCGACCTCGTCCTCGGCGACTACCAGGACCCCCGCGCCGAGAAGCCCGGCGGCCACAAGGGCGGCCAGATCACCGTCTGGTACGGCGGCCCCACCGGCCCCGACCCGGCGCAGCGACCGACCGTGATCCACCAGGACACCTCCGGCGTGCCCGGCGCCGGCGAGGCCGGCGACCTGTTCGGCTCGGCGCTGTCCGCCGGGGACGTCAACGGCGACGGCTACGCCGACATCGCGGTCGGCGCCTGGTCCGAGGACATCGGCTCGGTGGAGGACGCCGGCTCGGTCACCCTGCTGTACGGCTCGGCGAACGGCCTCACCGGCACCGGCGCCAAGTCCTGGTCGCAGGACACCGCGGGCGTCCCCGGCAGCAACGAGACCATGGACGCCTTCGGCATGACCGTGCGCCTGGTCGACCTCGACAGGAACGGCAAGGCCGACCTGGTCACCGGCGCCGGCTACGAGAACGGCTACGGCGCGGTCACCGTCCTGCGCGGCTCCGCCTCCGGCCCGACCACCACCGGGTCGCTGTTCGTGTCGGCCCGTGACGTCTCCCTCAAGGGCGGCGCCGCCTTCGCCTGGGCCATCGCCCAGTGACCCCCCGACGACTCCTCAGCGAGGCACCCACCCCCATGCGGACCCGTATCACCGCCGTCCTGCTGGCCGCGGCCCTGACGCCGCTCACCCTCACCGTCTCGGCCCACGCCGCCACCGCCGCCGCCCCCTGGGACTTCAACGGCGACGGCCGCACCGACCTCGCGATCGGCGCGCCCGGCGCGACGGTCTCCGGGAAGGCGAAGGCGGGCGCGGTCTCCGTCGTCTACGGCAGCACCGGCGGGCCGAAGACCGCCACGCGCACGCTCCTCACCCAGGACACCGCCGGGATGCCCGGCGCGGCCGAGGCCGACGACGCCTTCGGCTCCGCCCTGGCCTCCGCCGACCTCAACACCGACGGCTACGCCGACCTGCTGATCGGCGTGCCCGGCGAGGACGCGTACGACACCAACAACGGCGCGGTCACCGTGGTGTGGGGCTCGGCGACCGGCCTGAGCGGCGCCCGTGCGCTCTACAGCCCCTTCGACCGGGACTACGACCGCTACGGCCAGACCCTCGCCGCCGGCGACTTCGACCACGACGGCACCCTCGACGTGGCGGCCGGCTCCACCGGCCCGATCACCCTCACCCTCGTCAACGGCCCCCACACGAAGACCGGTTCGCCCAACGGCGCCTCGGGCTCCCGCAACAGTTGGTGGTCGGCCACCGCCGGCATCACCCACCTCTCCGCCGGCGACGTCACCGGCGACGGCCACCCCCACGCCGTCCTGCACGGCCGTGCCGCGCACGACGGTGCCGCCACCACGGCCCTGGCCGACCTGGAGATCGGCAACTACAACGACTGGCTGCAGAAGCTGCCCGGCGGCTTCGTCTCCGCCGTCGGGGACATCGACGGCGACGGCCACGACGACATCGCCGTGGGCAACGACCGGGAGGCCTCCGCCGATCCCGGGGGCGCCCTCGGCGGCAAGGTCTCCGTCGTCTACGGCGGCCCCGCCGGCCTGGACCCGGACCGCGCCCCGCTCGTCCTCACCCAGGACACCGCCGGGGTGCCCGGCGCCGCCGAGAAGGGCGACCGCTTCGGCAGCGGCGTCGCGCTCGGCGACGTCAACGGCGACGGATACGCCGACCTCGCCGTCGGCACCGCGGGCGAGAACTCCGCCGCGGGGGCGGTGACCGTGCTGTACGGCTCGGCGTCGGGCCTGACCACGAAGGGCGCGGTGTCGTACACCCAGAACACGGCGGGCGTCCCCGGCGCCTCGGAGAACGGCGACCGGTTCGGCGAGCGCGTCGCCCTCACCGACACCACCGGTGACCGCCGCGCCGACCTGGCGGTCGCCGCCCCGGGCGAGAACGCCGGCGACGGCGCGCTGTGGTCCCTGCGCGCCACGGCCACCGGCCTGACGACGTCCGGCGCGACGAGCTTCGGCCCGGGCACCACGGGCGTCTCCACGGCGGGCGCACCGAGCTACGGCACCGCCCTCACCACCTGACCACCCGGCCTTCCCTCACCCCCGTCACCTGGAGGTTCCCCCCATGCGCAGGCAGACCGCAGCCGCACTCGCCGCCGCCCTGCTGACCGCCGGACTCACCCCGCTGACCCTGGCGGCCCCGGCCTCCGCCGCGCCCGCCGGGTACGCCGACGACTTCAACGGCGACGGCTACCGCGACCTGGCCACCGCCGCGCCCTACACGCCCGTCGCCGGCAAGGCCGACGCGGGCGCCGTCGTCGTCACCTACGGCTCCGCGAGCGGCATCGCCGCGGCCCGCCGGACCGTCCTCACCCAGGACACCGCCGGCATCCCCGGCACCGCCGAGCAGGGCGACCGCTTCGGCAAGGCCCTCGCCGCCGGCGACCTGAACGCCGACGGGTACGCCGACCTGGTCGTCGGCAGCACCGGTGAGGACGTCGGCTCCGACGCCGACGGCGGCTCCGTCACGGTCGTCTGGGGCGGCAAGAACGGCCTGTCCGGCGGCAAGGGCGTCACCGACCCGGCCGTCTCCGCCCACGACGAGTACGGCATGTCCCTCGCCGTCGCCGACTTCGACGGGGACGGCCGCCCCGACCTCGCCACCGGCAGCACCGGCGGCGACGTCTGGATCCACCGGAATTTCACCAAGACCACCGGCTCGACGTCCCGCTCCGAGCTCGCCACCGGCCTGCGGGGCGGCGCGGGTCTGGCCGGCGCCCGGAGCCTCTCCGCCGGCGACATCGACGGCGACGGCACCGACGACCTGGTCGCCACCGGCAGCCGGGCGTCGGACTACGAGGACGGCGCCATGGTCTTCCTCGGCGGCGCCTCCGGCCTCACCCACCAGACGTTCCTCACCAGCGGCGGCTGGGAGCTGGCCACCGTCGGCGACCTCAACGGCGACGGTCACGACGACGTCGTCACGGCGGACTACGGCGGCGACGCCAAGAGCCTCGGCGGCTCGGTGAGCGTGTACCCCGGCGGCCCCGGCGGCGCCCGCACCAGCCCGCAGCTCACGCTCGACCAGGACACCCCCGGCGTCCCCGGCGCGGACGAGGAGGGCGACTGGTTCGGCAACGACCTGTCGATCGCCGACGTCGACGGCGACGGCTTCGGCGACCTGGCCGTCGGCACGATCCACGAGGACGTCGGCACCGCGGAGATCGCCGGCGGCGTCACGGTCCTGCGCGGCTCGGCCGGCGGACTGACCACCACGGCCGCCCAGTCGTTCACCCAGGACACGGCCGGTGTCCCCGGCACCGCCGAGTCCGCCGACCGCTTCGGCTCCTCGGTCCGCCTGTCCGACCTCACCGGCGACGGCAAGGCGGACCTGTCGATCGGCTCCGACGGCGAGAACCACCCCTCGGGCGCGGTCTACAGCCTGCGCGGCTCGGCCTCGGGCATCACCACGAAGAACGCGGTCAGCTTCGGCCCCGGTTCCCTCGGCATGTCGACCACCGGCTACCTGCGACTGGGCCAGGACATGCTCTAGCCGCCGCCCCGGCAGGCCACCGGTGCGGCCCGTACGGCCCAACCCTGACGGCTCACGGACGCCCAAGGGCCCTGCCCCTTAAGGGATGTCACAGCTCGGCCGCAAAGCCGGGCCCGGACGCCCGGGCCCGGCACGCCACCGTCCGGGACCAGGTACGTTCGAAGACGTGGCTGGATTCAGGATCGGACGCGGCCGGAACAACGGCGCTCCTCAGACGCGACCGCACAACCCTCCGTACGGGCAGCAGACGCCGCAGGGGCCGTCCTACGGCTACCCGCCGGCGCCGCAGCCGTACCCGCAGCAGCAGCCGTACGGCAACGGCGGCGGCCCCACCTGGCCGCAGTCGAACGCCGGCGGCGGCCCCGGCGGGGGTTACGGCGGCCAGGGCGGTCACGGCGAGCCGGAGTACTTCGGCGACGGCGCGTACCCACCCGGCCCCCAGGGCCCGCACGACCCGTACGCGGCGAACAACCCGGGTCACACCCAGGCCTTCTCGGTCGGCGAGGACCCCTACACCCAGGGCGACACCTACCGCGCCGGCTCGGCCGCCCCGCCGCCCGGCCCGGTCGGGCCGCGCCTGCACTGGAAGGCCCTGCTGAGGGGGATCGTCCTCGCCCCGAACCAGACGTTCCTCCAGATGCGGGACTACACGATGTGGGGCCCGGCCCTGATCGTCACGTTCCTCTACGGCCTGCTCGCCGTCTTCGGCTTCGACGGCGCCCGCGCGGATGCGATAAACGCCACACTGTCGAACGCGGTGCCGATCGTCCTGACGACGGCCGTCGCGATGGTGCTGAGCGCGTTCGTCCTGGGCGTGGTCACCCACACGCTGGCCCGCCAGCTCGGCGGCGACGGCGCCTGGCAGCCCACGGTCGGCCTGTCCATGCTGATCATGTCGCTCACGGACGCGCCCCGCCTGGTCTTCGCGATGTTCGCCGGCGGCGACGCGATGTTCGTGCAGCTGCTGGGCTGGGCCACCTGGATCGCGGGCGGCGTCCTGCTGACCCTGATGGTCGGCCGCTCCCACGACCTGCCCTGGCCGAAGGCCCTGGGCGCGTCGGCGATCCAGCTGATCGCCCTGCTGTCGATCGTGAAGCTCGGCACGGTCTGAGGCTCGTCACGGTCTGAGGCTCGTCACGCACGAGAAAGGGGGCTCCCCGCACCGGGGAGCCCCTTTCCGCTGCCACTGTGGCCCGCTGCCGGCCGCTGGCAGCCGTGCTCAGGCGTCGAGAACCTGCCCGGCCCGCCGCACCACGGGCGGTTCGACACTCCACGGGAAGTTGATCCACTCGTCGGTGCGCTTCCACACGTACTCGCACTTCACGAGCGAGTGGGACTTCTCGTAGACGACGGCGCTGCGCACCTCGGCGACGGTGTCCAGGCAGAAGTCGCGCACCAGCTTGAGCGTCTTGCCGGTGTCCGCGACGTCGTCGGTGATCAGCACCTTCTTCTCGGAGAAGTCGATCACGTTCGGGACCGGGGCGAGCATGACGGGCATCTCCAGCGTGGTCCCGACGCCCGTGTAGAACTCCACGTTCACGAGGTGGATGTTCTTGCAGTCGAGGGCGTAGGCGAGGCCACCGGCGACGAAGACACCGCCGCGGGCGATGCTGAGCACGACGTCGGGCTGGTAGCCGTCGTCGGCGATCGTCTGCGCGAGCTCGCGCACCGCGACGCCGAACCGCTCGTAGGAAAGGTTCTCCCGCACAGGGCTCATGCTGCTGTCGCTCACACCTGGGTCCGATGGAAGTTGAGGAAGGACCGGGAGGCGGTCGGCCCCCGCTGGCCCTGGTACCGCGATCCGTACCGCTCACTGCCGTAGGGGAAGTCGGCGGGCGAGCTCAGCCGGAACATGCACAGCTGCCCGATCTTCATCCCCGGCCACAGCTTGATCGGCAGCGTGGCGAGGTTGGACAGCTCCAGGGTGACGTGTCCGCTGAACCCGGGGTCGATGAACCCGGCCGTGGAGTGCGTCACCAGCCCCAGCCGCCCCAGCGAACTCTTGCCCTCCAGCCGGGAGGCGAGATCGTCGGGCAGCGTGATGACCTCGTAGGTGCTGGCCAGGACGAACTCACCCGGGTGCAGGATGAACGGCTCGTCCCCCTCCGGCTCCACGAGCCGGGTCAGGTCGGCCTGCTCGATGGCGGGATCGATGTGGGGGTACCGGTGATTCTCGAACACCCGGAAATAGCGGTCGAGACGCACGTCGATGCTCGACGGCTGCACCATCGCGTCGTCATACGGATCGATGCGTACCCGTCCGGCGTCGATCTCGGCCCGGATGTCCTTGTCTGAGAGAAGCACGCCCCGAGGATACGCAGGGCGCGCGGAGCGCCCGCAACCGGACGCCACCGCGCGCCTCGCACACCTGCTCCTACGTACTGCTATGTACTGCTACACGCTCTGCTGCGGTACTGCTCGCTGTGTCCGCTACTGCTTCTGAAGGCTGACGGGCACCACGCTCCGGAGCCGCGCACATCGCGGGCACCGAAGCAGCCGCCCGGGGCCGAGCCGCTCGGCCTGCTGCATCGGGAACGAAGCGGTGGTGAACACGTGCCCATCGGCACAACGGACGACGGTGCGCTCCATCAAGTCCAAGAGTCCCTTCCCCAAGAGCCGCGTCGGGCTGCTGCTCGCCCGACGACAAAAGCCACAGTACGGGATCAAAGGGACGGCTCTCCAGGCGGCACTCCGGTCCCGCCCGGACCCTCCTCGACGCCCACACCGTACGCCCCAACTCCGTTCCCCCGCAGCCGCATCCCATCCCTGAAACAGCCTCAGGCCCCGCGGCACGGACACCGGGGGCCTGGCATGTTGTAGAGTGGGCGAGCATTCGGACACCGACTCCGGTCGGCGTCTTACGCGGGTGTAGTTTAATGGTAGAACATCAGCTTCCCAAGCTGAGAGCGCGAGTTCGATTCTCGTCACCCGCTCCATGTGAAACCCCCAGGTCAGAGACCCGGGGGTTCTTTGTTGTCTAGACCGGCGGCCCGGTCGCGCACCACAACCGCACCGTTAGCTCTCGGCAGCCTCCTCACTGTGGTGCGCGGGGTCGTCCGTGTGGCACTTCGCACGCTCGGCCCGCACCAGGTCGTCGAGCCCGGCGGCCACCTCCCGCTGCCGCTCCTCGTCGGAGTGCTGGTAGATCAGCGCGGCCTTCTCGGAGGACTGCCCGGCACGGACCATCGTGTCCTTGAGGGTGGCGCCAGAGCGGGTCGACAGGGTGTGCCCGGTATGGCGGAGGTCGTAGAAGCGGAAGCCGTCCGGGAGGCCGGCGACCGCGCGAGCACGGCGCCACTTCCGACCGAAGGAGGTACGCCGGAACGGGGCGCCCTTCTCGCCGACGAAGACCAGCCCATCGGGCCCCTGCTCGGCGGTGGCGACGTTGGCGCCGAGGGACGCCGTCAGTGCGACGAGGAACCAGCACCACCCGGCGGTTTTCGGCTCACCGGAGCGCAGGCGCCGCCAGGCCGCCACCAACAGCAGGTCGACGGAGATCGGGTAGGCCCAGGCCTTCCAGCCGTCCTGTCCGGCGGCGAGCGCCAGGTCGTGCAGGTGGGCGAAGGACAGCGCGGCGGCGATCACCGCTTGCACGAGCACGGCGTCCACACGGACGGGCAAGGCACGCACGGCCACTCCTTCCAGTTCCGGGCATGGGTGGGGTAGGGACTTGGCGCGGGACGGCCGCGCCGACCGTGGGAGCGGGTCGGTTACTCGGTGATGGGCCGAGGAGCGGCCAGGGGGCCGGACTCCGTCACCGGCACGGGTGGAACGTGAGGCCGGAACGGCGCGAGCGCCGGAACGTCCGGGGCGAGGTGCGCCGTCTCGCGACAGGTGGCCGCAGCGTCGGCGAGGGAGAGGTGAGGGGTGCGGATGCGGGACCAGCCGCCGGACGTGTCGCCGACGACGGCGAGGCCGGGCAATTCGGCAGCGATGGCGCAGGAGGCCAAGACAGCCTCAGGGGCGATGTCACCGAGCGCCATATTGTCAAAGTAGAAGCGGAGCGAACTCTTACCTTCCGGGCCAGGCATCGGCCACTACAAAGGAGACGACGGTTCCGCCGAAGCGGCTCGGTGCCGCGTGCCACGATTCGGCCAGCGAATCAACCAGGAGCAGCCCGCGCCCGTGGGCGTCGTCGGCGTCGGGATGCCTCAACCGCACGTTCGCCGGAAAGCCGGGGTTGTGCACGTCGACCCGGAGCGAAGTCCCCTCACGGAACCACTCGACCCGCACGAGCCAGGGTTCGTCCGACCGGCCGTAAGCGATGGCGTTGGTCACCAGCTCCGAGATCATCAGCGCACAGTCATCGACGGAGCAGGCCGGGTTGTAGGGGGCGATGAACTTGCGGAACCAGCGCCGAGCCCGTGACACAGACTCAGCGACAGGGTGCAAGGTCATCGCACCGAGACGCGGTGACTCCTCAGACGGGTAGCGGTCGATCATGTAGGCCATGGGTGCTCACTTCCTGCCGCTGCCGTCGCAGTCGAGGCAGCGCCGCTTCGATGTGGCACGGGTGCGATCGGCGGCGGTGGCAAGCGCCAGGGTCGTTCGCGAGCCGACACGCTTCCAGCCGCGCCCCCGGCAACCCCGGCAACGTAAGTGCGTGCCCTGATCCGGCCGCTGACTCGTCACACCACGCCTCCTCCCAGTGAAGTGGCCTTAGCCACTTCCTGGATAGTGGCATTAGCCACTTGGAGGACGCAAGCGGTTCGCCGCAACTGGCCCCCTCAGGTGAGGGGGTAGCCCTGCTCGAACGCCCAGCGATGCGGCGGGTAGGTGGCCTCAGCAAACTCCAACGGACGGTCCTGGAGGTCGAAGACGACGTGGTGCACGATCAGCACGGCGGAGCCGGCGGCAAGTTGCAGGTCCTCGGCCTCTTCGTCTGTGGCCGCACGCGCGCACATGCGATCCTCCGCGTAACTCCCCTGCCGTCCGGTCATGTTCTCGACGTACAGCAGCGTCCCCTCTTGGATCCGCTCCGGCTCCAGAAGCTTCGGCGCACGTTGACCGACATCCGGAGCGAACCACGAGGTGGAGAGCGTGATCGGCCCGTCCTGGTTGTTGGTCACCCGCCGCCGGTGCACCGCCCGGCGATCCTTGACCAGGCCCAGCGATTCAGCCACGTGGTCCGGCGCCTCCAGCCAACCGGCAGAAGTGATCACGGCGTACTCGCCGGGCGTGTAGATCTTCCCGGTCTGCCGAGCGCGCCCGTACAACTCACGAGCCCGCCGGTTGACTTCGAGGCTGCGCACATACGTGCCCGACCCCTGACGCTTCTCGACGAGCCCTTGATGACTCAGCGCCTCCAGCGACCGTGCGGCCGTGGGCCGAGACACCTTCCAGTCCGCCGCCAACTGCCGCTCCGACGGCACCTCGTCCCCCGGTCGCAGGTCACCCCGAAGAATCTGATCACGGATGTAATGCGCGATCTGGAGATACTTCGGCTGAGCCTCCTCGATCTGCGGCATCAGTCCTCCTAACCCAAGGCGAGCCCCAGGCGAGTAGGCGGGCACCCCGCTACCGAGCTGAGGCCTGCTTCTCGATACAAGTGGCTATGGCCTCTAGCCACTATAGGGTGAGTGGTCAACCCCCCACCCCGTAGGCTGAGACGCATGACGCGGTTGATCGTCGCAGCAGGAGGAGGGGGCGACGCAGTCGCCGCCGCAATGATGCACGCCGCCCTCTACGGCGACGTGGACCAGGCGGTGATCCTCACGTACGCGTGGGACCGTCTTCTGATCGACCCGGTTCCGGGTCCCCGAGGACCGGCCAACTTCACCGGCCTCCAGCACCTGGCCCCAGCAGTCTGGGCAGTGCCGGCCGAGGCTCGTCCCATCGCTCCGGCGGGCTCGACGCTCCCCCGACTCGCAGCAGAGCTCCGGCACACGTTCGCGCTGATCGACGCGCGCCGCGGAGTCGAGGGTGTCACCCGCCAACTCGAAGAACTGGTGGACCACTTGTCACCAGAGTCGATCGACCTCCTGGACGTGGGGGGCGACATCCTCGCCCGCGGCGATGAGCCGACATTGAAGAGTCCGCTTGCCGACGCCGTCACACTCGCCGCGTGCTGCCAGGTGAACGCGCCTGTCCGCCTCCTGGTGACGGGCCCCGGCCTCGATGGCGAACTCCCTCTCGACGAACTGCGCGGCATGCTCGGCCCGCTCATCCACACCCTCACAGCGAAGGACGTCGAGCCGATCCGCTCGGTCCTGGAGTGGCACCCCTCCGAGGCGACCGGGATGCTCGCTGCGACAGCCCGAGGCGTACGCGGCACCTGCGAGATGCGAGACGCCGGCCTTCCGGTCCCCCTCACCGACGAAGGACCGACAGTCCATGAGGTCGACCTGGACGAGGCGCTGACCCGCAACCAGTTGGCCCGAGCCATCCTGACGACCGCCACCCTGGACGAGGTCGAGGCACACAGCCGCGAAATCTGCGGCTACTCGGAGATCGACTACGAGCGCAACAAGGCCGCATGGCTCAAGGACCAGCCACCAGCACCGCTCGACCGTGAGGCCGTGCTGTCTCAGCTCGGCCAATTCGAAGCAGAGGCCCGGAACCGCGGAGTCACCCACACGACGTTCCGCCGCATCACTGAGGCCCTGAACCTCAACGGCTCCTTGCGCGAGGACCTGCGCCAACTGCTCATCAACGGACGTCCGGATCAGTACGACGCTCCCTTGTGGCGCATCACGGCCACTCCTGAGTAACAACCTTCTTCACGGGTTCAAGGGCGGCTCGCTCCGCTCACCGCGCGCGGCCCGGCCCCCGTCCGGGCCTGCGCTCCTGTCTCCGCCCCGCTCCAGCCCGGCCGGCGCCCGTGCCGCGACGCACAGCAAGCGGCCACCTGATGCCAGAAGAGGGGAACGTCGTGGCTGGGGCGGTCGGCTCCACGGCTTTAGGCAGCCACTTTGGCGCGAGCCTCGAAGATCATGGCCCCAACGTCGTGCTCTAGCGGGCAGGTCCACAGACTGCCCGACGCGCCGGAAGCTTACGGCGCCATGATCACTCGCGCCAAAGCAGCTCCAGCCCAAAGCCGTTCCGCCGACCTTCGTTGTCATTTACGCCTGCCCACACTCAGTGCTGCATCTTGCGTCACGGGAATGCAGGCTGTGACCCCATCGCGTATCCAAAAGATTCCTGCGTGGTGAACGAACTCATGGCATTTAAAAATATGGCAGGACCAACGCAGACCATGAGCCTGATCTAAAGTGAGTACGCCCGGATGGGGAATAGCTCGCTCTGTCATGCTATCGCTTCACGCGGTTACGAATTGACAGCAAGGCCAAAGCAATTAGTAGTGGCACAGCGACCCGTATTGATATCCGCATCAGCTGCCCCCACGCCGTGAGTTCTATGGAATCCATACTCGTGAGGTAAATTGCGGAATGCATGGCGTACAGAGCGGTTTCAGGATAGCTCAAACACTTCCCTGCGAAGCCGAAGTGCTGAAGCGGTAGCGCGATTACAAAGACAAATGCTATCAGGGTTACGACTACCCGCCACGCGCGAAGGGCGTAGCCAGAGATGACCCAGTAGGCATAAAGAATACAGCGCTCGCCGAAATTAGTGGAGTCGGCGTGGCGTCGCATTTCCATTTCCCCATAATAAAAATCTGCCGCCCCGGGTTCGTTCTTGTTATCCTCCTCAGACTTTCTCAACGCCCGATAGGTAGCGGCAATAGTTTCTGGACTCTGCTCTTCTACAGGCCGTGGCGATACACCCCCGGGAAATGCCGTTGTCAGAGGAGGATGTTGTTCAATGGTTCTCCATCCATTCCTGAGCCGCTGGCTTGCACGCCAGTGACTTTCTTCTACCAGGACCTGCCTCGATGACCAACGCCACAGTTTCCCGTAGAGTTTTTTCGACCCTGTTGAAGGCGTGCGCATGAACTCGCAACCCTCAATACGGAGTCCGTCCAGTCTGTGAGCACTCGCAAATAGACATACACTCAGATCGAGGCCAGAAATCGTCAGATTCTCGCCGTCTATTCCTCTTGAAGAGACCAACTTTACTATTGATCCATCCGTTTCTCCGAGAGCTTGACGGGCTTTCTCTTCCACTTCACCCTCATCGAGCAGCGCATCCGGGATATACGGGCTCCGGAAGGTCTCGCTGACAGCGGCGATGAGCATGGGTTGCGCGAATGTAGCACTCTCCAAACTCACGTGCGCATAACGGAGGCGGGCCCTACCTCCTAGAACGAACCGAGACCGGTCGAACCACACTTCAGAGGCGGCAACATCGAGAAGTGCCCTCCCTTCAAATATGGCCCCTCTGAAGACCGCACTACCGGCAACGGCAATCGGCCAAAGCCACACGTCATCACCAAAACGCGCAGACGCAAAAATAACGTCACTTGCGAAAACAACTCGCTCAAATACGGCACCGGCAGGAAATACCGCATCTTCGAAAGAGGCAGAGTGGCTGAATTTTGTGGACCCGGTGAACCAGACATCGTCACCAAAATGCGCCCCAGTGAAATTGACCTCTCCGTAGAATTTAACGTCACCGAAGCTGATTGTGCCAATCAGAAGAGACTTCTTAAAGGTAACTCCCTGGAAGAACTTGACCCTTGCGAATTCGACGCCACGGCTGAAATATGTAAAATCAAATCGCGTCGAACCTGGCGGCCCCTGAAATACAGTGTCATCAAATGAGGCCAATTCGCTGAATTGAGCCCCTGTGAACTTGGCTCGATTCAACGTTGCGTCACCAAATTGGGCCTCGCCGATGAACTGCGCATCGCTAAAGTCGGCAATTCGCTCAACATTCGCATGCCTGAAATCTGCCAGACCTAGGAAGTGCGTCCGGCAGTAGTATGCCCGCTCGCAACTTACATGAAAGAAGTCCGCTTTTCCTGTAAATCGGGCATCATCGAACCGAATGACACCCATCTCATTGTTGAGGTGCCGCTTAATTTCCCCAAATCGGTCGGCGTCTATCTTTGTGGCACGCAAGTCTAGATTCGCGTGTGGCGGCAGGCTCAATAGATAGGAACGAAAATCCGCTTCGCTTGCATGCTCCAAGCAATGCGGGGTATCGCCGATGCGGCGCCCACGGCACTTCTCGCAGAATATCTTGCGGTCGATCATGATTCCCGGCTTCCAATTGATACTCATTGGTAATCGGGGCAGGCGACCACCCTCGGTGCCCTCGTCGGCGGTGGTGCCGTGGGTGCCGTGGCCGAGGCCATTTAAGCGCAGCGGAACCGTGCATAATTCCGCGCCTTCTTCTGAACGGTGACTCGCAGGTAGCACTACGCGCACCTCTCTCAGATTACCTCCGAAAGCACTTCCTGTCTTTCTGGGCCGCTGCGTCGCCATGCCTCGACACAGGCGACATCGAGCACTTCACAGCACAGGAGATCGCCTGAGCCAGACCGATGACTACGCAAAAGCGTGCACCTCAACGCATGATGTGCGGGGGAGCCCTTCGTCGACGACCGTCGCGAGGCGGTCCCTGCCGAGTAAGGTATTCGTAACCCGTGAGTGGTCGTACAGAGGCTCCGACGGCAGTGACGGCAGCGCTGACGGCAACGAGCACGAACGGCGACAGCGCTCAGCGGTTGGCAACGGCATCGGCACGCACCGACGAGACGTGACCATAAGGGCCTGCCCGCATCTTCTAAGCGCTTGTCAGATGCGACTCTGAAGCGGTCTCGCTAGCCCGCCATGTTCGACATCCCCACATGTCCCCCGACAGCGAGCGAAATCGGGAAAGTTGCAGGTAGAGGGTGGTTAACTGAGCCCGCTGTAAATCTGCCGGCTCAGGCAGCCTGCCTGCTGACCCACTCAGATGGCACCTGAGGAAGTCGGTTTCAGGGACGAGCCCGGCTGGCAGATCGTCTACCTCACTATCGGCGGCTGGCAGTGCTCCTGGCACATCAGCCCGCGGGACGCCGACCTCTTCCAGCACGTCGAGCGCGTCGGCACCCTCGACGTGCGGGCCGTGTGGGACGGCCACACCACGGAGAGGAAGTACCAGCACATCGCCGCGTGGACGGCCGAGCTGGCGCAGCACGGCGGACCGGCACCCCTGCGCACTGGGCACCCGACCTACGAAGCAGAGGCGGGCCCGTAAACCTCCTGGCCGCGGGGCACCCCCATCCGGTGACCCCATCGCCGCGGTGAGCCGCTAGGGCTTTCGGGGCAACTTTGGCCTGAACAGCATGGCCGCCATCCGCCCCTGCCCAAGCCCCCTGTAGTGTGCCTACACTGAGGACAAAAACAGGGGTAGGTTGCGAGCAGATTGCCTGTGAACTGGGCCTTTGTGGGGACCGGAGGGGCCAATGGGGCAGACATACACGGAGACGCACCCGTGGATCACATTCAACATCGACCTGAACGACCTGGACCACGTGGCATGGATGCTGCTCGGTGAGGCCATCTCAAAGTGCGAGCACATCTCCGGCGTGCCCCTTCAGCCCGAAGTGGCTCGGCGGCTCAATGCGGTGTACCTGACCAAGGGCGTGCATGCCACCACCCACATCGAGGGCAACACGTTGTCCGAGGAGGAGGTGCACAAGCGCATCGATCATGACCTCAAGCTGCCCCCCTCCCAGGAATACCTGGGTCAAGAGGTCGACAACATCGTCGAGGGCTACAACCTGATCATCAGGGACGTCATCGAAGGGCGACCGCTCACATTGACGCCGGAGCGGATCAAGCAATTCAACGAGATCGTACTGAAGGACCTTCCACCGGAGGAGGGAGTAGTCCCGGGTGAAGTGCGCTCGGACAGCGTACTGGTGGGATCGGTGTATCGGGGCGCTCCCGCGGAGGAGTGTGACCACCTGCTGGAGCGGCTGTGCGAATGGCTGAACGGTCTGTCTCAAGCGCCCGAGTCTCTCCGCAAGCCTGTGGCTCTCGTCTCAGCGATCCTCGCCCATCTGTACCTGGCATGGATTCATCCCTTCGGCAATGGCAATGGTCGCACTGCACGCCTGATGGAATTCCAGCTGCTGCTCGCCGCCGGGGCTCCGACTGTCGCGGCTCACGTGCTGTCCGATCACTACAACCGGACGCGGAGCGAGTACTACCGGCAGCTCGCCATGACGAGTCGAAAGCCGTACGACATCGCCAACTTCATTCGATACGGCCTACAGGGCTTCGTGGATGGCCTTCGCGAGCAGATCGAGGCAATTCGGGTCCAACAGATGGCCGTGACCTGGCAGAACTTCGTACACGAGGAGTTCGAGGGCAGCGAGACGCCGGCCTGCCTGCGGCAGCGGCGACTCGTGCTGGATCTTCCTTGGGGGGTGCTGACCCCTACCTCCGCGATCCCTGACCTGACGCCTCGGCTGGCGCGTGACTACGCCGACAAGGGGGCGCGCACAGTACCTCGGGATGTGAACGCTCTGGTCAAGCGCGGCCTCGTCATCAAGGGCAAGAACCGCACCGTGATGCCGTACACCGACCAGCTCCGGGCGTTTCTTCCGGTGCGGGTAGACGACTGGTCAAGGTCGCAGTAACCACGTCGACGGCCCGGATCGACCTCCGACCACCGCAGTAGCGAACTGGGAGCCGTGCGTCCCCTCGGGGAACGGACGGCTCTCAGCGCGTCCAGGTCTCCGGCCCGCTTCGACGGAGCGAGCGGGGCCGCCCCGTCTGGCCTTCTCCCGCCAGCAGGCTCTTCCCTGCCGAATGGGCGCATCCTGCCAGCAGCCTGGCAACCGGGAGCGTCCTGATCACCCGATCCTCCGCCCGTACGCCGATCGGCCCCGCGGCTGAGCCCTGGCCGTGCCATAGGCGTGCCAGATCGTGCGGGGAACCGCGGGGAACCACGGGGCGTCAACGAACCGCTCATCCAGCGTCGACTCGTCGCCACCGCAGCTCAGTAGCCCAACCGCACTCAGAGGACCCAAGCTTCCCAAGCTGAGAGCGCGAGTTCGATTCTCGTCACCCGCTCCACGAAGAAGGCCCAGGTCAGAGACCTGGGCCCTTTTGCTGTCCGGGGTGATCACTGGCCGCGTGCCAGATCCGAGGGCGGATTCGCCCACAGGGGCCGCACATCCGTCCACAGGCTGTGGACACATGCGAGGCACGCTGCACTCAGGCAGCTGCTCCGCAAGCTGCCGCTACCCTCAAGCCCGTGGAAGAGGACAGCCGCCGCGCCCCACGACACCGTCGAGGAACACCTCGCCTCGCGGGCGTGGCACGAGGTCGTGGCGTGTGCCGGACGTCTCGCCTCGGTCATGGTCGCGAGTGACCTGAAGGAGCTCGTTCGTCACACTGCACGAGTCCCTGTCGGCGACCGATGGCGTGCTGCCCAGCACCTCAGGATCCGCCCCGCCAGCGCGCCAGATCGGGCGAGGAGCAGCAGGGAACCAGGGCGAGGAAGAACAAGTCTAGAGACAGGTCAGCAACCTGAAGCCGGTCGTGGTGCCTCGTGATCAGTAGGCCCGTATCAGAAGCTCGCCCGATCTCCATGACCAGTGCACGACCCGACCCGGTGGTTCAGCCGCAAGGTTCACCGGCCGGCCGACGGCCGAAAGCGAAGGCGCGGTTCCAGGAGATCGAGGGCCTCCTCCCACCGGAAGCTGTCGGCGCCACCGCCTGCCTTGGGCCGGTGGGGTTCGTACGAGCCGATCAGGATGTCCATCTCCCGGAGCTGGTCCACACTGCGCCGATAGGCGGGGTGAGCCGCTTGGGCGGCGTTCAGGTAGGGGAGGGCAGCTGTGGGAACACCCATCCCGTACGCCTCACAGAGCACGCCCAGAGCGAGAGTGTCGGATATGCCGGCCGCCCACTTGTTGACCGTGTTGAAGCTGGCCGGGGCGACAGCGATGGCGTCCGCCGGTGGGAGCGGACGAGGATCGCCGGGTGCGCGCCAGGCGGAGCGGATCGGATACCCCGTCTGCGCCTCGACCGCCGTGGCGTCGAGGAACCCCAGACCTTGCGGGGTGGCGACGACTCCCACGTCCCACCCCCTGCCCTGCGCGGCTGTGATCAGCCTGCCGACGTCACCGGCGACACCGCAGGCGCACACGACGACGTACAGGAAGGGCCTCTTGTCCCAGGCGCTCGGCTCGTTCACGCGGTGGCTCCCAGTCGGCGGCTGAAGCGGTGCAGCTCCGGCAGAGTACGACGGCGATCGCGGGCGGCCATGTCGGCGACCAGCTCACGGACGGCGGGGCGGCGGACATCCTGGGCGGCGCAGGTCTCGGCGATGCGCAGAGCCTGGTAGCCGTCGGCGAGCCGGCCCTGCTGGCTGTAGGCACGGGCCGCCTCCACCCACAGCGCGGCCCGGCGCTCCGGAACAGGAAGAGGACGGCGCATGAGCGGGCGGGCCGTCTGGAGGGCGAGACCGGCGTCTCCGAAGGCCACCAGGGCGCTGACCTCGTGCAGGGCGACGTTGGTGGGGCTGAAGCTGGCCCAGGCATCGGGTCGGTCGAACGCCACGTACCGCGCCACCTGCTTCGCCTCCGCGAGCAGTTCCCGCGCAGCGGGACGGTTCCCGCCGCTGCCGGCCGAGGTGACACCGCGCAGCAACAGCAGTCCGAGGGCGGCGAGATACTGCGGAGACCTGCGGTCGTAGGACCCGGTGAGCCGCTCGGCGGTGTGCCGGACCAGGCTGACGGCCTGAGCCGGGTGCTTCGCGCGGGCCAGGACGTGGGCCTGCACGCGGACACTCGAAGCGAGGACGACCGGGTCGCCGCAACGCTCGGCCTCGGCCATGGCCCGGCCGACGGCGAGCCAGGCGTTGCCCTGGTCGTCCTGCTTGAGCAGCAGGCTGGTCAAGGTCTGATACGCGGTGGCCAGCAATCCTGAGAGGTCGGCGCTGTCGGCCGTACCACCGGACGCCAGTCGCAGGTCCGCGATCAGACCGGGCAGCGCCTGCTCCAGCCCTTGGTAGTCACAGAGGTGGAAAAGCCTGCGAGCCGCGCCGACACGCGAACGAAGGGAGTGCGTCTCCAGGCCGGCTCCGGTACCTGCCGGGCTGGTTCCCGGCAACAGTGCCCGCACAAGGTCGTCCTGCACGTCGGCGGAGCCTGCGCCCGGAGCCCGGCTGCCGTAGAGGTCGGTGGAAGCAGCGAGGGCGGCAGTACTCACCGCCACGCTCGCGGCGATGAACGTGCGGCGCTGCATCCCTTCTGCTTCCGCATCGACAGTCAAGCCTTCACCGGCGACGGCGAGACCCAGTTCCTCCGCTGGAATGCGCAACTCGTCGGCCACCGCACGGAGTACCCCCACGCTGTCCGTGCCACGCCCGCTCTCCAGCCGACTCACCTTGGACTGGTGGTAGCCCAAGGAGGCAGCGGCATCCTGTTGCGAACGGCCTTGTGCCACCCGAGCACGGCGGATCACTTCACCGATCCGTCTCGCCTCACTGTGTGCTCCAGCCATCTGACACGGCTCCTTCCGCCGCCGATCCTGCCTGCTCAACGAGCCTAGAAGCGGCGGACGTTGCTGACATGCAGAACGTGCATGACCAATGCAGCGCCCGCACCTTCCCGGTCGCTGATCGCACCGGCCTGCTTGCCTGAAACGGTCACACCCGCTCCAGAAGGGCCGCTGATGAAGCCGCACGAGTTCGCCCTGCCGGTACCCGCCAGCCCACCGGCCGTCACCGACGCCCGGCACCGAGCGGTGAAAGCCCTAGGGCACTGGGGCGGTGAGTTGGACGCCGAGGTGCTGCAGACAGCCGAACTCGTACTCAGCGAACTCCTCACCAACGCAGTGCAGCACGCCGGCACCGGTCGCATCTCCCTGATGCTCCGCCGTCTGCCTGACGCTGTGCGGATCGAGGTCGATGACGCCAACTCGTCGCCGCCGAAGCTCGATCCCCCGGACGCGTACGACGAGCACGGCCGAGGCATGCTCCTGGTCTCCGTACTCGCCGGCCGCTACGGGACCGAGCGGACATGCGAGGGCAAACGCTGCTGGGCCGAGATCAACCTGCCCACCCCACCGAACCGGCAACTCAGCCCTGGTCCCTCGGACCGTCCCCGCGCTGGCCGACCACTCCCCCAACGGCAGCGCGGACGCCAGGTGGCCGGCATGTACGACTGCTCCACCTCGAACGACTCGGCTGAGGCCCCTCCCCGCCGCGCGTCAACTGCCGCTACCTCGACGGGCATCCAGCCGGGCGACCACTGATGCCGACGACGACGGCGCAGTGGGGCTTCTGGTGCGAATGCTGGACGGAGGACTTGATGAGGCGGGGTCGTCCGACCCTGGTGGCATCGTTCGACGCCCACTCGGCGGCTCAGGCGGACCGTTGGGTCGCGGTGGCGCTCCGCACGATCTCACCGGCTCTGGACGCGGCCGCTTGCGACCAGGCTTGGGAGTGGCTGCGCGACGGTCGTATCGACACGAGACGAGCCCTCCTGCGGGCCGAGCCCTGCGCGGTGTCGGTAACCCACGCGAACACCCTGATCACCTGGACGATCCACCCTGTGCTCTTCCTGCCTCTGGCCCACCGACAGGGCACCGAACGCCTTGAGTGCGCACACGTCTTCCCGATGGCCTGCATGCCAGAGTGAGTTACAACTCCATCACTGCCTTCAAGGCAGCTCGCTCCGCTTACCGCGCACCGTGCCTCGCCGTCGGCGGACACAAACCCCTTATGAGAGCGGGCACTTGGCCACCGCGAGTCCTGCGTCAGAGCGGGAGGTCGTCGGGGAGTACCCGGAACGCCTTGTGGCGGCCCAACGGGCGTACGGCCCGGAAGTCTCGGCGGTCGAGGGTGAGAATGGTGTCCGTGTCGTAGTCGGCGGCAAGCGCCACGTTCACCGCATCGGCGAGGTCGAGGTCCAGCGCGCGGTAGCGGACACGGACGGACTGGGCGGCGCCCAGGTGATCCTCCGTGATCTCCGGCATGACGACACGCCCCCGGCTCATCCAGCGCCGCAGGTCGTCGACCGCGCTGAGGGCAGCCTCCCTGCCGAGTTCACGCGTCGCCACGTGATCCAGTTCGGCCAGCAGGAGCGGCGACATGACCAGCAGGCCGGCCGCCATGATCGCCTCGTTCGCCGCCCGGTGTTCCGGATGAGCCGAGTCCAGGGCTGCCAGAAGGCCGGACGTATCGGCGATGACGATGATCACGCGGCGGATCCGGAACCCGAGCCGGTCTCACGTCGGACGGCCTCGGCGACTGTGTCGCCGACCTCCTGCTTGTCGAGCGTGCGACCCGGCCCTTCGAAGGTGCGTGAGAACAGCGGCTCGTCCCAGACCCGGTTCGCCATGGCTGCAAGGTGGATGCCCTGTCGGATGATCTCGGCCTCGCTTATACCTCGGCGCTTGGCTGCCTCCTTGATGATGGCCAGGTCCTCGGGGTCGGCGTAGACGTTGGTGCGCTTCATGGACATGTACCAAGAGTAGTCCATGTACCGGATTGATGTATGTCGGGGCCTTTCCCACGTCCTGTTGCCGAGGGCCAGCCATCCCCTACCAGGTCATGCACCTCCAGCACATCCTGAAGGGCTTCCCGCAACCTGACCGCTTCTGCTGTCCGCTGGCGCGCCCATCCACAGGCTGTGGATGGATGCCGCCGTACGACCCCACCCGGTGGTTCAGGCGCCGGCGGGCAGGGTGAGCGCGCGCCAGGCGGAGCGGGTCGGATGCTACGTCTCCCACACCCCTGGGCGGCGCAGGTCTCGGCGATGCGCAGAGCCTGGCAGCGCCTGTTTCAGTGCGTCGTAGTCACGAAGCCCGCGGGATGACAGGGCATGGCCGTCGCCCCTTAGGACGCCGAGGCCGGGGCAGTAAACAGGTGGCCTGAAGGCCCTTTTCCTCTCACGATGAGCGCATGGACCGGTTGCAGCGCAGCGCTTGGCAGTATGTGGCGGAGACGCTCACGCCCGCGGAGCTTCCGATGCTTGCTGCTCAGGCGCTCGTCGACGGGCGGGATTCCCCCGCGCTGTGCGAACTGGCCGGCCTTCCGCGCAGAAGCGACGAGTCCGAGATCCGTGAGCTGTACGTCCAAGCCCTGCACGAACTCGGCGTGTCCCTGCCCGACGAGGAGACAGCCGGCCGCCGGCTCCTCGTAAGCCTGGCGATCGGTCTCGCGGAGGCCGAGCTGAGCCCCAGGGATGTGGTCGACCGGCTGTCGATGACGGTCGCAGCCCACACGTCGGAAGAGACACAGTTCCTCTCCATCGCCGCGGACTACAGCGAAGGGATGGACGCGGACGAACTCCCGGGTTGGGAGAACCGTCTCAGGACCGCAGCTCACTCGTTGGCCGCTTCCACCGATCTCGGGCTCCCCGACATCGGCGTACGTGCCCAAGGTCGCGGCAGCGACTGACTGACCCGCGCCTGCCCCTAGCTAGAGGCCCACTTCCGTCACACGCCGTCAATCCAGCCAGACGAGTATCGCGTCGTCCGCCCTGGCGGCAACCCCGAAGAACTGGGTGAGGCCCTCGTACCAGGGACGTCCCCAGGCCAGCGGGTCCGGCTCGTTCCATCCGAGTGGATATATGTCGGCGCTGGTCAGGTCAGTGGCCTGCTTCTCTCTTCTGCTCCCGGCTGCAACGGTGTCCCGGTCGGAGGCGTTTCGGCGCAGGAGTTGGGTTGAGGGCCTCCGGTCCGGGCAGGTCGTGATGGGCTTGGGGCGTGGAGACCATCATCGCCAGCGGTATAGCCGTCCTGGGGACGCTGCTCGGCTCGGGGATCACCTTGGCGTTCCAGCAGCGCACCGTCGACAGGAGCCATCGGTTCACGCGTCGCGAGAAGCTGCGGCAGGAACGGCTCGACGCCTGCTCCGCCTACGCCGGCGCCCTGATCAACTATCGGCGCTGTCTCGTTCACCTCTGGTTCTGCGAGCACGAGCAGCCGCCGCCGGAGGACCCCGACGTCGTGCGGGTCCGTGCCTACGACCTGCGTTCCGCCGCGCAGGAGGCCCTGTTTCGCGTGCAGATGCTGATCGACGACGAGACGCTGAGCCGGGCTGCCGAGGACGTGCTCGCAGACGTCACGGCGCTGTCCAAGATCGGCGGCAGGACCGAACTCGACGACGCCAGGGTCCGGACCCGTGACGGCATCAGCCGACTCGTCCGAGCAGTCAAGCAGCATCTCTGAGGCGCAGGTCGGGGCCTGCCGTACGTCGTCGGGTTTCGGCGGGTGGGGATGTCGCTCCGCGCGCCGGCGCCCTCGTGCCCCTCAGCGAGGAGGGCGGGGCGCCCGGGCGATCGGGGGCGGCGGCGGATTGACGCCCGTCGCGAAGGTTCCCAAGCTGGTAGTGAGGGGGCCGGCGGAAGGGACCGCGGTCGTGAGTGGTGGGCACAGTGAGCTTTCCCGGCTGCTGACGGCAGCGGAGACGGCCGCACCGGTCGACGCCGCCGATGTGGTCGCCGAAGACCTGCGGCGGCGTTTCCGGGCGGCGAGGGTCTCCTTCCTCGTCGTGGATCTGACCGGGAGGGCCGTGGCACGGCTTTCCACGGCCCCTGCGACGGGGGACCGGGAGGCGGAACGGATCCCGTTGTTCGGGAGCGTCTACGAGGAGGTGATCCGCACCCAGCGGCTGTATCACAAGGCGACGGACCAGGGGCATCGGGTGATCATGCCGGTGACCAACCGCGGGGACGCGATGGGGCTGCTGGAACTGCTCCTGCCGGCCGACCCCGGCGAGGACGTCCTGGCGGCGGTCGGGGAAGCCGCCCATGTCCTGGCCTACATCGTGATCGCCAACGGGCGCTTCACGGATTTCTACACCTGGGGCAAGCGCTCCGTGCCGCCCACCTTGGCAGCGGAGATCCAGTACCAGCTCCTGCCCCCGTCCCTGTCCTGCGAGGCGGCGCAGTTCACCCTGTGCGGGAGCCTGGAGCCCTCCGAGGACCTCAGCGGTGACACGTTCGACTACACCCTGGACCGCGACACCCTGCACGTGTCGGTGACCGACCCCATGGGGCACGACATCGCCGCCGCCCTGGCCGCCACGGTCCTGGTGAGCGCGCTGCGCGGCGCCCGCCGCGCGGGAGCCGGCCTGGCCGAGCAGGCCCACCGTGCCGACCAGGCGCTGGCCGAACACGGACACGGTCACGCCACAGGGCAGCTGCTGCGGATCCACCTCCGCACCGGGCACGCACGGTTCGTCAACGCCGGTCACCCGTGGCCGCTGCGCCTGCGCGGAGGGGCCGCGGAGGTGGTCGCCTGCGAGGTGGACCATCCCTTCGGCCTCTCCCGGCTCGCGCAACGCCCCTACCGCGTCCAGCAGCTCGACCTGCGTCCCGGTGACCGTCTGCTCCTGTTCACGGACGGCATGGTCGAACGTCACGGCGGCAAGGTCGACCTCGCCGCCCTGCTGGAGCACACCCGGGACCTGCACCCGCGGGAGGCCGCGCTGGAGCTGACGTCAGCGGTCCGGAACTCCGCCGGCGGCACGCTCGAGGACGATGCCACCGTCGTGTGCCTGGACTGGCGCGGCCCCCAGGAGACACAGCGGCACGTCAGCTCCGGCGCGGACACCGGGCAGGCGTCCGCCGCCCGCGAGGGACAGCGGCCGTGACCGGGGCCGCCCCCGGGCGGTGTCAGGGCCGTTGCGGAGGGAGCCCGGGGGACGCGGGCTCGGGACGGTCATGGGTGTCCTTCCGCTCGGCGGGGAGCCCCGCCGGGTACTTCGAGGCGACTGCGTCGCCGGGTCCGCCCTGCGCCGGGACGGCTCCGGCGCCCGCCTCCCGTACCGGTGCCGGCTCGCCGCCGTCCGTGCGCCGCAGCACGCGTCGCCCGAGGTGGGGCAGGAAGGCGTAGAAGCGGTCGGGCAGGAACACCGCGTCGGCGACGATCATGGCCCCGGAGAACAGCGGCAGCCCCATGAGTACGGCGATGCCGATGTGCATGCCCAGCAGCATCGTGAGGACGGGGTACTTGAGCCTGCCGAACAGCACGAACGGGAAGGCCACCTGCAGCAGCACCGTCAGGTGACCGGCGACGGCGATCATGAGCGCGTGCCCGTCGACGAAGTCCGAGAGCACGGGCCAGGGCCGGAAGAGTTCGAGGTTCAGGGCGTAGTGAAGAGCCGTCCCGTTGCCCCAGGTGCTGCCCTGCACCTTGTACAGGCCGGCTGATCCGTAGAGGAGGCAGACCTGCGCCGCGATGAGGAACATGCCGCAGTTGTGCACGACCGTGACCAGGACGCCCCGCGCGTCGAGCAGGTGCCGGACGAGGGGGTGTCCCGGCGGTCCCGGCGCACGGTCGGCGGGGACCGGCTTCCGCCTGTTTCTGCGGGCGTCCAGGGACCAGCGCCGGCCGCAGGCGGTGAGGACGAGGTAGAGGGCCATCAGCAGGATCAGGTTGTCGCCGCCGTCCGTCATGAAGATCGCCCGCGCGTGGAAGGAGGTCACCACGACGGCGAAGAGAACGGACATGACGCGGGTCCGCCAGCCCAGCATGAACAGCGCGGACGTGACGAGGGCCAGCCCGTAGCAGACTTCGAGGAAGGCCCGGCTGTCGGACAGCACCAGCACGCTGACCCAGCCCGTCTCCGCGAAGAGCCCGCGGGCCAGGGCGGGAGTCCAGGGAGATCCGGGGCCCCAGATCTCGTGCCGGTGCGGGAACTCGCGCAGCAGGAAGACGAGGTAGAGCAGCCCGTAGCCGATGCGCAGCACCGACGCGGCGTACAGGGACACCGGCCGGCCGGTCAGGAGGTTCCACCCCGCGGTGATCCGTTCGCCGAGCCATGGGCCGGTGGCGGGAAGCGCCGTCCTTCGCGTCTCATTCGGCATGCCGGGTCACCTTCCACCAGGGCAGAAGCCGGTTCTCGGACGGCTTCGGCGGACGAGTGCCGGCCTTCGATCCGGGCGCGGCGACGGGCCGCGTGACGACGCGGAGCTGGACGAAGTCGAACGTGTGGCCTGCCTGGGCGGCGAGGCGGTCCGCGGCGATGTTGGTCAGGTACGTCCGCATCATCACCGCGCGCTCCGTGCGCGCCGTGTCGTCTCCTCCGTGCGAGTCGACGTAGCCGGACCAGGCGCGACGCAGCATGTTCTGTGCCGTGTGGCTCGGGAACACATGGTGTTCGACCGCGGAGCCGTCCACGGCGCTGAGATCGACCCAGGGACCCACCTCGAACGAGCCGTCGGCATCGGTGTGGGCGGTTCTCGCCAGAATCTGCCGGTTGACGGATTCCGGATCCGGGGCGAACAGTCGCCAATTCTGTTCGAAGAAGGGAAACACCCATGCATTGATCTGCGGGCCGTATCGCTTGGAGACGGTGTTGGCCGGTGCCACGTGGAGAAACACCAGAAACACATGCGCGACACTCGCCACGACGCACACGACCACCAGGGCGCACACACCCGTGCGGAGGGCACGGGCGCCTTTCGGCAACCTGGGCGGAGCAGCCGTGGCGTCGTCCGGGCTTTCCCGCACATCCGGGCCGGAATCGGAGTGCTGGATTTCCTTCGGGTCCGCTGCGTCGATTCCGCTCGACATCGCCTACCGCCTTTCTCGCATCAGCTGCCCACGCCCGGCGGCGCGCGGCGGAGTCGAGGAGACTCCGCCGCGCGCCGTCATCGGGTGAGCGGGCCGACCGTGGTGCGTTGTCTAGCCGTCGTGGCGCTTGGAGTGGTCGTCGTCCTCGTGCCCCTTGGGCGCGCCGTCGTGGCCGTAGCTCTCGTGGGGCTGGTCTCCGTAGCCGTACTTCTCGTGGGGCTGGTCTCCGTAGCCGTAGTCCTCGTGGGGCCGCTTGCCGTGGCCGGAGTCGTCGCCGTGACCGGGCTTGCCGTGTCCGTGGCCGTGGCCCGGCCTTCCTGGCTTGTCGTCATGGCCCGGCTTGCCGTGGTCGTGTCCGCCGCCGTGTCCGCCGCCGTGTCCGCCGTTGCCGCCGCCGTTACCGCCGTGGCCACCACCGTTACCGCCGTGGCCGCCGCCGTTACCGCCGTGGCCGCCGCCGTTCGCGCCGTTCCCGCCGGTGGTGTTGCCGGCCGTGTTGCCCGCGGTGTTGCCGGACGTGTTGCCGGCGACGTTGCCCGAGGTGCTGCCCGGCGAGGCGATGGGTCCGCCCAGGAGACCGCCGGTGACGAGGCCGCCGCTGACGAGACCGCCGCCGAGGAGCCCTCCGCCGGTCGTCGTGCCGGTCGTCGTGCCGGTGGTCGTGCCGGTCGTGGTTCCGGTCGTGGTGCCGGTGGTCGTGCCACCCGTCGTGGCACCCGCGCACCCGCCGAGGAAGATCCTGTTGTTGTCGAGCGTCACGGAGCCGTTCCGCGCCAGCGCACGCCCTTCGATGTTGGTCCCCGTCGTCACGCTGATCGACGTCAGCGCCATGATCGTGCCCACGAAGACGGAGTTGGTGCCGAGGGTGGCGGAACTACCGACCTGCCAGAACACGTTGCACGCCGAAGCGCCGTTCGTGAGGAGGATCTGGCTGGACGACGCGGTGATCAGGGTCGACGGGATCTGGAAGACCCAGACGGCGTTGGGGTCGCCGTGGGCGTCCAGGGTCAGGGTGCCGTTGATCTGGACACCGCCGGATTCCCGGGTGTAGACGCCCGGGTCCAGGGTCTGGCCCGCACCGATCACCGAACCGAGTGCGAAGTCCTGAGCCTGGCCGGCCGCGTTGTTGTACGCCTGGACCAGGTCGGCCTTGGCCTGGGCGGCCTGGGCGTCCGCGCGATGCACCGCGCCGCGCACCTCGCCGGGCGGGAACCCGGTCACGGCCGGGTTCGGGGAGGTCCCGAGGTCGTTGTAGAGCACGGTCGGGCCGGTGTTGGTCACGCCCTCGCCCGCCAGAACGGAATAGCTGGACGCCGTTCCCAGTCCGGGGGCCGTGGCGATGGCCAGGGCCGGGGTCGGGGTCACGGCGACCATCACGGCGGCGACCGTCGCCGCGAGGACCGACGCCAGCACGCCGGACAGGGAACGCCGGTCAGCCGCTTGTGGAATCTTCAGCTTCATCGGAAAAGGCCAATCCTCTGAGGACCGTGGCGTACCGGGCCCTGCCGATCACCCGGAAAGCCTTGTTGCTCTTACGCAGCGGCATATTACGCAGAAATATCCTTGTAACCGACTTGCACAAGACAGAAGAATTGGCGCTCATTCAGACGGCGCACAATGCTGGGAAAATAGCTTGAATTCAAACGGCCGGGGCCGGATGCAGCATTTTTCCTACCGGCGCTTCCGCGGGTCTCGTCAGCCGCTCGCGCCGGACCATCGGAGGATCCACGCCCCCGCCGGTCCGGGCGCCGGCCGGGGCCCTCGATCGGCCGACCGGTCAGCGCAGCCGGTTCCCCCCGGCCCGGCGCCGGTCATCGCGGATGCGGTCCTGCCGGTCCCGGCGGCGGAGGAAGTCGCCCGGTTCGAGATCGCCGTCCATGAGCCGCCCGATCACGAGGCCGACGACGCCCAGTCCCAGCACCAGCAGAAAGGCCCAGAAGTCGCCGAAGTACGCGGCGAACCCCAGCGCCATTCCCGCGATCAAGCCCACCGCGCCCCTGCCCATCACGCGCTCCTTCCGACACTCCGGGCCTGCTCCGGTCCCCCGGCTACGGACCAGCCGTGCTGCGGCCGCCCCCTACTCCTCCCGCCTCAGTGCTCTCCGGATGAGCAAGAAGGCCGCGACAGCGACCAGGGTGATTCCGATGAGGGTCAGCAACGCCCCGAGGGAGATCAGGATCGTCCCGATGACGAGAAGAAACACCGCGAGGACCGTCATGGCTGCCTCCTGCCCTCACTCGACTCTGACTCCGTCTTGTCCGTTTTGTAAACATTTTCGGAGGAAGTGGGTCCCGGACGAGGCTTTCGAAGGCCGGGCCATCGTCAGGCGTCACTGCGAGGAGCCGGGGGTGGACTACCAGGAGACGGGGCTGATCGCCTCCTACCGGCTGGCCCTCACCAGTCTCCATCGGGCGCGAGCACCGCTGCGGAGCGCGCGGATCCCCGCGTAAGACGGCAGGAGACGGCAGGCAACGGCTGGGGCGGCGACTTTCGGACGCCGTCCTTCCGCCGGCCGGACGAGGGAGTACTGCTGAGGCGCCGGCTGCCCGCCACCCGCGCCGATGGCTTCCCCGGGCGCGCGGGCGGGCAGACCTGGGCGTCGCCCCGCCGGGCACACTGTGCGACCACCTGCACTCCCGGATGCGCCGGGCAGCACCGACGACGTGGCACTGCTCGCCCTGCGCCTGCCGATGCCGTGACGGGCGACGGGCGACGGTCAACGGGCGAAAAAGTGGGCGACGGGCGGCCGACGTCGGCCGACGGGCTCACACCCCGAGGAGCAGAACGCGGAGCGGGCCGCGCGCGAACGCCGACGGCCGGGGCGTGTCGCCTTCGAGGCACCGCCACCCCCAGGACCGCAGCGCCTCGGTGGTCCTGCTGTCGGAGCGGCTCACCAGCATGACGCCGAGCGCGGCACCGTGGTCGGTGAGCAGCCGCTGCTGCAGGCGCCGGGCGAGGTTCCAGGGACGGCCCTGGTTCTCCCTGCGCACCCGGGGCGGGACGAGGATCACGGAGACGACGAAGAGGCGCCCGGAGGCGGCGGTGCGGAGCAGGCTCCCGGGGAGGTGCCCGTCGAACCCCTCCCACCAGGGCCCGTCGCCACGCACGGGGAAGCCGTAGGCGCATCCGGTCAGCTCCGTGGACTCCGCGATCACCAGTTCGAACCCCGGTCGCCGCAGGTCCGCCGCCAGCCGCCGCAGGAAGGCGCTGCGGGCCTGGTTCCACGCCCAGGGGCCGCCGCCCGAGGTCTGCGCGTACAGGTCGCCCAGCTCCCCCATGCGGTCCTCGATCTGACCCCGGGTCAGCTCACGGACGCGTTCGCCCGCGCGTGGCGAGGAGCCTCGCTCCGGCCCCGGCCGACGCGGCTTGCCCGTGCCGGGCCGGTCCGGACGGACGGTCCCCCCGGGGAGCTCGGCGGTGGTCGGCGGAACCGGCACGTTCACGGTCATGGGGCCAGCCCTGCCCCGGGCGCGGGCGGACCCGGCCCGGTGTCGTCGGTCGCCGAGGGCGGCACCGGTGTCGGAGCCGGTGCGCGAGGAGCTCCCGGTCCCTCCACCGTACTCCCGGCCGCGCGGGCCCTGCGGCGGACGGCGTGGGCGGACGGCACCCGGAACGGGGGCGGACGAGGCGGGGCTTGTGCCCCCGTACGGCCGGGGCCGTACGGGGCGACGGAGTACGGTGGAGGCACTGAGGGCACGTCGCACACCGGCTTCCGCGCCGGTCTCGCCCTCGGCGCGACACACTCGCCGGAAGACCCGCCGCAGCGCGAGGTCTCCCGAGACAGGTCGGCACGATGCCCTCGGCCCCCGAGCCCGTCACCGTTCCCCCGCCGCGCCCCTCGGCGCCGGTGCCCTCCCCGCCCTCCCGTCCGTCCCCTCGCTCCCGCCTCCGCCCGGGCGCGGCGACCGCTCCCGCGCGGGGCGTTCGTGCCGCCGGCCCGCCACCGGAACCCGACCCGCGCAGGAGCGTGCTGCTGTTCTTCACCACCGGCGCCGTCGCCCCCTGGCGCGGCGGGCCGGTGCGCCCGGCCGACTGACCGGCGGGACACGGCCGCGCGGCACCGCTGCGGCGCCGGGCCCGGCCGCGCTCCCCGTACCCACCGGCCGGCTCAGCGGCCGGGACCGCCGCGCCCGACCCGAACCGCGCCTCACCGGCCCGAAGGACTCGTCATGACCAACACAGCACCGCCGTCACCGCCCACCGGTCCCCCTCTGCGTCTGCGCCTCGCACCCGACAGTCCGCTGCCGCGCCGCCTCGACGGGGTGTGGTGGCCCCGCTCCTACGACCTGCTGGCGGAGCTGCCGCAGTTGCTCGCGGGGCTGCCGCGCGCCTGGGGTCACATCGCCGGCGTCACGGTGAACGGAGCGGCCTGGTCGGCGGCACCGGGCCGGATGCTCGTGTGCAACAAGGTCGTACGCCTGCGCAGGGCCGCCGCACGGCACGCCCCGGACACCGTGGTCCTGCTCGCCCCCGGCCACGGCCGCTGGGACCTGCTGGTCGTGCCGCCCGAGACGGCGGAGGAGGACGCGGAGCCGCTCATGGCCACCGCGCTGGCCGCCCGCGCCTGAGGGTGGGCGCGGCAGGCGGTCAGGGTGCCGCGCTGCCGGAGCCGGTGTCGAGGAGGATCTGTCCCGCCCCGGCGAGGTTGTCGCTCCGGACCGCCTGGGCCATGGCGGCGTGCGCGGCCTCGGGTGTGGCGTCCGGCGGGACCACCAGCAACGAGAGGATCTCCTCGTCCGCCCTGGTGATCAGGACCGTGTCGTCACCGACCGCGAACGAGTCGATGTGCACGACACGGTCGTCGACGACGATCCGCGTCGTGAGGCCTTCCCAGGCCCCGGCGTCCAGCCCCACCCGGTCGACCGGACCGAGGTGTTCGGTGAGGGCCTCGACCAGGGCGGGCAGTTCGGCGCCGATGTCCCGCGACCGCGGCCACCACGCGCCGTCGAGGATGCCCTCGCGCGACTCGGTCGTCTCCAGCCGGAGCAGTGCGCTCCCCGGCCGCACGCCGGAGAGACCGGCACTCGGCACGGGGCCCGTCCCGGGGGGTGTGTCGGAGTCGACCATGATGAGCCGCCCGTCTTCGAGGCTCGGCGTGTCCGGGGAGCCTGGGAGGGGATCTGAAGGTGCCCTCACCACGTTACTCCCGCGGGCCTGGTGGGAGCGGGGCCCGACGGATCCCGGCGGTGGACCCCGAACCGGGGTCCCGGCCCACGGCCCGGCCCGCGGCCGGTGCACGTCGGCCGGGGCACGTTGACACGGATCATCGCCGGACGTTGACTGACAGCAGGGCGCAGGGCCGTGAAGGGCAGGGCCGGCCGGGTTCTCCGGCAGCGTGTGGCAGGCCGCCGGGAAGACCGAGGGCGTCTCGGGCGGCGAACCCCAGCACAACGGAAACGGTGCATACGACGATGTACGACCAGACACGCGCCCAGCAACCCGCCGACCGGCCCCCGGGCGCCGGCGCCGCCGGGCGCCGCACCCACGGGCCGGAGCCGCTGGTCCCCTCCGACGAACGGGACAGGATCGCCCGGCGCCTCGGGCATGCCGTCAACACCTTCGCGAGCACCCCGGACGAGGCGCTGGCGGAGGCCGAGGGCGCCTTCGACGAGGCCACCGCGGCGCTGGTCGACGCCCTGGCGGAACGGCGGCGCGTCCTGCGCGCGGCCTGGGAGGCCCAGGACCCCGAGGCCCAGGACCCCGAGGCCCAGGACTCCGGGGACCAGGACTCCGGGGACCAGGACCCGGAGGCACGGGACCCGGAGGCACGGGACCCGGAGGCACGGGACCCGGAGGCACGGGACCCGGAGGCACGGGACCCGGAGGCACGGGACACGAAGGTACGGGACCCCGAGGCACGGGCCGCCGAACTCCGGGTCGCCCTGCGGGAGTACCGGGAGATCACCGGACGGCTGCTGCGCACCTGAGCGGCGCGGCTCCGCCGCGAGCGTCTTCCGACGGCCGCCACCGCCGCACCCGTCCGTGACGGTCGCCGCCGCTGATTCACTTCGCGACGGTCGTCGCCGCTGATCCGATCCGCGACGACGGCCGTCCGAGGCTCCCCGCGCGGCCGATCCCCCCTGCTGGGGTGCGCGATCGGGAGCCGTGTGCCCCGCATCCGGCCGTGCGACGGCACGCGGGAGGTGACCGCGCCGGTCTCGCGACGCGGGGAAGCGGGACGGGGCGAGCACGGGCGCCGCCGTCGAGGGGCGACGAAGCCTGCTGCTCGCGAAGGGTGCGCAGCGATCCGGGCGAGCACCGGCGCCGCCGTCGAGAGGTGACGAAGTCCGCTGCTCGTGACGGGTGCGCAGCGGTCCTCGCCCCGGGCTCGGGCTCGGGGCACAGGCGGCCCTCGGACGGCCGAACGGCGTGCGTTCCAGCCGGAACCTGTGCGCGAGGGACCGCCGCCGGGGGCCGGGTGCACGCGCCCCGGGTAAGAGGCCTTCAGCGGCAGTGCGCCCCGCGGCTCGCCCGTTTCCGGTTGGCGATCACGGGCCCGGGGCATCACGAGGGGGCAGGCCCGGCCGGACGCGACGTTCCGCGGCGGGGCGAGCGGTCGCGGCCAGGGTGGTCGGTGACCCAGGAGGGGAAGTGATCCGCCATGCGTACGCACCGGCGTACCCATCGGCGTTCCGCACGAGTCGAGTACCACCTGCCCGACGAGGCGCAATCGGCGCGCAGGGCACGGACGTTGACCGCACAGTTCCTGGCCCGGCCGGCCCTGGGGGCGGGGCCGCTCGACGCCGAGCACATCGGGGACGCGGCCCTCATCGTCTCGGAGCTGGTCACCAACGCGACGCGGCACGGGGGCGGTTGCCGCCTGTGCCTGCACGTGTCCGACACCCAGGTGACGGTCGAGGTCTACGACGGCAGCCCCGGGCTGCCGGAGGTACGGCCGCTGACGACGTGGAGCGAGAGCGGACGGGGTCTCGCCATGGTGCGGTGCCTGGCGCAGCGCCTCGACATCGCGAGGCTCGCCGGGGGCGGCAACAGGGTGCGCGCGGTACTGGCCCTGTGACCGGCCCGGTACCCCGAGGAGAGGGGCATCCGAGCAGGCGACGTCACGTGGCCCGGGCGTGCCCGGTGGGTCTCGGATCCGGGACGACCGCGGGCTCCGGTGATGCGGCCCGCCCCAGAACGCCCGGCCCGCCCCAGGACATCCAAGACGCCCGGCCCGCCTCAGGACGCCCGCCCGCTTCAAGGGGCCCATCTCAGGACGCCCGGCCCGCCCCAGGACACCCGCCCGCTTCAAGACGCCCGGCTCGCCTCAGAACGCCCGCCCCCCTCAGGACGCCCGGGCCGGCGCGGGCTGTGGTTCCGGCTGGAGGGCGGGTCCGGGTGCCGGGGTCCAGTGTCTGGTCGTCCGTATGTAGCCGTAGATCACCGAGGCCATGGCCAGGATGAGGACGGGGCCGGATATCTCCGGGTACCGGGCCAGCTCCGTCGGCGCGTAGCGGTACGACAGCAGCAGGGCCACGAAGACCGTGGCGCCGTGGGCGACCAGTCCGGCGCCCCGGCGGTCCCAGCCGCGGTCGTGGGCGCGCAGGGCCGTCTCGACCGTGAGGGCGAAGACCACGCCGGCGACGAGGTCCACGCCGTAGTGGTAGCCGAAGCCCAGGGTCGCGGTGAGCGTGGCGACCAGCCAGAACGTGCCGGCCCAGCGCAGCAGCCGTGAGGTCCCGCGGGTGTGGATGTAGATCGCGAGCGCCCAGGCCGTGTGGAGGCTGGGCATGCAGTTGCGCGGGGTGATCCCGTCGTACGTCATCGGGACCGGGGCGGTGAGCGGCGGCGGGGTGTGGGGCCACAGGTCGGCCACCGCCCACTCGACGCCGCCGGTGCCGGAGGCGCCCGGGCCGTAGGCGAAGACCGGCCCGACCACCGGGAAGAGCATGTAGACGCCCGGGCCGAGGAGGCCGATCAGCAGGAACGTGCGGACCAGGTGGTGGCGGGGGAAGCGGCGCTCGGTCACGACGTGGCGCAGCTGGTAGCAGGCGACGACCACCGCGGCCACGGCCAGCTGGGCGTACACGAGCTGGATGACGTGCGGGCCGATCGGGGCGGTGGCCCGGAGCATCCGGCCCACCAGCCACGAGGGGTCGCCCAGCGCGTGGTCGGCGACGGCCACGTACTGGTCGAGGACCGTCGGGCGGGTCTTCGCCGTGATGAACAGCCAGGTGTCGCCGACCTTGCGGGCGGCGACCAGCAGCAAGCCCAGGCCCACGCCCTTGAGGAGCAGGACGCGTTCGGGGCCGGTGCGGCGGGTGAGCGCGATGCCGGCGGTGCCCAGCATCACCCACAGCGCGCCCGTGCCGAAGGCGACGCCCTCGGGCATCTCGGCGCCGGCCGCCCAGCGGACCAGCAGCAGGACGGTGTCGATGCCGACCGCCGTGCCGGCCGCGAGGAACCGCTGCCGCCAGGTCAGGACCACCATCATCAGCGCCAGGCCGCCGTAGAGCGGACCCGACTTGGGGGCGAGGACCAGGGCCTGCAGCTGGGTGGTGAGCGGGCCCGGTTCGCCGTAGCCGCGTGCGGCGATCTCCAGGGCGACGAGGAACCCGCACGCCACCGCGGCCGCCGCGGTCCACAGCAGCGCGCGACGGTGGCGCCACGCGACCCACGAAGTCATGCCGCTCATCCGCGAAGACACCCGCGATGCTCCAGTTTTTGATCCTTTGGCAAGGTCGAACATGTTATCGGAGTACTGTCGCCGGGTGGCCGGAACGGCGGGAACGGGCGGCGGGGACGGCTCGGGCTCCGTTGTCGATCATGGACCGGACAACTGCTACGATCCGGCCACTCACCTGGGGGGGTGTCCGAACGTCACCGGTCCGCGCGTCCATGACCTGCGGCTCCGCGGCACACGTACCGGCCTCTCCGCCATGCCTACATCCCCGGAGAGGTCCTGCATGGGCAGACGCGCGCTCGTTCGAGGCGCCACCGCCGTCGCCGTTTCCCTCACGCTCGCCGTCGGTCTCGGTTCGCTGACCGCCGGCAGCGCGCACGGCGAGACGGTCGCCGGAGAGGTGGTCGTCCCGGCCACCACGGCCGCCGTCCCCTGGACGAGCCTGCTGAGCGCGGGGCCCTCCGGGTTCCTCCGCTTCGAGCAGGGCCGCGGTCACCTGTGGACGGGCTACGACGGGACCGACACGGTCGTCGACCCGTCCGGCTGGGACTCGTACGGCACCACGGCGTCCGGCGCGGGCACGGACGTCGTCGCCCGCTACGACCACACGGACCGGACCGTGACGCTGCGCGACATGGCCTCCGGCGAGACGAACGAGATCGCCCTGCCCGACGGGCACACCTACTTCAGCACCCTCGGGTCGACGGTCGTGACGACCACGGGGACCGCCGGATCGAACACCGTGCTGCACCTGCTGGACCTCGGCGACGACGGCTCGGTCGCCGAACGCACGGTGCCGGGCCTGCCCTCCGGCAGCTACCTGTGGCACTCGTCGCTGGGCGACGCGCGCGGTCAGATCGTGCGGTACCGCATCGGCGACGACGAGTTCACCGGCTGGCTCGACGTCGAGCAGGGGCGGCTCACGACCCTGCCGTACGAGGTGAAGGCCTGGTACTCCCTCGTCGCGCTCAGCGCCACCCACCTGGTGTGGTGGCACAACGGCACCCTGTCCACCGTCTCGCGCCAGGACCTGACCGCCACGCCGCGGACCATGCCGCTCGACGACGTCGGGCAGGTGCTGGGCCTGGTCGGCGACTCCGTCATCGTGTCCCGGTACGACGCGTCCTACGGCCGCAGCAGCACCAGCCTCCCGGTCTGGCGCGTCGACGCCGTCCCGCTCGACGGCTCCGCGCCGCGGACGATCCTGGCCCGGACGTCGCGGCAGGCCATGCCGACCCCGGACGGCGGGCTGCTGGTCCCGGGCGGCACGGACCCGGACCACTGGGGCGTCTCCCTCGTCGAGGCCGCGGCCGGCGGCGGGGTGACCGTGCGCCGGGTCGCCGACGCGGACCCGCGGCGGGCCGCCCACACGGTCTCCCGGCTGACCTACGCCCAGGGCCGGCTGACCACCGTGGAGGAGGACCCCGCCGGGGAGTGGACGTACCTGCACACCCGGGAGACCGGCGTGACCGGCTCCCCCACGGCGGGCACGCGCACCAACCGCGGCCGCATCGACCTGGTGCCCTACGGCGAGGGCGGCCCGCGCCTGGCCGACACCGGCGACGGCCGGACGATCATCGCCGGCTACGGCGAGGACACCGCGGCCCAGCCCCACCTCCTCGGGCCCGCCCAGTCGATGCCGGGCACCCGGATCGACAGCTCCCGCACGCTGCTGCCGGTGACGGCCGCCAACGGCCGTTTCGCCGCGCTGACCGGTTCCTTCGACAGCGCCGAAGCGGGGCAGACCCGGATCGTCGACCTCGACTCCGGGCGCACGGTGTACGCGACGACGGAGCGGGTGGAGGCGCTGTGGGGCACCACGGCGTGGCTGTCGTACGGCAGCGGTGGCGTGATCCCGGTCGACCTGCCGAGCGGGCGCGAGGGCGAGCCGGTGTCGTTCGGGCGCGGGTGCCTGCTGGAGAACTTCCAGGCGGTCGGTCACCGGCTGCTGTGGCAGTGCGTGCTCAACTCGGAGGGCCTGGGCGTCTACGACACCGTCACGAAGCGGAAGACGACGCTCGTCTCCGGTGACGTGTGGGGACAGGCGCAGCTCGGTGACGGCTTCGTCGCGCTGTCCGACGAGGGACAGCTCAAGGTGATCGACGTGCGTGGCGAGACGCCCGTGACGCGCACCGCCGGAGCGTTCGAGGGCAACGCCTACCACACCTGGGACGTCGACCCGTACACCGGCGTGATCGCGCAGCTGCGCTCCGACAACTCCGTCCGGCTGACGCCCAGCGGCGTCCCCGTCTCCCCCCTGGTGCTGCGGGACGCCACCGTCGCCGCCTCGGTGGACGTCAAGGGCGGTGCCGCGCAGTGGAGCCCGAAGTGGTGGCTGAACAAGCCGGCGGCCTCCTGGAAGCTGGTGCTCTCCGGCAAGGCGGGCACGGCCGTCCGCACCCTCTCGGGCGGCCAGGCGCGCGGTGTGGTCGCCCCGGCGTGGAACGGCAAGGACGGCGCCGGCCGGCTGGTGCCCAACGGCGCCTACACCTGGACGCTGACCGTCACCCCCGCCGACGGCCAGGGCGCGGCCCTGACGAGGACGGGGTCGGTGAAGGTCACCGGCGCGGCGGCCGCGCGGCGCGATTTCGTGGGCGCGGACGGCTTCGGCGAGCTGCTGACGCTGAACGGCTCGGGCGGGCTGACGTACCAGTACGGCTCCGGCACCGGGGTGTTCACCGGGAAGACCACGGGCTCGGGGTGGCCGACGACCGTGAAGGCGGTGCCGTTCGGCGACCTGAACGGGGACCGGTGCAACGACGTGCTCGTGCGGTACAGCAGCGGGGCGCTGCGCGCCTACCGGCCGGGGTGCGGCAAGGCGGTGACCCCCTCGACCGCGTACACCTCGCTGGGGACGTCCGGCTGGACCCAGTACAACGTGCTGACCTCGCCGGGGGACATCAGCGGTGACGGGCGTGCGGACCTGATCGCCCGGCACGCCACGACCGGGGACGTCTACCTGTACAAGGCGACGAGCACGGGCACGCTCTCCACCCGCGTGAAGATCGCGTCCAACTGGACGGGCTACAAGAAGATCGTAGGTGTCGGCGACCTCAACGGCGACGGCCGCGGCGACCTGCTCGCCCAGGACAAGTCGAACGAGCTGTGGCGCTACGACGGCACCGGCACGGGCGGATTCAAGGCCCGCGTGAAGGTCTTCAACGACTGGGGCGCGTCCTACGACACGGTCGTGGGCGTCGGCGACCTCACCGGCGACGGCCGGGCCGACCTGGTCTCCCGCGACACCTCCGGCAACGCCTGGCGCAACAACGGCGACGGCAAGGGCTCCTTCGGCGGCCGCACGAAGATCGCGACCGGGTGGCAGGGGTACAAGGGGCTGTTCTGACGGCGGCCTGCGCCCCGGCCCTGCGCGCCGGGTGACATGGGATCGCGACAAGGGGGCATTCGGACCATCGAGCCGAACGTGAGGCCACGGGCGGCTCGTTCGGTCCGTGTCATCGACAACTGGGAGTCTCCCATGACGAGTTACGGCAGTTCCCCTGCCGCGTCCTCCGGATCGCGCACCAACGGCATGGCGATCGCGAGCCTGTGCTGCGGCATCGTCGGGCTGTTCATCCTGAACATCATCCTCGGCCCGCTGGCCATCGTCTTCGGTGTCGTCGCCCGCCGTCAGGGGGGCGGCAACGGTGCCGGGATGGCGAAGGCCGGCATCATCCTCGGCGTGGTCGCCGTGGTGCTGTGGCTCGTGATGCTGGCGGTCGCGTCCAGCAACGGCGGGTTCAGCTGGTACGTGGGCGGCTAGCGTCCGCCCCGGCGGACGAGGCGCCACGCGCGCGTGCGGGTGGGCACCGGCAGGTCAGGGCCGGTGCCCACCCGCAGCGCTGTCCGCCCTTCCAGATTTTTTCCCTGCGGGGCCGCGCTCCCGTGGCCAGATACCCCCCAGGGGTATAGAGTGGGCGACATGGACCACACCGCTCACGACTCGGCACCTCACGCGTCGCCCCACGACGCCCGGTCGGGCGCCTCCTGGGGCATGGCGGTCAAGGCGACGCTGCACTGCCTGACCGGCTGCGCCATCGGCGAGATCCTCGGCATGGTCATCGGCACCGCGCTGCTCTGGGGCAACGTGCCGACCATGGCGCTGGCGATCTCCCTGGCGTTCCTGTTCGGCTACTCGTTCACCCTGTTCGCGGTGGTGCGGGCGGGGCTCGGCCTCCGGGCCGCGATCAAGGTGGCGCTGGCCGCCGACACGGTCTCGATCGCCGTCATGGAGCTCGTCGACAACGCGATCATCGCCCTGACGCCGGGCGCGATGGACGCCCATCTGTCCGACGGGCTGTTCTGGTCGGCCCTGCTCGGCGGGTTCGCGGTCGCCTTCCTGGTCACCACGCCCGTCAACAAGTGGATGATCGGGCGGGGCAAGGGGCACGCCGTCGTCCACGCCCACCACTGACGGACCCGGGGCCCGGGCCCTCCGGATACGGGCCGGGGGTATATTGCCCCTGTCGTCCACGACGGAGGTCCAGTCACCGTGGCCGTGAACCGGTACGTACGAGCGGGAGGCGCCCTCGGGCACCTGCTGCTCGTCGTGGTGCTGGCGCTCGGGGTCTTCGTCATGCACACCGTGGGCCACCCCACCGAGGCGCACGGCTCGGGCACGGGGCAGGCGTCGCACGGGGCGGCGGCGATGCCGCGGGCGGAATCCGCGCACGGGGAACCGGCCGCCGCCTCCTTCGAGGACGCGCCGCACCCGGCCGCGGCGGGGCACTCGGCCTCCACCGACCTGCCCGTCGGCGCCGGGGACATGACCTCCCTGTGCGTGGCGGTCCTGCTCGCCGCATGGGTGCTCGGCGCGCTCGTCCGCTCGGCGCTCGCCCGCGACCCGGACCGGCTGACGCCGCTGCGCGCCCGGGCCCGCGCGGCGTCGCGCCCCGACCCCCCTCCGCCCCGCGGTCCCGATCCCACCCGGCTGTCGGTCCTTCGGCTGTAGGCCGAGACACCTTCGCGGGCGCGCTCCTCGCGCGGTCCCGCCGTCTCGCACACCCGAAAACAGCCCGAAGACCGAACCACCCGAGGTGAAAGACACCATGACCGCCTTCACGCGCGCCCTGCGCCGCACTGCCGCCCGGCGTACCGCCGCCCGGCGCACCGCCGCGGCGAGCGCCCTCGCGGCCGCTGCCCTGCTGCTGTCCGCCTGCGGCAGCGGCGACGACACGAGCGGAACGCACCACGCCGGCACCGGCCCGTCGGCCACGGCCGGCGCCGGGGCGGGCGCCGCCTCCAGCGCCCCCGCCGGTGGCTTCAACGACGCCGACGTGATGTTCGCGCAGATGATGATCCCGCACCACGAGCAGGCCCTGGAGATGTCCCGGCTGGCCGACGGCCGGGCCTCCGACGGCGAGATCAAGGACCTCGCCCGGAAGATCGAGCGGGCCCAGGAGCCTGAGATCAAGACGATGAAGGGCTGGCTCACGGCCTGGAACAAGCCCACCACCGCCCCGTCGGCGCCCGGCACGGACCACGGCGGCGGTCACGGCGGTGGTCACGGCGGCGACGGCATGATGAGCGCCGCCGACCTGAGCCGGCTCGAGGCCATGAAGGGCGAGGAGTTCGACAGGGCCTTCGCCCGGATGATGATCGACCACCACGAGGGCGCGATCACCATGGCCGAGGACGAGCGGCGCGACGGCGAGAACGCCGACGCCCTCAAGACGGCCGCGGCCATCGTCAAGGGCCAGTCCGCCGAGGTCGAGCAGCTCCAGGGCATCCTCGACCGGCTCTGACCGGCGGCTGAACGGCGGCTGAAACGGCGGCCGGGCCCAGGGCACCCGCCCCGGGCCCGGTCCGTCCCGCCCGTCAGGCCGCCGCCTCGACCGAGGGGTCCGCCGTAACCGCTCCGGCCACGACGCGCCGGCGGCGGGCCGGCCCGAGGACCGGATGGGCGACGCCCCAGGCAGCGCCCTTGCAGACCAGTTCCTTGTACAGGGCGGCGAACCGGCCGGTCAGGGCCGCGTCGACGGCGCGGTCGTCGGCGGTGACGTACTGGATCAGGCCTTCCCCGCGTCCCAGCGAGATGCACTGGTTGAAGTACCTGATGGACACGTTCGGGAGCTTCCCGCCGGTCAGCCGGGCCGCGACGGCGTCCGCGGCCTGCCAGGCCATCGGCACGCCCGAGGCGCACGACATGCGCAGCGGCTTGCCGCCGGGGCCCGTCGCGAGGGCCGCGTCGCCGACGGCGTACACGTCCGGGTGCGAGACCGAGCGCATGGTCCGGTCGACCACGATCCGGCCCGTGCCGGTGACCTCCAGGGCGGTGGCCCGGGCGATGGGGTGGACGGCGAAGCCCGTGGTCCACACGGTGACCGCGGCCGGGAGGGTGCCGCCGCCGGCGGTGGTGACGTGGTCGGCCGCGACGGCGGTGACCGTGGCGTGCTCGTGCACGGTGATGCCGAGCCGGTCGATCACCTTGCGCAGGTGCCGGCGGCCCCGCGGCGAGAGCCAGTCGCCGAGACCGCCGCCGGCGGCGAGGGCGACGTCGAGGTCCGGGCGGGCCTCCGCGATCTCGGTCGCGGCCTCCAGGCCGGTGAGGCCGCCGCCGACCACGACGACGGGCTGCCCGGCGGCCAGGCCGGCCAGGCGCTCGCGCAGCCGGAGCGCCCCGGGGCGGCCGGCGATCTCGTGGGCGTGCTCGGCGACGCCGGGCACGTCCTGGGCGTTCCAGCCGCTGCCGAGCGCGTACACGAGGGTGTCGTACGCCAGCTCCTCGTACTCCGGCCCCTCCCGCCCCGGCTCCCCCCGCCCCGGCTCCTCGCGCCCCGGCCCCGCGGGTCCCTGCGCGGAGGTCACGGTGACGGTCTTGCGGTCGACGTCGACGGCGGTGACCTTCGCGAGCTTCAGGGCGACGCCGGTGCCCCGGAGCATCTCGCCCAGCGGCCGGGGCGTCAGGTCCTGGCCGACGGCGAGCTGGTGCATCCGGACGCGCTCGACGAAGTCGGGCTCGGCGTTGACGAGGGTGATGGCGACGTCGTCGCGGTGCAGCCGCCGGGCGAGACGGCCGGCGGCGACGGCGCCGGTGTATCCGGCGCCGAGGACGATGATGCGGTGCTGCATTTCCTGGCTCCTGTCGTCTGCGGATTCACCCCTTGAACCGGGTGGTCCGCCGTTTCCTGACAGGAATGCGATGTGAAGCAGCTCACATCACCGTGGGCGCGGGGTCAGAAGATCGTCACCAGGGGGTCGCCGTGCTCGGCGGCCGCCCACTGCCGCGTCGCGCGCTCCAGCTTGTCGGGGTTGACCTGGCTGCGGAACGCGGCGATGCCGTCGGCGGTGATCTCCAGGCTGATGACGCCGAAGACCCGGCCGTCGACGACCGCGAGGAGGGCGGGGCCGCCGTTGACCGTGGTCGCGTGGACGTCGACGGAACCCCCGGCCAGGGCGCGCTGGGCCTTGCCCGGCTTGAACATGCCGCGCAGGAACTTCGCGACGGCGAGCGCGCCCTCGAACGCACGGGCACGGGCCGGGACCTTGCCACCGCCGTCGCCGACCGCCACGGCGTCCTCGGTGAGCAGCCGCACGAGCGGTTCGGTCCGGCCGCTGGTGGCGGCGGCGAGGAACTCGTCGACGACCCGCCGCGCGGTGGCCTCGTCGACCTCCGCGCGGGCCTTGCCTGCGGCGACGTGCCGCTTGGCGCGGTGGAGGATCTGCTGGCTGGCGGCCTCGGTGACGTCGAGGATCCCGGCGATCTCCCGGTGCGTGTAGCCGAAGGCCTCCCGCAGCACGTAGACGGCCCGCTCGTTGGGCGTCAGGCGCTCCAGCAGCGTGAGCACGGCGTACGAGACCGACTCGCGCTGTTCGGCGGTGTCGGCGGGGCCGAGCATCGGGTCGCCGGCCAGGAGCGGCTCGGGGAGCCACTGGCCCACGTAGGTCTCACGGCGGGCCCGGGCGGAGGTGAGCTGGTTGAGGCACAGGTGGGTGAGCACCTTCGTCAGCCACGCCTCGGGCACCTCGACGCGCTCGACGTCGGCGGCCTGCCACCGCAGGAACGTCTCCTGCACGACGTCCTCGGCCTCGCTCGCCGAACCGAGGAGCCGGTACGCCATGGCTTCCAGGCGGGGCCTGAAGGCTTCGAACCGGTCCACGTCGTCCGCGGTCAGGGGCATGGCCCGGATCCTAACGCCCTCGGTCTCCGGGCCCGGCGCCGCCCGGGCCGAGGCGGCGGTAGGCGGCGCGGGCGTGGGCGACGCGGGCCAGGGCCGTGCCGACGAAGGCGGCGGTGAGCAGGCAGGCGAGCCAGGTGGTGTCGCGGTGGCCGGCCCAGCTGAGGGTGCCCATGGGCGGGATGCCGAAGGCGTTGAGGAACAGCCAGCACAGCACGGCCGTGCCGGGGGCCGCCGTGAAGCGGGCGCACAGCCCCAGCACGGCGGCGAGCAACGACAGCGCGGCCAGCACCAGTTCGGGCCGGCCGGGCCCGGCCACGCTGTTGACGAGCGCCACGAGCACCAGCGCGCCGCCGAAGGCCCCGGCCCAGACCAACGGCGTCGCCAGGGGCTGCGGGACGGGCCTGATGCCGGTCCTCAGGGGCATCCACTCGATCATGCCGGCGGTTCCTTCCGCTCTCCTGGACAGAAATTGTGCCCCCCTGTCAGGTCCGCCGGGCGCGGTCGGGGGATATGGCCACTTTGCCCGGGCGTCATCGAGCCGTTCCCGGCACGCGGTGTCCCCGTTGCTCAACTCCCCGCCGAAGCCGGGCTCTTGAGGCTCTCCGCAGCGGGTGCGGAGGCGGTGCGGCGGTCCAGGCGCCGGGCGAGGGGCTCGGTCCAGCGGGCGGCGAGCGGGCCGACGACGACCAGGATCAGCACGTAGGCGGTGGCCAGCGGGCCGACCCGGGGTTCGGCGCCGACGGCGAGCCCGGCGATGACGATGGAGAACTCGCCCCGCGCGACCAGGGTGCCGCCCGCGCGCCAGCGGCCCCGGGGCGAGATCCCGGCGCGGCGGGCGGCCCAGTACCCGGTGGCGACCTTCGTGAGCGTGGTGACGGCGGCGAGGGCGAGCGCGGGCACCAGCACGGGCGGGATGTCGGCCGGATCCGTGTGCAGCCCGAAGAAGACGAAGAACACGGCGGCGAACAGGTCCCGCAGCGGCGTGAGGAGGCTGCTGGCCCCCTCGGCGACCTCGCCGGACAGCGCGATCCCGACCAGGAACGCGCCCACGGCGGCGGAGACCTGCAACTGCTGGGCGACCCCGGCCACCAGGAGGGTCAGCCCGAGGACGGCCAGCAGCAGCATCTCGGCGCTGTCCGAGGAGACCGCGCGGCTGACCAGGCGGCCGTGCCGCAGCGCCACGTACAGAACCGCGCCCACGGTGCCGAGGGAGATCAGCAGGGTGAGCGCGCCGCCGGCCAGGCTCACCCCGGCCAGCAGGGCGGTGAGGATCGGCAGGTAGACCGCCATGGCCAGGTCCTCCAGGACCAGCACGCCGAGCACGACGGGTGTCTCGCGGTTGCCGAGCCGGCGCAGATCGCCCAGCACCTTGGCGATGACGCCGGACGAGGAGATCCAGGTGACGCCGGCCAGGGCGACGGCGGCCACCGGTCCCCAGCCGAGCAGCAGCGCCATCGCGGCCCCCGGCAGGGCGTTGAGGACGAGGTCCACGGCCCCGGAGGGGTACTGGGTCTTGAGGGTGGTGACGAGTTCGGAGGCGCTGTACTCGAGGCCGAGCAGGAGCAGCAGGAGGATGACGCCGATCTCGGCGCCGGTGGCGACGAAGTCCTCGCTGGCCCGCAGCGGCAGGATGCCGCCCTGGCCGAAGGCGAGCCCGGCGAGCAGGTAGAGGGGTATGGGCGAGAAGCCGACCCGTCCGGCGAGGCGTCCCAGCAGCCCCAGCGCGAGGATGATCGCGCCGAGTTCTATGAGCATGGCGGTGGTGTCGTGCACGGGCGTCTGACCTCCGGTGTCGGGTCTGTGGCGTCTGTGCCGTGGCGGGTGCCGGCGGCCGGGCGCGGGGTGCGCCGGGCGTGGTGGCGTGCGGGTGCGGGCGGGTGGGCGGTGAGCGGTCGGTTCCGCCGGGCCGGTCGGGCCGGTCACCGGCCGGGACGGGCGGTGGGGTGATGCGCGGTGTCGCGGCCGAGGGCCGCCCGGGGAACGCGGCGGAGCGGCGGATGCGTCAGGACGGCTGCGGGTCGCCTCGGCGGTTCCGGGGGGCCGTCGCGCTCGGGCGGGGCCGTCGGACGCGGGGCCGGATGGCACGCGCCGCCCGGTCACGCGGTGACACCCGGTGACGCGGTGTCACCCCGTCGCGCGGTGACACCCGGTCACGCGATGACGCCCGGTCTCGCGGTGGTCCCGGGATCACCTCGCGGTGTCGCGGTTCACCGGCCCGGCCGGCCCGGCCGGTGTCGGCCTCGGGGTGCCCGCCGCAGCAGCGGGAGAGGACCGCTCAGACGGCGGTGCGGCCGGTATCAGGGACGCCGTCACGGGCGGCGTTGTGGACGCGTACGCACACCACTCGACCCATGTCACGCCCCCCTGCATGCGGCCCGATACCGGGCGAATACCGACCTGCGACCGAGCGTGGACACGCTCAACAGAGCGTAAGAGCCCGGTAAAGGAGTTTAGCGCACACCAACAGGCGATCTTCGCAAACGCGTTCTGCCGGGACGGGATCAGGCGGTCCTCGACTGCCCCGTCAGGGCGTCGAGTTCGGCGGCGAAGAGGCGCGCCGGGTCGAAGCCCATGCCGGTGAAGTGGCCGGCCAGTTCCAGGGACAGGGGGTCGCCGCGCCGTCCGGAGGCAGCTCGGCGCAGGCGTCCAGGAGGGTCGCCATGGTCTCGGAGGCGATCGCGGTGATGTCGTCGGGCGCGTGGTAGCCCGGCACCGGCGTGCCGAAGACGAGGAAGTACCGCTGGGGGTCCGCCAGGGCCCAGGCGCGCAGGGCGTGCGCCACCCGGTACGGGGACGCGCGTCGGGGGCGGAGCCGCTCCGGCCGCGTGGTGACGCCGGGCCGTCCGCCCGCGGCGGCGCCCCGCCCCGTTACCGTGTCCGGCAGCCGGCACGGGACGGGGGCGTACGGGGTGACGGGGACACGCGGCACAGGGGCCGTCGGCGGCATACGCGGCTTACGCGGCATGCGCGGGAGGCTGAGCGACGGGTGGGGCCGGGCGCGGGAACTGGCCGCGGCCAGGCCGCTGCCGACCGATCTGGGGATCGCCCTGCTCGTGCAGGGCGCCATGACGATGCCGTTCCTGGTGCCGCGCGATCCCGCCCTGCCGCCGGCGACCTGGGGGGCGTACGGGCTGAGCACGCTCACCGTCGTGCCCCTGGTCTGGCGGCGGCGCGCCCCGCTGACCGTGCTGTTCGCGGTGCTGGCCGCGAACGCGCTGTACCGGCTGACCCTCGACGGGCCCGGACAGCCCCTGCCGTACACCGGCCTGGTGGCCGTGTACACCATCGCCGCCCTGTCGCCCGCGCCGCGGCGGCTGCTGACCGGGCTCGTGCTGCTCGTCGCCGTGCCGGCCGGGGTGTGGCTCAACACCCGGTCCGCTCGCGAACTGACCTTCTCCTGCTTCGTGTTCGCCGCCGCCTACGTCTTCGGGCGCCTCACCGACGCCCGGCAGCGCGCGCAGCGCGTGGAGGCCGAGCGGGCCGCCGCCCGGGAACGGGCCCGGATCGCCCGCGAGATGCACGACATCCTGTCCCACGCGGTGAGCCTGATGATCGTGCAGGCGGAGGCCGGACCCGTGGCGGTGCGGGCCGCGCCCGAGCGGGCCGAGGCCGCCTTCGACGCCATCTCCGCGACCGGGCGGGACGCCATGGCCCAGCTGCGCCGGATGCTGGGCGTGCTGCGGGACGGGGACGAACCCGGCGGCCCCTCGCGTGCCCCGCAGCCCGGCCTCGCCGAACTGCCCGCCCTCCTGGACCGGGTGCGGGGCAGCGGCCTGGAGGTCGGCCACCGCAGCGCGGGCCGCGTCCGCCCGGTCCCGGACGGGGTCGGGGCCACCGTGTACCGGATCGTCCAGGAAGCCCTGACCAACACCGTCCGGCACGCCGGCGCCCGTACCGTGACGGTGGAACTGCACTGGGAGGCCGAGGAGTTGGACATCCGGGTGACGGACGACGGGCGCGGGCCGCGGCCCGGTCCGGGCCGCGCGGGCGGGCACGGGCTGGTCGGGATGCGGGAGCGGGCCGCGGCGCACGGCGGCACCGCGACCGCCGGGGCGGGCCCGGACGGCCGGGGCTTCGGGGTGCGCGTGCGCCTGCCCCTCGCCCCCGCCCCGGCCGCCCGGGAGGCGGTGCGGTGACCATCCGGGTGGTCGTGGCCGACGACCAGGAGCTGGTGCGCAGCGGCTTCGCCCTGATCCTGGACGTGCAGCCGGACATCGAGGTCGTCGCGGAGGCCGCCGACGGGGCCGAGGCCGTCGAGGCGGTGCGGCGGCACGCCCCGGACGTGGCGCTGCTCGACATCCGGATGCCGCGCATGGACGGCATCGAGGCCTGCCGGGCGATCAGCGCGGCCGGCGGCTGCCGGACGGTGATGCTCACGACCTTCGACTCCGACGCGTACGTGTACGAGGCGCTGCACGCGGGCGCCGGCGGGTTCCTGCTGAAGGACGTCCGGCGCGACGACCTCGTGCACGCGGTGCGGGTCGTGGCCCGGGGCGACGCGCTGCTCGCGCCGACCGTCGCCCGGCGCCTGGTGGAGCAGTACACCCGGCCCACCGCCGCCCGGCTGCGCGGGCCCGACCCCCGGCTGGACGTGCTGACCGCCCGCGAACGCCAGACGCTGCTGCTGCTCGCGCGCGGCCTGTCCAACGCCGAGATCGCCGCCGAGCTGGTGGTCAGCGACCACACCGTGAAGACGCACGTGGGCAACGTGCTGGCGAAACTGGGGCTGCGGGACCGGATCCACGCCGTGATCTGCGCCTACGAGACGGGCCTGGTCGCGGCCGGGGAGCCCCGCCCGGGGGAGCCGGAACGGCCGGTTCCTCCCCCGCGCCGGTGAGGTGCCGGGGCGCCGGAACCGCTCGCTCGGGCGATCCGCCGCGCGCCGCCCCCGCGGAGGATGGAGCCGTTCCCGACCACGGCCCCTCACACCGGAGTTGACCCATGAGACCCCGTACCGCACTGCTGGCCGCCGTCCTCGCCGTGGGCGTGGCGGCGGGACCTTCCGTCCTGCCGGCCACCGCCCACGCCGCGCCCGCCGCGGCCGCCGCGCGGTCCCCGCACGCCGCCCTGGAGGCCGCCCTCGCCGGGCTCCCCGACGCCGACGCGACCGCCGCCCTCGTGCGGGTCGGGGGCAAGGAGGGCGTCTGGCACGGCAGTTCCGGCGTGCACGACCTGCGCACCGGCCGCCCGGCCGATCCCCGGGCCCGGTTCCGCGCTGGGTCGGTGACCAAGGTCTTCACGGCGACCCTCGCCCTGCAGCTGGCCGCCGAGGGCCGGCTGGACCTCGACCGCACCGCCCGCTCCTACCTTCCGGAGCTGATCCCGGTGTCGTACGCGGGCGTCACCGTCCGCCAGCTGCTGAACCACACGCACGGCATCCCGGCGGCCGACGTCCCCGGCACCACCGTCGAGGAGTGGTACGCCCGCCGCCTGGAGGTCCACGACCCCCGCGAGATGGTCCGCTCGGCGACCGCGAAGCGGCCGGAGTTCGCGCCGGGCGAGCGGCAGCACTACCTCAACATCGGCTACACCGTCGCCGGTCTGATCGTCGAACGCGTCACCGGCGACACCTACGAGCACCAGCTCGCCCGCCGGGTGCTCCGCCCGCTGGGGCTGCGCGACACGTACTCCCCGGGCACCGATCCGCGCATCACCGGCCCGCACAACCACGGCTACCAGCGGATGCGGCTGGACGACGGGACGACGGGGCTGCGCGACGTGTCCGTGTGGACGAGCACGGACGGCTGGGCGGCCGGCGACCTCGTCTCCAGCACGAAGGACCTCGAACGGTTCACCCGCGCCCTGTTCCGGGGCGAGGTCGTGCACGGGCCGCTGCTGGAGGAGATGTTCACCCTGCCCCGGGTGAGCGACCTGGGCAGCGGCGAACCGGCCGCGCACTCCGCCGGCCTGTCCATGAAGGTGCTGGGCGGGCGCGAGGTGTGGGGCAAGACGGGCGGGCGCTGGGGCTACAACGCGGCTCTCGCCTCCACCCGCGACGGCTCGCGCACCCTCGTCTACAGCGTCAACTCCACCGACGCCAAGGGCCGGGACATGAACCGGGTGGCGCAGCACCTCATGGTGGCCGCCTACGGCAGGCCGTGACGCCCCCTCACGCCGGGGGCGTCGCGCGGACCAGCCCCGACTGGTAGGCGATGACGACGAGCTGGGCCCGGTCACGGGCGCCGAGCTTGGTCATGGCCCGGTGGATGTGGGTGCGCACGGTCAGCGGGCTGAGCACCAGGTCGTCGGCGATCTCGGTGTTGGAGCGGCCCTCCGCCGCCAGGGCCATCACCTCGCGCTCGCGGACGGTGAGGTCGGCCAGGCGCTCCGGCGGCGCGAGATCGGTGCCGGGGGCCGGCGCCATGAGGAAACGCGTGATGAGGGAGCGGGTGGCGCCCGGTGACAGCAGCGCCTCACCGGAGGCCACCGTGCGCAGCCCGGCCAGCAGGGTGTCGGCGGTGACGTCCTTGCCGAGGAAGCCGCTGGCCCCGGCGCGCAGGGCCTGGGCGACGTAGTCCTCGGTCTCGAACGTGGTCAGGATCAGCACGCGGGTGGCGGACAGCTCCGGGTCCGCGCACAGCGTGGAGGTGGCGGTCAGGCCGTCGGTGCCGGGCATCCGGATGTCCATCAGCACGATGTCCGGGCGGTGGGCGCGGGCCAGCTCCACCGCCTCCTTGCCGTCCGAGGCCTCGGCGACGACCTCCATGTCCGCGCAGGAGTCGATGAGGATGCGGAAGGTGGCCCGCAGCAGGGCCTGGTCGTCGGCGAGCAGCACCCTGACCGTCATGCGCCGGTTCCTTCCGGGAGGTGGTCCGCGGGCTGCAGCGGCAGCGCGGTGGCCACCTCGAAGCCGCCCTGGGGACGGGGACCGGCGCACAGGTCGCCGCCGATGGAGCGGGCCCGTTCGCGCATGCCCATGACGCCGAAACCGCGGCCCTGGCCGGCCGCCGGTCTGCTGGGGCCGTCATTGGTGACGGTGATCAGCAGCCGGGAGTCCGTGTAGGAGAGCAGGACGTGCGCGGTCTCGGCGGCGGCGTGCTTGCTGACGTTGGTGAGGGCCTCCTGCACGATCCGGTACGCGGTGAGGTCGACGCCGGGCGACAGCGGCTGCGGCTCCCCCTCCGTGCTGACGGCGACGTCCAGACCGGCCGACTCGCAGGCCGCGACCAGCTCGGGCAGCCGGGCCAGCCCGGGCGACGGCTCCAGCGTGCCCGTGCCGTCGGCGTCGTCGTGCCGGCGCAGCAGCCCGAGCGCGGCCTTCAGCTCCCGCAGGGCGGCGGAGGTGGTGCCGGTCAGGTCGTTGAGGATCTTCCGGCTCTGCTCGGGGCTGGTGAGGGCCAGGTGGGCGGCGGTGCCGGCCTGGGCGTTGGCCAGCGCCATGTGGTGGGCCACCACGTCGTGCAGCTCCCGGGCGATGCGCATGCGCTCCTCCGTGACGCGCATGCGGGCCTCCTCCTCCCGGGTCCGCTCGGCGTGCTCGGCCCGGGCCTGCACGGCGTGCAGATAGGCGCGCCGCATCCGCGTCATGTTGCCCGCGGCGAGGGGCAGCAGCAGCCAGAAGAAGGGGCCGATCGTCCGCAGCAGCAGCGACAGGTGGTCCATGGAGTCGGCGAACACGGCCGCCCCGGTCACCGCCACCATGGTGACCAGGCCGTACACCCGGGTGGTCTTCGGGTCGGTGTGGGTGGCCAGCCAGTACAGCGCCGCCATGATGGGCGCCAGCAGCAGGGGGGTGAGCAGATAGCCCTTCGTGACCGCCGCGACCGTGCAGGCCGTGTTGACCAGGACGACGGTGCGCGGATAGGCGCGGTGCTTGAGCAGCAGGAGGCAGCCCACGCCCATGCAGACCACTCCGGTCTTGTCCTGGGCCGGTGAGGTCGCGCTGGGCAGGGACAGGGAGGTGCCGTACGTCGCGCAGGCCATCAGCGCCAGGGCCGTCGCCAGGTCGACGAGGAGGGGGCGGCGGTGGGCGAACTCCTCCAGGCGGTCCGCGTAGCGCCGCTCCGGGCTGGTGGTCATGGGCTCTCCGGTCGGTGGGCTGCCACCATCGTGGTCGATGCCGGGTGGGGACGCCCCTGGGGCCGCCCGTGTCGTTCGCCACGGGCGGCCCCGGGGACGGGCCTTCCTCAGATGCGCGCCGGTTCCGGCTCGGGGGCGCTGTCCCGGGCGGGTCCGGCGGCCGGCCGGGTCAGGGCCTCGCCCTCCACGTCGACGCGGGGCAGCAGCCGGTCCAGCCACTTGGGCAGCCACCAGGCCCGCTCGCCGAGCAGGGCGAGGACGGCCGGCACGATCGCCATCCGGACGACGAACGCGTCGAACAGGACGGCGGTGGCCAGTCCGAAGCCGATCATCTTGATCATGGAGTCGCTCTCGCCGATGAACCCGGCGAACACCGCGATCATGATCAGCGCGGCGGCCACGACCACCCGGGCGCTGTGCCGGAAGCCGGACGTGATCGCCCGCTCGGGCGTCTCGCCGTGGACGTGCGCCTCCCGCATCCGGGAGACGAGGAACACCTCGTAGTCCATCGCCAGGCCGAAGACGATGCCCACCAGGAAGATCGGCATCAGGCTCATGATCGGGCCGGTCTGCTCCACGCCGAGGAGCTCCGCGCCGTGGCCCTGCTGGAAGACCACCACGACCGCGCCGAGCGAGGCCAGCACCGACAGCAGGAAGCCCAGGGCCGCCTTCAGCGGGACGAGCACCGACCGGAAGACCACCAGCAGCAGCACCACCGCCAGGCCGACCACCACGATCAGGTACGGGACCAGAGCCGCCTGCACCTTCTGCGCGATGTCGATGTTCATGGCGGTGGTGCCGGTGACCTCGTAGCTCGCTCCGGTGTCCGACTCGACGCCGGGCCGCTCGTCCCGGATGGTCGTCACCAGGTCCTCGGTCTTCCGGTCGGTCGGCGCCGTGGACGGCACGGCCGAGAAGACGGCGGTGTCGCCGGCGTCGTTGAACCGGGCCGGGGAGACCGACACCACGCCCTTCGTGGCGCCGATCTCCTCGGCGACCGTGGCGGCTGCGGCCTTCGGGTCGGCGGCGCCCTTGGCGTCCACGACGATGGTCAGCGGCCCGTTGAAGCCCGGCCCGAAGCCCTCGGCGAGCGCGTCGTAGGCCCGGCGTTCGGTGGTGGAGGTCGGCTTGGCCTCGTCGCCGGGCATGCCCAGCTGCAGACCGGTCACGGGCACGGCCAGGGCGCCCAGGCCCAGCACGCCCAGGAGCAGCACGGGCAGGGGGCGGCGCAGGACGTAGCGGGCCCAGCGGGTGCCGCCGTTGGTCTCGCTGCTGCCCTCGACGCGACCGCTCTTGCGGGACCTGCGGGTCAGCACGGCGTTCGGCCAGAAGCCGAGGAACGCCGGGACGAGGGTCAGCGCGATCAGCACGCCGACGACGACCGCGCCCGCCGCGGCCAGTCCCATCTTGGTGAGCATCGGGATGCCGACGACGGCGAGCCCGGCCAGCGCGATGACGACGGTGAGCCCGGCGAAGACGACCGCCGAGCCGGCGGTGCCCACGGCGAGCCCGGTGGCCTCCTGCGGCGTGTGCCCCTTGGCGCGCTCCTCGCGGTAGCGGGAGACGACGAACAGGGCGTAGTCGATGCCGACGGCCAGGCCCAGCATCATCGCCAGGGTGCCGGTGGTGGTGGACAGGCCGAGGGCGCTGGACAGGGCGAGGATCGTCGCCATGCTCACGCCGACCCCGATGACGGCCGTGAGCAGGGGCAGCCCGGCGGCGGCCAGGGAGCCGAAGGTGACGAGCAGCACGACGGCGGCGATCGCGACGCCGATCACCTCGGCCGCGCCGCCCGGCCCGCCCTCCTCGGCGAACGCGGTGCCGCCGGCCTCCACGGTCAGGCCGGACTCCCGGGCCTGGTCGATCGTCCGCTCCAGATGGGCACGGCTGGCGTCGGTGAGGTCGGCCGCGCCGACCTCGTAGGTGACCGTCGCGAAGGCGGTGGAGCCGTCACCGCTGACCGTCTTCGCCCGGAACGGGTCGACGGCGCCCGCGACCTGCGTCCCGTCGCCCAGGGCGCCGACGGCCTTCTCTATCGCCTCCTTGTTCCCGGCCGCGGTGACCTTCTCGCCGCCCGGCGCGATGAACACGACCCGGGCGGTCGCGCTGTCGGCGGTGGCCCCGGGGAAGCGCTCCTCCATCAGGTCGAACGCCTTCTGGGACTCGATGCCGGGCATCGAGAACTCCTCGTCGACGGCGCCCGGCGCCCGGAGGGCGCCCAGCCCCACGGCGGCCAGGACGGCCGCCCAGACCAGGGCGACGTACCAGCGTCGCCTGAAGGCCAGACGGCCCACTCGGTACAGGAAAGTTGCCACGGCAGGAGGTCTCCACATCTGGTGTCGATCGTCCGCCCAGCCTCTCCGCCCGGGGGCCCTGCCGTCGTCATGCGGCTGCCGACAATCCGGGGTACTCGCCACGCAGTAGGACCGGCACCCGGGTCAGCCTCGGGTACGAGATTTTCCGGGCCTTCCTCCGCCTGCTGTGCTACCGTCGTTGTTGTTGCAGTTTTGGTTCCCAGAGACTTCGAGTGCTCTATCGACCTTTTGTCGACACGAGCACTCTTTTTTGTTTCCGAGATTTTCGGATCTCTCCACAGGGTGATCATTTCGGCGACTACGGGTCCGCAAGGTGCGGGCCCTGAGTACTGCCCCTCAAGGGAGATTCATATGGCTACCGGCACCGTGAAGTGGTTCAACTCGGAAAAGGGCTTCGGCTTCATCGAGCAGGAGGGCGGCGGTCCCGACGTGTTCGCCCACTACTCGAACATCGCCACCTCCGGCTTCCGTGAGCTCCAGGAAGGCCAGAAGGTGACCTTCGACGTCACGCAGGGCCAGAAGGGCCCGCAGGCCGAGAACATCGTTCCCGCCTGACGCCGACGCGTCTTGCCCTGACCGGGGCCCGCACCCCTCGCGGTGCGGGCCTCGGCTCGTTTCCACTCATTCCGGCTCGCTCTTGCGAATCCTGCGGCTCTCCGGCGCCGTCGCGCATTCCCCGATACGTGCCGCATCGAGGAAGGTTCCCCATGGACCGCACGGCTCGCAGGAGCAACGGCTCCCCCCGCTCCCGCAACAGCGGGTTCCGGACCCGCAAGGCCGCAGGCCAGACCCCCGCCGCCCGCTCGGCGAACGGCGGCCACGGCGGCCGCCGCCCTGCCCCCGCCCGGGAGTTCGCACCGCCCGCCACGCTCACCCCGGCCCTGCCCGCCGTCGAGGCGTTCGCCGATCTCGACCTGCCGCCGCGGCTGCTGGCCGCACTGCGCGCCGAGGGCCTGACCGACCCCTTCCCGATCCAGGCGGCGACCCTGCCGAACTCGCTGGCCGGCCGGGACGTCCTGGGCCGCGGCCGCACCGGCTCGGGCAAGACCCTGGCCTTCGGTCTGGCCCTGCTGGCCCGCGTCGACGGGCAGCGGGCCGAGGCCCGGCAGCCCCTGGCGCTGGTCCTGGTGCCCACGCGGGAACTGGCCCAGCAGGTCACCGACGCCCTCACCCCGTTCGCCAAGGCGCTGCGGCTACGGCTCGCGACGGTGGTCGGCGGGCTGCCGATCGGCCGCCAGGCGAACGCCCTGCGCGCCGGTGCCGAGGTCGTCGTCGCGACGCCCGGCCGGCTCAAGGACCTCCTGGACCGCGGCGACTGCCGCCTGGACCAGGTCGGCATCACGGTGCTCGACGAGGCCGACCAGATGACCGACATGGGCTTCATGCCGCAGGTGACCGCCCTGCTCGACCAGGTGCGCCCCGGGGGCCAGCGGATGCTGTTCTCCGCCACCCTGGACCGCAACGTGGACCGGCTGGTGCGGGCGTACCTGCACGACCCGGTGGTGCACTCGGTCGACCCGTCCGCCGGCGCGGTCACCACGATGGACCACCACCTGCTGCACGTCGACGACGACGACAAGCACGCCACCACGACCCGTATCGCGGCCCGCGACGGACGCGTGATCATGTTCCTGGACACCAAGCACGCCGCCGACCGGCTGGCGAAGAAGCTGCTGGCGGTCGGGGTACGGGCGATGGCCCTGCACGGCGGCAAGTCACAGTCCCAGCGCACCCGGACCCTGGCCCGGTTCAAGGACGGCGACGTCACGGTCCTGGTGGCCACCAACGTCGCCGCCCGCGGCATCCACGTGGACAACCTCGACCTGGTCGTCAACGTGGACCCGCCGGCCGACCACAAGGACTACCTGCACCGGGGCGGCCGTACCGCGCGTGCCGGTGAGTCCGGGACCGTCGTCACGCTGGTCCTGCCGCACCAGCGGCGCGAGATGTCCCGGCTGATGGCCGACGCCGGCATCACCCCGCGGATCACCCGGGTGGGCCCGGAGGAGGCGGAGCTGAGCCGCATCACGGGTGCGCAGGAGCCCTCGGGCGTGCCCGTCGTCCTGACGCCGCCGCCCGCCGAGAACCGCCCCGCCCGCACGGGGTCCGCCCCGAGCGGCCGCCGCGGCAGGCCGCCCCGGGCCCGCCGCCGCTGACCACCGACGGGCCTTCCCCGCCGCCTCCTTCGAAGCCGCCCGCGCGATCGTCGCGGGCGGCTCGGTCGCGGGTGGCTCAGCGCGGGCTGCTTCGCGGTGGTCGCGGTCCGTCAGGGACGAGCGGCGGCAGGCCGCCTCAACGCGCCCTGCGTGCCGTGCTCTCGCGCACCACCAGCCGCGTGGGCACCAGCGTGGTCCCGTGTCCGCCCCCGGCGGCTCCGGCGGCTCCGGCGGCTCCGGCGGCCGGGCCGCCGCCCTGCCGCATCTTGCTCAGCACCCCCTCCACGCACAGCCGCCCCACCTCGGCGAAGTCCTGGTGGATGGTCGTCAGGGGCGGCAGGAAGGACGCGGACTCGGGGAGGTCGTCGAAGCCGACGACGCTGACGTCGTCGGGGACGCGGCGCCCCCGCTCGTGCAGGGCGCGCAGCAGGCCCAGGGCCATCTGGTCGTTGGCGGCGAACACGGCCGTGCAGCCGGGCTCGCCGGCGAGCAGCAGGCCCGCACGGTAGCCGGACTCCGCCGACCAGTCGCCGCGCACCGGGGGCGGCACCGCGCGGCCCGCCTCGGTGAGCGTGGCCCGCCAGGCGTTGGCGCGGCGCTGCGCGGCGAAGGAGTCCTCCGGGCCCGCCAGGTGCCACACCGTCTCGTGGCCGAGGCCGAGCAGATGCCGTACGGCCTCCCGGGCGCCGCCCGCCTGGTCGGTGTCGACGACGGTGTAGCGGTCGCCCGCGTCCGAGTCGGCCACGACGACCTGCACCCCCGGCGGCAGGGAGACCGTGGCCGCGTCGAGCAGGTGGGTCTCCATGATGACGATCACCGCGTCCACGGCCAGTTCGCCCAGCCGGGAGAACGCGCCGTTCACCTCGTCCTGGGTGGGGACGGCCACGGGCAGCAGCGTGACGGCGTAGCCGTGCCCGGCCGCCGCGGTGGCGATGGCCTCCAGGGTGCGGATGTTGCCCAGGGTGGAGAGGGAGAAGGTGATCACCCCGAGGGTGCGGAACTCGCCGCGGCGCAGGGCCCGGGCGGCGCTGTTGGGCCGGTAGCCCAGTTCCCGCATGGCGGCCAGCACCTGGCGCCGGGTGTCCTCGGTGACCCCGGCGAAGCCGTTCGAGACACGGGAGACCGTCTGGGAGGAGACCCCGGCGAGCTGCGCCACGTCGGCCATGGAGGCACCCTGGCGGGGCCGGGCCGCACGTCTCCCGGTCCGGCCCGTGCCCTTCGAGCCGCTCTCGCCGTCCACCGCGCCCACCCGCCCCTCGCTTCCCCCGCCGGCCGCCCGGCCCGGCCGGTCCGGTCCGGTCCGGAACGACTCCTTGACCCCTGAGATTCGGACAGTGTAGACATCCCGCCAGCGCATGTTTACGTAAACATCGCCGAGCCCGAACCGTACTAGAAGGTGTCGAAACCGGACCAGTCGCACCACCTGGGCCCCGATCTCTGTGTCCGCCAGGACGCGCGGCACGCAGAAGAGTGGAGTACGCGAGATGGCACACCGCACCCGCAAGAGGAGGCTCCTCGGGGCCATCGGCGTCACCGCCGTGGCGACCGGAACCATCCTGGCCACGACGACCCTGCCGGCCGCCCACGCCGGACCGGCGGCCGACCGCGCCGCCGCCGCGGTCACCGTCCGGCCGGACCCCTCCTACGCCGGGGAGAGGTTCGAGGGCTGGGGCACCAGCCTGGTCTGGTTCGCCAACGCCACCGGCGACTACCCGCCCGCGATACGCGAGAAGCTGTACCGGCTCCTCTTCGGCGACGAAGGGCTGGCCCTGAACATCGCCCGCTACAACATCGGCGGCGGCAACGCCCCGGACGTGAAGGACTACCTGCGGGCGGGCGGCGCGGTCGAGGGCTGGTGGAAGGCCCCGGCGGGCACCACCCGCGAGGACGTCGACTGGTGGGACGCGGACGACCCGGCCGACTGGAACGAGAACGCGGACGCGACACAGCGCTGGTGGGTCGACCGGATCAAGAAGGACATCACCCACTGGGAGACCTTCAGCAACTCCCCGCCCTGGTTCATGACCGAGAGCGGCTACGTCTCCGGCAACTTCGACGCGGGCAAGGACCAGTTGAAGCCCGGGTCGGTCGAGGACTTCGCGAAGTACCTGGTGGGCGCCACCGAGCGGCTGGAGAAGGCGCACGGCATCGAGGTCGACACGCTCGACCCGTTCAACGAGCCGAACACGGACTACTGGGGCACCCGGCTCGGCCCGGACGGCGAGCCGGTCGGCGGCCGCCAGGAGGGCGCGCACATCGGCCCCGAGCTCCAGCAGAAGGTGATCCGCGCACTGGCCCCGGTGCTGGAGAGGTCCCGTTCGAAGGCGGAGATCTCCGCGATGGACGAGACCAACCCCGGCATCTTCGCCACCAACTGGAACTCCTACCCCCAGGAGGTCCGCGACCTGGTCGGCCAGATGAACGTCCACACCTACGGCACCGGTCAGCGCACCACCGTCCGCGACCTCGCCAAGGCGGCCGGCAAGCCGCTGTGGATGAGCGAGGTCGAGGGCGACTGGGGTGACGGCCAGAGCTTCACGGACATGCGGCCCGGCCTCGGCCTCGCCCAGCGCATCGTCGACGACCTGCGGGAACTTGAGCCCACGGCCTGGGTGTTCTGGCAGCCGGTCGAGGACTACGACAACATGAAGCCGGGCGGCGAGTCCGCCAAGGGCGGCAACTGGGGCGAGATCCAGCTGCCGTTCAGCTGCACGGCCGAGGACACCCTGGAGACCTGCCCGGTCTTCACGAACACCAAGTTCGACACCGCCCGCAACTTCACGCACTTCATCAAGCCCGGCGACCGGCTGGTCAAGACGGACGACACGTCGAGCACGGCGGCCGTCTCCCGCAAGGGCGACGCGGCGACCGTCGTGCACGTCAACGGCACCGCCGAGACGCGCGAGGTCACGCTCGACCTGTCCGGGTTCGGCCACGTCTCCTCCCGCGCGACCGTCACCCCCGTGGTGACCAGCGCCGACGGCAAACTGGACCGGCAGCGGCCCGTCCGCGTCACCGGTGAGCGGGCCACCATCGCCGTGCCCGCGCAGTCGGTGACGTCCTTCCTCGTGCAGGGCGTCTCGGGCGTCGCGAAGGACGCGGCGGAACTGCGCCGGGGCCACACCTACCGCCTGACCGGCGTGCAGAGCGGCAAGGACCTCACGATCGCCGACGACGGCACGGGCCTGGTCGTCCGCGGGGCCGCCACCGGTCCGGCCGGGCAGTGGACGGTGCAGCGGACCCGCGGCACCGGCAACCACGAGCGCCACGTCCTCACCGAGTCCGCGTCGGGCAAGCGCCTCGCCGTCCGCGGCGGCGCCCTGGTCGCCGAACCGGACACCGGCCGCCGCGACAGGGCCGCCGAGTGGATCGCCTCCACGACCGGCGACGGCACCTGGACCCTGGTCAACGCGGCCACCGGCCAACTGCCGGACGTCTCCGGCCAGTCGACGCACGAGAACGCACCCGTCGGTGTCTGGCAGCCCAATTCGGGCGCGAACCAGCGCTGGAGGGTGACGGAGGTGACGGACTAGCCGCACGGCCGCACGGCCGCTCCGCGCGGCCGGTGCCCGCAGGGCCCTCCCGGTAAGGCCCCCGCCGCGTGGCGGGGGCCTTACCGCTCCGGACCGCAGGCGGTGGCCGGCCCAGGCTCGGCGTTGTCGGCCGAGGCCGCTGCCGCCCGACGCCCGCTGCCGCCCGGCGAGCGCTGTCATCCGGTGGCCGCTGCGGCCCGGAAGGCGCTGCCACCCACGGGCCCCTCACCCAGCGGGCGCTCTCGCCCGCGGAGCCTCCCGCCCGCGGAGCCTCCCGCCCGGAGGGCACTCTCGCCCTCCGGGCCCGGCCTCGTGTCCCGGTGCCGCGGCAGGCACCCTCACCGCTCCGGCCGGAACCGGTCCGTCGCCGCCGCCACGGCCCCCGCCGACGTGCTCCCGGACAGCGCGTGCCCCTCACCGCCGATCGGCACGAACTCCGTGTCCGGCCCGCCCTGTGAGCCGAACTGCGGGGTTCCGCAAGTGAACACCCTCACAACTACCGCCAGGTAATGGAAAGATCACGTCCCAACACATCGACAATCCCGACCCGGGCGCGGTCTCCCGCCCGGGGTGGCTGGAAACTGCCACCGACCGACTCGATCGACCGACCAGTCCGATCGACCAGCGACCGACTACCGAGCGCCGGGCCGACACCCGTGCGCCCGAGGGGGAAACACCCAGTGAGAACGACAGAACACGGCGAACGCCGGTTCGCCGCACGGCCGTCCAGACGTCTGTCCCGCCTGCGCGTCGCCGTCGCGGCCGCCCTCGCCCTCGCCGTCTCCGGGGCCGCGGCGCCCCAGGTGATGGCCGCGCAGTCCACCGCGATCGACCCGCAGCCGACCGTGCCGAGCCTCGCCTGGGCCGACTGCCAGGGCGGCTTCGAGTGCGCGAACGCCGAGGTCCCGCTGGACTACCGCGACCCGCAGGGCAGAACGATCACCCTGGCGGTCGTCCGCAAGAAGGCCGCGGACCAGGGCGCGAAGAAGGGCACGCTCTTCCTCCAGCCCGGCGGCCCCGGCAACTCCGGCGTCGACTTTGTGCGCAACAACTACGCCGGCCTGCCGGCCTCCCTGCGCGAGAACTTCGACGTCTTCGGCTACGACGTGCGCGGCGTCGGCCGGAGTTCGCAGGTGGTGTGCTGGGACGACCCGACGTACACGCAGGCCGTCACCGCCGCCAAGGGCACCCCGGGCCCGGACGCCTACGAGCCGGCCGTGCGCCAGGCCGCCTCGTTCGTCCAGGGCTGCCAGGACAACGCGGGCGAGCTGCTGCCGTACGTCGGCACCGGGTACGTCGCCCGGGACATCGACCTGCTGCGGCAGGCCCTCGGTGAGGAGCAACTCACCTACTACGGGCGTTCGTTCGGCAGCTACATCGGCACCGTCTACGCCGCCATGTTCCCGCAGCGCGTGCGCGCCCTCGTGCTCGACGGCGGCTACGACCCGGAGCACTACGCCAACCGCCCCTACGCCTACGACCGGCCGCAGTACCTGGCCCTGGACGGCGCGATGGGCCGCTTCCTCGACTGGTGCAAGGCCGACCAGGCCACGTGCGGGTTCGGCGACGGCGACCCCCGGGCCGCGTTCGAGAAGCTCAAGGCCGACCTGGACGCCAACCCCGTGCCGACCGCCAACGGCGGTCAGGCGAACGGCTACACCCTCGTCTACCGCCTGATGTTCAACATCAACGAGGGCAAGGTCATCTGGCCCTCCCTCGGTGCGGCCCTGCGCAAGGCGCAGCAGCGCGACAACACCTCGTTCCTGCTGCGTCCGCCGTCCCCGGCCAGCTACGACTTCCTCAACCCGAACGTGGCCGTCGAGTGCGTCGACAAGGACTACCCGCGTGACATGGCCCGGCTGAAGCGCCAGGTCACCCGGAACGCCGAACTGGCGCCGCTGCTGGGCCCGGCCATGGCGTACGGCCCGCCGACCTACGACCACCAGCACGCCACCGCCTGCGTCCAGTGGACCGGCGAGAAGCCCAGCCGCTACGCCGGCTCCTTCCGCGCGAAGGGCTCCGCCCCGATCCTGGTCCTCGGCACCACCGGCGACCCGGACACCCCGTACCAGGACTCGGTGGCCCTGGCCCGCAAGCTCGACAACGGCCGGCTGCTGACCTTCCGGGCCGAGGGGCACACCGCCTTCGGCCGCAGCGCCTGCGCGACGGACGCCGTGACCGGCTACCTCGTCGACCTCACGGTCCCCGCGCGCGGCACGACCTGCACGGACGAGACCCAGCCGCCCTCCGCCACACCGAAGACGGCCCCCGCGGGCACGACCCTCGGTGAGCTGCGCAACGGCGTCAACGAGCGGCTCGACCAGCTCGGCACCCTGCGCTGACCTGCCCCGGACCCCGGACGCCCCGTACCGCACGGGGGGTCCGGGGTTCGTCGTGTCCCGGTGGTGCTGCCCCCACCGGCCCCCGGAGCCGCCCTCGACCTCGTCGCCCGTCACCGGCCCGATGTCGCCCTGGCCGACCTGCGGATGCCGGTGCTGGACGGGGTGGCGACCACGGCCGGGATCGTGCCGCGCTTCCCCGGCACCCGGGTGCTGATCCTGACGACGTACGACACGGACGCGGAGATCGAGCGCGCGGTGGAGGCCGGGGCGATGGGCTACCTCCTGAAGGACACCACCCGCGAGCAACCGGCCGACGCCGTCCGCGCGGCGGCCCGCGGCGAGACCGTCCTGGCCCCACGCGTCGCCGAACGCCTCGTCGCCCGCCTGCGCCAGCCCGCCCAGATCCCCCTCACGGCCCGCGAGACGGACGTCCTGAACGCGGTCGCGGACGGCCTCACCGACGCCGGGATCGGCCGCCGCCTCGTCATCGCCGAGGCGACGGTGAAGACCCACCTGCTCCGCCTGTTCGCCAAGCTCGACGTGAACGACCGGACGCGGGCGGTGGTGGTGGCCATGGAGCGGGGGTTGCTGACGAGGCCGTGAGGCCCTCCGGCGACTTTGCCATCTCTTTACAACCCGCCCGGTCGCCGCCTCGTCTCTCCGCACGACCTGTTCACCGACCTGGGAGTGCGACTCCATGCGCCGAACCGTCCTCAGCCTGCTGGCCCTCGCCGGCACCGCCGTACTGATGGGCACCGGGCCCGCGTTCGCGGACGGGGCGACGGCCCCGAGCCCCGTTCCGTCGGCCGCCGAGCCGACCACCCACCCGGACGCGCGGGACACGCCGAAGCCGGCCGCGCCCTCCGAGCGGACCCGCCCGGCCCGGCCCGCCCCGAGCGCCGAACCCACCCGGGCACCGGCGCGCGACCAGGTGTCCGTCGTGCCGAGCGGCGCGCCCGACACCGGGGTGACGGCCGGGTCCGCGGGCTCCGGCACCGACGGCGCGGCGCTCGGCGCGGGCGCCGCCGCGGTGCTGCTCGTGGGCGGCGGCACGGTGGTCGCCGTGCGGCGCCGGGCGAGCGGGGCATGACCGCGTTCTCCAGGCGCGCGTTCACGGCCGCCGCGCTGGCGTCCGTGCTGACGGCCTGCGGTGGCGGCCCGGCGGCACGGCCGCGCGCCGCCGCGACGTCGCCGTCGCCGGAGCCGGCCCGGGGGTCCCGCCCCGCGGCCGGTCCGGTCCCGGTCCGGCTGCTGATCCCGGCGATCGGCGTCGACACCCCGGTCATCACGCTGGGCCTGGCGGCGGACGGCACCGTGCAGGTGCCGCCGGTCACGGCGGACGACCGGGCGGGCTGGTACCGGCACTCGCCGGCACCGGGCCGCACCGGGCCGTCGGTGCTGCTCGGCCACGTCACGGTCGGGCGGTTCGGCGACGGCGTCTTCCGCCACCTGGACCGGCTGCGCCCCGGCGACCGGATCGAGGCGCGCCTGGAGAACGGCACGGCGGCGCGGTTCGCCGTCACCTCCGTACGGACCGTCCCGAAGCACGACTTCCCGGCGGACGACGTCTACGGGAACGTCGACCGCCCGGAGTTGCGGCTGATCACCTGCGGCGGAGCGCGTACCGGCGACGGCTACGCGGACAACGTGATCGTCTTCGCCGCGCGGGACGGCGCCGGGTCCCCCACCTTGGGAGAGCGTTGAAAGGGTCCCGCGAGAAGGCCGCGTCCGAGCTGTTCGCCGCCCTCTACCCGCGTCTGGCCGGCTGGTGCCGCCGGCTCGTCGACGACGACGAGACGGCCCACGAGATCGCCTCGGAGGCGTTCACCCGGCTGTGGGCGCGCTGGACGTCCGTGGAGGAGCCCCGCGGGTTCCTCTACGTCACCGCGGCCAACCTCGTCCGCGACCACTGGCGCAAGCTGGAGCGCGAGCGCCGGGCCCTGCACCGCGTCACCTCGGAGGCCGCCGTACGGCCCCACCCCGAGCAGGCCGACCCGTCGGTGCGGCTGCTCGTGCAGGCGCTGCCGGAGCGACTGCGCGTCCCGATCCTCCTCCACTACTACGCTGACATGCCGGTCCGGGAGGTGTCCGCCCTGACCGGGCGCAAGGAAGGAACCGTCAAGGCCGATCTGCACGCGGCCCGGGAACTGCTCCGCGTCCACCTGAGGAGAAGCCTTGACCACACGCCTTGACGACGCCGCGGGCGAGCCGGAGTCCGGCCCCGACGACCCGCTCGCCGTGATCCTGCGGCCCTCCTCACCCGACTACCTGGGCGCGCCGCCCGGCCAGTACGAGGCGGTGCGCCGCCGGGCGGCCCGGCGGCGGCTGCTGCGTGCCGCGGCCGGGGCGGGGCTGTGCTGCGCCGCGGTCGCCCTCGTCGTACTCCCCCTGCGCCTCACCGCGCCCGGGGCGCCCGCCGCCCCGACCGTCCCGATGGCCCCGCCGGACCCCACCCGGGCACCCGTCACCCCGGCTCCCTCCCCCTCCGTGACGGACTCCGCCGCGGATCGTCGGACGCGGGCCCCGAGCACGGCTCCCCGCGCCGAGGACTCCCGCCCGCCCGAGCGGCGCACGGACACCGCACCGGCCACCGAGCCCGCCCGCACCACCGGGTCCGGCGACGGCGCGCGCCCCACGCCCGGCACTCCTTCGGCCACGACGGACCCGGTCCGTCCCGTGCCCTCCGAGGCCCGCACCGGGACGGCCGGGACGCCGGCCCCCGAGCGCCGGTAGGCCCGGGCGTCCCCCCTCGCGTTGGGCCGGGCGGGGGTTTGCGGAACCTTTGCCCGTGGGCCGGGCGTTGGGAGGGTGTGCGCGCGTGAGCGGGTGCGCTCTTTGACGGTGACGAGTACCGAGGTGACGGCAATGGCAGTGTGGGACCGGCTCAAGGACCAGGCCAAGGCTCTGCAGCAGGGTCAGGCCGGACACGGCGCGACCGGCGGGCACAGTGGCGGGCACAGCGGCGGGTCGAGGTCCGGCGGGGGCGGCAAGGCCCAGCTGATCGGCCTGTTCAAGACGCAGCTCGGCTCGCTGAAGAACGAGTTGAAGAGCGGGGCCTACCGGGACGCGAGCATGGCGATGTGCGCCCTGGTCGCGGCGGCCGACGGGCAGGTGGACCCGTCCGAGCGCCAGCAGGTCGAATCGATGATCCTGAGCAACGACGTGCTGCAGAACTTCCCGCCGGAGCAGCTGCGCCAGCGGTTCAACAAGCACGTGGACCAGCTGACGATGAACTTCCAGCACGGCAAGGCGGAGGCGATGCAGGAGATCGCCAAGGCCGCCAAGAAGCCCACCGAGGCCCGGGCCGTGATCCAGACCGGCATGGTCGTCGCCGGTGCCGACGGCCACTTCTCGCAGGCCGAGGCGCAGGTCCTGCGCGAGGCCTGCGCGGCGCTGGGCCTGTCCCCGGCGGAGTTCCAGCTCTGAAGCACCCCCACCCGCGCCCTGTGCCGGGCCCGGGCGCTCCGCTCAGCGGGCGCGCAGGGCGTCCACGGCCAGCCGGGCCGTCGTGCCGATGACGGCGTCGGCGGCGGGCAGGAGCGCGGAGGTGCGGGCCGTGCGGGTGAAGACGGCGACGGCGTAGCGGCCCCCGTCGGGGTACTCGACGACGCCGACCTCGTTGCGCACGGTCGGCAGGCTGCCCGTCTTGCCCGCGACGTGCACGTCGTCGAAGGGGAAGCCGGAGGCCAGCCGGTGCGGCCACACCTGGAGTCCCAGCACCCGGCGGATGGCCGCGCCGTGCTCCGGCAGGCAGGCCTCGTCGCGCCAGACGGCGGCGAGCAGCCGGGTCATGTCGCGCGGGGTGCTGCGGTTGGTGCGGCCCGGGTCGAGCGCGCGGAGCCGGGACACGACGTGCGGGTCGGCCAGCGCCCCGGCGCCGCCGGGACCGGCGTCCTCCTTGATGGTGGCGAGGAGTTCCCCGAAGGTGTGGACGGCGTACGTGCCGGTGAGGCCGAGACGGGCCGTGGCGCGGTTGACGGCGTCGAGGCCGACGCGCGCCAGCAGCAGGTCCGCGGCCGCGTTGTCGCTGACGGACATCATCAGATAGGCGAGGTCCCGCAGGGACAGCCGGGCGCCGTCGAGCATCGCGGCGAGCCCCGTGGGGCCGGCGGTGCGGCCCTGCGGCGGGCACTCGACCTGCTCGGTGAGGTCCAGCAGCCCTTCCGCCGCCCGCTGGTGCAGCGCGACGAGCAGACACAGCTTGTGGACGCTGGCGGTGCACACCGGCTGGTCGGCCCCGGCGTCGAGCTGCGCGCCGGAGTCGATGTCGACGGCGTGCAGCCGGCCGGTGACCCCGGCGTCGGCGAAGGCCATGCGGATGCGGGCGAGGACGTCGGTCACAGCCAGTACTCCGAGGCCGGGCGCAGATGGAGCGGGCGGGAGGGCAGGTCGGGGGTGGCGCCGGCGGTGGCGCGCAGCGCGTGCGCGGCGGCCTCGGCGAACGCGCCGACGGCTCCGTCGCCCCGCCCGCCGGGCCAGGCCACGGAGTGCCGCAGGGCCAGCGGGGCGCCGGTGAGGGGCCGCCACACGACGCCGGTGTCCGCACCCCCGGGCGCTTCCCACCCCGCGTGGCCGTGCGTGTCGCGCGGGCCGAAGGCGACCGCCCGGGCCGACAGCACCAGGCCGCGCACGAAGCTGGCGCCCTGGGCGTGACGCACGGCGGGCGGGGTGTAGCCGTTGCGGGCGCAGGTGGTCAGGAGGTCGTCGTAGACGGCCGGGGCGGCCGTGCGGGGGAAGAGGATCAGGTCGTGGCCGGTGAGGGAGGCGAGGGGCACCTCGTCGAGCCCGGCCGCGGCCGCGTCGCCGGGCAGCAGCACGCCCAGCTCGCGGCGGAGCACCGGGCCGAGTTCGAGACCGGTGACGTCACAGGGGTGGTGGATGAGCCCGACGTCCAGTTCGTGCGCGGCGAACCGCTCCAGCTGCTGGGCGGTGGACAGTTCGTGCAGCTCCAGTTCCAGCCCGGCGGCGCCCTCGGTGAACGCCGTGAGCAGCGCGGCGACCGTCTCGCCGGACACGTCCGGGGGCAGGGCGGCCCGCAGCAGCCCGGTCTCGCCGGCGCGGATGCGGCGCGCGGTGGCCAGCAGCGCCTCGGAGCGGGCGAGCACCTCGCGCGCCTCGGCCAGCAGCAGCGCGCCCGCCTCGGTGATGGTCACCTGCCGGCTGGTGCGCTCGAACAGCCGGACGCCGAGGTGCCTCTCCAGGCGCTGGATGCGCTGCGACAGCGGCGGCTGGGCCATGCCGAGCCGGGCGGCGGCACGGCCGAAGTGTGACTCTTCTGCAACAGCCACGAAGCACTCCAGGTGCCGCACCAGGTCCACGAGCAGCGATCATATCGACTGGATATTGATCCGACACCGATAACGGTCTTGGACAGGATGCCGGACCGCTGCTGTCCTCGGCGCATGGACACTCATGCCGACCACACGGGCGTCACCACCGGTACACCGGGACCGCTCCGCAGGGCCCCGCGGGCCGTCGCGGCCGGGGCGGTGGTGCTCGCCGCCATCGCGGGAGGGGCGTACGCGGCGGGTCTGGGGCCCTTCGCGCGGGACACCGGGCCCGATCCGGCGGCCACGCGACAGGCCCGCGCGTTCCTCGCCGACTGGGCCGCCGGGCGGGTGCCGGACGCGGCGGGCCGTACGACGAGCCCCGGTACGGCGCGGCGGGTGCTGGACAGCTTCACCACCGGGCTCGACATCAGCGGTCCGAAGCTGAAGGCCGGGTCCGCGACCGAGACCGGGGACGGCACGGTCACCGTCCCCTTCACCGCCCGGATGCCCGTGACCGGCCTGGGCACCTGGACCTACGAGTCGAAGCTGCCGCTGCGCGAGCAGGGCGACGGCACCTGGAAGGTCGACTGGACGCTGTCCCTGGTCCACCCGCGGCTGAGCGACACCGAGAAGTTCCGCCTGGAACGCGAGGAGACGAAGCCGCCCGAGGTCACCGACCGGAGCGGGACCACCCTGTCCGCCGCCGACCACCCTTCCCTGGCGCCGCTGATGACCCGGCTCGCCGGGGGCGGCGGCACGGACACCGGCGCGCGCGGCGCGATCCGCCTGGTCGACCGGGCCACCGGGAAGGTGGAGCGCACGGAGGCCGCCTTCGGCGCGAAGACTCTCCCGGCGGACGAGGGCCCGGTCGCCACGACCCTCGACGCCGACTGGCAGGCCGCCGCCGAACGGGCCCTCGCCACCCACGCCGATGGCAAGAACGCCGCGCTGGTCGCGCTGCGCGTCGACGACGGCGAGATCCTGGCCGTGGCCAACTCCCCGTCGTCCGGCTTCAACCGCGCGCTGTCCGGCACCTACGCGCCCGGCTCCACCTGGAAGATCGTCACCACCGGTGCCCTGCTGCTGAAGGGCGCCGTCGCGCCGGACGACGTGGTCGACTGCCCCAAGTACCTCACGGTCGGCAAGCGGTTCCAGAACGTGGAGCTGTCCGAGCATCCGGGCGCGACCTTCGCCAAGGACTTCACCGAGTCGTGCAACACCGCGTTCATCGGCCTGCGCGACCGGCTCGACGACGGGGAGCTCGGCGAGGTGGCCCGCCGGTACTTCGGCGTCGGGCAGGAGTGGCACGTGGGGGTGCCCACGTACGACGGCTCGGTGCCGGTGCCGAAGGACGAGACGGAGAAGGCCGCCTCGATGATCGGGCAGGGCCGGGTGCAGGCCAACCCGCTGATCATGGCGTCCGTGACGGCGACGGCCGTGTCCGGCACGTTCCACCAGCCCTCGCTCACCGCCGGCGCCGAGGACACGACCGAGACGACTCCGCTGCCCAGGGGCGTGGTCGCGCAGCTGCGCACGATGCTGCGGGCCACGGTCACCGAGGGCACCGCGAAGGTCCTCGCCGGACTGCCCGGCGAGATCGGCGCGAAGACCGGCACCGCCGAGGTCTCCGACGACCAGGACAACAACGGCTGGCTCGTCGCCCACCGGGACGGCGTGGCCGTCGCCTGTGTCGTCGAGGAGGGCGTCACCGGCGGCGGTTCGGCCGGGCCGGTGGTCCGCGGCCTGCTGGCCGCGGTGCCCGGCGACGCCGGGTGAGCAACGCCCCCGGTCCGCACCGGCATGAGTGCGGCCCCGCCCCCCGACGGGAAGGCTCCCCGACCGGGGACACCCCCGGCGGGAAGGCTCCCCGACCGGGGACACCCTCGGCGGGGACGCCCCCCGGCGGGGAAAGCCCACGGCGGGAAAGGCCCTCCGACGGGCCCCCGGACGGGGACACCTCCCGATGGGGAAAGCCTCCCGACGGGCAGAACCCCCGGACGAGCAAAGCCCTCGACGGGGAGCCCCCCCCCCGACGGGCAAAGCCCCCCGATGGGGAAAGCGGGAAAGCCCCCCGATGGGGAAAGCCTCCCGACAGGGAGAACCCGCCTATGGGGAAAGCCCCCCGACGGAGGCAACCCCCCGACGAGCAAAGCCCCCCGACGGAGGCAACCCCCCGACGAGCAAAGCCCCCCGACGGCTAGAACCCCCGGACGGGCACAGCGCCCGAGTGAGAAGAGTGACCCGTATGCCCCTCGATCGCCCGGCGTCCTCCCGCCGTTCCTTCCTGGCCGCCGCCGCGCTGCTCCCCCTCCCCCTGGCCGCCTGCTCCGCCGACGACCGGCCCACCGGACGCCCGGGCCGGGGCGCCACCGCCACCCGGTCCGCACCGGCGGCCGGCCGGCCGCCGGTGCACCGGCTGCGGCTGGCGGACCTGGAGCGCGCGTACGGCGCCCGGGTCGGCGTCCACGCGCTCGCGACCGGCACCGGGGCCACGGTCGTGCACCGCGCCGGGGAACGCTTCGCGTTCTGCTCGGTCTTCAAGGCCCTGGCCGCCGCGGCGGTCCTGCACCACCGCTCCCCGCAGGACCTGGACCGGGTCGTCCGGTACACCCGGGCCGACCTGCGCTCCACCACTCCCGTCACCGGCCGGCACCTGGCGACGGGCATGACCCTGCGCGAGCTCTGCGACGCCGCCGTCCGCCACAGCGACGGCGCGGCCGGCAACCTGCTGATGCGCGAGATCGGCGGCCCGCGGCAGCTCACCGCCTATCTGCGCGGACTCGGCGACCGGACCAGCCGCATGGACCACTACGAGCCCGAACTGCACGACGTCCCGCCGGACGACCCCAGCGACACCACCACCCCCGAGGCGGTCGCCACCGACTTCCGGGCGCTCCTGCTGGGCACCGCCCTGCCCGCCCGGGACCGCGCGCTGCTCATGGACTGGCTCTCGCGCAACGCCACCCCGGTCGGCGCCCGCCGCATCCGGGCCGGGCTCCCCGCCGGCTGGAAGGTCGCCGACAAGACCGGCACCGGCGACTACGGCCGGGCCAACGACGTCGCCGTCGTCCACCCGCCCGGCGCCGAGCCGCTCGTCCTCGCCGTCATGACCGACCGCCCCGGCCGCGCCGCCGAGCCCTCGGACGCCCTGGTCGCCGAGGCGGCCGGACGGGCCGTCGCCGCCCTGGGCCTGTGAGCCCGAAGCCCGGGAGAGGCCAAGGGGGATGCGGAAGGGGGCTATAACGGGGGCCATGATCTATCACGTCGTACCGAGCACCGTCTGGAACTCCGAACCCGGCCGGCCGTACGCCCCCGCCTCCCTCGCCGAGGAGGGCTTCGTGCACTGCTCCCCGGACGAGGCGACCACGCTGGCCGTCGTCGACGCCTTCTACCGGGACGCGCCGCGGCCGCTGCTGGTGCTCGCCCTCGACGAGACGCGGCTGACCGCGCGGGTGGAGTGGGAGGCGGCGGCCCCCGCACCGCCGCCCGGGGTCTCCGGGGACACCCTCTTCCCGCACGTCTTCGGCCCGCTCGACCGGGACGCCGTCGACCACGTCCTCCAGGTGCGGTGGGACGGGCAGGGCCGGCCGTCGGGACTGAGCCGGAACTGAGTACGACAAGATGACCGGGGTGACACTCCAGGACTCCCCCGCCGCCCCGGCCCCGCACCCGCGCCCGGCCGGTCGCGCGGCCCGCTGCGCCGTCGCCGCCCTCGCCCTCGCCGGGACCGCCTGGGCCGTCCGGGCGGTCTGGCACCTGCGGCTGTCCCTGGCGGGGGAGCCCGCGTCCGGCCCGCCGGACCAGGGCGGCGGCACGCACCGCCCGCTGAACGCGCTGGAGGACTCCTACCACCAGGTCGCCTCGCTGGGCAGCGCCGTCACGGCCGTCTGCGCCGTGGTGTTCCTGTTCTGGCTGGACCGTGTGCGGGACAACGCCCGGGTCCTGTCGGGCACCCAGCCGCGCTACGGCTCCTTCTGGTTGCTGCTGGGCTGGGTCGTGCCCGTCGCCAACCTGTGGATACCCCGGGGCGTGGTGGCGGACGTCCACCGCTCGGTCTTCCCCGAGCGGCGGCTGCCCGCCGTCGTGAACTGGTGGTGGGGCCTGTGGCTGGCCGGTCTGGCCGGCAGTGCGGGGATCATCTACTCCGACGGCACGGACGAGATCATCGCCCGCGCCTACAGCGGCGTCCTCCCGCTGCTCGCCGCCGATCTGTTCGTCGTGGCGGCGGCCGCGGCCGCCGCCCTCATGGTCCGCACGCTCACGGCGGCACAGCAGGAGCACATCGCCCGCGCGGGCTATTGAGCGGACCCGCGGGGCCGGTACACCGACACGGCGAACGACGCGGTCACCCGCACCGGTGTCCCCAACCGGGCGACGTCGTCCCGTAGTCCGGCCGCGTCGAGGTGGTGCGCGGCCGGGGTCATGGCCACCAGGCCGAGGACGTCCCCGGCCGTCAGGGCGAGGGGGAACTCCAGCGATTCGGCGCGCTCGAGCCGGAAGGAGGCCGACAGGGTCCGGCGCAGGCGTTCCTCCTTCCTCGGGTCGACGGCCAGCAGGCCCAGGGGCGCGCGCAGTTCGCGCAGGTGCCGTGGCGTGGGGGTGACGACGAGCAGGGCGCCGTCCGGGTGCAGGACCCGGCGGAACTCGGGGCCGTTGCGGGGTGCGAAGACGTTGAGCACGAGGTGGGCGCAGCCGGTGCGGACCGGCCAGGGCCGCCAGACGTCCCAGCCTGCGGCCTCCGCGCGGGGATGGGCCCGGGCCGTGGCGCGCAGGGCGGCCGCCGAGGTGTCCAGGCCGACGCCCAGGGCCCCGGGGAGGGCGTCCAGGACGGCGGCCAGGTAGTGGCCGGTGCCCGCCCCGGCGTCCAGCACGGTGGCGTCGGCCGGTGCCAGACCGGCGGCGAGGTCCGCGAGGGCGCGGGCGAGCGGGTCGTAGTGCCCGGCGCGCAGGAAGGCGGCGCGGCTGCGGACCATGGCGGCGGAGTCGGCGCTCGGGGCGCGCCGGTGGCCGGTCAGCAGGCTCACGTAGCCGTGGCGGGCGATGTCGAAGGTGTGCCGCGCGGCGCAGCGCAGGGCGCCGTCGGCGCGGGTGAGGCCGGAGGGGCACAGGGGGCAGGTCAGAACGGTCAGCAGCCGGTCGGACGGCGGGCGGGCGGGACCCGAGGGCATGGCGGTGCTCCTGGACGACGCGGCGCGGCGCGCTGCCGGTCCGCGTGCGGGCGGTGGACGTGCGTCACCGACGGCCGCACGTGGGCGGACACGCCGGGGACGGCGACGGGGGTGTTCACGTCGCCGTCGTCACCGCGGTGTCAGAGGAAGCAGTGCGGCAGGGCGTTGCATGCCAGAGCCATACGAGCAGGCTACCCGGCGCCGCCCGGACGTCACGACGGGCCGGACGTCACGACGGGCCGGACGTCCGGGGCGGACGACCGGGTGCCGTCGTCCGGCCGGCGCCGGGCGAGGGCCGCGCCCGCACCGCAGGCGCCACCGCCACCCCCGCGACCCGCCCCGCCCCGCCGGCGACGAGCCGGGCGCCGGACATCGCACTCCTGCGTCCTCGTTCCCTTCGCAGCGCTGTCCGGCTGACGGCGTCGTCCGGTTCCTTCGCGTCACGGACGACGGCGCGGGGCGCCGGGCGTCCCGCGACGCCGACGGCCCGCACCCGGTGGATTCGGGTGCGGGCCGTCGCCGTGGCGTTGTGCCGCCGTGGCGTTGTGCCGCCGTGCCGCCGTGTCAGCCTGCCGTCAGCCGTCGTCGCGCGAGCGGAGCCGCAGGCGCGGGCCGAAGCGGAACGCCGCGAAGCCGACCGCCGCCAGGGCCGCGGCCGCGGCGGCGAGGAGGCCGATGCCGCCCGCGCCGGTGGAGGCCAGGCTGCCGCCGTCGAGGCCGGTGGAGGTGCCGCCCGTGGTGGAGGTGCCGCCGGTGGAGGTGCCGTCACCGCCGGTCGTGCCGCCGGTGCCCGCCGAAGGGCTCGGGTCCGCCGAAGGGCTCGGGGTGCCCGACGGGTCGTCGCCCGGGCCGGGGTCCTGCGAACCGTCGCCGGGAACGACCTCGACCGCGAACTGGGCCGTGGCGTCGCCGACCGACGCGGTGACGGTGTAGGTGCCGGTGCCCTCACCGGCCGTCAGGGTCGGGGCGGTGGCGGCGCCCTGCTCGTCGGTCCGCACCCGGACGGCCCGCTCGCCGTCCGCGAAGCGGGGCGCGTCGTCGCTGCCGTCCTCGACCCGGAACTCCACCTCCGTGCCGGCCGGTGCGGCGGCGCCCGAGGTGACCACCTCGGCCCGCAGCGGCTCCTCGAAGTCCGCGCCCCGGGCGGCGCGCTGGCCGTCGCCGCCCGTGACGGAGACGGTGTACGCCGACTCCTTCACCTTCACGGAGAAGACCGTCGAGGCGCCGCCGGCCGTCGCGCGGACGGTGAACGCGCCCTCCTTGCCGCCCACCTGGATCGGCTGGGCCCCGGCGCGGCCGCGCGCGTCGGTCGGCACCACGAGTGCCGTGGCGTCGGGCCCGCCCTTGACGTGGAAGAAGGCGCCCTGCCGGTCGGGGTCCTCGATCGTGAAGGTGACGGAGGCGTTTTCGACGGGGTTGCCCGCCTCGTCCCGGGCCACCACGGCCGGCGGGTCGGCGGCACCGCCCGGCCGGACGGTCTGGTCGGAGCCGGAGACCTGGACCAGCTCCGCGATCGCGGGGGTCCTCCACTGGAAGACCACGCGCCCGTCGCCGGAGCGGTCGGTGTTGACGCCGCCCTCGGCGGTCCCGCCGCGCACCGGCTCGCCGGAGGCCTTCCAGAAGGGGTCGTTCTTCGCCGGGGGCACCGTGCGGCTGCCGGTCAGGAAGCGGGCGTCCGTCACGCGGTCGGGGTCGGTGTACCCGCTGCCGCCCGCGCCGCTGCCGACGAGTCCCTCGCTCTCGTCCGTGCCGCCGCCACCGCCGCCGCCCGCGTGACCGGCGCCGCCGCCACCGCCGGCGCCGTGCGCACCGGAGCCGCCCGCGCCGCCCTTGCCGCCGGGCGCGTCGGCTCCCGAGGAGCCGTTGCCGCCGCCCGCGCCGCCGGTGGGACCGGCCGCGCCCTTGCCGCCGCGCTCGGAGTCGGGATCGTCCTGGCCGCGCTCGCCGCCGCCGGGGCCGCCCTGGCCGGACTCCGAGCTGCCGTACCCGCCACCGCCGCCACCGGCCGCGATGAGCAGCGGCTCGCCGTCGCCGGTGCGGACGCCGGTGCTGTTGCCGCCGACCGCGGCGTACCGGCCGCCGCCCGCGCCGCCGAGCGCGTCGCCGAAGCCCTGCACGCCGACCGCGACCGTCAGCTTCTCGCCGGGCGTGACGTCGAGCGTGCCGGCGGTGTAGCCGCCCGCTCCGCCGTTGGCGAAGGGCGTGCCCTCGCCGCCCTGCCCCCAGGCGCGCACGTCCAGCTCCGTGACACCGGCCGGGACCCGGAAGTCCTCGCGGGCGCCCGTCGGATCGAACAGCCGGCAGCCGGAGAAGCCCTCCGTCGGCGTGCACGCCGCCCCGGCGAGGGCCTCGCCGCCCGCGGCCGAGGCGGCCGGGGTGCCCGTCAGGGCGGTACCGCCGGTCAGGGCCAGCAGGGTCAGGGCGGCCGCGCCGTGGCGGAGCCGGGCACGCCCGAACAGGGCATGCCGCGGCACGGCGGCATCGTGATGCGTCAAGGGTTCCCCCACCTGTCGACAGCTCCCCCCGGGAGCCGGACGTCGCTCGATCAGAATCGAACAAGACCAGTGGGACAGCTGATCAAACTTGAGGCTGCCGGTCAACCGGGAATCGACGGTTCCCAACTGGGCAGCCACCGCGCGGAGTCGGCGTCGGGGTCATCGACGCCGTACGGCCGGCGGCGGGACGGGAAGGCCGGGCCGGGCTCCCGAGCGGCACACGCGGGGACGCGACGGCCCGGCCGGCCTTCCTCTGGCCGCAATCTGCCACCCGGCACCCCGCGGCGCCTCCCGGGGGAGCCCGAACGGGGACGGCGGGGCGAGGCTGCGATGATGCGCGCATGTCGACCCTCGCCACCGTCGCGGTCCTGGCCCTGGCCGCGCTGCACGTCTACATCCTGGTGCTGGAGATGTTCCTGTGGACCACGCCCCGGGGCCGCGCCGCCTTCGGCACCACGCCCGAGTCGGCCGAGGCCACCAGGGCCCTCGCCGCCAACCAGGGCCTCTACAACGGCTTCCTCGCCGCCGGCCTGGCCTGGGGCGCGGTGGCCGCCGACCCGGTGGGGTTCCAGGTGTCGGTGTTCTTCACGGTGTGCGTGGCGGTCGCGGGGGTGTACGGCGCCGCGACGGCAAACCGGAAGATCCTCTTCGTGCAGTCCGTCCCGGCGCTGGTCGCGCTCGCCCTGGTGCTGATCGCGCACTAGGCCGGGTCCCGGGCGCCGCTCAGGCGCCCTGCGTGACGGCCCGCTCCATCAGCAGGCCCGCCTCGTCCTGTGCCGTCCCGGGCGGCACCACCAGCAGGTCCCAGCGGCCGCGGCCGGGGGTGAGCAGGCAGACGGTGTCGGAGGCGGTGGGCGTGTCCCGGCGGCCCACGTGGACGGCCTGGCCCGCGACGTCCACCCGCTCCGGGCAGTCCTGCCAGATGTCCCCGTGCACGAGGACGCTGCTGATCCGGCCCCAGGCGTGCGGCAACCCGGCGAGCAGGGCGGGCAGTTCGGCGGCCAGGTCGTAGGAGCGGGGCCACCACGCCCCGTCGATCCTGCGGGCCGTGCGGCGCTCGCGCGGCTGGTCGGCGAGCCTGAGCCGGGCCCCGGACGGGGCGGGGACCTGGGGCGGGGGCGAGGAGGCGGACGTCATGGGGGCTCCTGCTGCGGACGGGGAGGCGGCCGGCGACCGTACGGCCACCGCTCTGCGACCTACCCCGGTTCCTCCACCGTACCCCGCGCGGTGGTGCGGGAGCCGGGGCCGCCCGTACCGTCCGGTGCCGGGACGGCCGGGGAGCCCCCCCCGACCTGGGACATCGGACATTCCGGGCGCTTTATCTCAAGCTGTCCGCGATAATCGGAGCATGAATACGGCAACGTACGAAGTGCTGGCGGCGTCGTCAGACCACGCGGTCGCCGTGACCATCGCCTTCATCGCCGGTCTGATCGTGGCCTGCGCCCTGATCTGGGCCGTGCGCGTCGGCATGCAGGTGATGGACAAGGACACCCACCACCCCGATCCGGCGGAGCAGCCCCACGTGCCGGACGGCGGACCCGTCCGCGAGATGCGCGAGATGCGCGAGCCCGACGACGTGCCGGTCATGGCACGCGACGGACGCCGGATCCTGCCGCACGAGCTGCACCGCGCGAGCACCAGGACCGGCAAGGACCAGAAACCGCGGCGCTGGTCGCCCGGATCCAGCGGATCCTTCGGCGGCGGCGGCCTCGGACGCACGTGATGCCGTGCGCCGTCCGGCCCGCGGGCCGGCGGCTCCCCCGGGAGGCGCCATGACCGCCCGCCACCGGACGCGCCGGGCGACGGCCGGGGCCGTCCCGGCGCTCGCCCTCGCCCTGGCCGGTGCGCTCACCGGCTGCGGCGGCGACAGCCCCGCGGACACCGCCCGCAAGGCGGAGTCCGCGGTCGGATCGATCGCCTCGCGCGCCTCGGGCGCCGCGGAGTCGGCCGCGGCGGAGGCCGAGCGCCGGCTCGGCGACATCCAGGACGGCGTGGACGCCAGGGCCGACGTCGAGGCCGGCGCACCCGTCACCGGCTCCGACGGCCGGGTCCGCAGCGAGGTCACCGTCCGCAACACCGACGACACCGCGCGGTCCTTCGCCGTCCAGGTGAACTTCGAGGACTCCGGCGGCGGACTGGCCGACACGGTGATCGTCACCATCGACCAGGTGCAGGCCGGCCAGTCCGCCACGGCCACCGCCCGCAGCACCCACGAACTCTCCGGCGGGATCCGGGTGGAGGTGGCCCGGGCGGTCCGCTACTGAGGGCCCGCGGCGGCCTCGGCCACCGCGATGTCGATCTGCTCGCTCATCGCGCTCACCCCGTTCAGGGTGGCGACCGCCTGGAGCCGGTTGGCACCCGCCGGCAGGGCCGGCCCCGGCGTGCACGCCCAGACGCCGTCCGGGCCCGCCGTGGTCGCGCAGGCCTCCTGCTCGTCCTTGTCGCGGACGGTGACCTGGGCGCCCGGGTGGGCGGTGCCGGAGATCTCCGGCCGGGTGGCCAGCGGGACGCCCGACAGCGGACGGGCCAGCGTCGGCGCGGCCAGCCCCACGGTCACGGAGCACCGGCCGGCGGCCCGCCGTACGCCCTGCCCGTCGGTGAGGCGCAGGTGACAGCCGCGCAGCCGGGTCCCGGGCACGGCGTCCGCGGGGACCGCCAGCACGAAGGAGAAGGTGCGGTCCGGTCCGGGCCGCGCCGCGGTGCCGCCGCCGACGGTGTACGAGGCGCTGCGCCCGCCGGCGGCGACGGACCCCCGGTACGCGCCGAGCGGCGTGCCCGTCACCCGCGCGCCCCGGGGCGCGACCAGCGTCAGGGTCGCTCCCGGCGGCGCGTCCGCGACGCCCGCGACCTCGACGACGCCCTCCCGCCCCGGCGCGATGACGGCGGCCGCCCACAGCGGTCCGCCGTCCCGGGCCACCGCCGGGGGACCGCACGTCGCGAGCACCCCCGCGACGACGGCCCCCGACACTGCTGCTGACCGGATGCACCTGTTCATCGCGGGCGGGGCTCCCTGTCGGATACGGCCTGCACGACACACTCCGACGACGATCCTCGCGGGCGCCCGGCCGGACGGCACCCGCTGCCGGTCCACCCGGGTGGACCGGCGCCCCGCGAAGGGCGCGGGGCCGCCGGCCCGGAGGGCGGCGGCCCCGCCCGTGGCGGGCCGCTACCGGCCGAGCCACACCGTCGTGTCCGGCCCGATCCGGCCGTCCTCCAGCGGGGCGCTGCTCAGCAGCACCTCACCGGCCGGCAGCGACACCGCCGTCGCGGACAGGTTCGTCACGCAGCGCCAGCCCTCGCAGCGGTCGAACTGCAGGACACCGTCCGGGACGTCGGCGGCCCAGGTCAGCTCCTCGCCGTCGAGCAGCTTGCGGCGCAGCCGCAGGGCCGTGCGGTACAGCTCCAGGGTCGAGCCCTCGGCCCCCTCCTGCGCCGCCACGGCGTAGGAGGCGAAGCCGGGCGGCTGCGGCAGCCAGGCCCCGCCGGGCCCGAAGCCGTACGACGGCCCGTCCGTCGTCCACGGCAGCGGCACCCGGCAGCCGTCCCGGCCCTTGCGGACCCGGCCGGTCTGCTCCCAGATGGGGTCCTGCAGAACCTCCGTCGGCAGGTCGGCGACCTCGGGCAGGCCCAGTTCCTCGCCCTGGTAGACGTAGGCCGAGCCGGGCAGCGCCAGCATCAGCAGCGTCGCCGCCCGGGCCCGGCGCAGCCCGGCCGCCTCGTCGACCGCCGGGGCACGGCCGCCGGAGAGCAGCCAGGCGTTGAGGTCGGTGTCCGGGGGGAGCATCAGACGGGAGGCGTGCCGGATCACGTCGTGGTTGGACAGCACCCAGGTGGCCGAGGCCCCGGCGGCCCGGGCGGTGGCGAGCGAGTCGGTGATGACCTGCCGCAGCTCGCCGGCGTCCCAGCCGGCCTCCAGATACTCGAAGTTGAAGGCCTGGCCCAGCTCGTCCGGGCGGGCGTACAGGGCGCGCCGGGCGCCCGGGACCCACGCCTCGGCGACGGCCATGCGCGGCGGGCGGTACGCGTCGAGGATCTTGCGCCAGTCGCGGTAGATCTCGTGCACGTCGTCCCGGTCGTAGAAGGGGTGCGTGCCGGGCGGCAGCGCGGTCAGCGCCCCTTCGCGGCTCAGCTCGGGTCGGCCGAGGTCGCGCAGCGGTTCGCTCAGGTCCTTGACGAGGGCGTGGGCGACGTCGACGCGGAAGCCGTCGACCCCGCGGTCGGACCAGAAGCGCAGGGTGGTCCGGTGGTCGGCGCGCACCTCCTGGTTCTCCCAGTTGAAATCGGGCTGCTCGGGGGCGAACAGGTGCAGGTACCACTGCCCGTCGGGCACCCGCTTCCAGGCGCTGCCGCCGAAGACGGACTGCCAGTCGGTGGGCGGCAGTTCGCCGTGCTCGCCGCGGCCGTCGCGGAAGACGTACCGGTCGCGGGCGGCCGAGCCGGGCCCGGCCCGCAGGGCCTCCTGGAACCAGGCGTGCTGGTGCGAGGAGTGGTTGGGCACGAGGTCGACGATGACCTTCAGGCCGAGGCGGTGGGCCTCGGCGACCAGGGCGTCGAAGTCGTCCAGGGTGCCCAGGCGCGGGTCGACGTCCCGGGGGTCGGCGACGTCGTAGCCGCCGTCGGCGAGTTCGGACGGGTAGAACGGGCTCAGCCACAGGGCGTCCACGCCCAGCGCCGAGAGGTGGGTGAGACGGCGGGTGATGCCGCGCAGGTCGCCGAGTCCGTCACCGTCGGCGTCGGCGAAGCTGCGGGGGTAGACCTGGTAGACGACGGCCTGCCGCCACCAGTCCGGGTCGCGGGACGACAGGTCGAGGGTGGAGCGATCGGTCACGCGGTCTCCTTCGCAGGGCATACGGGCGACAGCATTAAATCTGTCCAGAATGCCGGAAAAAAGAACCATCATGTTGATCGGAGTGATCCATTCCCACTGTGTCGGAAGTGTGATGGAGCGGTAACTCCCTTTGCATTCCCGCAGGTTGACAGTGTGCTGCGGCGCCGCCACCATGGGGGCTCACTGAGGCGCATGTGACCAATGAGCCCAGTGTTTCTCAGACCACTCATCCCCGGTGCGGCCCCGGCAGCCGTGCGCCACGTGCTGCCCGCATGCCGCCACCCGGGTTCCGGCACACGCCAAGAAACGGGATACCCCTATGTCCATAGCGAGACGTGTCACCGCGCGCCGCCTGCTGGGGACGGGCGCCGCGGCCCTCGTCCTCTGTGCCGCCTCCGCCACCACCGCCTCCGCCCACGGGACGCCCGGCGGTGACGGCTGGTCGTCCGGCGGCAGCTACAAGCCCGGGACGGGCGCGGGCACGGAGACGGGGACCGACCGCTGCCAGTTCTCGCTCGACGGCACCACCTTCCAGGACTCGGTCAAGGTCGACGACCAGAACCTGAAGCCGACCGAGGACGGCAAGGTGCACATCAAGGTGCGCACCGCCGGTGACGCCTCGACCTGCACGGCCTCCCTCGCCTCCTACCTGGCGCACGGCGCGACCTTCGCGACCTCCGGCGAGCAGGTGTTCGTCGACTTCGACACGGTGACGGTCAAGCCGGGCGGCACCGACTCGCTCGACATCGCCATCCCCGACCAGGGCTGCTTCGCGCAGATCGACCTCTACCGGGGCGCGGTGAAGTTCGACGGGGAGCTCGACGCGAAGGACGGCTTCGACCACGGCGAGCTGCCCAAGGGCCCGGACCGCCCGGTCATCAAGGACAAGCTGATCGCGGCCTGGAACGGCGGCACCAAGGACTGCACGACCCCGCCGCCCGCCGAGGAGGAGCCGCCCGCCTCCACGCCGCCCGCGACCCCGTCGGAGCCGGCCGAGGGCACCACCCCGCCGGCCTCCCCGTCCGAGCCGGCCAAGCCCTCCACCCCGCCGTCCGGGGACACGGACACCCCCGCCCCGAGCGCCTCCGAGTCGACACCCGCCGCCCCGAAGCCCAACGGCGGGGGCGGCGACCTCGCCGAGACCGGCGCCGACGGCAACACCGGCCCGATCGCCCTCGGCGCGGCAGCGCTGCTCGCGGGCGGCGCGGCCCTCGTCCTGACGACCCGCCGCAGGGCGAAGCGGAACGCGTCCGGCGCCTGATCCGCGTGCGGTGACGCCCCCTTCGCCGCCGTCCGGCGGCGGCGGCGAAGGGGGCGCCTTGCGCGAGCGGGCTAGAGCGTTCCCTCCACGGTCGCCAGGTACAGCTGCACGTAACGCTCCACGTCCACGTCCAACCCCACGTCCACCAGCGGCTGTTCGCGGGTGCCCTCGTGCAGTTCGGACTCGCCCGGGCGGGGCCGCCGGTCCACGATCGTCATGCCGCGCGTGGGGCCGGGCGCGAGACTGACGTCGACGGGCAGCCGGTGGGTGGTCAGGCCCTCCGGGTCGGCGACCGCACAGAGCGCCCCCGCGTCACCGAGGCCGCCCGCCGTCTCGGACGGGTCGTCGGGGCGGCTGCCGGGGTGCGCCGGCCGGTGGGCGAGCAGCTCCCCGGCCAGCCGGGCCCCCGGCTCGGCGCTCGCGCGCAGGCGCCGCACCTGCGCCGCCGGGACGACGACCCGCGTGAACACGTCCAGCCCGTACATCGTGACCGGCACCCCGGCGGTCAGCAGGATCGCGGCCGCCTCCGGGTCGTGCCAGACGTTGAACTCCGCCACGGGCGTGGCGTTGCCGATCGCGGCAGCGCCGCCCATGAACACGATCCGCTCGATGTTGCCCACCACCTCCGGGTGGGTGCGCAGCAGCAGCGCGATGTTGGTGAGGGGCGCGGTGGGCACCAGCGTCACCGGGCGCGGGGAGGCCAGGATCTCGCGCCGCAGCAGCGTCACGGCGTCCACGCCGGCGGGCCCGCGGGACGGGGCGGGCAGCCCCAGGTCGCCCATGCCGTCGTCGCCGTGCACGTGCCGGGCCGAGCGGGGCGCCTCGATCAGCGGCCGCTCGGCGCCCCGGGCGACCGGGATCTCCGGGGCGCCCGCCTGTTCCAGCACGGTGAGGGTGTTGCGGACGACCCCGTCGACGTCCGTGTTCCCGGCCACGCAGGTGATCGCGCGCACGTCGAGCGCCGGGTGCCGTACGGCGAACAGCAGGGCGAGGGCGTCGTCGACACCGGTGTCGCAGTCGATGATCACCGGGGTGCGCGGACCGTCCGTCACGACGAGGGCTCCTTCCACCGGCCCCGGGCGGGGCCTGCACCAGCGACCTTACGGCCTGCTCCGCACACGGCTCAGGTGACGTATCGGCCGGGCCCTCGGGAGGCCGGCTCAGCCCTGCCGCACCGCCGTGACGTCGAACTCCAGCGTCACCTTCCGGCCGATCATGGCGCCGCCGCCGCTGACGCCCCAGTCCGCGCGGTCGAGGGCGGTCCTGCCCAGGAAGTGCGCCCGGAAGGTGCCCGTGGCGTCGCTCCCGGCGCCGGCCAGGGTGAAGTCCACGGTGACCGGCCTGGTCGCACCGCGCACGGTCAGGTCCCCGGTGACCTTGAAGCCGGTCGCGTCGACCTGCTCCACCCGCGTCGAGACGAAGGTGAGGACCGGGTGGGCGCCCACGTCCAGGAAGTCGCCGCCGCGCAGGTGGTCGTCGCGCTTGCGGTGGCGCGTCTGGACGCTCGCGGCCCGGATGGTGATCCGGACGGAGGAGGCGGACGGGGTGCCGCCGTCCAGCCGCGCCCCGCCGTCGAACGCCTCGAAGTGCCCGCGCACCGTGGAGACCAGCGCGGCCCGGGCCGTGAAGCCGATGCGGGTGCGGGCGGTGTCGAGGACGTAGTCGCCGGTCAGTTCGCCGAGTGTGGTCGTCGTGGTCATGCTCGCTCCCGGGGTAGTCAGGGGGTCTCACCGGTACGACGGAACAGCCCGGCGGAATGTGAGGCCGGGTGGGGTGACGTCACATTCCGGGGCGCCGTCTCGTCGTACCGGTGAGGGGGTCCGCTCGGTGCGGGCTTCCACGACCGAGGGAGTCGTGCGTACCGTGACCACACCGCCCGAGCCGGCCGACGACCTGAGCGTGCTCACCCGGGAGCGGCGGAACCTGCTGGGCCTCGCCTACCGGCTGCTCGGCTCGCTCGCCGAGGCCGAGGACGTCGTGCAGGAGGCCTACGCCCGCTGGTACGCCCTCTCCCCGCGGCAGCGGGACGAGATCGTCTCGCCGGGCGGCTGGCTGACGACCGTCGCCGGGCGCATCTGCCTCGACGTGCTCGGCTCGGCCCGGGTCCGGCGGGAGCGGTACGTGGGCGCGTGGCTCCCGGAGCCGCTGCCCGGCCGCAGCGAGTGGATCAGCGGGCGGTGGGACGACGGCACGGCCGAACCGGCCGACCCCGCCGACCGGGTCACCCTCGACGAGTCGCTCCACATGGCCTTCCTGGTGGTGCTGGAGTCGATGACCCCGGCCGAACGCGTCGCGTTCGTCCTGCACGACGTGTTCCGGTACTCCTTCGCCGAGGTGGCCGGGATCGTCGGCCGCACCCCGGCCGCCTGCCGCCGGCTGGCCTCCTCCGCCCGCCGCCGCCTCCGCGCCGCGGGGCCCCCGGCGGCCCCGGCCGCCGAGCAGGCCGAGGTGGTCAGGGCCTTCAAGCGGGCCTGGGAGGACAAGGACATCGCGGGCCTGCTCGGGGTGCTGTCCCCCGACGCCACCGCGACCGGCGACGGCGGCGGACTCGTCCCGGCCGCCGCGCACCCGGTGCGGGGAGCCGAGCCCGTCGCCCGCTTCCTCACCGAACGGGCCCGTGCCGTGCCCGGCGTGACACTGCTGGAACGGACGGTCAACGGGCGCCCCGGACTGGTGGCGCGGCTGGGTGGCGTCACCGTGTCGGTGCTGGCCTTCGACATCGCCGACGGCCGGGTGCGCCGCATCTGGGCCGTCCTCAACCCCGACAAGCTCCGGCCGTGGACACGGTGACCGCAGACGAACGCGTACTCCGGCTCCCTCGCCTGGACCAACTCCTTCACCCGGGTCACCCGGCGCTACCCGGGCCGGATGGTGTTCGTCCTGGTCCGGCGGCGACGCCCCACGGCGGGCGCCGCCCCGGTCCCGGGTCCCGGCCCCGGCGGGCCCAGGCCCTACGCCGGATCCCACAGGCCGGTGCCGCGGGCCGCCACCCGGGCGCCGACGCGGTCCAGCAGGTCCGCCGCGGGCAGCGGGTCAGGGCGGCGGCCGTCCCGCAGCCGTACCGCCACCAGGCCGGCGGCGGCCTCACGAGCGCCGATCACCACCTGGTACGGCACCAGCCGGGCCGCGCGGACGCGGGCCGCCAGGGTGCCCTGGTCCGGGTCGGCGACCTCGGCGCGCAGGCCCAGTTCCCGGGCGCGGCGGGCCAGCGCGTGCGCCGCTCCGCCCTGCTCGTCGCCCACCGGCAGGACGGCCAGCTGCACCGGGGCCAGCCAGGCCGGGAAGGCGCCGCCGTGGGCCTCCAGCAGATGGGCGACCGCGCGGTCCACGCTGCCGATGACGCTGCGGTGCACCATGACCGGGCGGTGCCTGCCGCCGTCGGGGCCGATGTAGTGCAGGTCGAAGCGTTCGGGCTGGTGGAAGTCGATCTGGACGGTGGAGAGGGTGGCCTCCCGGCCCGCGGGGTCGGTGATCTGCACGTCGATCTTGGGTCCGTAGAAGGCCGCCTCGCCCTCGTCGGCCTCGTAGGGGACGCCGGAGCCGTCCAGGACCTCCCGCAGCAGCGCGGTGGCCCGCCGCCACAGCTCCGGGTCGGCCACGTACTTGCCGCCCTCGCCGGGCAGCGAGAGGCGGTACCGGGACGCCCGGATGCCCAGGTCCGCGTAGGCGCGGCCGATCAGCTCCAGCGCGGCCCCGGCCTCCGCCACGGCCTGATCCGGGGTGCAGAAGATGTGCGCGTCGTTGAGGGTGATGGCCCGCACCCGGGTCAGCCCGCCGAGCACCCCGGACGGCTCCGAGCGGTACATGCCGCCCAACTCGGCCATGCGCAACGGTAGTTCGCGGTAACTGCGGGCGCGTGAGCGGTAGATGAGGGCGTGGTGGGGGCACAGGCTCGGACGCAGCAGGACCTGCTCGGCGCCCAGGTCCATGGGCGGGAACATGTCGTCGCCGTAGTGGTCCCAGTGGCCGGAGATCTCGTACAGCTCGCGTTTGCCGAGGACGGGCGAGTACACGTGCCGGTAGCCGGCCCGCCGTTCCGCCTCGCGGACGTACTCCTCCAGGGTGTGCCGCACGATCGCGCCGTCGGGCAGCCAGTACGGCAGCCCCGCGCCCATCAGCGGATCGGTGTCGAACAGTTCCAGTTCACGGCCGAGTCGGCGGTGGTCGTGCATGGTGGCTCCTCCGGATGCGGGGTTCCGGGACGAGCACCGCGCGACGAAGCCCCGGGGCACTCGCCCCGGGGCTTCGGACATCTGCGTCAGCTGTCAGCGCGCCGGGACGTTCACCGGCGTCGTCGTGGCGGACGGGAAGGGCTGGACGCGCTGCATGGGCGTGACCGTAGCAGCGACGCGGGAGACGGGGCGACGGCTTTTCACGCGGGGCCCGGCACGTCCCGCGCCCTACGGCAATCCGGCCCACGCCGCGGCGGGACACGCCCCGCGTCCGTCCCCGCTCACCCGGACGGCCCGTCGCGCTGGTGGGCGGAGGCCCGTGGTGGTGCCGTATGAGCAACGAACCCGATCTTGGTCAGCCCCGGCCGCCCTCCAGGAGGCACCCCGATGACGCACCCACCGGCCACCGCCCGTGCCCTCCTCGTCCCCGTGCTGGCCCTGGCCGCCCTGGTGGGCACGGCAGGGTGCGCCGTCCGGGACGAGCCGCGGCCCCGGTGGTTCTCGGCGTCCGCCTCCCCCGCCTCGCCCGCCGTCGAGCAGCCCGCCGGGCCCGGGGCCGGCCTCACCGAGGCGCAGGCCCAGGCGGCGCTGATCACCGAGACCGACCTCGGGGAGCCCTGGGGCCCGACGCGGGGCGCGCGCACCTGGCGGGACGGGCTGCTGAAGGCGACCACCGAGGACCCCGAGTGCCAGCGGCTGCTGGACGCCCTCTACACCGAGGAATTGTTCGGCGCCCCCGAGGGCCCCGCGGCGACGGCCGCGTTCGACGCCGCCGACACCGACGCCCAGATCCGCTACCAGGTCGCCGCCCATCCCCCGGCCACCGTCGACCGCACCCTGGACTGGCTGACGTCGCTGCCGGACCGGTGCGGCGAGTTCACCGCCGCGACCACGCGCGGCGGCGTGCAGGGCGTCGAGGTCGGCGAGCTGCCGCTGCCGCCGGCCGGTGACGCCCGCCGGGCCCTGCGGATCACGCTGGCCGGCGAGACCGAGGAGGGGGAGCTGACGTACCTGACGATGGACGTCGCCGGTGTACGGGTCGGCGAGGAGGCGATCGTCGTCACCCACGGCGGCCTGGAGGAGGTGGACGCCGAGGTGACACGGGAGGCCGTACGGCTCGGCGCGCAGCGACTGGCGGAACTCACCAAGCGGGGCCGGGCCCAGATCTGACCGCCGCCGCGGGTGTCCGCCGCGTCCGGGGACGGGCGAATACCCGGAACGACCGGAACGCCCGACGCGGGCGGGGCGGCCAGGGGACCAGGCGGCCAGGCGGCCAGGCGGCCAAAGGGCCGGAACGGCCGAAGCAGGCGGGCGGCCAGGGGCCGGAGCAGCCGGAGTGGCCGGGACGGCCAGGGGCCAGAACGGCCGAGGCGGGCGGGACGGCCATGGAGCCGCAACAGCCGACGCAGCAGGGCGGCCAGGGGCCAGAACGACCACGGCGGACAGGACGGCCACGGAGCCGCAACAGCCGACGCGGACAGAGCCGCCAGGGGCCAGCACGGCCACGGCGGACAGAGAGCCAGACAGCCACGGCGGCCAGGCGGCCAAGCGGCCACAGAGCCGGCACAGAACGGCCCGGGAGCCGGAACAGCCAGAGCGGCCGGAACAGCCCGGGAGCCGGAACAGCCCGGGAGCCGGAACAGCCCGGGAGCCGGGGCGGCCGGGGGCGTCGGGACTTCGGGGTGGTCGGTCAGTCGCGGTCGAAGCGTCTGCGGTGGGCGATGACGTCGTCGGCCACGTCCAGGGCCGTGCGCCCGTGCGCGAACGCGTCGCCCCGCAGCCGCGCGAGGGCGTCGTCGGCGCCGACGCCCAGCTGCGCCATGATCATGCCGACCGCCTGGTAGACCTTGTCGTGGTCCGAGGCGAGCCCGCTCAGCCAGGGCTCCCCGTCCTGGGCACCCGGCTCGTCCCCGCGCGGCAGTGCCATCAGGGCGACGGTCATGACACCGGCCACGAGCCGGGCCACGTACAGCTGACGGTCGGTGAGGGTGCCGGGGGTGTCGCGGTACAGGTCGAGGGTGCCCACGCACATCCCGTCGCTGCCGAGCGGCATCGCGTACACCGCGCGGACCCCGGCGGCGGTGGCCTGCTGGGCGAAGACCGGCCAGCGTCCGGCGTCCCGGCCGGTGGTGAGGTCGCCGGCGAGCACGGGCGCCCCGTCCGCCAGCGCGCTCTGGCAGGGGCCGTCGCCCAAGGTGGCCTGCACCTGCGCCAGATGCGCGGCCTGCGGGCTGCTCGCGCTCAGCTGCACGGGCATCCCCTCGCCGCGCAGCGACACGCTGGCCCCGATCACCGGCAGCAGTTCGACGGCCACCTCGCACAGCCGCCCGGGCACCTCACCGGGCTCGGCGCCGCGCACACCCCTGGCGATCACCTCGGCGGCCCGGACCCCGTCCAGGCCGGGATCGCCGCCCCCCGGGTAGCACGGGCCCGGGTCGCCGCCCGGTGCGCCCTGGGGGTCGTCCGAGGGCCGCACGGCCACCGCCTCCTTCGATCACCGCGGCCTGCACATCTCCGGTCCTGGGGCGAGCCCGCGTGAGCGGCCGGCCGGTACGGCCGCGGGCGACCGACCGGGACCTCCCGGGTCATGTTCCGGCGCCCGCCCCGGGTCTGGCCCGACTACCCGGGGCGGGTGCGGTGAAACCAGGGCCGGAGCCGTGACCGGCCCGGGCTTCCGGCCTCAGCGTTTCTCGTACGGGTTGGCCGGCTGCGGCACCCGCCGTACGGCCGTGGCGTCCACGACCGGCGGCCAGGCGGCGTCCGAGCCGAGGGCGCCCTCGGGGTGCCAGGTGCCGGTGACCGTGACCCACGTGTCGACGGCCGGGGCGTCGGCGCCGCGCACCTCGGCCTTGGCGGTGCTCGCGTCGGCGGCGCAGCAGGACACCAGCAGGCGGGTGACGTACCAGGTGCCGTCGGCGTCGCGGGTGACGAACCCGGTGAGCCGGACCGTACGTCCCCGCAGGGAGCGGCCGCTGTCGTACACCGCCCGGGAGCCGAACTCCCCGAGGGTGAGCTCGAGGGGGTCGCCCTGCGGCAGGGCCGGGAAGGTGCCGACGCCCTGCGCCGCCCGCGCCGCCGCCTCGCGTTCGGCGCTGTAGGAACCGAGGGCGGGCGGCGGGAAGAGGAGCAGGGCCAGGGCGGGGAGGGTGAGCAGCCAGGCGACGCGGGGGCCGTGCGCGGGGTGCTCGTGGCCGTCCCCCGGGTCGTGGGCCCGGCGGTGGCCGTCCCGCGGGTCGTCGTCCCGCCACCGGCCCGCCGGCCGCGCCGGCAGTGCGGCCACCGCCGCGAGCAGGACCAGCGCAGCGCCCGACACCACCAGGAAGGGCCGCAGCCCCGGCTGGACGTAGCGCAGGTACAGCTCGCTGAAGAGGGACACCCGCAGGATCGCCGCCCCCACGAGCGCGAGCAGCACCGCCGGTCCGTACCGCCTCACAGCAGCCACCACCCGGCCAGGACACTGCTGCCCACCGCCACCACCCAGGTCGCGGCCGAGAACCGCACCGCGAAGGACCGGCCGAAGGTGCCCGCCTGCAGCGCGATCAGCTTCAGGTCGACCATCGGCCCGACCACCATGAACGCCAGTCGCGCGGTGGGCGAGAAGCCGCTCAGCGACGCCGCCACGAACGCGTCGGCCTCGCTGCACACGCACAGCACGACCGCCAGCAGCGCGAGCAGCGGCACCGACAGCCAGGGCGACCCGGTGAACAGCTCCAGCACGGACCGCGGCACGACGACGGCGAACGTCGCCGCGGCCGCCGCACCCACCACGAGGAACCCGCCCGCGTGCAGGAAGTCGTGCTGCAGGCCCGCGACGAAGGCGCGCGCGCCGCCGCCCGGCTCGTGGCCGGCGCTGCGCTGCGGCAGCCGCAGCCACTCCTCCTTCCCGAACCGCGCCCACAGCCAGCCCATCACCACGGCCGTGCCGAGGGAGGCGGCCAGCCGGGCGAGGACCATCGCGGGCTGCCCGGGGAAGGCGATCGAGGTCGCCACCAGGACCACGGGGTTGATCGCGGGCGCCGACAGCAGGAAGGCCAGCGCGGCGGCCGGGGCGACGCCCCGCCACATCAGGCTGCCCGCCACCGGCACCGACGCGCACTCGCAGCCGGGCAGCACCACCCCGGCCGCGCCCGCGACCGGCACGGCGAGCACCTCGCGGCGGGGCAGCAGCCGGGTGAGGACCCGCTGGGGCACGAACGCCCCGATCGCGGCCGACACCACCGTGCCCAGCAGCAGGAAGGGCACGCCCTGGACGGCGATCGCCGTGAAGACCGTCCACCAGGCCGCGACCGGCGGGGTGTACAGCTCGAGCGCGACCATCGGCCCGAGCACCGACACCACCGTCACGACGGCGATCAGCGCGGCGCCCCCGAGCACGGCGTACACCAGGGCCCGCAGGCCCAGCCGTATGCCGTCGGCCACCGTCCGTTCGTTCTCCACGTGCCCCGCCCCGGTCGTCCGTGCTCCGCGAGGAGGCTAACCCGGACGGCTGTGCGAGAGCCGTGCTTCCTCACAGCGGGGGCTGTGCGGGCGCGGGTCCGAGGGTGGTGGTGCCGGGGGCCGTGCGGTGCCCCAGGCCCGTCCGGTAGGCGTCCAGGGCCGCCTCCACCCGCCCCGAGCGCCGCAGCAGGTCGCCCAGCAGCCGGCACAGGTCGGCCAGGTCACCGGCGGCCCCGGCCCGCTCCAGCAGGCTCAGGGCGCGCACGTAGTGCTCCTCGGCCTCCTCGGTGCGCCGGGCGTCCTCGGCGATGATGCCGAGCAGCCGGTGCGCGGCCGCGGAGTGGACGGCGCCGCGCTCCGGGGACAGGTGCCCGAGGACGTCGTGCAGCAGGGCCGCCGCCTCGTCGGACCTGCCGCGCCTGTGCAGCACGTCGGCCAGCTCCACGGCGACCTGGCTGCTGTACAGGGCGGCGCGCTTGGCCGACAGCATGCCGAGGGCCTCCCGCAGCTCCGCCTCGGCGCGCTCCAGTTGCCCGTCCTGGGCGTAGACGTAGCCGCGCATCCAGTGGCAGTTGGCGAGTTCGGTGCGGATCTGCAGGCCCCGGTACAGTTCGGCCGCCTTGGCCAGCGAGGCGTCGGCCTCGGCGAGGCGGCCCTCGGCGACCAGGGTGCGGGCGACCGAGCGGTGCATCCGGGCGACCAGGGCCGGGTCGCCGGACTGCGGGGCGAGGGCCAGGGCGAACTCGGCCGCCTGGGCGGCGCGGGCGTGCGCGCCCATGTCCATGTACGGGCCGATGGCGCTGGCGTAGAGCAGCAGCAGGGCGTCCGGGTCGTGCAGGCCGCCGCGGTTGAGTTCGTCGAGGGCGGTCTCCAGCAGGTAGACGGCGTACCGGAGCTCACCGGCGAGGTAGTGCGCGACGGCCCGGCCGCGCAGGGCGGGGACACGGGCCGGCAGCGGCGCGTCGGCCAGGCAGGCCTCGGCCCGCTCGAAGTACTCCCGGCCGGGCACCAGGTCGCCGGTCTCCAGGGCGCACTCGCCGAGCCCGAGCAGGGCGGCGGACTGCTCGGCGGCCAGGCCGTGCTCCTCGGCCTCGGCGAGCAGCTCGGCGTACTGCCCGGCCGCCGTCTCCGCCTCGCCGACGGCCAGGATCCGCTGGGCCTCGGTCAGCCGCAGCCGCAGCTCGGTCACGAGCCGCGCCGAACGCCCGGTGGCGAGTTCGTCGAAGGCGACCCCGAGCCGGCCGGCGAGATGCCGCAGGGCGTCGTCGGAAGGGCGCACCCGGCCCGACTCCAGGGTCGAGATGTAGGCGGGGGTGTACGCCGGTTCCGCCAACTGCCGCTGGGTCAGTCCGCGTTCGACGCGTAACCGCTGCACCCGGCGGCCGATGGTCCCCGGATCGTCCCGCTCCCCCACGCCAACTCCCCCTGCGCCTCTTGCCGTTCGGCCTGGACAGCCCCTAGGTTAAACGGAGTGTTAAGCCGAATTGTTGAAGACGCTTAATACCTTGCCGCCCAGTCGCCGCCCCAGTTGCGAGGTCGCCGTGCTCGAACGCACACGCACCGCCGAGCGGTACGCCCGGGGCTTCGCCGCCGCCCTGGTCGCCATGGCCACCCTGCTGCTGGCGGCCAACGCCGGGCCGGCCGGACCGGAGGAGCCGCCGCACGGCCGGCAGGCCGTCGCCGACGCCCGCTGAGCCGCACCGGCGCGGGCCGGTAGCGCCGGCCCGCGGCGCGGGTCACGGCATCCCCGGCGGCGCGTCCGCGAGGGCCATGGACAGCACGCTCCGGTCGAGCGGGGCGGGGGTGTCACGCGGGGGCAGGCGCAGGTAGGCCGTGATCTGCTTGCCGGCGGCGCGGGGTGTGACGTCGACCCGGTGGCTGACCGAGTGCACCAGGCGCAGCCCGTGGCCACCGAAGCGGCGCGGGTCGCGCGTGCGGGGCGCGGGCCGGCCGGATGAGGTGTCCCACACGGTGATCGCCAGCTGGTCGCCGGAGAGCCGCAGGGCCATCCCGCAGGGTCCGGGAGCGTGTTTGACTGCGTTGGTCACCAGCTCACTGATCGCGAGTTCTGCGTCCTGGACGGTCGGGGCCGGCAGCTGCGGGCGGCCGGTGCGTGCGGCGTGGGCGAGGACGGCGTGCAGGGCGCGGCGCGCATCGACGGAGCGTGCCGTGCCCTCGGCCCAGGCCACGCCGTAGTGCAGCGTGGCGTGCGTGCCTGGGTCCTGCGCATCTGCCGCCTGATTCCTAAGCGGGATGGCCATGCGGACTCTTTCGTTGTGGTCGCCGTGCGGCGGCTTTCCGCGGTGCGTCTACCCGGCCCAAGACCGGGCACACGGCGCCCGGCCCGCGGATGCGGCGGATGCGGCGGATGCGGCGGATGCCGCGATGCCCGGCACGGAGCGGTCGGGAGGGGTCAGGAGGCGTCGGCGGACTCCGCGCTGACCTTCCGGGCGACGTCGCGGAGTTTGATGTTGTGGTGCTGAGAGAGGCGGCGCAGCACGCCGAAGGCGTCGTCCTCGCTCAGCTGGTGGCGCTCCATGAGGATGCCCATGGCCTCGCCGATGGCGTGGCGGGTGTCCAGGGCGTGCTCCAGCTGGTCGATGGTGCGGGCACCGGCCAGGGCCACGGCGGCGTGCGAGGCCAGCAGCCAGGCGGCGGTCTCGATGTCCTTGTCGAACGTCCCCGGCTCGCGGGCGTACAGGTTCAGCGCGCCGAAGTCCTCGTTCTCGGCGTAGAGCAGCACACCGGTCATGCTCCCGATGCCGAGCCCGCGGGCCGCCGAGGCGTAGCGCTCCCAGTCGGGCTGGGGGCTGGCGAAGTCCGCGATCCGGTACACGCGGTCGCCGTCCTTGCGGCGGGCCAGGTCGAAGCACGGCCCCTCGCCGAGCTCGCCCTGCAGGCGGTCCGACTCCTCGACCATGTCCCCGCAGGAGGCCAGGGTCACCGCCCGGCCCTTGCGCACCGCGAGGATCCCGGCCGCGTCGCACCCGTCGACCAGCCGGACGGCCGCCGCCGCGATCTCGTCCAGGGTGGCCTGGACGGAATCCTGCGCCAGCAGGTCCCTGGCCAGCAGCGCCATCCGCTCGGCGTACTCACGCCACTCCAACGCCACCACCGCCTCGTCCCCGGTTGCGGCCACAGTACCTCCGGGGCCGTCCGGGAACAGGCCGGGCCGCCGGGCCCGCGACGTGGTCAGTCGATGCGGTGGCCACCGGGGCAGACGGCGCTGCCGGGGGTGGTCCAGGCCCGGCAGTAGGGGCAGGAGCGGACTCGGCTCAGCGAGATCAGGGCGGGCTGTACGGCCCCTCCCACCGTCCGTCGTGCCCGGAGCGATACGACGGTCATTCTCCTCCGCAGGAGGCCGGCGACACCGGGCACGCCTCGTCCTTCCCTCGGGCGGGGCACAGCCCGCACACACTCATGCCCGATCACGTGTGCCCGCCTTCGCGCCGCGCACACCGGGCGGAATCTCAGCCGGGCAGGAGCTCGCGCAACGCCTCGTCGAGGTTCCGCGCCACCTCCGCGGCCCCCGGCCGCCCGGGCCCGTACAGGGCGTCCAGTTCGGTGACGAGGGTCCGGGTGACGGCCCCGTACAGGGGCGTGCGCGGGCGCTGCACCGCGCCCCGCAGGGCGGGGAACAGGATGTCCCGGGAGTAGCTCACGCCCTCGGCGAACCGGTCGGGCGCCTTCAGCTCGGCGCTCTCGCCGGTCGGGGACGCCGAAGGGCTCGCGGTGTACGCGGAGGCGTGCCGGCACACCGGGGAGCCGCCGCCGTCCTGGTAGGAGGAGGTGCGGGTCGCCGCGAACCCGGCGCGCAGCAGGCAGCGCTCGCTGTCCGGGTCGGTCAGGAACGCGATCAGCTCGGCGGCCTTGGCGGCCCGCCGCTCGGACGTCGACGAGGTGACGGCCAGGTTCTGCCCGCCGAGCACCGCCTTGCCGGGCAGCCGGGTCACACCGAGGTCTTCTTTGAACCGCTCGTACAGCACCGGGTAGACGTACGGCCAGTGCCGCAGGAAGGTGGTGCGGCCCTCGGCGAAGGCGCTGAGCGACTCGGCCTCGCGGGACGCGGAGGCGTCGGCCAGCATGTACGGCGGTGCCGTGCGCTCGCGCAGTTCGGTGACGCCGGCCGTCAGCTGCGCCGCGTCGGTGGCGTACCGCCCGTCCCCGTCGGTCAGCTCGAAGCCCGGCACGGCCGACGCGAAGGCCTCGACCGCGTTGACCGTGCGGCCCTCGTAGGCGGCGAGCTGGGTGGTCCAGCCGTCCTCGTAGCGCGGCGGCCTGCTGCGGTCGTTGACGGCGTCGATCAGGGTCCGCAGTTCGGCCCAGGTCAGCCCGCCGCTCAGTTCGGTCCGGGAGGCGCCGGCGTCACGCAGGTGGTCCTTGCGGTAGTACAGCAGGCCCACGTCGCTGTTGAAGGGGACCGCGTACCGCTCGCCGTCCCAGAACGACGTCGCGTCGACGGACGGGATGATGTCGCCGGGCGCCTTCACCGCCGCCCCGGTCAGCGGGCGGATCAGGCCGGCGGCGGCGAACTCCGGGATCCACGTCACGTCCAGGTTGACCACGTCGTACTGGGCGCTGCCGGACTGCAGCGCGCCGAGCAGCTGGCTGCGCTGCTGGTCGGCGGAGCCGGGCAGTTCGACCAGGCGGGCCCGGTAGCCGTGCTCGCCCTCCCGCGCGTTCCAGGCGTCGATGAGCTGCTGGCGGATGCCGTTCTTGCCGGTGACGTCCTGGCCGCTGGCGACGACGATCCGGGGCGGGTCGGCGCCCGGCGGCTGCTCCCGCGCGTCGTCGCCGGTGCAGGAGACGAGCGCGAGCAGGGACAGCAGCGCCAGGGCGGCGGCCGCCAGGCGGCGGGCCGGGCCCGCGCCGCCCGGGCCTCTGGGTGTGCGGGCGGCTGTCATGGCTCTCCCCTTCCGGTGCGGGCGACCTCGTCGTGCAGGGCCGGCACGAGGTCGTCCCCGGCGTCCAGGCAGCGGCCCCGGGCGGCCTCGGCGATCCGGGTGGCGGGGCGGCCCCGGTCGCAGCCGGCGCTGTTCAGGGACACCATGACCACCGGGACGCCCGCGCCGCCGGCCCGGTCGAGCAGGTCCTCCAGCGCCCGGCCGGCCAGGCGGGTGTCGTCCTCGCCGTCGGTGAGGTACACGATCAGCTGCGGCCGTTCGTCGCCGGCGCCGCGCCGCTCCATGTACGTGAGGGCGTCCCCCAGGGCGGCGGCCGGGTCGGCCTCGGCGTCCCGCCACCGGCCGCCGTCGAGGGCCTGTTCGGCCGCGGCCCGCTCGTGCGTGGAGAAGGGCAGCAGCCCGGTGTGCGTGCGGCCGCCGACGCCGTGCACGGCCCACACGCCGTACTCGTCCTCCCCGCCGAGCCCCGGCAGGGTCTGCTTCAGGATGCCGGGGCCGCCACTGGGCCCGTCCCACCGGCCGGCCATGGAGCCGGAGCTGTCGAGCAGGTACAGCACCCGGCCGGGGCCGTGCGCGTCGGCGTAGCGCTGCAGTGCCTTCTCCATGGCCTCGGGCGAGGCCGGTTTCGCGGGGCGGACGGACTCGGTGAGGCCCTCGGGGACCTGCCGGGTGCCGAGCAGACGGCGCTCGCCGGTCGCGGACCGGAAGCCGTGCTCGCCGAGGACCGCCAGGCCGCCCTCGCCGGTCAGCCAGGTGCGGAAACGGTCCACCGCCTCGTCCCGCGCCTCGGCGTCCCGGTCGCCGTCCTCCCAGCGCACCCGCACGAACGCCGGCTCCAGACCGGGCACGTCCTCGGGGTAGGCGGCGACCCGGGGGGCACGGGTGGCCGGATGACAGCCCACGCCGCTCTTCAGCAGGAACTCCGGCACCAGCGCCGCGCTGCGGTCGTCCACGGCGTCGTCGCCGGGCAGGGCGCACAGCAGCCGCACGGCCGACGGCTCGGGCCGCCCGGCCCGGGTGAGGTACTGCTCGGCACGGCGCGCGTCGGCCTTCTCGCCCTGCAGCCCCAGCGTCGCCAGCAGCGCCGCACCGGTGAACTCCGGGTCGGGGCGGCGCAGTTCGGCCCCGGCATCGGCCCGTTCGAGGGCGGCGACCAGCTCCGGCAGCGACTGTCCGGTGGGTTCGAGACCGGCGTCGAGGGCCTTCGGGACGGCCAGCACGACCGGCGAGTACGCGATCGGTCCGGCCGCCGGTTCCAGCCGGGCGAAGACGCGCTCCTCACGGGCCGCGGCCGCGTTGACCCGGTCGGCGTCGGCGCGGGTGGCGGGGATCCACACGTCCGGCTGCGGGCCGATGTCCCGCTGCGGGTTGTCGTCCTCGCGCGGCTGCTGCCAGGCGTCGGTCCGCTCGCCGAGCGCGGTCACCACGGCGGCGGCGCCCGCGCTGTTGACGGTGACGCCGCTGCGCCGGCAGCCGTCGCCGGTGGTGTTGGCGGCCGAGGTGACGTAGGCGTCGGCGGCCGCCCGCATCGCCGGTTCCAGGTCGGGATCGGTGAGCACGCGCAGTTCGAGGGAGGGCGCGCAGGGGCCGGAGTCCCGGATCAGGACGAAGAGGCCGTAACCGCCGGCGCCGCTGGCGAGCAGGGCCAGCAGCAGGGTCAGCGCGGTCCGGCCGAGCCGGTCGGCCACGGCCCGGAGGCGCTCGCGCGGGCGGGGCCGGTGCGGGTGGGGCGTGGGGCGCCCCGGCAAAGGGGCGGGGGCGGGCGCGGGTGCGGGGATCGCGGACGGTAAGGGAACGGCGGACGGTAAGGGAACGGCGGACGGTAAGGGGACGGCAGGCGGCGGGTGGCCGGCACGCGATGCCGGGTCGGCATGCGGTGCCGGGGCGGCATGCGGTCCCGGGACGGTGGGCGGTCCCGGGACGGTGGGCGATGTGGGGACTGTGGGCGACGTGGGGACGGTGGGCGATGTGGGGACGGTGGGCGGTGTGGGGACGGGCCCCGCGGCCAGCAGTACGTCCGCGTCCGGGTTCCACGGCGGCGCCAGCGCCTGCGGTTTCTGCCGGTCGTTGTCCTCCGCCTCGTACCCCGCCTCGGCCATCCGCTGCTTCACCGCGGGATACAGCTTGGACAGCCACACCTCCCCGCCCCCGTCGAGGACGCGCGCCAGCTCCCGCGTGAAGGGCGTCGCGACGTCCGCGTCCCCGCCCAGGATGCAGCGGTTGGGCTGCACGCTCATCAGGAGGAGGATCTTCTCCTTGCTCTCCTGCGGGGCCTCGAAGCGGTGCCAGATCGCCGCCGCGTTGCCCGCGTAGCAGCAGTCCAGGATCACCAGCACCTTCTCGGCGCGGCTCTCGGGAGCGCAGAGCTCGCCCAGCACCCCCGCGAAGCTCACCGCGCCGGGCAGCTCCTCGCCCGCCACCACCCGCGCGGTGCGCATCTGGAGGTGCAGCTTGTGGGTGGAGGTGTCGGTGACGACGGCGTGCCCGGCGAAGTAGAGCAGCAGCAGGCCCTCGGTCTCGCGGACGGCGCGGCGCAGCTCACCCGTGAAGTCGTCGGGGGCCGGCGAGGGCAGCACCCTGATCTCGCCCGCGCGGAACACCCCGCCCCGGTGCAGCGCGTCCTCCAGGGTCCTGCGGTTGTGGAGCACGGCGGGGAGCTGGCCCGACACGCCCTGCGGATCCGGTGTCGTGTGGTCGTACTCGGACACGCCGACCAGCAGCGCCCTGTTCCGTCTGCCGCGCGGGTCGAAGCGGCTCACCGGACTACTCCCCGTCGGGGCCCAGTGGGCGTATCTCCGTGTCGGGTTCGCCGCCCTGGAGCCTGCGGCGGTTGTTCTTCCAGGTCTTCACGGCCCGGTTGGTGTACTCGGTCAGCGCCACGACCGTCGCCACGTCACTGAGCAGTTGCAGCACGAGTTCGATGTCGGGCCCCAGGCGGCCCTTCTGCCCGTCCGTCCTGGTCCGCTCCTCGATGCGCAGCTGCTCGCCGGAGATCAGTTCCTCCAGCGGCTCGTCCCGCTCCAGCCACGCCTTCAGGGCTCTGACATCGTCCGCGGTCGCGCCGTCACCCAGCCGAACGCGTACGCCTGAGACAGCCACATGGTCCCCCTCTGCCATGACCGCCATCATGACACCGGGTCAGGCCCCGGCGGCAGACCCGTGACGTGACCCGGGCAGGTGACTGCACGCCCCCTTCACGCCAGGCGCACACGGCGTGCGCGTGCTCAGCCCTGTGTCTGCAACTGCCGCAACTGGCGCTGCACATGGTCCAGCGCCCCCTCGCGCCGGCCCGGCACCCGCCCGCGCAACACGGCCAGGGCCGCCCCCAGTTCGCGGGCACCGGCGGGGTCGCCGACCTGGCCCCACTGGTGGTGGGCCCGGTCGGCGGCGGCCTCGACGGCGGGGGAGTCGGGCGCCTGTCCGGCGTTGAGCCGGGCGGTGGCGACCGTCAGCCAGGTGCGGCAGCTGCGCGCCGCGTCCCCGGCGAACATCGCCAGGTCGGCCCGTACCTCGGCCCAGTGCAGGGCCTCCTCGGAGGCCGGCCCGTGCGCGGCGACGGCGGCCTGCTCGTGCCGGGCGGCGAGCGCGTCCGCCTCGGCGTGCCGGCCGGACTGCACGGCGGCCGTGATGGCGGCGTGCGGATCCCCCGCCGACGGGCCGGGGGTGTTCAGGACCAGGTCCGTGCCCGCGCTCTCGGGGGCGATGCGGGCCAGGGCCTGCTGGTGCAACTGCTCGGCGGGGGGCCTGAATCCGCTGCGCAGGATCGTCGCGACGGCCTTCATGTACGCGGGTGCGGCGACCGTGCGCCGGGACGGGGGCGGTGCGATGCGACCGTGAACGGCGTTGCCGCGCCCGGCGTCCAGCGGGGTGGCGCGCAGCGCCGCCCAGGTCTCGGCGTCGGCGTGCAGGTCGAGCAGGAGGGTGGTGGCCCCGGCCGGTCTGAGCCGCAGTTCCTCCCGGAACCAGTGCCAGGGGAAGGCGGTGTAGCGGGCGGTGGAGGGGGTGGTGCGGGCCAGCGCCAGGTGGGGCAGGCGCTGGCGGCGGTCCAGCTGGAGCTGCCCGGTGACGTAGACGGTGAGCGGGCCGGGAGCCGCCGCGGCGGCGCGCAGCCGGGTGAGGACGGCCTGCGGGTCCAGCGGGTCGGCGAGTTCGACGACGTTCGCGGTGTCCGTGCCGGACAGCACGGCGGGCGGCACGGCGGCCAGGACGGGGAGCACGGAGGCGGCGTCGACCAGGCGCCCCTTGCCCACCGGCGAGGCCGCCAGCAGCAGCACGGTTCCGGGCATCGTCCCTCCCCCTGTGTCGATCACGTACGGCAGCACCGTAACCGCTGCGGCTGCAAAGGAGGGCCTCAGGACCGCAAACGCCCGCCTTCGGGTGCTTCGCCCCGGCCCCGGAGCGGTGCGTCGCCCCTGGGGGCGCGGGGAACTGCGCGACCGGCCACGACGAGACCCGCACCCCGTACTCCCCGGCACCCCCCAGCACCCCTCACGGCACTCCCGTCAGCCTCTCCGGGCCGCTGCGCGACGGCGGCGGACCGTGAAGATCGTGGTGTCGTCGGCGAGACGACCGCCGCAGTGCCGCAGGGTGCCGTCCCGCACCAGGGCGGCCAGCCGGGCCGGCTCGGCCGCGCTCGGGTCCTCGGCGACGGCCCGGGCCACCTCGCGGGCGAGCGCGTAGAACGCCCCGGTGGCGTCCCGGGCCTCCGTCACGCCGTCCGTGACCAGCAGCAGCGTCTCGTCGGCGGCCACCCGCACCCGCCGGGCCCCGGGCGGCCCGGGCGCGAGGTCCCCGAAGCCCAGCGGCAGTCCGGCCCCGGCCGGCAGGGCCCGCACGCCGCCCGGCCCGACCGCGAGCGGCGGCTCGTGCCCGAACACCAGGACGTCCACCGCCCCGGGGTCGTCGTCGGGGAAGCCGAGCAGGACGGCCGTGGCGAACCGGTCGCCGTCGGAGCGGCCCAGGGCGACCGTGTGCCCGCGGTGCCGGATCATCCGCGTCTCCAGCCGTCCGGCGACGGTCCTGAGGTCGGCCTCGTGGTACGCGGCCTCGCGGAACGTGCCGAGCAGCGCGGCCGCCGCCTCCACCGCTCCGAGGCCCTTGCCCTGCACGTCCCCGACCAGGACGCGGGTGCCGTGCGGGCCGGGCTGGATGTCGTAGAAGTCGCCGCCGACGCGGGCCTCGGCGTCGGCGGTGAGGTAGACCCCGGCGTGGTCGAGGCCGCCCCAGCCCGGTGGCAGCGGGCGCAGCACCGTGCGGCGGATGGTCTCGGTGACGTCGCCCATGCGCAGCACGCGCTGCTCCTCGCGGACCCGGATCACGCAGGCCAGGGTGGCGAGGGTGCCGCCGAGGGCGACGAGGACGAAGTCGGCGAGTCCGGCCTGGTACTCGTGCGGCCAGGCGCCGTCCACGAGGACGTACGTCACCAGCGACGCGAGGGCGAACAGGGCCGTGCCCCACACCCCGCAGATCGCGGCGGCGATGCCGGGCACCAGCACGATCCAGGAGATCATGCGGAACTCGCCGGTGGTGTGGTAGTCCGCCACGGCGATGGCGACGAGCAGCACCAGCGGTGGCAGCCAGGCCACCCGGTGGCCGCGCAGCCGCAGCAGTTCCTGCCGCCGCACGGGGTCCCGGCCGCCGGCCCCGGTGTACCCGTCACCGGCACCCGGGTACCGGTCGAGCGGGCCGTGGCCCCCGCGGTGGCGCCTCACGGGCCCAGCGAAACACGGGCCCGGGCGGGCCGCATCCGGTCGGGTGCCGTCCGCCGACTTGCCTCCGGGTGCGCGCCGGTGTGCCCTGGAAGCCAGGGCAGGGACAGAGAGGAGAGCTCTCATGGCTCACGCGGCACCCGCCTCACGCGGGATGACCAGGCCCCGGCGCAGGCCCGACATCCTCAGCGCCCGGACCCACGCGGCCGCGGCGGTGGTACTGCCCGTCGCGCTCGGGCTGATCTACGGCTTCTGGGCCGCGGCCAACCAGCGGCACGGCGGGTCCATCACGGGCTGGAACCTGCTGTTCGGCTTCGTCACCGCGCTGGTCTTCGCGGTGCTGTTCGCCGCCGTGTGGCGACTGTCCCCCCGGCTGCGCCGCGAACTGCACGCCCTGGCCTGGTTCGCCTTCACGGGCTGCGCGATCGGCTTCCTCGTCAGCCAGTCCGGCGAGTCCGTCCTGAAGTCCGCGGGCCTGGGCCTGGCGGCCGGGGTGGGCGTGCTTGTGACGATGTTCTACCGCTACTACACCCGCGAGGACGCGGCGGGCCACCGCGTGACCTGACGATCCACGCAGCCCGTCCCGCCCACCCCGGCCACCCCGGCTGAGACGGCCGGTCCACGCGCGGGTTCGGAGCCGCGTGCCCTGCCGGGGCGGCCGGGGTGCGGAGACGGTGGCCGCTCCCTGCCAGGACGGCCGGACGGGTCGGCGGGGCCGGTTGGCCGAGGTCCTGCCGAGCCGACCGGAACCCTCGCCGGGACGGCCCTTTGGCCGGGCGGCCGGGGGCATGCCCGGTGTGGCTGCCAGGTCCGGTCTCCGGGACACCCGTCGCCGGCGCACGGTGCGGGAACCGGTCCTCTCCCCCCGGGTCCCCGGCCGCCCCCGCCGGGCCCGGGTCACGCCAGCCCCGGGTCCCCGGCCGCACCCGCCAGGCCCGGGTGCCCGGCCGCCCTCGCACGGGCCCGAGTCCCCGGCCGCCCCCGCCAGCCCCGGGTCACCGACCGCCCCCGCCGGGCCTGGGTGCCCGGCCGCACCCGCCAGCCCCGCGTCCCCGACCGCACCCGCCAGCCCCGCGTCCCCGACCGCACCCGCCAGCCCCGCGTCCCCGGCCGCACCCGCCAGCCCCGGGTCCCCGGCCGCACCCGCCAGCCCCGGGTCCCCGGCCGCCCACGCCGGGCGGCATGTCACCGGCGGGGCGTCCGTTCGGGGGCGTGCGGGGGCCCGGATGCAGTCCCCCCGCTCGCAGCCCGCGCTCGCCGCGGTTTGGCTGGGAGGGTGCCCGGACCGGATCGGGCGCCCGCACCCGCGGTGGCGCCCTCACGAGCGCGGAACGTCCTGTCGGGCGTTCTGCTCACCCTCGCGTGCCTGCTCCTGCCGTTCGGCGCGCTGGCCGCCTGGGCGACGCACGGGCCGGCCGACACCGGCCGCTACGTGCGGACGATGGCGCCGCTCGCCGCCGACCCCGCCGTGCGGCGCGCGGCAGCCGACGCCCTCGGGGACGGCGTCCTGCGCGCGGCCGGACCCGAACTCCGCACCGGGCCCCTGCGCGGCGCCGAGGCCGGGCCCTTCGTGCACGACGCGGCCCGCTCGTTCACCCGGACCGAGGCGTTCGCCACGGCCTGGGACGCCTCGAACCGGGCCGTCCACACCGCCGTGCTGCGCGCCCTGCGCACCGACGCGCCGGCCGCCCCGGTCACCGTCGACCTCGCCCCCGTGGTCGACCGGGTCAGACAGCGACTCATCGAGGACCACGTGCCGTTCGCCCACCGCATCCCGGTCACGCACACCCGCGTCCCGGTGCTCGGGGCCGGCGACGTGGACCGACTGCGCGAGGGGTACCACGTGCTGGACGCCGCCGCCTTCTGGCTGCCGCTCGCCGCGGCCTCCTTCGCCGTCGCCGGGATCGCCGTCGCCGCGTGCCGGCGCCGCGCGCTCACCGCCCTCGGCCTGGGCACGGCCCTGGGCGGGGCGCTGCTCGTCCTCGCCGTGGCGATCGGCCGCCGCCTCACCCTGGCCGACCTTCCCGACGCCCTGCGGGGCCCGGCCTCGGGCGCGGTCTACGACGCCCTGACGGCCACCCTGCGCACGGTCTCCTGGCTGCTGTGCGCCCTCGGCCTCGCGGTGGCGCTCGGCGCGTGGCTCACGGGCCGCTACGGTCCCCGGATCGCCGCGCGGCGACGTGCGCGAGGGTCCGCAGGGCCCGCCGCAGATCCGGCTCCGGAGCCGACGCGAGCCCGAGCCTGACCGCGTCCGGCGTGTGCCCGGGCGCGACCGCGAAGGCGGGCCCGGGCGTGACGGCGATGCCGTGCGCCGCCGCGGCGGCCGTGAAGGTGTCGGCCCGCCACGGCGGGGGCAGCTCCCACCAGGCGAAGTAGGCACGCGGGTCGGACCGTACGGCGTACCCCGCGAGCTCCTCGGCGAGGATCCGCTGGCGCCGCCCGGCGTCCGCCCGCTTGGCCTCCACCAGCCGCGCCACCGTGCCCTCCGCGACCCACCGCACGGCCGCCTCCAGCGCGAACCGCCCCGCGCCCCAGCCGCCCGACCGCACGGCGTGGGCCACGGCTTCGGCCCGGTGCGGCGGAACGACGAGGAAGCCGACGGTGAGCCCGGGGGCGACCCGCTTGGAGAGCCCGTCGACGACATGGGTGAGCGCCGGGGCGTGCGCGGCGAGGGGGACACCGGCACCGGGCTCGTCCAGGAACGACCAGATGCGGTCCTCCACGACCGGGAGGTCCAGCTCCCGCACCAGGCGGGCGAGCTGCCGCAGCCGGGGCCCGCTCGTCGTCAGGGACGTCGGATTGTGCAGCGTCGGCTGCACGTACAGGGCGGACAGCGGGGCCGTGCGGTGGGCGGCGGCGACGGCCTCGGGCAGCAGCCCGGCCGCGTCGCCGGCGAGCGGCACCAGCGTGATGCCGAGCCGCGCCGCGATCTCCTTGACCAGCGGATACGTCAGCTGCTCCACGCCGACCCGGCCGCCCGGCCGGACCAGGGAGGCCAGCACGGCGGCGATGGCCTGGCGGGCGTTGCCGGTGAACAGCAGCCGCTCGGGGCCGGGGCGCCAGCCCGGGGTGGCGAGCAGCCCGGCGGCGGCCTCCCGGGCCTGCGGCGTGCCGGTGGCGGGCGCCGGTAACAGCGCCCCGGCCAGCAGGTCGGGACGCAGCAGCGGGGCGAGGACGGGCGCGAGCAGCTCCGGCTGGCCGGGCGCGGAGGGGTAGTTGAGCTCCAGGTTCACCGGGGCGGCGGCCTCGACGGACTCGACGAGCGCCCGCCCCGCCGGCCGGTCCGGCGCGGCCCGGACGAAGGTGCCGCGCCCGACCTCCCCGACGACCAGCCCGCGCCGCACGAGTTCGCCGTACACCCGCCCGGCCGTCGACGGGGCGATCCCCCGGCGCCGGGCGAACGCCCTTTGCGGCGGCAGCCGTTGGCCGGGCTTGAGCCGCCCGCTGGCGATGTCGTCGGCTATCCGGTCCGCGATCCGCCGGTAGTCACCCATCGGTCGGTCTCCCCCTCGCTCCCCTCGGATTGCACCGAGAGCAAAGATCCTATTGCACCGAGTAGTTGAGCCCGCCTAGGGTCGCTGCATGGCACCCTTCCTCGCATACGAGGACAAAGGACCCACATCCCCCGGGCAGTCCCTTGTCCCCCCGACTCCCCTGGTCCTCGTCCACGGACACCCCTTCGACCGCACCATGTGGGCCCCGCAGCTGGAGACGTTCGCGGCCGCCCGCCGTGTCATCGTCCCCGACCTGCGCGGTTACGGCGCCTCCCCGGTCACCCCGGCCGTCCCGGACTTCTCCGGGTTCGCCCGGGACATCGAGGCCCTGCTGGACGAACTGGGCGTGGAGTCCTGCGTCCTGGCGGGCCTGTCCATGGGCGGCCAGATCGTCATGGAGTGCCACCACCTGTTCCCCGAGCGCGTCCGCGGCCTGGTCCTCGCCGACACCTCCGCCGCCCCGGAGAGCCCCGAGGGCGTCCGCGCCCGCGACGCCATGGCGGACCGCCTGCTCGCCGAGGGGCTGCGCGGCTACGCCGACGAGGTCCTGGAGCGGATGGTCGCCCCGTACGCGTCCGCCGCGGTCAAGGCCCACGTCCACGGCATGATGACGGCCACCTCCCCCGAGGGCGCCGCCGCGGCCCTGCGTGCCCGCGCCCGGCGCCGGGACCACCGGCCCCTGCTGCCCCGCGTGCGCGTCCCGGCCCTGGTCGTCGTGGGCGCCGACGACACCTACACGCCCGTCTCCGAGGCCCGCGCCCTGCACACCGCCCTGCCCGACGCCACGCTGCACGTCGTCGAGGGCGCCGCCCACCTGCCGAACCTGGAACGCCCCGAGGTCTTCGACAGGATCCTGGGCGAGTTCCTGGCCCGCGTCGACGAACGGCAACCTTCCTCCGCCCCACCCCGTCCTTGAGGGAGGATTCGGGCATCCGCCCCCCGCGAACGGAAGGCCGGGCCTTGGACACCGCCGCAGCCGAGTGGACCGCCACCGACGACGGGCCGGAGCGCCGCCCGCCCGGGCGGCGCCTCGCCGCCTGGTGCGCCGGCCTGCTGTGCGCGGCGGTCAGCGTGGTCGTGGGCTTCCGGGCCGCCGACAGCGACGGCCTCACCCCCGTGACCCAGTTCCTGGCCTTCTTCCCCTGGCTGCTCGTCCCCACCGCCCTCGCCCTGCTGCTGACGTTGCTGGCCCGCTGGTGGACCGGCACGGTCTGGGGCGTGCTCCTGCTCGGTCTGCTGGCCTGGTACATCGAGCCGTACGGCACGACCGACGACCCCGCGGGCCGCCCGGTCGCCGAGCTGCGCGTGCTCACCTCCAACGTGGAGTTCGGCCAGGGCACCGCTGCCCTGGTGGGGGCGGTCCGCCGCGAGAAGCCGGACATCGTCTTCGTCCAGGAGTGCGACCACGCCTGCGACGCGCGGCTGAGGTCGGACCTCACGCGGGACTTCCCGCACCGCCGGGCCGTCGAGGGCGGCGGTTCCGAGGGCTCGGTCATCCTCAGCCGCTTCCCGCTGACCCCGACGGCGGGCGTCCGCGGCACGATGGGCATGCCCGGGGCGGTCGCCGACGTGGACGGGCACGCCGTCCGGCTGCAGCTCGCCCACCCGATGCCCCCGCTGCCCGGCCAGGTGGACCTGTGGCGGCGCGAGCTGGGGGCCCTGCGCGAGGCGGCCGCGGCCGACCGCGGCACCCCGCTGATCCTGGCCGGTGACTTCAACGCCTCCCAGGACCACGCGGCCTTCCGCCGCATCCTCGACACGGGGCTGCGCGACGCCTCCCGCCTGGACGGCGCCGACCGCACGGCCACCTGGCCGGCCCCGACGGCGCCCACCTTCGGCGTGCAGATCGACCACGTGCTGCTCTCCCGGGACTTCGCGGCCGACCGCACCCGGATCCTGGACCTGGCGGACACCGACCACCGGGCGGTGGTCACGGACCTGACGCTGCACGGCACCCGGTGACGGGGAAGGGGGGCGCCCCGCGGACGCCCCCCTCGTTCTCCCCGGCCCGGGTGGTGCCCCGGTCAGACGCCGATGTCGCAGCCGTCGGCGCGCCACACGGACACGACGGCCGGGCGGACGTACGTGCCGGGCCCGTCGGGCCAGGTGCTGGCGGGCTTCTCCACGGACGCGCCGTCGATCTCGCCCGGGTGCTGCACGGCGACCAGGACGCGCCGCTCCTGGATGATCGGACCGCAGGTCTCGGCGCCCTTCGGCACGGTCAGGAACTGCTTGAGCTCACCGCGCCGCTCGCCCCGGGTCGCCACGCCGAACAGGCCGTCGTGCGAGCCGAGCTGGGCGCCGTCGGTGGAGATCCACAGGTTGCCGTGGGGGTCGAAGGCGACGTTGTCCGGGCAGGAGATGGGGCTGACGCCCTCCTTCGGGAAGCCCGCGAAGTAGGTCGCCGGGTCCTCCGGGTCTCCCGCGACGAGGAACAGCGACCAGGCGAACGCGGTGCTCTCCGGCCGGTTCCAGCGCTCGGTGAGCTCCAGGACGTGCCCGTGCTTGTTGGCGTGGCGCGGGTTGGCCTCGTCCGCCTTGGGGTTGGAGCCGACGCCGCGGTTGGAGTTGTTGGTCAGGGCGACGTACACCTTGCCCGTGACCGGGTTGGGCTCGATGTCCTCGGGCCGGTCCATCTTCGTGGCGCCCACCTTGTCGCCGGCCAGCCGCGTGAAGACGAACACCTCCTCGGCGGTCATGCCCTCGACGTGCGAGACGGCGCCCTTGGCGGTGGCCGTGGCCAGCGGGATCCACTGGCCACTGCCGTCGAACTCGCCGTCGTTCGGGAGCTTGCCGGTGCCGTCGATCTCGATGGCCGGGGAGTCGCCGGTGAGCTTGGCGACGTACAGGGTGCCCTCGTCGAGCAGCGACAGGTTGTGCTCGCGCACGGCCCGCGAGGTGCCGCGCTTCATCCGCTTGCTGCTGACGAACTTGTAGAAGTAGTCGAACCGCTCGTCGTCGCCGGAGTACACGACGGGCCGGCCGTCGTGCGTGAGCCGCACGGTCGCGGCCTCGTGCTTGAACCGCCCGAGCGCGGTGTGCTTGCGGGGCGTCGAGGACGGGTCGTAGGGGTCGAACTCGACGACGTACCCGAACCGGTGCACCTCGTTGGGCTCCTGGGCGACGTCGAACCGCTTGTCGAACCGCTCCCACTTGCGCTCGGTGGCCCCGGTCCCGATGCCGTAGCGCTTGTCCGTCGCGCGGCTGCTGTTGGCGAAGTACTGGTTGAAGTTCTCCTCGCCGTGCAGGGTGGTGCCCCACGGCGTGACACCGCCCGAGCAGTTGTTGAGGGTGCCGTACACCTTCGTGCCGCTCGGGTCGGCGGAGGTCTTCACCAGTTCGGAGCCGGCGACGGGGCCCGTCAGCCGGAACTCGGTGGTGGCGGTGACGCGCCGGTTGAGCTGGTGCCGGGAGACGGCGGTGAGCCGGCCGCTCCTGCGGTCCTCCTCCACGACGACGGCGGACAGCCCGTGCGCGGCCCAGGCGATCTCGACCTGCTCACGGGTCGGGTTGGCGGCGTCGTAGCCGCGGAACATGAGTACCTCGTCGGTGTACTCGTGGTTGGCGACGAGCAGCTGCCGGCCCCGCTCGCCCGGCAGCGGCAGGAGCGCGAGGAAGTCGCAGTTGTACCCGAACTGCCCCGCCTGGGCCTTGGCGGTCTGCTTCTCCGGGTCGAAGGCGGGAGCGCCGCGCAGGATGGGCTCGCCCCAGCGGATGACGACGTTCTGCCGGTAGCCGTCCGGCACGGTCACGGCGTCGGCGGTGTTGGGCGCGACGGGCGCGAAGCGCAGGCCGCGTGCGCCCTTGGATTTGCTGCGCGCGGCCTCCCGGGCGGCTGCCGCCGGGACGGCGGCGGCCTGCGGGGCCTGCGCGACACCCACGGCCCCCGCGCCCGCGGCGGCCACGGTCACCACGGCCGCGGCGCGCATCATCGAACGGCGGCTGAGGGCCCCGGCGATCACATCGCCGACGTACTCGTTGGAGCTGGTGTTGGGCACCTCGTGGAAGCAGGCGTCACCACACCGGAAACGACAGGTCATGGCGGACCGGCCGCCAGGATGCGAATCGGACGGCGTTCCGATCAACGGCAGCAGCTTGCGCACTTTGCTCTCTCCTTGGATGCCCTGGGTGTCAGCGTGACCGTAGGGGCACATATGTGCGGGAGCCGGGCGCCCCGATGAACAACGAGTGAACCCGTGGCTGCCGTACGGGGGTTGCACTCCTTCAGCCCGGCGACACCTGAGCAGGCCGGATGTTCCCCTTGACAGCGAGAATCCCGCGTAGCAGACCCTGCCCAAGATCACCCAGGAGGGCCGCTAACCTTACGTGTCCGTCCTGGCCAGGGATTGACGGGCTTCAACTCACGCGAAGGGTTGCGCGCACATGGGCATTCTCACTCGGTTGCGGAACGCGTTCGGACGGTCCCGCAAGTCACGGACCGCCGAGGCGGAGGGTGCGGCGCCCACGACGGAGGCACCGGCCGAGCCCACCCCCACGGAGGCCGTCCCGGCCCGGGTCCCGTCCCCGACCCCCTCCCCGGAACCCGACCCCACCCCCACGGCGACGGTCCCCGAGCCCCGCGACGAACACGACCTGGTCTCGGCGGCGTTCGACAAGGTCTCGGTCCCCCGCCCGGCCCGCTCGGAGGAGGCCACGGCCACCCCGACGACGCCGGAGCCCGAGCCGGCGGAGAAGCCGACGGACGCGGACCAGGAGCGTGCCGAGGCCCCGGAGCCCGCGAAGCCGGAGCGGGTTGAGGAACCGGAAGCCGTGAAGGCGGAGCCTGTCGAGGAGCCGGCCGCGGCGAAGCCGGAGCCTGCGGAGGAACCGGAGGCTGTGAAGCCGGCGCCTGCGGAGGAACCGGGGGCTGTGAAGCCGGAGGCTGCGGAGGAAACGGGGGCTGTGAAGCCGGAGCCGGTCGCGGAGAAGCCGGAGGCTGTCGAGGAGCCCGCCGAGGAGCCGGCGGACACCGAGGCGGCGGCGGAGACGGAGACGCCGAAGGCCGAGGAGACGCCCGCCGCCGAGGAGCCGGAGGCCACGACGCCGGAGGCCGCCGAAGAGGCGAAGGCCACGACGCCCGTGGCCGAGGAAGAGCCCCAGGCCACGGAGCCCAAGGCCGCGGAGGCGACGCCCGCCGCCACCGAGGAGTCGGCGGAAGCCGAGAAGCCCGCGGTCACGGACGCGGAGCCCCAGCCCGAGCCCGAGTCCGCGCCCGCGCCCACGGACGAGCCGAAGGCGGAAGCCGAGCCGGCGCCCGAGACGCCCGCCGAACCGGAACCGGAAACGGAAGCGGAAACGGAAGCGGAAGCGGAAACGGAAACCGCACCGGAACCGGCGTCCGAGCCCGCGGCCGCCGACGACGAGAAGGCCCCACAGGGGCCACCCGCACCCGGTGACGAGAGCCGCACGGGTGGTGCGGGTGGGAACGACGACACGGCCGAAGGCGAAGCCGAGGCCGAGCAGCCCGAGGCCGAGCAGCCCGAGGCCGAGCAGCCCGAGGCCGAGCAGCCCGGCCCCGAGGCCAAGCCCGCCCTCACCCTCGCCCAGCTCAAGAACACCGCCCCCGGCCTGGCCACCGCCTACCGCGCAGCGGCCACCGCCCTCAAGACCCACGACCTCACCGGCACCCGCGCCAAGGTCTACCTCGTCCTGGACCGCTCCGCCTCCATGCGCCCGTACTACAAGGACGGCTCCGCCCAGGCCCTCGCCGAGCAGACCCTCGCCCTCGCCGCCCACCTCGACCCCGAGGCCGCCGTCCCCGTCGTCTTCTTCTCCACCGAACTCGACGGCACCGGCGAGATCACCCTCGCCGACCACGAGAACAAGATCGACACCCTGCACGCCTCCCTCGGCCGCATGGGCCGCACCAGCTACCACGCGGCCGTCGAGGCGGTCCTCGGCCACCACGACAAGGTGACCGCGGACACCCCCGGCACCCCCGCCCTGGTGGTCTTCCAGACCGACGGCGCCCCCGACGCCAAGACCCCCGCGACCCAGGCCCTCACGGACGCGGCCGAGTCCCACCCGGCCGTCTTCTTCTCCTTCGTCGCCTTCGGTGACCCGGAGAACAAGGCCTTCGACTACCTCCGCAAGCTCAAGACCCCCAACAAGTCCCACTTCCTCGCCGGCGAGACCCCCCGCGAGCTCACGGACAAGGAGCTCTACGAGGGCGTCCTCGCGCACTGGCGCCCGTAGACCTCGGCACACCCAGCGGCAACCCGGGGGGGGGTGGACGGCAGGCACCACCTGCCGTCCACCCCCCGAAACGCGTGTGAGTCGATCTTCAGCGGCCCAGTAGGATTTCGACCATGGCGGCCACTGGATCCGAGAAGCAGGGGGCGAAGGCGTACTACGTCTCGACCCCCATCTACTACGTCAACGACGCTCCTCACCTGGGCCACGCCTATACGACCGTCGCAGGCGACGTGCTCACCCGCTGGCACCGTCAGCGCGGCGAGAAGGTGTGGTACCTCACCGGCACGGACGAGCACGGTCAGAAGATCATGCGCACGGCCGAGACCAACGGGGTCACCCCCCAGGCGTGGGCCGACAAACTCGTCACCGAAGCGTGGGAGCCTCTCTGGGAGCACCTGGAGATCGCCAACGACGACTTCATCCGCACCACCCAGAAGCGGCACACCGACCGCGTCCAGGAGTTCGTCCAGGACCTGTACGACAAGGGCGAGATCTACAAGGGCGGCTACGAGGGCCCGTACTGCGTCGGCTGCGAGGAGTACAAGCTCCCCGGCGAGCTCCTCGACGGCGAGGGCGACTACGCGGGCCAGAAGCTGTGCCCGATCCACAAGAAGCCGGTCGAGATCCTCAGCGAGGAGAACTACTTCTTCAAGCTGAGCGAGTACGGCGAGAAGCTCCTCGCCCACTACGAGGCGAACCCCGGCTTCATCCAGCCCGAGTCCGCGCGCAACGAGGTCGTGAACTTCGTGCGCCAGGGCCTGCAGGACCTCTCCATCTCGCGCTCGACCTTCGACTGGGGCATCCCGATCCCCTGGGACGACAAGCACGTGATCTACGTGTGGGTCGACGCCCTGCTGAACTACGCCACGGCGGTCGGTTACAACGAGAACCAGGCGAAGTTCGAGGAGACCTTCCCGGCCGACGTCCACCTGGTCGGCAAGGACATCCTCCGCTTCCACGCGGTGATCTGGCCCGCGATGCTGATGGCGCAGGGGCTGCCCCTGCCCGGCAGGATCGCGGCCAACGGCTGGCTGATGGTCGGCGGCGAGAAGATGTCGAAGTCGAACCTGACCGGCATCAAGCCGCAGGACCTGACCTCGCACTTCGGCGTGGACGCCTACCGCTGGTACTTCCTGCGCGCGATCGCCTTCGGCCAGGACGGCTCCTTCTCCTGGGAGGACTTCTCCGCCCGGTACACCAGCGAGCTGGCGAACGACTACGGCAACCTGGCGTCCCGCGTCGCAGCGATGGTCGGCAAGTACTTCGGCGGGGAGCTGCCGGCGTCGGCGGCCGACGGCGAGGCGGAGCGGGCGATCCACCAGGGCCTGGCCAAGGCGGTCACCGAGGCCGACCGGCGGATCGGCGAGGAGCTGGACTTCCAGGGCGGCATCCTGGCGGTCTTCGACTTCGTCAAGCAGGTCAACGGCTACATCACCGAGCAGGAGCCCTGGAAGGTCGCCAAGGACACCTCCGACGAGGGCAGGGCCCGCCTGGCGACGATCCTCTACACGGCCGCGGAGTCCCTGCGCGCCGTCGCGGTCCTCCTCAACCCGGTCATGCCGGAGACGTCCCAGAAGCTGTGGGACTCCCTCGGCGCGGAGGCCTCCCTCGGCGCCCTCGCCGACCAGCGAATCCAGGAGGCCGGCGACTGGGGCAGGCTCCCGGCCGGCACGACGGTCACCAAGGGCGCGGTGCTCTTCCCGCGCCTGGAGGAGAAGCCGACGGCGTAACAGCCGTAACACGCTCGCTACAGCGACGGGCCCGGGAGGACGAGAACCTTCTCCCGGGCCCGTCGCTTTGCGAAGATCGCGTGAGGGCGGCCACCGGGCCGCCCCCACACACGGGGGGACCAACCCATGGCACTGTTCGGCAACGCCCACACCGTCGACCCCGCCTCCGCCCAGCAGGACTACGCCCGCCTGCTCGGCCACGGCGAACAGGTCCACGCCGCGTTCCTGCTGATCCGCGACACGATCCTCTTCACCGACCGCCGCCTGATCCTGATCGACAAGCAGGGCATCACCGGCAAGAAGGTCGAGTACCACTCGGTCCCCTACCGCAGCATCACCCACTTCGCGGTGGAGACGGCGGGCACCTTCGACCTGGACGCGGAACTCAAGATCTGGATCTCCGGCACCCCCACGCCCCTGCAGAAGACCTTCACCAAGGGCGTCGACATCTACGAGGTCCAGGCCATCCTGACCCAGTTCGTGGCGCGGTAGCCCTCCGCACGAGGGGAACGTTTTTGCCGCCCTCGAAAGGGTGAACGCACCTCTGTCGGCCCGTATCACCGCGTTCGACAGTCCTACTTTGCCCGCATGGTCACATCCACTCATGAGACCTCGCACCGGATCTTCCAGGACCATCCGGAGGTTCTCTTTCCTGTCTTCGAGGCGCTGGGACTCCCCCCGCCCGCGAAGGCGACGATCGAGGCGCTGACACCCGACGCCACGGAGATCAAGCCCTTGGAACGCCGGGTGGACACGGTGCTGAGAGTCGAGCCGTCGGACGGCGACGGCTTTCTCCTCGCCATCGAGGCCCAGACCGGCAAGGTGCGCGGCAAGGGGCTCAGCTGGGCGTACTACGTGGCGTACCTGCATGCCAAGTTCGGGCTGCCGGTGCTGCTCGTCGCGGTGTGCAGGAACCGGCCGACGGCGGCCTGGGCGGCCGGGCCCTTCGAGTGCCGCGTCGGTACGTGGACGTCCCAGGCCACGCGGCCGTTCGTCCTCGGTCCGGACAACGTCCCGGAGATCACCGACGAATCCCTGGTCGCCCGGGCGCCGGCGATGGCCACCTTCTCGGCCATCGTGCACAGCGAAAGCGAGAACGCCCCCGCCATACTGGACATGCTGGCCCGCGGAATGCGGTCGTTCGACGAGGCCACAGCGAAGTACTGGTGCGAGTGGCTCGAAGTCGGACTGGAGAACACTCCGGTCCGGGAAACCTGGAGAGAGCTGGAGAAAATGGTCGCCACTTACTTCCCGGGCAGGGGAACCCTCTTCGAGCAGACCTACCTCGAAGGCAAAGCCGAAGGGGTGGCCGAGGGCAAAGCCGAAGGGAAAGCCGAAGGCACAGTTGAGTCCATTCTCCGTGTGCTCGAGAAGCGTGGTGTTGCCCTCACCCCCGACGCGCGCGAACGCATCGTCTCCGAAACCGACCTCGACACCCTCACCCGATGGTTCGACCGGTCCCTGACCGTCGCGACCGCGCAGGAGATCTTCTCCGAGGAGTGACGCGCTCGGGGCTGGACACGGCAGTGCCCCGGAACCGGTGTCGGTTCCGGGCCACTCACACGGTGCGCCCTACTTCGGCTGCGGCTTGCGCACCGTCAGGTGCAGTTCCTTCAGCCGGGTCTCCTCCAGCTCCGTCGGCGCGCCCATCATCAGGTCCTGGGCGTTGCCGTTGAGCGGGAAGGCGATGGTCTCGCGGATGTTCGGCTCGTCGGCGAGCAGCATGACGATGCGGTCGACGCCGGGGGCGATGCCGCCGTGCGGCGGGGCGCCGAAGCGGAAGGCGCGCAGCATGCCCGCGAACTTCTCCTCGACGGTCTCCCGGTCGTACCCGGCGATCTCGAAGGCCTTGAGCATGATCTCCGGCTCGTGGTTCCGGATCGCGCCGGAGGACAGCTCGACGCCGTTGCAGACGATGTCGTACTGCCAGCCCAGGATGTCCAGCGGGTCCTGGGTCTCCAGTGCCTCGAGGCCGCCCTGCGGCATGGAGAACGGGTTGTGCGAGAAGTCGATCGCGCCGGTCTCCTCGTCCTTCTCGTACATCGGGAAGTCGACGATCCAGCAGAACCGGAAGACGCCCTCCTCGAAGTGACCGGCGCACTTGGCGGCCTCGACCCGGACCGCGCCCATGATCTTGGACACCTCGTCGAACTCGCCCGCGCCGAAGAAGACCGCGTGGCCGGCGGCCAGGGAGAGCCGCTTGGTGAGCTCCGCGACGTTGTCCTCGGTGAGGAACTTCGCGATCGGGCCGGACAGCGAGCCGTCCTCACCGACGCGGACCCAGGCCAGGCCCTTGGCGCCCTGCGAGACGGCGTAGTCGCCGAGCTGGTCGAAGAACTTGCGGGGCTGGCCCGAGACGTCCGGCACCGGCAGGGCGCGCACGTGCTTGCCCGCGAAGGCCTTGAACTCCGAGCCCTCGAAGATGTCGGTGATGTCGACGAGTTCGAGCTGGGCGCGCAGGTCGGGCTTGTCGGAGCCGTACTTCAGCATCGCCTCGCGGAACGGGATCCGCGGGAACGGCGAGGTGACGTGACGGTCGCCGCCGAACTCCTCGAAGAGCTCGGTCATCAGCTTCTCGACGGGCTGGAAGACGTCCTCCTGCTCGACGAAGCTCATCTCGATGTCGAGCTGGTAGAACTCGCCCGGCGAGCGGTCGGCGCGCGCGTCCTCGTCGCGGAAGCAGGGCGCGATCTGGAAGTAACGGTCGAAGCCGGAGATCATCAGCAGCTGCTTGAACTGCTGGGGCGCCTGCGGGAGGGCGTAGAACTTGCCCGGGTGCAGACGGGAGGGGACGACGAAGTCGCGGGCGCCCTCGGGGGAGGTCGCGGACAGGATCGGCGTCGCCATCTCGTTGAAGCCGAGAGCCGTCATCTTGTGACGGATGGCGGAGATGACCGCCGTGCGCAGCATGATGTTGCGGTGCATGCGCTCGCGGCGCAGGTCGAGGAAGCGGTACTCCAGGCGCCGCTCCTCGTTGACGCCGTCCTCGGCGTTGATCGTGAACGGCAGCGGGGCGGCCGCGCCGAGCAGCTCGACCTCGCCGACCTCGACCTCGACCTCACCGGTCGGCAGGTCGGGGTTGACGTTCTCGGCACCGCGGGAGACGACCGTGCCGTCGACGCGGACCGTCGACTCCTTGGAGAGCTTGTCGAGAGCCTCGTAGGCGGGCGTGCCCGGACGGGCCACGAGCTGTGTGATGCCGTAGTGATCGCGCAGATCGATGAAGAGGATGCCGCCCAGGTCGCGCCGATTGTGCAGCCAGCCACTCAGCCGGACGTCGGTGCCGACGTCAGAGGAGCGGAGCTCGCCGCAGGTGTGGGACCTGTACCGATGCATCGTCGTTCATCCAGTCTTCGCTGATCGGGGTCTGTGTTTCACGTGAAACTGGTCCCCAGCGTACCGGGCAGGCGAAGATCGGCTCTCCCTGGTTCTCCGCGGGTGGCGATCGAGCGTGCTTCCGCTCTCGGTGGCAGTGTGCGAGGGCGTCTTCTTAAAGTAGGGCAATGCGCACTGGCGAGCCCCTGCCCGCCGTGGGGGAGGTTCTCGCCGCCCTCGCGACCGGCCTGTGGCACTGGGACACCGCCACCGGGCTGGTCACGGTCGACGCCGAGGCGGCACGGCTGCTCGGGCTGCCCGCCGAACAGGTCAGTCTCACGGAGCCCCAGGTCCGGGCCCGGCTGCACCCGGTCGACTGGAACGAGATCACCGGCGTGGTCCAGCTGGCCGTCGCCGAGGGGACCCTCGCGGAGGTGCGGATCCGGATCATGGACGAGCAGGGCCGGGTCGTCCGGGTCGTCCGCAGCCGTTCCAAGCCGACCTTCGACCGGGCGCGCAAGGCGTATCTGCTGATCGGCACGTTGCAGGAGGTCACCGAGCCCACGCCGGGCACCCCGGCCGGGCGCAGCGCGGTCACCGGGGACTGGCGGCGTTCGCGGGAGGCGTTCCTGCTGGACGCCGGCCGGGCCCTGGCCGAGGCCCGCTCCACGCAGGAGGTCCTGCGGGTCACGGCGAACCTGTCGATGCCCGGGTTCTCCCCGGACGGACTGGCGGTGTTCGGCGTGGAAGGCGACCGGCTGACGGTCATCGGCCACCACGGGCAGCAGCGGGGCACCGAGAGTCCCTTCTCGGACATGCCGCTGGACACCGACTACCCGGCCGCCGAGGTGGTGCGCACCGGCCGGGCCGTGTATCTGTCCTCGGCCGAGCAGTACAAGGCCCGCTACCCGCTGACCTGGCCCCTGGCCGAGCGGTTCGGCCGCCGGTCCTGGGCGTTCCTGCCGCTGACCGTGGCCGGCCGCACGATGGGCGCCTGGATGGCGGCGTTCACCTACCCGGTCGCGTTCACCCCGGACGAGCGGTCCGTGCTGGCGACGGTGGCGCGGATGCTGGCGCAGGCACTGACCCGGGCGGGCGTGGCCGAGAGCGAGCGGGCCCTGACCGACGGGCTGCAGCGCACGATGCTGCCGAGGCTCGGCCCGCAGCGCATCCCGGGCATGAGCGTCGCCGCCCGCTACGTCCCCACCGGCGGCGGACTCCAGGTCGGCGGCGACTGGTACGACGTGATCCCGCTGCCCAGCGGGCGGTTCGCGCTGGTCATCGGGGACGTCCAGGGGCATGACGTGCGGGCGGCGGGGCTGATGGGCCAGCTGCGGATCGCCCTGCGGGCCTACGCCTCCGAGGGCCACCGCCCGGACGCGGTGCTCTCCCGCGCCTCCCGCTTCCTGCACGGCATCAGCGACGAGGACCCCACCGATCCGCGTTTCGCCACCTGCGTCTACGTGGAGGTCGATCCGGCGTCGGGGCTGCTGGACATCGCTCGCGCGGGGCATCCGGACCCGGCGATCCGGATGGCCGACGGCACGGTGCTGACCCGGCCGACCTCGGGCGGTCTGCCGCTGGGCATCGACCCGGACGCCGACTACCCCACGACCCGGCTCGCGCTGGAGCCCGGCGAGACCATGCTGATCTGCACGGACGGCCTGATCGAGACCGGCGGCCACGACCTGGACACGGGCTGGCGGCGGCTGCGGGCGATCCTGGAGGAGCACAAGGGCGATCTGGAGGAGCTCGCCGACACCCTGGTGCAGGCCGTGCACGGGCCGTCCTCGCACCACACCACCGGCCCGTTCGCGGACCGCCGCGAGGACGACATCGCGATGCTGCTGCTGGGCCGGGACGACGAGGGCTGCGGCTGCGGCGACACCATGACGGCGGCGCCGCCGGTGCGGCGCTCGGTGCTGACGGTCGCGCAGGCCGAGCCCGAGCGGATCGCGGTGGCCCGGCAGCAGCAGCGGGAGCTGCTGCACGACTGGGCCTCCCCGGACCAGGTCGACTCGGCGGTGCTGCTGGTGTCCGAGCTGCTGACGAACGTCCTCGTGCACACCGACTCCGACGCGCTGCTCGTCACCGAGGTCACCGGTGAGGTGGGGGAGCGGCGGCTGCGGATCGAGGTCACCGACGCGGGCGACGACCTGCCCCACAAGCGCAGGCCCGGGGAGCTGGCGTCCTCGGGCCGCGGCCTGGTCCTGATCGAACTGCTCGCGCACGCCTGGGGGGTGGACCCGCGCGGCGAGGGCAAGAGCATCTGGTTCGAGCTGCACGAGTCCGTGAACGGCTCGGGGGACGGCTCCTGGTCGCCTTGACGGACCCATCCGTCAACTCCGTGAAGCCCATACACCCTTTCGTGTGACCGCCGGGTGAGTGACGGCGACGCCCTTCACACCGCCTGCACGATAAGTCCCCTGGCCGCACTCCGACCGCAGGCAAGGAATTCGCATGGGCACGTCCGCATCCCGGGAGGACCGGGGCAAGAGGTCCTCCTTCTCGGTGTCGTACGAGGGCGGCGGCCGACGCGACCCCTCCGCGCAGGTCAAGCTGGGACGCCTGTCGTACAAGGGTCCCGCCACCGCCATGGTGGCCGTCACCGTGGTGGCCATGGTGGGCGTGGTCGGCTATCTGTGGCTCGACGGTCGGGGCGCCCAGGGCGGCGCGGAGGCCGGGGCGGGCACGAGCGTGACGACCGGTTCGTCCGCGCCCTCGGACCCGGGCACGACGGCCGCGGCCACGGGCGGCACGCCGTCACCCGCTCCGGCCGCCTCCCAGCCGGGCGCCGCTGCCCCGGCGGCCGACGCCGACGCCGCGGCCGACGCCGACGCCGCGGCCGACGCCGACGCCGCGGCCGCGAAGGTGCGGGAGCACCGCAAGGTGGTACTGAGGTCCGGGTCCGGCACGGACCTGGACTTCAGCAAGGGGTTCTCCGACATCACCTACACCACGCCGACCGGCGGCAACGGCTGGACCATCGGCGGTGACAGGGGTGACATCGCCACCGTCGAAGGGGCGGCGACGCCTCAGAGCTGCGCCGCCGCCACCGACTTCGGTTTCACCATCGACCGGAAGAACATCGGCAAGGGGCTCACCGCCTGCGTGCTCACCGACGAGAACCGGGTGGCCTCCCTCACCGTCCTCGGCTGGCAGACGGACGACAACGGCCTGTCGTCCGTCACCATGGACGTCACCACCTGGGAGAACCCCGAGGCCCAGTGACGCCCCGTCAGCCCTGCGGGCCGCTCTCGCTCATGCCGTGCACGGCCGGCACCGTGCCCAGGCGGCCCTTCTGGAAGTCCTCGAAGGCCTGCATGAGCTCGTCCTTGGTGTTCATCACGAACGGGCCGTAGTGGGCCATCGGCTCACGGATCGGTTGCCCGCCGAGCAGGACGACCTCCAGGTCCGGCGTGCGGGAGTCCTGCTTCTCGTCCGCGCGGACGGTCAGCGAGGAGCCCGCGCCGAAGACGGCGGTCTGGCCCGAGTGCACCGGGCGGCGGTCGGTGCCGACGCTGCCGCGGCCGGCCAGCACGTACGCCAGGCCGTTGAAGTCCTCGCGCCAGGGCAGGGTCAGCTCCGCACCCGGTGCCAGCGTGGCGTGGATCATCGTGATCGGCGTGTGCGTGATGCCCGGGCCCTGGTGCCCGTCCAGCTCACCGGCGATGACCCGCAGGAGCGCGCCGCCGTCGGGGCTGGTGAGCAGCTGGACCGAACCGCCGCGGATGTCCTGGTAGCGCGGGGCCATCATCTTGTCCTTGGCCGGGAGGTTCACCCACAGCTGCAGGCCGTGGAAGAGCCCGCCGGACATCACCAGATGCTCCGGTGGGGCCTCGATGTGCAGCAGGCCCGAGCCGGCGGTCATCCACTGGGTGTCGCCGTTGGTGATGGTGCCGCCACCGCCGTTGGAGTCCTGGTGGTCGAAGATCCCGTCGATGATGTACGTGACGGTCTCGAAGCCGCGGTGCGGGTGCCAGGGGGTGCCCTTGGGCTCGCCCGGCGCGTACTCCACCTCACCCATCTGGTCCATCATGATGAACGGGTCGAGGTGGCGGTAGTTGATCCCCGCGAACGCCCGGCGCACCGGGAAACCCTCGCCCTCGAAACCGCTCGGGGCGGTCGTGACGGCGAGCACGGGACGTGCCACGGCGTCGGCGGGGGCGGTCACGCGCGGCAGGGTCAGCGGGTTCTCGACGGTCACAGCAGGCATGTCGGTTCCTCCTCGTGTACGCCCAGTTTAGTTGAGCGTTGAACTTTCTGCCACCCCCAACAGAGAAAACCGGGAGGGCATTCCCACGAGAGGCGGACGCTATCGCGGACGTTCCGGCACGGCGGAGGGCCGGCGTCCCGCCCCGGGACACCGGCCCGCGTCCCCCCGGGTCAGGCGGCCGGTTCGGGCTCCCCGCCGCCGGCCCCGGCCGGCTCCGCCGCACGGTCCCGCACCACCAGCACGGCGACGACCGCGGCGGCCAGGACCCCGATCGCGCTGATGGTGAAGGTCGTCGACATCGAGGCGGTGAAGGCCTCCCGGCCCGTCCGCACCAGGCCCGCGTCCCCGCCGCCGACGGCGAGCGCCCCGGCGATGGACTCCCTGGCGTGCCCCGGAGCGCCGGCCGGCATCGCCAGAGGGGCACCCAGGCCCAGGACCCCAGCGCGACGGCCGGGACCGGCCAGGACCAGGAGGGAACGGCCCGCGAAGGCGCCGTGCTGCGGGATCTCGATGATCCACCAGACCAGGGCCGTCATGCCCACCGCCGACAGCGCCGCGCCCGGCGGGTCCGGCTTCTGCCACGGCGCCTTCGACGACAAGTTCGCCCACGGCCTCGACGTCGTCCTGGACGGCCTGGCTCTGCCGCTGCCGAAGTGAGGGCTCAGTCCCCGGCCGTCCCCGGAGCCACGGCGTCCAGCCGTCCGCGAAGCAAGGCGTCCGGCCGTCCGCGATGCAAGGGCCTCTAGCCGTACATCCGGCGCATCGCGAACTCGACCATCTGCTCCACGGCCTTCGCGTCGAACACCATGCGGTGCTCGCCCTCCATGTCGAGGACGAAGCCGTAGCCGGTGGGCAGCAGGTCCAGCACCTCGGCACCGGTGATCACGAAGTACTTGGACTCCTTGCCCGCGTACCGGCGCAGCTCCTTGAGCGTGCTGAACATCGGGATCACCGGCTGCTGCGTGTTGTGCAGGGCCAGGAAGCCGGGGTTGTCGCCGCGCGGGCAGTACACCTTCGACGTGGCGAAGACCTGCTGGAAGTCCTCGGCGGCCATCTGCCCCGTCGTGAACGCGCGCACCGCGTCCGCGAGGGAGGGCGGGGACGGCTCGGGGTACAGCGGCGGCTGCTGCCCGTACCCGCCGGACATCGGCTGCTGCGGAGGGGCGTACTGCGCTTGCGGGCCCGCTGTCTGGTCGTAGCCGTACATGGGCGCAAGCGTACCGAGAGCGGCCGGGCGGGCGGGCCGGTATGCGCTCCGGTACGCGGTCCGGGGAAACCGACAGCGACTCGACAGCCGCGGGCCCGTGGATCGGCGGGGCCACCGCTCGTAGCGTCGGGTCATGGACGCACGCCATGACGAGGGCCCGCACGAGCACGACCGGGGCCTGACTTACGACCTGCCCGTGCTCGCCCGCCGCCGGATGATCCGGCTGATGGCGGGAGTGGGCCTGGTCCCGCTGGCGGGCTGCACCGCGGACGGGAAGCCCTCGGCGCCGGTCCCCGAGGCGGCCCCGGACTCCGCGTCGGCGTGCGCGGAGATCCCCCAGGAGACGGCCGGGCCGTTCCCCGGGGACGGCTCGAACGGGGTGAACGTGCTGAAGGAGAGCGGCGTCGTCCGCAGCGACATCACCCGCAGCTTCGGCGACTCCGCGGGCGGCACCGCCGAGGGGGTGCCGCTGACTGTCACCCTCACGGTGGTGGACGCCGCCTCCGGCTGCGGCACCCCGAAGCGGGGCGCGGCCGTCTACGTCTGGCACTGCGACCGGGCCGGCGACTACTCCCTGTACTCGGAGGGCGTCACGGAGGAGAACTACCTGCGGGGCGTGCAGGAGACCGACGCGACCGGCCGGGCCACCTTCACCAGCATCTTCCCCGGCTGCTACCAGGGCCGCTGGCCGCACCTCCACTTCGAGGTCTACGGCAGCCTGGCCGACGCCACCGCGGCCACCTCGGTCACGAACACCTCCCAGCTGGCGTTCCCGAAGGACGTCTGCGAGGCGGTGTACGCGACGGAGGGCTACGAGCGGAGCGTGACGAACCTGAGCGGTCTGTCGATCCGGACGGACGGCGTCTTCGGCGACGGCCACGACCGGCAGCTCGCGACGGTCACGGGCAGCGTGGACGAGGGCTTCACGGCGGCCCTCACCGTGCCGGTATGAGCCACGTATGAGCCACGCGTCACAGATGACCGGATCGGGGTTGCCTCTTATTACCGACGGGTAGCATCATGTGTAGCTACTTGTTGGTACGTGAACTAGCGCGAGGATCCAGTGCCTCGCCGATCTCTCTACGGAGCCGGGAGCCGTCGCCATGGGGCACTACAAGTCGAATCTCCGCGACATCGAGTTCAACCTCTTCGAAGTACTCGGGCGCGACAAGGTCTACGGCAGCGGCCCGTTCGAGGAGATGGACGTCGAGACCGCGAAGAGCATCCTGGAGGAGCTGACCCGCCTCTCCGAGAACGAGCTGGCGGAGTCCTTCGCCGACGCCGACCGCAACCCGCCGGTCTTCGACCCGGAGACCAACACCGCGCCGGTCCCCGCGTCCTTCAAGAAGAGCTACCAGGCCTTCATGGACTCCGAGTACTGGCGCCTCGGCCTGCCCGAGGAGATCGGCGGCACCACCGCGCCCCGCTCCCTCATCTGGGCCTACGCCGAGCTGATCCTGGGCGCCAACCCGGCCGTGTGGATGTACTCCTCGGGCCCGGCCTTCGCCGGCATCCTCTTCGAGGAGGGCAACGAGGTCCAGAAGCACATAGCGAAGGTCGCCACGGAGAAGCAGTGGGGCTCCACGATGGTGCTCACCGAGCCCGACGCGGGCTCCGACGTGGGCGCCGGCCGCACCAAGGCCGTGCAGCAGGAGGACGGCTCCTGGCACATCGAGGGCGTGAAGCGCTTCATCACCTCCGGTGAGCACGACATGTCGGAGAACATCCTCCACTACGTGCTGGCCCGCCCCGAGGGCGCCGGCCCCGGCACCAAGGGCCTGTCCCTCTTCCTCGTCCCGAAGTACCTCTTCGACTTCGAGACCGGCGAGCTGGGCGAGCGCAACGGCGTCTACGCCACCAACGTCGAGCACAAGATGGGCCTGAAGGCCTCCAACACCTGCGAGATGACCTTCGGTGACCAGCACCCCGCCAAGGGCTGGCTGATCGGCGACAAGCACGACGGCATCCGCCAGATGTTCCGGATCATCGAGTTCGCCCGCATGATGGTCGGCACGAAGGCCATCTCGACCCTGTCGACCGGCTACCTGAACGCGCTGGAGTACGCCAAGGAGCGCGTCCAGGGTCCGGACCTGGCGAACTTCATGGACAAGACCGCGCCCAAGGTCACCATCACGCACCACCCGGACGTGCGCCGCGCGCTGATCACGCAGAAGGCGTACGCGGAGGGCATGCGCGCCCTGGTGATGTACACCGCCTCGATCCAGGACGCGATCCAGATCAAGGAGGCCGCCGGTGAGGACGCCACCACCGAGCACGCGCTGAACGACCTGCTCCTGCCGATCGTCAAGGGCTACGGCTCGGAGAAGGGCTACGAGCAGCTCGCCCAGTCGCTGCAGACCTTCGGCGGCTCCGGCTTCCTGCAGGAGTACCCGATCGAGCAGTACATCCGGGACTCCAAGATCGACACCCTCTACGAGGGCACCACGGCCATCCAGGGCCAGGACTTCTTCTTCCGGAAGATCGTCCGCAACCAGGGCGCCGCGCTGAACTCCCTCGCCGAGGACATCAAGAAGTTCCTGGCGCTCGGCACCGGCGGCGAGGAGCTGGCGGGCGCCCGCGAGCACCTGGCCAAGGCGACCGTGGAGCTGGAGGCGATCGTCGGCCTGATGCTGACCGACCTCGCGGCCACCGAGCAGGACGTCAAGAACATCTACAAGGTGGGGCTCAACACCACCCGCCTGCTGATGGCCTCCGGTGACGTCGTCGTCGGCTACCTGCTGCTCAAGGGCGCCGCGATCGCCGCCGAGAAGCTTCAGACCGCCTCCGCCAAGGACAAGGCCTTCTACACCGGCAAGATCGCCGCCGCGAAGTTCTTCGCCGCCAACGTCCTGCCGGGCGTCACCCTGGCCCGCAAGGTCGCCGAGGGCGTCGAGCTGGACCTGATGGAGCTGGACGAGGCCGCGTTCTGATCCTCACGTCCTCGGTTCGAGGGCCTGTTCCCCAGCCCGGGGAGCAGGCCCTCGTCCGTCGTTAAGGTGAAGGCATGACCAACCCAGCGCGCTTCGACCGCGGCCACACCGACGACCTCATGACCTTCCTGGCGACGAGCCCGTCGCCCTACCACGCCGTGGCGAACGCCGCCGAGCGGCTGGAGAAGGCCGGCTTCCGGCAGGTCGCCGAGACGGACGCCTGGGACGGCACGAGCGGCGGCAAGTACGTGCTGCGCGGCGGGGCGATCGTCGCCTGGTACGTGCCGGAGGGCGCCGCGCCGCACACGCCGTTCCGCATCGTCGGCGCCCACACCGACTCCCCCAACCTGCGCGTCAAGCCGCTCCCCGACACCGGGGCGCACGGCTGGCGCCAGGTGGCCGTGGAGATCTACGGCGGACCGCTGCTCAACTCCTGGCTCGACCGCGACCTCGGCATCGCCGGCCGGCTGACCCTGCGCGACGGCTCCACGCGCCTGGTGAACGTGGACCGGCCGCTGCTGCGCGTCCCGCAGCTCGCCATCCACCTGGACCGCTCCGTGACGGCCGACGGCCTCAAGCTCGACAAGCAGCGGCACATGCAGCCGGTGTGGGGCCTCGGCCGCGACGTCCGCGACGGCGACCTGATCGCCTTCCTGGAGGAGACGGCCGGCATCCCGGCGGGCGAGGTCACCGGCTGGGACCTCATGACCCACTCGGTGGAACCGCCCGCCTACCTGGGGCGCGACCGCGAACTGCTGGCCGGGCCGCGCATGGACAACCTGCTGTCGGTGCACGCCGGCACGGCCGCGCTCGCCGCCGTCGCCACCGCGTCGTCGAAGCCCGCCTCCATCCCGGTCCTGGCCGCCTTCGACCACGAGGAGAACGGCTCCCAGTCGGACACGGGCGCGGACGGGCCGCTGCTGGGCAACGTGCTGGAGCGCTCGGTCTTCGCACGCGGCGGCTCCTACGAGGACCGGGCCCGCGCCTTCGCCGGCACGGTCTGCCTGTCCTCCGACACGGGCCACGCCGTCCACCCCAACTACGCGGAGCGGCACGACCCGACGCACCACCCGCGGGTCAACGGCGGCCCGATCCTCAAGGTGAACGTCAACAACCGCTACGCCACGGACGGTTCGGGCCGCGCGGAGTTCACGGCGGCCTGCGAGGCGGCCGACGTGCCGTTCCAGTCGTTCGTCTCCAACAACTCCATGCCCTGCGGCACCACGATCGGCCCGATCACCGCCGCCCGGCACGGCATCCGGACGGTCGACATCGGCGTGGCCATCCTGTCGATGCACAGCGTCCGCGAACTGTGCGGCGCGGACGACCCGTTCCTGCTGGCGAACGCGCTGACGGCGTTCCTGGAGAGGTAGAACGCCCCGCTTCCGCATGGGTGTTCGCCCCGGGGGTACCCGGTGTTCCGGGACCGGAACGGCCGGACCGTACAGGGAGGCGACACACATGGGCCTCGGCGGATGCATCATCCTCATCGCCGTGGGAGCCATCCTCACGTTCGCGACCGACTGGGACATGGAGGGGGTCAACCTCGACCTGGTCGGAGTCATTTTCATGATCGTCGGACTGATTGGCGTCACGGTCTTCAGCAGCATCTACCGGCGCAGGCGCGTCATGGTGCCACCGGCCGCGGGCGTCGTCGACGACCCGGCCGCCCACCAGCGCCGCGACGGCTACAACGGCGGGTACGGGGTGTAGGACCGGCGAGGTCCGCGCCCCGGACCGCCGGTCCGGGAAGGCTTTCGGGGAAACACCCCCTTATCTCGGCAACTAACTCAGTAGTGTGCCGAGTTATGGACTTCACCGTTATCGCGCACGCCGTAGAGGTGGATCACGGCATCAAGCGGCTCTCCATGCGCTTCATCAAGAAGTACGCGGCGCCGGAACGGCAGCGGCTGAGCGCCGAGCTGTGCGAGGGCATCTCCAGGGAACTCGACAAGCTCGGGCTCATCACGCTGCCCCGGCGCCTGCCGACGTCCGAGAACGCGTTCGTGTTCGTGATCGAGAAGGACAGCGCCCTCGGCCAGACGGTGGCCGTCGGCTCGACGCTCGCCGCCCTCGACAAGCTCGGCCAGAGCCCGCTGCCCCGGCTCTTCGACAACTACACCGAAGCGCGTGCCCAGTTGGCCTCCTGATGCCCTGATCGGATCGTTTCCGACCGGTAGGGATCCAGGTGTGACCGGGTGCCCGAATCGAGTTGGTGAGGCCCCTTCGGGCCAGTAGTTTTTTCAGTGCGCGAAGCGAGGCGCCTGCAACGCGCGAGCACCGCCGTTGCAGCGGAGGCTCCCTGACATCCCTTGCCGGGCAACGGAGTTGAGCCTTGAGCGCTTCCGAGAAGCACCCCGCCGTCCCCGCCGCCGGCGGCGGGACCGATCACATACCCTCTTATTTCGCGAACGCGAACAATCCACCCCGGAGCGTTTACGTCGCCGCCCTGTCCGGCGGCCCGGACCTGGCCGTCGCCGGGTGGCTCCAACTTTCGTACGAGGCCCTGGAGTCCAAGAGCGCGGTCTGCGCCTGGGACGGGTTCCACGAGGAGCTCTACGCGGACCCCGCGCTGAACATCAGACGCGGTGACACGCTTCGCGCCCGGAAACTCGCGGCCGGGCAGGGCAGACCGCGCCTCACCTCGGCCCGGCGCGGCCCGAGCCGGGCCGAGCAGTGGGGCTACCGGCACGTCCTGCGGCGCGGCCTGGAGGTCGTCGCCCGGCTGCCCGGGACCACGGCCGGGACCGCCCTCGGAGCGGGGGCGAGTGCCGCCGCGACGACCGAGGCCCTCCTGGCAGGGCTGTCGTCCCGGCACCGCGCGGACGGCGGCACCGCCGCGCTGGCGGTCGTCCGCACCCACACGGCGGCCGCCCACTGGTACGACCTCACCCCGCACCCGGCCCCGGCCGCCCCGGAGCTGGTCCAGGGCCCGCCGTACGCCCCGGCCGCCCCGGAGCTGGTCCAGGGCCCGCCGTACGCCCCGGCCGCGGCGGGCGGCCTGCTGGAGGCCGCCGAGTTCGTCGCCTACTGCGCCTACCAGCACCACGCCCGTTTCCACAACCGCCGGTTCCTGTGGGAGTGGCTCCCGGACCTCCTCCCGGACGCCCTGCCGCCGCTTCGTATCTGAGGCGAACCGGTACCGCTGCGCGACGTCACCGGCCCGGCTCCTGGGCCCCGCGTCAGCGTGCCCCGCACCACCGGACCGGACGGCCGCAAGGCCGCGCTCCGGGTTCCCACGCCCGATTTCATGTCTTGTTTCCGTTTCGTACTCTGGAGGACTCCCTCATGCCCGTTCCCTCCCCCCGCTCCTTCACCGTGCAGTGGGGTTCCGAAGCCGTCCTCGTGTCCAACGTCGAGCCCGAGCTGCCGGTCGCCACCGCGGACGCGGACCTCGCGAAGGTCGTCGAGGCGGGCCGGGCCAACCCGGTGACCCTGCTGCCGGAGGCCGCCTGGCAGGCCGTCGCCCGTGCCACGACCAGCCCCGACGGCGTCGCCGTGCAACTGCGGCCCACCGCCGCCGAACCCGCCGGGCTGCTGATGGTGGAGAACGTCGACGGCGCGACCCTGCACTCGGTCGTCACCCGGGTCCACCTCAGCGAGGTGCTGCCCGGCATCCAGCCGCGCACCGGGATGGAGGTCATGGAGATCCCGGACCCCCAGGTCCAGGGGCTCACGGACGCCGACCGCCCCTGCGCGATCGTGCGCTACCGCTACCAGGACCTCGACCACCTGCGGAACCACGTCTGGCAGACCGTCCACGGCACGCTGTCGCTCAACAGCTACGCGCCCTCCATCCTGGCCCGCAAGGTCACCCGGAACCTCATCACGCACCCCGTCGAGATCACCTTCGAGGACGGCACCGAGTCCTTCCACGCCCTGGTCGTGCGGGACGGCATCACCCGGCTCGCGAGCGCCTGGTCCGTCCTCGCCGGGCCGGACGCGGACGCGGCGGAGACGGCCGGGCTCGCGGTCGACTCCCTGTTCGGCAAGAACCCCGCCGCGCAGGGCGGTGGCCCGCTCGGACCGCGCCTCGCCGCGGGCCGGGAGAAGTGGCGCCGGAGCCTGCGCGAGGAGTTCGCGCGGGGCATCGCGGAGGAGCAGCCCGGGACGCGGACCGCGCAGATCGCCCAGACCTTTGTGCTCCCGGCGCAGATCGCCGTCGGCGCGGAAGGGCACCCCGGGCACCTGCTGGCCGCCGAGGACATCTTCGACGACGCCATCCGCTCCGTACTGGCCTCGGTGCACGTCGAGTTCAAGCAGTGGGACACGGCCGCCCAGAACGTCGAGGTCGCCACGCGCGCCCTCAAACGCGTCATCCAGCTCGGCGACTCCCTGGTTCCCAAGGACGACCTGCAGATCGTCTACGGCCTGGCCGTCGGCCGCATCCCCGTGGAGGAGCTGCCGAGGGTGTTCGCCGGCGACGCGGGGTCCGAGCCGCCCGGCACCGCCCTGTGGCGCAGCGTCTACCTGGTGCACGCGCTGACCCGGCCGGAGCTGCTGGAGCCCCTGAAGGACCAGGCCAAGGCCATCAAGGGCGGCAAGCGGATGGGCCTGAAGGGGTTCGCGGAACTGCTCGGGCCGCTGATCGACCTGCCCTGGCGCTCGTACAAGAAGCACGTCACGACCCAGGCCCGCAATGCCTGGAACAACGGCGGTGTCCTCACCTCCGACGTCATCCAGGAGTGGGAGCCCCGCCCCACGGACGACTTCACGAGCCTGGTGCGGCCCGCCCTGGACGGTGACGTCGACGCCCGCTGCACCCTGGCCGTGGCCGGGGGCGTGGCGCTGATCGCCGACAAGCTGCTGACCCGCAACGTCGGTTCGGCCCTCATGGCGGCCAAGGAGAAGGGCGGCGTCCCGTTCCGCGCCGACGTCAACCAGGTCGTCGAGGACCTGTCCCAGCGGCACAACGAGCTGGGGCTGTGGACCCTCGCGCTGGCCGCGAACCGGTTCCGCAGCGACGCCCTGCCGGAGAACGCCGTGACGATGCGCCAGCTCATCCACAAGCAGAAGACGGAGGGCGAGCCCGGCACGCCGTACGTGCACTTCAAGGTCGACCTGGACGATCCCGACAGGATCGCGCGGGACGCCGACGGGGTGCCGGTGACGCTGCACCAGTGGGACGTGGTCTGGGCCTCGAACCCGGAGCGCGCCGCCAAGGCGCACCCGCCGAAGACGCTCCTGGTCCCGCACCCGTCGGGCCCGGTGACCGGCCCGGCGCCGGAGGCCGGCGGAGCCGACGGGGAGCCGGCGGGCGAGACCGGCCGCGACGGCGCGGGCACCCCGCCCCCGGACGGGAGCGGGCCGCAGGCGGCGTCCCGGCCCGCCAGTCAGCGGGCCGCCGAGCACCGGCAGGTCCTGCGGCACAGCGTCACGGGCGCCCGGGACGCGCTCGACCGGCTGCTCCTGCTCGAACCGGAGGTCGGCGGCCACACCCCCATCGTCCCGGTGAGCGTCCTGGACGAGCTCCACACGCTGCTCATCGGCCTGCAGACGGACGTGGAGAACCTGCGCCGCAAGGTCGCCCGGGAGGAGACGGCACCGGAGGACGAGGAGGTCCTGGAGGAGGCGGGGGTGTGAGCGCGGAGGCGCTGAGTCCCGTACCCGCGCCGTCGCGTGGAGCACCGAGGCCGGCGACCGACCGCGGCGGACCTCAGCCCAGCGCGTGACCCGTCGTGGCGTCCACGTGGTCCGGTACCTCGTCGTGGCGGTCGCCGACGGTGAGGGTGCCGGTCGGCTCGAACATCAGGATCGCGGTCGGGACGGGCGCGTACGGCTTGTGCTCGGTGCCGCGCGGGACGGTGAAGACGCTGCCCGTGGGCAGGACGACCGTGCGCTCGCCGGCCGGTTCGCGCAGGCCGATGTGGAGTTCGCCGTCGAGGACCAGGAAGAACTCGTCGGTGTGGTCGTGGACGTGCCAGAGGTGCTCGCCCTCGACCTTGGCGACCCGGACGTCGTAGTCGTTGACGGCGGTGACGATGCGGGGGCTCCACTGCTCGGCGAAGGAGGCCAGGGCGTGGGCGAGGGAGACGGGTTGCTGGGTCATGCGCCGATCCTGCGGGGTACCGCGGGCCGGGCACGAGTGCTAGGAATCGCACATGTCGCAAGGATCCTCGCAGCGTCCGCACCGGGTCGCCGTGATCGTGGACGAGGGCACCAACCCCTTCGAGGTGGGCGTGGCCACCGAGCTGTTCGGGCTGCCGCGGCCCGAACTGGGGCTGCCGGGACCGCTGTACGAGGTGGCGCTGTGCGGGCCCGCCGCGCGGATCCGGATGAACCACGGCTTCTTCACCCTGACCGGCGTCGCGGGCCTGGACACCGTGGACGCGGCGGACACGCTGGTGGTGCCGGGCCGGCCGGACAACGTGGTGCCCCGGGTCCCGGCCGTCCTGGACGCCATCCGGCGCGCCCACGCGCGGGGCACCCGGGTGGTGAGCTTCTGCACCGGCACCTTCGCGCTCGCCGAGGCGGGGCTGCTGGACGGGCGGCGGGCGACGACGCACTGGCGCTGGGCGGACTCCTTCCGCCGGCTGCACCCGGGGGTGCTGCTGGAGCCGGACGTCCTCTTCGTCGACGAGGGTGACGTCCTCACCGCGGCGGGCAGCGCGGCCGCGCTCGACCTCGGGCTGTACGTCTGGCGCCGCGACCACGGGGCGGAGATCGCCAATCACGTCTCGCGCCGGCTGGTGTTCGCCGCGCACCGGGACGGCGGGCAGCGGCAGTTCGTGGAGCGGCCGGTGCCCGAGGTGCGCGACGAGTCCCTGGCGCCGCTGCTGGAGTGGGCGCAGGAACGGCTGGGCGAGCCGCTGACGGTTCCGGACCTGGCCGCACACGCGCGGGTCAGCCCCGCCACGCTGCACCGCCGCTTCCGCGCCCAGCTCGGGACGACGCCGCTGGCGTGGCTGACCCAGGAGCGGGTGGCGCTGGCCTGCCGGCTGATCGAGCGGGGCGAGGAGCGGCTGGACGCGGTGGCCGCCCGGAGCGGACTCGGGACGGCCGCCAACCTGCGCCGGCGGCTGCGGCGGGCGACCGGGCTCAGCCCGTCGGCCTATCGCCGGCGTTTCGGCAGCGGCGGCGGGGAAGCCCTGGTCCCATGAGATTCCTCGTGTACGACCGGCTCCTCGGCTTCGGTGACGACTACTGGATCGAGGACGAGCACGGCTCCAAGGTGTTCCTCGTCGACGGCAAGGCCCTGCGGGTGCGCGACACCTGGGAGCTGAAGGACGCCCAAGGGCGCGTCCTCGTCGACATCCACCAGAAGATGCTCGCCCTGCGCGACACGATGGTGCTCCAGCGGGCCGGGGAGCCGCTGGCGACCATCCGCCGCAAACGGCTGTCCCTGCTGCGCAACCACTACCGGGTGTCCCTGGCCGACGGCAGCGAGCTGGACGTCAGCGGCAAGATCATGGACCGGGAGTTCGCGGTCGAGTACGACGGCGAGCTGCTCGCGGTCGTCTCCCGGCGGTGGCTGACCGTGCGGGACACCTACGGCGTGGACGTCGTCCGTGAGGACGCGGACCCGGCGCTGCTGATCGCGGTGGCGGTGTGCGTGATCCACCTGGCGGAGAAGGAACGGGAGGACTGAGGGCGCGCGGAGGACCGAGCGGGCGGAGTACCGAGCGCGCGCCGAGGACCGAGCGGGCGGAGTACCGAGCGCGCGCCGAGGACCGACCGCGCCGAGGACCGACCGCGGGGATCGGGCGCCGGGATCGGGCGCCGGGATCGGGCGGGACCGGTCAGGGCCTGCGCGGCGGCCGGAGTCCCAGCATCCGGTCCTTCAGCGCCGGGAACTGCTCCCGGGTCGTGGCGACCTTGCCCGGGTCGAACTCCACCGTGAGGACCTCCTCGCCGGCGCCCGCCTCGGCCAGCACCTCGCCCCAGGGGTCGACCACGACCGAGTGACCGGACTGGGGGACCCCGGCGTGCGTCCCGGCCGTCGCGCAGGCCAGGACGAACGACTGGTTCTCCACGGCCCGCGCCCGGGCCAGCAGCGTCCAGTGGGACCGGCGGCGCTCCGGCCAGCCCGCCGACACCACGAGCGTCTCGGCACCGGCGTCGACGAGCCCGCGGAAGAGTTCGGGGAAACGCAGGTCGTAACAGGTGGCCAGGCCCAGGGTCGTGGCGGGCAGACGCACCGTCACCAGCTCGCCGCCCGCGCCCATCAGCACGGCCTCGCCCTTGTCGAAGCCGAACCGGTGGATCTTGCGGTAGGCGGCGGCCAGGTCGCCGGAGGGCGAGAAGACGAGCGAGGTGTTGTACAGGGGGCCGTCCGGGTCCCGCTCGGGGACGGAGCCGGCGTGCAGCCAGACGCCCGCGTCGCTCGCGGCCTTGGCCATCGCCTCGTACGTGGGTCCTTCGAGCGGCTCGGCCTCCGAGCCGAACGCGTCGTAGGCGAAAGCGCCCGTGGTCCACAGCTCCGGCAGGACGACGAGGTCGGCCCCGGCCTGGTCCCGGACCATCGAGGCCACTCGCCGGCGGCGCGATTCGACCGATTCGCCCTCGTCTACGGCGATCTGGATCACAGAGGCGCGCACACTACCACCGTCCTGGCATTCGAGCCGTCCACACGGGCCTACGATCGTCACACGAAAGCACTGCCGGGGTGCCCCACAGCAGCGTAACTTAGCTCGCAAGACACCCACCGACAGCCGCCACCTCCCACTGGCAAAGCCGCCACCACCTGCCCGTGCACCGACCGCCGAGGGGTCCCGTTCCGTGAGTCTGCATCCCACCCTCCAGCCCTACGCCGACGCCTGGACCCACTCCATCGAAGCGATATCCGAGCTGGTCCAGCCGCTCGCGGAGGCCGAATGGAACCGGCGTACGCCGTGCCCCGGGTGGTCGGTGCGGGACGTGGTGTCCCATGTCATCGGCCTCGACTGCGAGATGCTCGGCGACCCGCGGCCCATCCACACGCTGCCGCGCGACCTCTTCCACGTCACCAACGACCACCAGCGGTACATGGAGATGCAGGTCGACGTCCGCCGGCACCACACCGCGCCGGAGATGACCTCCGAGCTGGAGTACGTGATCATCCGCCGCAACCGCCAGCTGCGCAACGACTCGCGTGACCCGGGCACGAAGGTGCGGGGGCCGCTCGGGGCCGAGCTCACCCTGGAGGAGTCCATGCGCCGGCACGCCTTCGCCGTGTGGGTGCACGAGCAGGACCTGCGCACGGCCCTCGGCCGGCCCGGCAACCTCGACTCCCCCGGCGCGCACATCACCCGTGACGTGCTGCTCGGCGAACTGCCCCGCGTGGTGGCGGAGGACGCGCAGGCGCCGCGCAGCTCGGCGATCGTCTTCGACGTGCACGGCCCCGTCGAGTTCCTGCGCACGATCCGCGTCGACATCCAGGGCCGCGGCACGCTGGAGACGGCCCCGGCGCTGGGCCCGGCCGCCACGCTCACCCTCGACTGGGAGACCTACGTCCGCCTGGCCTGCGGCCGTGTGACGCCGGAGGCGGTCGCCGACCGCCTGAAGACCGAGGGCGACCCGGACCTGACGGCGGCGATCCTGCGCAACTTCACGGTGACGCAGTAGGGCACCGGGCTCCCGGCAGCGGGCCTCGTGCCGCCGAGGGCGGCACGGGTGAGGGCCGGGTGTCCCCCGTAAACCGGGTGCCGCGGCCCCGCCCCCGGCCGTACCGTCCCCTCCCATGACCGAACCACCCCGCCGCTCCGGCCGCCTCACCTTCCACGGCCCCCTGTCCGAGGCCCGCGCGGACGCCCTCGTACGGCGCCTCGCCGGCACCTCCCCGGCGACCGTCCTGGACATCGGCTGCGGCTGGGGCGAACTCATGCTGCGCGTCCTGGCCGCCGCCCCGGAGGCGACCGGCACGGGCATCGACCTCGACGCCGAGGACCTGGCCCGCGGCCGCCGGGCCGCCGAGGCCCGCGGACTGACGCCCCGGGTCCGTTTCCTGGAGGAGTCCGCCACCGGCACGGCCCACGGCCCCGCCGATCTCGTCCTGTGCGTCGGCGCGAGCCAGGCCCTCGCCGGCGACCTCCCCGGGGCGCTCGCCGAACTCCGCCGCCTGGTCACCGGCCGCGGCCGCGTCCTGCTGGGTGAGGGCTTCTGGCAGCGCACCCCGACCGCTGCCGAGCTGTCCCGGATGTGGCCGGGCGCCGCCGTCACCGACCACCCCGAACTGCCGGGCCTGGTCGACCTGGCGGTCCGGGCGGGGTTCCGGCCGGAGTGGACGGAGACGGCGAGCCTCGACGAGTGGGAGGAGTTCGAGTCGGCGTACCTCGCGGACACCGAGGTGTGGCTCGCCGGGCACCCCGGCCACCCCCTGGCCGACCGGACCCGGGAGCGCGCCGACCGGCACCGCGCCGCGTGGCTGACCTACCGCGGCGTCCTGGGGCTGGCCTACCTCACGCTGGTGCCGGCGTAGGCCCCTCGCCCTACGCCGGGACGTGCACCGTCGTGACCCGGCTGGCCACCAGCCGCTCGCGCTCCCGCCGCGCCGCCCGCCTGCGCAGCCGCAGGATCTGCGTGACGCCGAGCGCCTGCAGCACGAAGACGGCCGAGAACGCCACGGTGTAGTCGTCGCCGGTGGCGTCCAGCAGCACGCCGATCGCGAACAGCGTGGTCATCGAGGCCACGAAGCCGCCCATGTTGGTGATGCCGGAGGCGGTGCCCTGCCGCTCGGGCGGGTTCGCCGGGCGGGCGAAGTCGAAGCCGATCATCGAGGCGGGCCCGCACGCCCCGAGCACCGCGCACAGCACGATCAGCAGCCACATGGGGGCGTGCGGCGCGGGGTAGAGCAGCGTCGCCGCCCACAGGGCGGCCGTCGTGCCGACCGTGCCGAGCGCGAGCGGCAGCCGGGCCCCGTGGTGCCGGGCGACGATCTGCCCGTAGACCAGGCCGACGACCATGTTGGACAGCACCACCAGGGTGAGCAGTTCACCGGCCGTCGCCCGGGACAGGCCCTGCGCCTCGACCAGGAACGGCAGGCCCCACAGCAGCAGGAACACCATCGCCGGGAACTGGGTCGTGAAGTGCACCCACAGGCCCAGCCGTGTCCCGGGCTCCCGCCAGGAGGCCGCGATCTGGCGCCGTACGTAGCCCGCGCCCCGGTGCGCCACCGGCTCCGGTTCGTGGCCCTCCGGGTGGTCCTTGAGGAACAGCAGGACCAGCACGAACACCACGGCCCCGGCGGCGGCGCTGCCCGCGAAGGCGGGCGTCCAGCCGATGCCGTGCAGCAGCCGGGCCAGGACGAGCGTGGAGACCAGGTTGCCCGCCATGCCCACCAGACCCGCGAACTGGGCGACGAGCGGCCCGCGCCGGGCCGGGAACCACCGGGTGCCCAGCCGCAGCACGCTGATGAAGGTCAGCGCGTCACCGCAGCCGAGCAGCGCCCGGGAGGCCAGCGCCGTGCCGTACGTCGGGGAGAACGCGAAGCCCAGCTGTCCGGCCGTGAACAGCACGGCGCCGAGGGCGAGCACCTTCTTGGTGCCGAGCCGGTCGACGAGCAGGCCGACGGGTATCTGCATGCCCGCGTAGACCAGCAGTTGGAGGATGGAGAAGGTGGACAGCGCCGAGGCGTTGACGTGGAAGCGGTCGGCGGCGTCGAGGCCGGCCACGCCCAGGGACGTGCGGAAGATGACCGCGACGAAGTAGACCGAGACACCGACGCCCCACACGGCCAGGGCACGCCGGCCGCCCGGGGGGTCGCCCGGCAGCGTCGTGGAGCTCATCGGACCTCCCCGCGGGCCAGGTGGGAGAACCAGCCGACGTGCCGGTGGACCAGTCCGACGGCCGCCTCGGCGTCGCCCGCGCGCAGCGCGCCGAGGATCTCCTCGTGCTCGGCGAGGGTCTTGGCGATGCGGTCGGGGTGGGAGTGCATCACGGCCACGCCCATGCGCAGCTGACGGTCGCGCAGCTGGTCGTAGAGGCGCGAGAGGATCTCGTTGCCGCCGCTGCGGACGATCTCGGCGTGGAAGCAGCGGTCGGTGACGGCGGCTCCCGCGAGGTCTCCGGCGGCGGCCTGCTTCTTCTGCCGGGCCAGCAGTTCCTCCAGGCGCTCGATGAGCCCGGCGGGAGCGGGCACGGCCTTGCGCGCCGCGTGCTCCTCGACGAGCAGCCGGGTCTCGACGACGTCGGCGATCTCCTGCGCGGAGACGGGCAGCACCAGGGCGCCCTTCTTGGGGTAGAGCCGGATCAGCCCCTCGGCCTGAAGCCGGAGCAGCGCCTCGCGCACCGGGGTCCGCGACACCCCGACGGCCTCGGCCAGCTCGCCCTCCGTGAGGAGGGTCCCGCCCTCGTAACGGCGCTCCAGGACGCCCTGTTTGACGTGGGTGTAGACGCGGTCGGCGGCGGGGGGTTGCTTCACGGCCAGGGTCATGCGGACAGCATAGATACAACAGGTGTGCATGGACGCATCCGTCCAGGATCCGGACGCCTATGTCACACATCTGTGGCAAAGCAGGGGTCCCGCCCGGTGTGAGCACAACCAACTGTGCTACTTACAAGTCAGACACGTGCGGCCCCTTTCTCCTCGTCCTCAACTCGGCCGCACCGTTGGGGCATTCAACGCAATCGGGGTACTTGACTTGATAACCGGCATTAAGGGCTCCCGTTTCCGCAGAGCCGCGGCCGTCGCCGTGACCACCGGCGCCATGCTCGCGACCGGAGCCCTCACCACCACGCAGGCGCAGGCCGCCGCCACGCCCACGATCGCCGCCAAGGGCGGCTACGTGATGAACAACGCGACCGGCAAGTCGCTCTACACCAAGGCGGCCGACACGCGCCGCTCGACCGGCTCCACCACCAAGATCATGACCGCCCTGGTGGTGCTGAAGCAGTCGAACCTCAACCTGGACAGCAAGGTCACGGTCCAGAAGGCGTACAGCGACTACATCGTCGAGAACAACTGGGCGTCCAACGCCAAGCTGATCGTCGGCGACAAGGTCACCGTCCGCCAGCTGCTGTACGGGCTGATGCTGCCGTCCGGCTGCGACGCGGCGTACGCCCTGGCCGACAAGTTCGGCTCGGGCTCGACGCGGTCGGCGCGCGTGAAGTCGTTCATCGGCAAGATGAACACCACCGCCAAGAACCTGGGCCTGAAGAACACCCACTTCGACTCGTTCGACGGCATCGGCAAGGGCGCCAACTACTCCACGCCGCGCGACCTGACCAAGCTCGCCAGCGCGGCGATGAAGAACTCCACGTTCCGCACGGTCGTCAAGACCAAGAAGTACACGGCGAAGACGACCACCAAGTCCGGCGGCACGCGGACGATGGCGCCGTGGGAGAACACCAACCCGCTGCTCAGCAGCTACACCGGCGCGATCGGTGTGAAGACGGGCTCCGGCCCCGAGGCGGGCTACTGCCTGGTCTTCGCCGCCACGCGCAACGGCAAGACGGTCATCGGCACGGTCCTGTCCTCGACCAACGCGACCACGCGCAAGTCGGACGCGACGAAGCTGCTCAACTACGGCTTCACCAAGTAGGACCGCACACGGGAAGGGGGGCCCACCGCCGGCGGCGGTGGGCCCCCCTTCGTGTCAGTGCCGGATCACGCCCAGGTGATCAGGCGCTTGGGCTGCTCCAGGACCGCCGCCACGTCGGCCAGGACCTTCGAGCCCAGCTCGCCGTCGACCAGGCGGTGGTCGAAGGAGAGGGCCAGCGTGGTGACCTGACGGGGCTTCACCTTGCCCTTGTGGACCCACGGCTGGAGCTTGATCGCACCGACCGCGAGGATCGCGGACTCGCCCGGGTTCAGGATCGGCGTGCCCGTGTCGACGCCGAAGACGCCGACGTTGGTGATCGTCACCGTGCCGCCCTGCATGGCCGCCGGGGACGTCCTGCCCTCACGGGCCGTCGCCACCAGCTCGCCCAGCGACCCGGCCAGCTGCGGCAGGGTCTTGGCGTGGGCGTCCTTGATGTTCGGCACGATCAGGCCGCGCGGGGTCGCCGCCGCGATGCCCAGGTTCACGTAGTGCTTGACCACGATCTCCTGGGCCGCCTCGTCCCAGGAAGCGTTGATCTCCGGGTTGCGCTTGATGGCGACCAGGAGCGCCTTGGCGATGAGCAGCAGCGGGTTCACGCGCAGGCCCGCGAACTCCTTGTCCTGCTTCAGCTCCTCGACCAGCTTCATCGTGCGCGTCACGTCGACCGTCACGAACTCCGTGACATGCGGCGCGGTGAACGCCGAGCCGACCATCGCCGCCGCCGTCGCCTTGCGGACGCCCTTGATCGGGACACGGGTCTCGCGCGCGGTGTCGTACGAGGCCGACGCGGCGACCCGGGCGGGCTCGGCGGCCGGAGCGGGCGCCAGCGCGGGTGCCTCCGGCACGGCCGCGGCCACCGCCGCGTGCACGTCCTCGCGGGTGATGACGCCGTCCGGGCCGGTCGGGACGACCGTCGTCAGATCGACGCCCAGGTCCTTGGCCAGCTTGCGGACCGGCGGCTTGGCCAGCGGGCGGTCCGCACCGGCCGGGGCCGGGACGGTGGCGGCCGGAGCCGGGACGGCCGGGGCCGCCGGCGCGTGGCCGTTCAGCTCGGTCTGGATGGCCGTCGAGGCCTGCTGGACCGGTACCTCCGGGCCCTTGCGGGGTCGGCGGCGGGTGGACGAGGCCGCCACCCCGTAGCCGACGAGCACCGGCTGGCGGCCGGAGCCCTCGGGCTTCGGCTCCGCCGCGGCCTCGGGCCTCTGCGGCTGCTGCTCGGGAGCGGGCGCGGCGGGCGCGGTCCCTCCGGCCACGTCCACCGCGATGATCGACGTGCCCACGTCGACCGTGGTGCCCTCCGGGAAGTGCAGCGCCCGGACCACGCCGTCGTACGGGATGGGCAGCTCGACGGCCGCCTTCGCCGTCTCGACCTCGCACACCACCTGGCCGTCCGTGACCGTGTCACCGGGCTGGACGTACCACTTGAGGATCTCGGCCTCCGTGAGCCCCTCGCCCACGTCGGGCATCTTGAACTCGCGCACGGACGCTTCCGTCATCGTCGTCACGACCCTCTCCTCAGTACGCCAGCGAGCGGTCGACGGCATCCAGTACCCGGTCCAGGTTCGGCAGGTACTCCTCCTCCAGGCGGGCCGGCGGGTACGGGGCGTGGTAGCCGCCGACCCGGAGCACCGGGGCCTCCAGGTGGTAGAAGCAGCGCTCCGTGATCCGGGCGGCGATCTCCGCGCCCGAGCCGAAGAACACCGGCGCCTCGTGGACCACGACCAGGCGGCGGGTCTTCTCCACCGAGGCCTGGATCGAGTCGAAGTCGAGCGGGGAGACCGAGCGCAGGTCCAGCACCTCCAGGTTCTTGCCCTCCTCGGCGGCCGCGTCGGCGGCCTCCTGGCAGAGCTTCACCATCGGGCCGTAGGCGGCGAGGGTCAGATCGGTGCCCTCGCGGACCACCTGGGCCTTGTGCAGCGGGCCCGGGATCGCCTCCGTGCTGACCTCGCCCTTGTCCCAGTAGCGGCGCTTGGGCTCGAAGAAGATCACCGGATCGTCGCTCTGGATGGCCTGCTGCATCATCCAGTACGCGTCCGAGGCGTTCGACGGGCTGACCACCTTCAGGCCCGCCACGTGCGCGAAGAGCGACTCGGGGGACTCCGAGTGGTGCTCGACCGCGCCGATGCCGCCGCCGTAGGGGATGCGCACGACGACCGGCATCTTGACCTTGCCGAGCGAGCGGGCGTGCATCTTCGCGAGCTGCGTGACGATCTGGTCGTACGCGGGGAAGACGAAGCCGTCGAACTGGATCTCCACCACCGGGCGGTAGCCGCGCAGGGCCAGGCCGATCGCGGTGCCGACGATGCCCGACTCGGCGAGCGGGGTGTCGATGACGCGGCTCTCGCCGAAGTCCTTCTGCAGGCCGTCCGTCACCCGGAACACGCCGCCGAGCTTGCCGACGTCCTCACCCATGATCAGGACCTTGGGGTCGGAGTCCAGAGCGCGGCGCAGCGACTCGTTGATCGCCTTGGCCAGTGCCATCTTCTCGGCCATCTCAGTTACCCCCCTCGTCGGCGAACGACGCCTGGTACGCGGCGAACTGGGCGCGCTCCTCGTCGACGAGCGCGTGCCCGTCCGCGTAGGCGTTCTCGAAGATCGCGAAGCGGTCCGGGTCCGGCATGGCACGGACCGCCTCGCGCACTCGCCTGCCCAACGCCTCGGACTCGGTCTCCAGTTCCGCGAAGAACGCCTCGTCCGCGTGGTGGGAGGCCTCCAGGTAGCGGCGCAGGCGCAGGATCGGGTCCTTGGCCTCCCAGGCCTGGCGCTCCTCGTCGCCCCGGTAGCGGCTGGGGTCGTCGGAGGTGGTGTGGGCGCCCATGCGGTAGGTGAACGCCTCGACGAGGGTCGGGCCCTCGCCGGCGCGCGCCCGCTCCAGGGCCCAGCGGGTGACCGCGAGGCAGCCGAGCACGTCGTTGCCGTCGACCCGGACGCCCGGGAAGCCGAAGCCCTGGGCGCGCTGGTAGATCGGCACGCGCGACTGCTTCTCGGTCGGCTCGGAGATGGCCCACTGGTTGTTCTGGCAGAAGAACACGACCGGGGCGTTGTAGACCGCGGAGAAGGTGAAGGACTCGGCCACGTCGCCCTGACTGGAGGCGCCGTCGCCGAAGTAGGCGATCACCGCGCTGTCCGCGCCGTCCTTGGCGACGCCCATCGCGTAGCCGGTGGCGTGCAGCGTCTGGGAGCCGATGACGATCGTGTAGAGGTGGAAGTTGTTGCCGTTGGGGTCCCAGCCGCCGTTGTTCACGCCGCGGAACATGCCGAGCAGGTTGGTCGGGTCCACGCCCCGGCACCACGCGACGCCGTGCTCACGGTAGGTGGGGAAGACGTAGTCGTCGTCGCGCAGGGCCCGGCCGGAGCCGATCTGGGCGGCCTCCTGGCCGAGCAGCGAGGCCCACAGGCCCAGCTCGCCCTGGCGCTGCAGGGAGGTCGCCTCGGCGTCGAAGCGGCGGGTGAGCACCATGTCGCGGTAGAGGCCGCGGAGCTCCTCCGGGGTGACACCGGCGACGTACTTGTCGAACTCGGCGTTCTTGACGCGCTTGCCCTCGGGCGTCAGCAGCTGCACGAGCTGGGGCTCGGTGCCCTTCGCGCCGGCGTCCTTCTTGGCGGTGGTGCGGGTCGTGCGCTTGGTGCCGGTGGTGCCGGCCTTGCTTCCGGCGCTGCGTCGCGGTGTGCGCGCGGCAGTGCTCTCCACGGTCACGTGTGCTCCTCCGTCGGTCCAGCCCCCGGGGTTGCCGGTAGGCCAGTGCGGCTCACCTGTTCTCGACCCACGAGGCACGGGGTGGGTGCCACTCGGCCGGGAACAGGCGTGACAGGTGCCCCGGCGAGCGCCCTGCAGAAAGCACGTTACCCAGTGCGCCACATCTCTGTGAAACCCCCTCTGACCTGCGATTTTGCTTGGAAATCCAAGTAAATCGAGAAGACGGTGAAGGAGCCCTGGTCACAGCCTTGCAGGAGGCCGGAGCTACCGCACGTTAACCCGGTGACCCAGGTCACGGGAAGAGTCATTTTGCGGGCGCGCCACAACGGCACGCGCGCGTGGGCCCCGTCCCCGGGCCCCACGCGCGCGTGGATCATGCGTTTTCCCCGGCGGTCAGCCGCCGCCCTCGCCGCCCGGGCCGCCGACGACGCCGGTGGTGGTGCCCGCGTCGGTGCCGCCGGCCGTGTCGCCGGTCGGGGTTCCGCCGCCCGGGTCCGTGGGCTCCTCGTCGGTCGGCTCGCCGGTGGGCTCGTCGGTGGTCGGCTCGTCCGTCGGCTCGCCCGTGGGCGACTGCGGGGCGCTCTGCGACGGGGTGTAGGAGGGCGTGTAGGACGGCGTCCAGTTGCCGTTGCCGTTGCCCGTGCCGGTGCCGTCGTCCGTGGACGTGTCGGTCGGCTCGTCGGTCGCCTCGTCGCTCGGCGTCTCGCTGGGCTTCTTCTCCTCGGCCGTCTGCGAGGAGGTCGGCGACTGCTTCTTGCTCGGGTCGTCGTTGCCGCCGCCGGTGTTCTGCAGGGCCAGGGCGACGCCCGCCGCGATCGCGATCACCGCGAGCACGGCCAGGATCCACAGCTTGCCGCGGCCGCCGCCCCGGTTGCCCTGCCCCTCGAAGCCGCCGTCGTCGCCGTTGCCGTAGCCGGCGGGCAGGATCGGTGAGGGGATCTGCGTGGTGCCGGAGGCGTCCCCGGCCTGGCCCATCACGGCCGTGCCGGCGAAGCCGCCCGAGGGGGTGTGCCGGCCCTCGTGCAGGTCGACCGGGCCGGTGTTCCAGGTGCCGGTGTGGCCGCCCTGGTCGTAGAGCATCTGCAGCGCGTACTGGACCAGTCCGCGCATCTCCTCGGCCGTCTGGAAGCGGTCGTCGGGCTCCTTGGCGAGGGAGCGCATGACCAGGCCGTCCAGCTCCGGCGGGCAGGCGTCGGAGGCCTCGGACGGCGGGGTCGGGATGTCCTGGACGTGCTGGTAGACCACCGACAGCGGGGTCTCGCCGGTGAAGGGCGGGCGCAGCGAGAGCAGCTCGTACAGCAGGCAGCCCGTGGCGTACAGGTCGGAGCGGTGGTCGACGGCCTTGCCGAGGGCCTGCTCGGGGGAGAGGTACTGCGGGGTGCCCATGACCATGCCGGTCTGGGTCATCGTCGTGGACGCGCCGTGCAGGGCGCGGGCGATGCCGAAGTCCATCACCTTCACGGCGCCGTTGTGCGTGATGATGACGTTGGCCGGCTTGATGTCGCGGTGCACGATGCCGTGCTGGTGCGAGTACGCGAGCGCCTCCAGGACCCCGGAGACGATGATCAGCGCCTGCTCGGGGCCGGGCGCCTCCGCGTTGAGCAGCAGGTCCCGGATGGTGCGGCCCTCGACCAGCTCCATGACGATGTACGGCACGGACTGGCCGCCGACGAAGTCCTCGCCGGAGTCGTACACGGCGACGATCGCGTGGTGGTTGAGGCCCGCGACCGACTGTGCCTCACGCGTGAAGCGCGCCTTGGACACCGGGTCCTCGGCGAGGTCGGAGCGGAGCAGCTTGACGGCGACGGTGCGCCCGAGGCGGACGTCCTCGGCGGCGAACACCTCGGCCATGCCGCCCCGGCCGAGTCTGTGGGTCAGCCGGTACCGGCCGTCCCCGACCAGCCCGCCGTTCCCCCAGGACTCCGGCGCGTCCGACATGCCGCTGCCAGTCGCCTCGGGGTCGGACGGGCCCTGAGCGCGCTGCTGCTGTGCCATCAGTCCTCGCCGTCGTTTCTGCCCGCGGTGCGCGCGGTGTTGTTACGGTCTCCGTCGGCCACGCTACAGCCTCCGCGCAAGCCTCCGGTCCGAGACGGGTGCCAGGACCGGCACGAGACGGACGGGCCATGAAACCCGCACTCCGCACCGTCGTGCAAATTCTGTGTGCCGGCCGTACGCCCCCTGTAACGCTTCCGCGACGCTTCTTTCGCGTACGGTCACGGAACGGGCACCGAGCTTGACGTGTCAGTGGCCTGGGGCAGACTTGGCCGGGAATGACGGTGTGGATCAACGACGGATCGGCGACAGTCGGCGGCGCCTGCGGGGGCTACGGGGGACGGGGAACATGAGCCAGGACGGCGCACAGGGCCAGTACACGGGGCGGGCGCTCGCCAATGGCCGCTATCAGCTGCGCGACCTGCTCGGCCAGGGTGGCATGGCCTCGGTGCACCTCGCGTACGACAGCGTGCTCGACCGGCAGGTCGCGATCAAGACACTGCACACGGACCTCGGGCGGGAGCAGGCCTTCCGCGAGCGGTTCCGCCGCGAGGCCCAGTCCGTGGCCAAGCTCACGCACACCAACATCGTCTCGGTCTTCGACACCGGCGAGGACACCCTCGACGGCATGACGACGCCGTACATCGTCATGGAGTACGTCGAGGGCCGTCCCCTCGGCTCGGTCCTCGACGAGGACGTCCGGCAGCAGGGCGCGATGCCCGCCGACAAGGCGCTGAAGATCACCGCCGACGTGCTGGCGGCCCTGGAGATCAGTCACGAGATGGGCCTGGTCCACCGGGACATCAAGCCGGGCAACGTGATGATGACCAAGCGCGGCGTGGTCAAGGTCATGGACTTCGGCATCGCCCGCGCCATGCAGTCCGGCGTGACGTCGATGACGCAGACCGGCATGGTCGTCGGCACCCCGCAGTACCTCTCGCCGGAACAGGCCCTCGGCCGCGGTGTGGACGCCCGCTCCGACCTGTACTCGGTCGGCATCATGCTGTTCCAGCTGGTCACCGGCCGGCTGCCGTTCGACGCCGACTCGCCGCTGGCCATCGCGTACGCGCACGTCCAGGAGGAGCCGCCGGTCGCGTCCGCGATCAACCGCGCGCTGCCGCCCGCCGTGGACGCGCTGATCGCCCGCGCCCTGAAGAAGAACCCGAACGAGCGCTTCCCGAGCGCGGAGGCCATGCGCGGCGAGTGCCTGCGGGTCGCGGCCTCCTTCCAGGCCGCGCCGCCGAGCATCGTGCCGGGCACCCAGGCGCAGAGCGGCGCGGGCGTCGGCTCGGCCGTGTTCCCGCCGGTCGACCAGGCGACCCCGGCCCCCTCGGGCCAGGTGCAGACGCCGTACCAGCCGACCCCGCCGCCGAACCCGTACGGCACGCCCACCCCGTCCCCCGCCTACGGCTACCCGCAGCAGGGCGGCTACCAGACGCCGAACCCGGCCGCGTACTCCCCGCAGCCCGGGCCGTCGACCCCGCCGCCGTACAACCTGACGCCCCCGTCCGGGTCCGCGCCCTCCGGCGGCGGCCGGAGCAACAAGCCGGTGATCATCGGCTCGATCGTGGTGTCCGTCGTCGCGGTCGGCGGCCTGGTCGCGGCGCTGCTGATGAACGGCGGCAGCGAGGACGACAAGGGCGGCGGCGGCAGCAGCGCGAGCGCCTCGGCGTCCGCGGAGAAGAAGCCCGGCTACCGGGGCCCCGACCCGACCAAGACGATCGAGGCCGAGGAGTGCACCGAGCCTCAGGAGTCGTACAACGACCCCGACAAGATCGAGGTCCCGGACTTCAAGTTCAAGAACATCACGTCGGTCAAGGCCTGCGCGCAGGCGGCCGGCTGGCAGATCAACACGAAGAACGTCGACGAGAACACCTACGGCGAGGGCACGGTCATGAACCAGTTCCCGTCGAAGGGCACCGACGTCGACCCGGACGACATGCCGACGATCGAGCTCAACGTCTCCACGGGCAACCCCCCGTCCTGACGGCCTTCAGGGTTCCGGCACGGGGAAGGGCCCGGCGGCTTCGGCCGCCGGGCCCTTCCCCGTCCGTGACATCGCGCCGGGCTCTACAGGTACGGGCCGCCCGACCGGCCGCCCGGGTGCGGCTCGTCGAGGCCCTCGGCACCGACGCCCGGCGGGAGGGCGCGGCGCATCTGCTCCAGCTGGGCTCGGGCGGCCATCTGCTGGGCGAACAGCGTCGTCTGGATCCCGTGGAACAGCCCTTCCAGCCAGCCGACCAGCTGGGCCTGGGCGATGCGCAGCTCCGCGTCGCTCGGGGTGCCCTCGTCCGTGAAGGGCAGGGAGAGCCGCTCCAGTTCCTCGACCAGTTCGGGCGCCAGACCGTCCTCCAGCTCCTTCACCGAGCTGGCGTGGATCTCCTTCAGCCGGACCCGGCTGGCCTCGTCCAGGGGAGCCGCGCGCACTTCTTCCAGAAGCTGCTTGATCATGCTGCCGATGCGCATGACCTTCGCGGGCTGCTCCACCTGTTCCGTGACCGGGGTCTCGCGGGAGTCCTCGTCTCCGCCGCCACCGAGCGCCATGCCGTCCTGGCCCACGACCAGGATCTGCGGGTTCTCCGGCGACCTTTCGTTCCTCGGCATCTCCATGCGGCCATTCTCTCGCACGCCTGCACCTCACCTGTGTGGTGCCCCCGGGTGAGGCTGATCCACCGTGTCGGAGAAGACGCGCCGCCCGGGCGCGGGGTTGTCCGCCGCGTGCGGTTCCCCCTCCCGGGTGGCGGCCGGGCCCCGGCGCACGGGCCGCGATTCCGTCCGTCGGCCGAACCCGGAGTGCCGCGGGGCCGGGGCGGTGTGAGGCTGATGGCCTCGATATGACCGAACGTGCCGTTTCTGCCCCACCGGGCACGGCGGGAGGGGGTCACCCACGTGACTCCATGGCTACGCGCACTGCGGGCGACGGGACTGGTGGTCGCCCTGGGGGCGGGTGCGGTCGTCTCACCGTACGGGGCCGAGCGGTCCCACGGTGCCGTCCTGATCCACGACGAAGAGACCGGGGCCGGCGCCGTCGCCGCCCCCTCCGCCCGGCCCGTCCCGTCCGGGACGGCACAGCCCTCGCGGGCCGGCAGCCGGGCGGGCGAGGGGCGGCAGCGGCCGGGGCGGCCGCAGAGCACCGAGGAGGAACCGGACGCCGGTGACCGCACCACCGCGCCCGGGGCGTCCCGGGAGGCCCTCCCGCTGCCCACCGCACCGACGGAGCCGCCCGTGGGGGAGGCCGCCGCCGCCCGCGCCGACCGCCCCGTCGGCCCGGTCCTGCGGATCCTGCCGCTGGGCAGCGGGCTGGTGCTGATCGGCCTCGGCCTCGGCCTGGCGTTCGTCGGGCTCCGGCTGCGGCGTCCGGGCCCGTTCTAGGGCGCCTCAGCCGGCCGCCCCGGACCGCGGGAGAGTGCCGGGGCCTTTCCCCGGTGCCTAACCCTGCGGCGTGACCAGCAGTACCTTGCCGATGTGGCCGCTCTCCTCCACGACCCGGTGGGCGGCGGCCGCCTCCCGCATCGGCAGTTCGCGGTCGACGACCGGGCGCAGCGCGCCCTCGGCGAACAGCGGCCAGACGTGTTCGCGGACGGCCGCGACGATGGCGGCCTTCTCCTCCCGCGGCCGGGCCCGCAGGGACGTGGCGGTGACCGCGGCCCGCTTGGCGAGCAGGGCGCCGATGTTCAGCTCGCCCTTGACGCCGCCCTGCATGCCGATGATCGCCAGCCGGCCGTTGACGGCGAGGGCCCGGACGTTGCGCTCCAGATACTTGGCGCCCATGTTGTCGAGGATGACGTCGGCACCGGCCCCGTCGGTGGCCTTCCTGACCTCCTCGACGAAGTCCTGCTCGCGGTAGTTGACCAGGATGTCCGCGCCCAGTTCGGCGCACCGGTCCAGCTTCTCGCGCGTGCCGGCCGTGACGGCGACCCGGGCGCCGAGGGCCTTGGCCAGCTGGATGGCCATGGTGCCGATGCCGCTGGAGCCGCCGTGCACGAGCAGCGTCTCGCCGGGGCGCAGGTGCGCGACCATGAAGACGTTCGACCAGACCGTGCAGACCACCTCGGGCAGCGCCGCGGCCTGCTTCAGGTCCACGCCCGCGGGCACGGGCAGCAGCTGCCCGGCCGGGACCGCCACCTTCTCGGCGTAGCCGCCGCCGGCCAGCAGCGCGCACACCTCGTCGCCGACGTTCCAGCCGGAGACGCCGGGGCCGATCCCGGCGACGCGCCCGGAGCACTCCAGCCCTGGGTAGGGGGACGCGCCGGGCGGCGGGTCGTAGAAGCCCTGCCGCTGCAGGAGGTCGGCGCGGTTGACGGCCCCGGCCGTCACCTCGACCAGGACCTCGCCCTCGCCGGGCACCGGGTCGGGGACCTCGTCCCAGACCAGCGCCTCGGGCCCACCGGGTTCGGGAATCGTGATCGCATACATGGAGGGGACGCTACCCCCAGGTCCCGGGACCGAGTCCGGTCCGTCCCGAGGCCGGTGTCCGCTACGCCGTTGGTCCCGTCTTCGCGAAAACCGGTGTGCGGGACCGATGAGTTTGCGCGACGGTGAAGGTCTCCCCATGCGTAGCCCCCGTGCAGCGGAAGGACCCGAAGCATGAGCACGCAAGCGTCCGGCCTGGCGATCGAGACCGCAGGGCTGGTGAAGACCTTCGGCGAGACGAGGGCCGTCGACGGAGTCGACCTGGCCGTGCCCGCGGGCACGGTCTACGGCGTCCTCGGCCCGAACGGCGCCGGCAAGACCACCACCGTGAAGATGCTCGCCACGCTCCTGCGCCCGGACGGCGGCCAGGCGCACGTCTTCGGGCACGACGTCGTCCGCGAGGCCGACGAGGTGCGCGGCCGGGTGAGCCTCACCGGCCAGTACGCCTCGGTCGACGAGGACCTCACCGGCACGGAGAACCTGGTCCTGCTGGGCCGGCTGCTCGGCCACCACAAGAAGGCCGCCCGGGAGCGGGCCGCGCAGCTGCTGGAGGCCTTCGCGCTCACCGAGGCGGCGGGCAAGCAGGTCAAGCAGTACTCGGGCGGCATGCGGCGCCGGATCGACATCGCCGCGTCCATCCTCAACACCCCCGACCTGCTGTTCCTGGACGAGCCGACGACCGGCCTCGACCCGCGCAGCCGCAACCAGGTGTGGGAGATCGTGCGGGCCGTGGTCGCCCAGGGCACCACCGTGCTGCTGACCACGCAGTACCTGGACGAGGCGGACCAGCTGGCGTCCCGGATCGCCGTCATCGACCGGGGCCGGGTGATCGCCGAGGGCACCAAGGGCGAGCTGAAGTCGTCCGTGGGCGCCGGATCCGTGCATCTGCGGCTGCGCGAGGCCGACCGGCGTCCCCTCGCGGCCGACCTGCTGGGCCGGGCCCTCGGCGCGCGGGTGCAGCTGGAGCCCGACCCGGTGGCCCTGACCGCCCGCCTCGGCTCGGCCGCGGACGGCGACTCCGCCGCCGAGCAGGCCTCCCGTGCGCTGGGCGAGCTGGCCCGGGCCGGGATCACCGTCGACAACTTCTCCCTGGGCCAGCCCAGCCTGGACGAGGTGTTCCTCGCCCTCACCGGGCACGACACGCACGACTCCCCCGACCACTCCACCGACCCGAAGGACGAGGTGGCGGCATGAGCACCGCGACGACCACCGAGAGCAAGGAACTGGCCCCCGTCAGCACCGAGTCCCTCACCGCGCTCCTCATCGCCAAGGAGCGGCCGCCGCGGCCCAGCGCGTGGTCCGCGTCGATGACCTTCGGCTGGCGGGCGATCCTGAAGATCAAGCACGTGCCGGAGCAGCTCTTCGACGTCACGGCGTTCCCGATCATGATGGTGCTGATGTACACGTACCTGTTCGGCGGGGCGCTGGCCGGCTCGCCGAAGGAGTACATCCAGTTCCTGCTGCCGGGCATCCTCGTGATGTCGGTCGTGATGATCACGATGTACACGGGCGTCTCGGTGAACACCGACATCGAGAAGGGCGTCTTCGACCGGTTCCGCAGCCTGCCGATCTGGCGCCCCTCGACGATGGTCGGGTACCTGCTCGGCGACGCCCTGCGGTACACGATCGCGTCGGTCGTGATGCTGACCGTCGGCATGATCCTGGGCTACCGGGCGGACGGCGGGGTCGGGGGAGTGCTCGCCGGGATCGCCCTGCTGGTGCTGTTCTCGTTCTCCTTCTCGTGGATCTGGACCATGTTCGGGCTGCTGCTGCGCACCGAGAAGTCGGTGATGGGCGTCAGCATGATGGTGATCTTCCCGCTCACCTTCCTGTCCAACGTCTTCGTCGACCCGAAGACCATGCCGGGCTGGCTGCAGGCCTTCGTCAACAACAGCCCCGTGACGCACCTGGCGTCGGCGGTGCGCGGTCTGATGGGCGGCGACTGGCCGGCCGACGAGATCGCCTGGACGCTGGGCTGGGCCGGGCTGTTCGTGCTGGTCTTCGGCCCCATCACGATGCGGCTGTACAACCGCAAGTAGCGCTGGCGCACGCGACCGGCCCCCGCGCACGAGGTGAGTGCGCGGGGGCCGGTCGCGTGCCCGCCCGGGGCGGCGGGCGCCGTCAGTCGCGGTGCAGGGGCCGGATGTCGGGCGCGACCCGGGTCTCCGGTGTCTTGCGGACGATGGTGATCAGGCGGTCGGCGAGCTCCAGCCTCCCCACGGCCGGGTCGTCGTAGCCGAGCACCCGGTGCCCTCGTATGACACTGACCACCAGGTCGGTGACCTCGCGCGGCGTCTTGCCCACCTCGGCCTTGACGACCGGGCGCTCGATGATGTCGAGTCCGCTGCCCTGGTGGATGAGGTCCTCCATGACCATGCCCGCGGAGGGGCTGAGCACGGAGAGGCCGAGCAGCCGGCCGGCGGCGCTGGCACTGGTGATGACGGCGTCGGCGCCGGACTGCTTGAGCAGGGGCGCGTTCTCCTCCTCGCGGACGGCGGCCACGATCTTCGCCCCGCGGTTGAGCTGCCGGGCCGTCAGCGCCACCAGCACCGCCGTGTCGTCGCGCTGGGTGGCGATGATGATCTGGCGCGCCTTGTGCACCTCGGCCCGCTTCAGCACCTCGCTGCGGGTGGCGTCCCCGACGATGCCGGCGTAGCCCTCGGCGGTCGCGGCGTCTATCACCTTGGAACTGGGGTCGACCACGACGACCTGTTCCTTCTTCAGCCCCGTCGCGCAGACGGTCCGGATCGCCGAGCGGCCCTTGGTGCCGAAGCCGATGACGACGGTGTGATCGCGCAAGGTGGACCTCCAGCGGGTCAGCCGCCACTCCTCACGGGTGCGCTCGGTGAGGGCTTCGAGGGTCGTACCGACCAGGATGATCAGGAACAGCACGCGCAGGGGCGTGATGACGAGGATGTTGGTGAGCCGGGCGCTTTCGCTGGCCGGGGTGATGTCACCGTAGCCGGTGGTGGAGAGCGTGACGGTGGCGTAGTAGAAGGCGTCGAGGAAGCTGACGCCTCCGCCCGCGTTGTCGTTGTAGCCGCTGCGGTCGGCGTAGACGATCAGCGCGGTCACGACGAGGACCAGCAGGGCGACGGAGAGCCGTTTGGCGACCTGGCGGAACGGGTGCTCCACCACCTTCCTCGGGAGGGACACCCGATGGGTCACCAGATGCTCGTCGGCCTGGCGGGCGATCGCGTCCTGGCCCGGAAGTTTCACGTGAAACACACCCCGATTCCTGCGGACGCCCAGGGCAGGTCGAGCAGTTCCGCCTCCTGCCCGGGTTGTGCGCCGCCCGGCGGTACGACGGCCAGCGCGTCGGCCGCGGCGATGCCGCGCAGCATGGCCGGGCCGTTGTAGTGCAGCGGCACGGCCCGGTCGCCGCGCAGGGCGACGGGGACGAGCCGCGTGTCGTGCGGGTGCCCCTGGACGCCGTCCCGCACCGGCAGCGTGTACGCCTCGGGGGCCTGGCGGGCGGCGAGGATGCGCAGCAGCGGCTCGGCGAGCGTCAGCAGCCCGGAGACGGCGGCGAGCGGATTGCCCGGCAGCCCGACCAGGTGCTGGGTCGGTGTGGTCCGCGCCAGCAGCATGGGGTGGCCGGGGCGGACCTCGACGCCGTCGACGAGGAGCTCCGCCCCGAGCCGGCGCAGTGTGGGATGGACGTGGTCGACCGGGCCCGCCGCGGTGCCACCGGTGGTGACGACCAGGTCCGCCTCGCAGACGCCGATCGCCTCGTGCAGGGCGTCGGCGTCGTCACGGACCCGCCGTACGGCGGTGACCTCGGCCCCGAGCGCCCGCAGCCAGGGCGGCAGCATCGGGCCGAGAGCGTCCCGGATCAGCCCGTCGTGCGGCAGCCCCTCGGTGAGCAGTTCGTCGCCGAGGACGAGGACCTCGGCCGTCGGGCGCGGGACGGCGGTGAGGGTGTCGTACCCCGCCGCCGCGGCGAGTCCGAGCACGGCCGGGGTGACGAGGGTGCCCACGGGCAGGAGCTGGTCCCCGGTGCGGCACTCCTGGCCCCGCGGGCGGATGTCCTGACCGGTCATGACGTCCCGGATCGCGTGCAGGCGGCCCTTGTCGTCGGTGCGGCCGTGCTCGCTGCGCAGGACGGCGCTGGTGTCCTGGGGGATGCGGGCGCCGGTGGCGATCGGGACGGCCTCGCCGTCGGTGAGGCGAGCGGGCCCGGCGTGCCCGGCCAGGACACCCTCGTCGCGCACGTGCCAGGGGGCGGGGCCGCAGACCGCCCAGCCGTCCATCGCGGAGGTGTCGAAGGAGGGCAGGTCGGTGAGGGCGTCGAGCGGGGCGGCCAGGGTGAGGCCGAGGGCGGCGCCCAGCGGCACGGAGACGGGAGCGCGCCGGGCGGCCCGGACGGCGTCGCGCGCGGCCCGTTCCGCGACGGCGCGGGCCTCCGGCCAGGGCGTGGCGCGGTGGCGGTCGGGGGGCGCCGGGGTGTCCTGCTGCCGGGGCGTGGAGGTGCTCGGCGCCTCGCTCCGGGCGGCGGGGCCGCGCGGCGGGCGGCCGCTGCTGTCGTTCACGAGGGCGAGCACCTCCTCGACGTCGAGGTCCTCGGCGTCCTCACCGGTGCGGCTGCCGGGCGGGGTCATCCGGCGTCCGGCCGGGTGTCGGGGGTGGCGTCGGGGGCGACGTCGGCCCGGGGCGCGGCGGCGGACGGCCCGTCGCCGGAGGTGCTCTCCTCGGCCCAGCGCGTCGCGAGCGCCGCGGCCTTGCGGGCGGCCTCGGCGACCGCCTCGGGGCCGCCGCCCGCCCGGGCGGCCGCGTAGCCGACCAGGAAGGTGGTCAGCGGCGCCGCGGGCCTGGCCACTCCGTGCGCGGCGTCGCGGGCGAGATCGAGCAGGCCGTGGGTGTCGACGTCGAGGTCGAGGCCCAGTTCGTCCTTGACGGCGGAAATCCATTCATCCAACACGTGCCCATGCTCCCTGATACGTGCCCTGGCGGTGGCGATGTCGTCCCAGGTGTCGCAGTCGAAGGACGCGACGGGATCGGCGATGCGGGTGAGGTGCAGTCCGGCGACCAGGCGCCGCAGCGGAAGACCGTGCGGGCCGCCGTGCCGGGCGGCGAGGAGCGCGAGCGTCTCCCGCAGGCGCGGCGCGCGGTACGCCGCCACGAGCGGCTGGTCGCGGCCGTCGGGGTCGGTCAGCAGCGCCCCGTCGGCGCCGCTCGCGCGCAGCGTGTCCAGGAGCCGGCCGACGGTCCGCTCGTCGAGGAAGGGCAGGTCGGCCGAGACCACCAGGACGTGCTCCGCCGTGGTGTGCCGCAGCCCGGCGTCGAGCGCGGCGAGCGGGCCACCGCCGGGCGGGTCCTCGCGGGCCCAGGTCACGGGCCGCGCGGTCGGCCGGGGCGCGGCGACCACGACGGTGGTGCCGGCGCCCGCGCACGCCGCGAGCACACGGTCGAGCAGGGGCCGCCCGCCCACGCGCACACCGGGTTTGTCCGCGCCGCCCAGGCGCCGGGCGGCGCCGCCGGCGAGCACGACGGCGTCGTACGCGGCGTGCTCCGCCGGCTGCTCGCGGCCGGTCGCGACGCCGGGTCCACCGGGGTGCTGGTGTGCGGTCACACCCCGAGTATGCGTGCCCCCGCGATCACACGGAACGCGGGGGAAGCGACGCGATCACGAGCGGCTGCTCGCGGCAGGAACAGGAATCACAGCGTCCGCAGCAGCACCGCCGGTTGTTCCACGCAGTCCGCCACGTACCGGAGGAAACCGCCCGCCACGCCGCCGTCGCACACCCGGTGGTCGAAGGTGAGCGAGAGCTGGACGACCTGGCGCACCGCCAGCTCGCCCTCGTGCACCCACGGCTTGGGGACGATGCGGCCGACACCGAGCATGGCGGCCTCGGGGTGGTTGATGATCGGGGTGGAGCCGTCGACACCGAAGACGCCGTAGTTGTTCAGCGTGAACGTCCCGCCGGTGAGGTCCGCCGGGGTCAGCGTCCCGGCCCGGCCCGCCTCGGTCAGCCGGGCGAACTCCGCGGTCAGCGACTCGGCGTCGCGCGCGTGGGCGTCCCGTACGACCGGGACGACCAGCCCGCGGTCGGTCTGCGCCGCGAAGCCCAGGTGCACGTGATCGAACCGGACGATCTCCCGGGCCTCCGTGTCCACCGTGGAGTTGAGCTCCGGGAAACGGGCCAGGGCAGCGGTGCAGATCCGGGCCAGCAGGGCCAGGAGGGAGATCTTCGGGCCCCCGGCCGCGTTCATGGCCGCGCGCGCCCGCATCAGCTCCGTGGCGTCGGCGTCCACCCAGCAGGTCGCGTCCGGGATCTCCCGGCGGCTGCGCGCCAGCTTGTCGGCGACGGCGCCGCGGACGCCCTTGAGGGGCGTGCGGATCTCGCCGGGGGCCGCGGTCGCGGAGGACCGGATCGCGGGGGCTGCCGGGGCGGCCGCCTGTGGCGCGGGCACGTGCGGCTGCGCCGCCGGGGCGGCCGCGCCGCCGCGGCCCGCCGCGCGCAGCGCGTACTCCACGTCCGCCCGCAGGATCAGCCCGTCCGGGCCGGAGCCCGTCAGTTCGCGCAGGTCGAGGCCGTTCTGCCGGGCCAGCCTGCGGACCAGGGGCGAGATGACCGGGACGGGTCCGTCGTCGACGGCGAGGCCGCCCGCGTGCCCGTTCACCGGGCGGGCGGAGCCGCCGGCCTCCGTCCGTACGGCCGCGCCGGCGCGGGCGGATCCGGCCGCACCGGTCCCGCCGTCCGGGGCCGCCTCGGCCCGCCCGTTCGCGGCGGCGCCGGGGCGTGCGCCATCGGCGGCGGCCGCCGTGGAGGCACCCGTCACCGGCCGTCCCGGCCGGACCCTGCGGCGCCGCGCGGGCGCCTCGGACGTGCCGTACCCGACGAGGACGTTGCCCGAGCCGTCACCTCCGGCCCGGGACGAGCCCGCGCCACCGTCACGGGACGCGCCCGCGGCCCCGCCACCGGACGAGGACCCGGCACCGGCACCGGACAAGGACCCGGCGCCGGGGTCCGCGCTGCCGCCGGACGGCGTCCGCTCCCCCACCGCCACGGTGATCAGCGGCGCCCCGACGGGCAGCTCCGTACCCTCCTCGCCGAAGCGGGCCGTGACCACACCGCCGTAGGGGCAGGGCACCTCGACCATCGCCTTGGCCGTCTCGACCTCGACCACCGGCTGGTCGATGGCGACGACGTCGCCCACCTCGACCAGCCAGCGCACGATCTCCGCCTCGGTGAGCCCCTCTCCGAGGTCGGGCAGCTTGAACTCCAGCACCTGTGCCATCAGCTCTCGGCCTCCCACTGCAGGCGCCCCACGGCGTCCAGGATCCGGTCCACACCGGGCAGGTGGTGGCGCTCCAGCATCGGCGGCGGGTACGGCAGGTCGAACCCGGCCACACGCAGCACCGGCGCCTCCAGGTGGTGGAAGCAGCGCTCCGTGACCCGGGCGGCGATCTCCCCGCCCGGGCCCCCGAAGGAGCCCGACTCGTGGACCACGACCGCGCGTCCCGTCCGCCGCACCGAGGCGCACACCGTCTCGTCGTCGAACGGCACCAGGGAGCGCAGGTCGACGACTTCGAGGTCCCAGCCCTCGGCCCGGGCCGCCTCGGCCGCCTCCATGCAGACGGGTACGGACGGCCCGTACGTGATGAGCGTGGCGCTCCGGCCCGAGCACCGCACCACCGCGCGGCCGATCGGTTCAACGGGCGTGGGCTCCTCGGGGTTCCAGGAGTCCTTCGACCAGTAGAGCCGCTTGGGCTCCAGGAAGACGACCGGGTCGTCCGAGGCGATGGAGGCGCGCAGCAGCCCGTAGGCGTCGGCGACGGTCGCGGGCGTGACCACATGGAGCCCCGGAGTCGCCATGTAGTACGCCTCGGAGGAGTCGCTGTGGTGCTCCACGCCGCCGATGCCGCCACCGTAGGGGACGCGGATGGTGAGCGGCAGGGGCATCTTCCCGCGCGTGCGGTTGCGCATCTTCGCGACGTGCGAGACCAGCTGCTCGAACGCCGGGTAGGCGAACGCGTCGAACTGCATCTCCACGACCGGGCGCAGGCCGTACATGGCCATGCCGACGGCGGTGCCGAGGATGCCCGCCTCGGCCAGCGGGGTGTCCGTGCAGCGGTCCTCGCCGAACTCCTCGGCGAGTCCGTCGGTGACGCGGAAGACGCCGCCCAGGGTGCCGACGTCCTCGCCCATGACGTGCACGGCGGGGTCGGCGGCCATCGCGTCGCGCAGGGCGCGGGTGAGGGCCTGTGCCATGGTGGCCGGCTTGACGGCGACGGTGGTCATCGGTGGGTGCCCTCCTCCTCGGCCTCGGCCTCCAGCTCGGCCCGCAGCTGCTCCCGCTGCTCGCGCAGCTGGGGCGTGGGCTCGGCGTAGACGTGGGTGAACAGGTCCATCGGGTCCAGGACCGGGTCCTGGTTCATCTGCTCGCGCAGGGCGGCGGCCATGGTCTCGGCGTCCTGGCGGGCGGCCTCGATGCCGGCCTCGTCGAGCAGCCCCCGCGCGGTCAGCTCGCGCTCCAGCAGCACGATCGGGTCGTGCGCGCGCCAGGCCTCGACCTCGGCGTCGCCGCGGTAGCGGGTCGCGTCGTCGGCGTTGGTGTGGGCGTCCATGCGGTAGGTGATCGCCTCCACCAGGGTGGGTCCGCCGCCCGCGCGGGCGTGGCGCACGGCGTCGGAGAGCACCTCGTGCACGGCGGCGGCGTCGTTGCCGTCGACCAGGCGGCCGGGGATGCCGTAGCCGACGGCCTTGTGGGCCAGCGACGGGGCCGCGGTCTGCTTGGCGAGCGGGACGGAGATCGCGAAGCCGTTGTTCTGCACGAGGAAGACGACCGGGGCCTGCCAGACCGCGGCGAAGTTCAGCGCCTCGTGGAAGTCGCCCTCGCTGGTGCCGCCGTCGCCGACCATGGCCAGCGCCACCACGTCGTCGCCCTTGAGGCGGGCGGCGTGCGCGAGGCCCACGGCGTGCGGCAGCTGCGTGGCGAGCGGGGTGGACAGGGGGGCGACCCGGTGCTCGTAGGGGTCGTAGCCGGTGTGCCAGTCGCCGCGCAGCAGCGTGAGCGCCTGGGCCGGCTCCACGCCCCGGGCGACCACGGCGAGCGTGTCCCGGTAGCTCGGGAAGAGCCAGTCGCGCTCCTGGAGCACCATCGCGGCGGCGACCTCGCAGGCCTCCTGGCCGGTGGTGGAGGGGTAGACGGCGAGGCGGCCCTGCTTGGTGAGGGCGGTGGCCTGCGCGTTGTAGCGGCGGCCGCGGACCAGCTGGGCGTAGAGCGTCCGCAGCAGCTCCGGGTCGGCCTTGGCGGCCGCCTCGGTGCCGAGGACGCGGTACGGCTCCGCGTCGGGCAGCAGCGGCGCGGGGTCGGTACGCGGCTGCCAGGCGGGCGGCGGGGTCGGCCGGTACGCGCCCCGCTGCTCCATGACCGTCATGACGGCACCTCCTCGTGGGAGCGGCTTGGAGGCACGTCGGCTGTGATGCGCCTCACCTACCGATTGTTCGGTCGTCGGCACATTTTGGCTACGGGTGGCCTCAGGCTGTGGACAAACGGTTCTCCACAACCTGAGATGGACGCAGTACGTCCATGGCGGGGAGGGTGGCGCGGGTGGCATCTGAACAAATGGCCGAAAGCCAGGACGACAGCGGCTCGCTGCCGCCGGCCCGGCCGCTGGACGCCGTCGACCAGGACATCCTGCGCATGCTCCAGGCGGACGGCCGCGCCTCGATACGGTCGGTCGCCGAACGGGTCCACGTCTCGCGCGCCAACGCCTACGCCCGCATCAACCGGCTCGTCGAGGACGGCGTCATCCGCGGTTTCGGCGCCCGCGTCGACCACGAGCGGGCCGGTCAGGGCACGTCCGCGTACATCACGCTGAAGATCGTGCAGAACTCCTGGCGCACGGTGCGCGAGCAGCTCAGACAGCTGCCCGGTGCCTCTCACATCGCCCTGGTGGGCGGGGATTTCGACGTGCTGCTGCTGGTGCACGTGTCCGACAACCGGTCGCTGCGCGAGCTGGTGCTGACCCGGCTCCAGGCGATCCCGGAGGTGCTCAGCACGCGCACGCTGCTGGTCTTCGAGGAGGAGGACCTGGAGCCGCAGGGCTGAGCCGAGCCGCTCCCCGCCGCCCTCAGCCGCTCCCCGCCGGTCTCAGCCGCTCCTGCGCAGCCCCCCGAACGCCAGCTGCACCACCGCGTCGGCCACCTCGCGCTCGTTCATCCCGCGCCCGTCGGGCCGGTACCACTCGACGATCGAGTTGATCATCCCGAAGACCAGCCGGGTCACCAGCCGGACCTCCACGTCGCCGCGCACGTCCCCGTCGGCCGCCGCCGCCTTGAGCAGGTCGGCGACCCGGTGGTCGAAGTCGCGGCGGCGCTCCAGGGCCCACCGCTCGGTGCCGGTGTTGCCGCGCACGCGCAGCAGCAGCGTCACATAGGGCAGTTCGGCTATCAGCACCTCGACCATGCGCCGCACGACGTACTCCAGGCGCTCGGCGGCGCGCCCCACGCGCGCGTGCTCCTCGTCGAGGATCCCGAAGAGGCCGTCCAGGGCCCGGCTCACGGCCCGGCGCAGCAGCTCCTCCTTGCCGGTGACGTGGTGGTAGATCGAGGACTTGGAGATGCCGGCCGCCCTGGACAGGTGCTCCATGGAGGTGCCGTCGTAGCCGCGCTCGTTGAACACCCGGACGGCGACGGACAGCAGCGTGTCCGGGGTGTAGGTGTCGCGCTTGGCGGTGGTCATGAGGCGTTGCCCTCCCGCTGGTCGGAGGCGTGGGCGTGGCGGTACAGCGCGAGGGAGGGCGCGTAGCGCCCCGAGGGGTCGCGCAGGTGCAGGTCGTCCAGGAGCGCGTAGGCCCAGGAGCGGCCGAGCCTGCGGCTCCACTCGAAGGGCCCCAGGGGGTAGTTGACACCGAGGCGCATCGCGGTGTCGATGTCCTCCTCGGTGGCGACGCCCTTGGCGACCGCGTCGTGCGCGAGGTCGATGATCCGGGCGACCGTGCGGGCGACGATCATGCCGGGCACGTCACCGATGACGGTGACCTTCTTGCCGAGCGCCTGGAACAGGCCGATGGCCTCGGCGAGGGTCTGCGGGGCGGTGTCCTGGGAGGCGGCCAGGGCGATCCGGGTCGCCTTGCGGTAGTCGAGGGCCAGGTCGAAGTAGACGACGTCCCGGAACTCCACGGAGGTCTGCCCGTCGGCGAGGGCCAGCTGCCCGCCACCGGGCAGCACCAGCCGGGTGCCGTTGTCCTCGTCCTCCTCGCGGACCTGGATGCCCGCCTCCCGGATCAGCGCGAGCAGGTCGGAGGCGGGGCCCAGGTCGCCCTCGGCGACGACGTAGGCGGGCGGCTGCCGCTCGTCCGCCGTGTCCGGTTCCGGACGCTCGGCGCCGTCCTGGTGGTCGTACCAGCCCCGGCCGCTCTTGCGGCCCAGCCGGCCCGACTCGACCAGGCGCCGCTGGGCGAGGGACGGCGTGAAGCGCACGTCCTGGAAGAACGACTCCCACACCGACCGCGTGACCGACTCGTTGACGTCCTGGCCGATCAGGTCGGTCAGCTCGAACGCGCCCATCCGGAAGCCGCCCGACTCGCGCAGCACGGCGTCGATGGTCGCCGGGTCGGCGCCCTGCGCCTCGTACACCGCGAAGGCCTCGGCGTAGAAGGGCCGGGCGATGCGGTTGACGATGAAACCGGGGGTGTCCGCGCAGGCGACCGGCGTCTTGCCCCAGGCGCGGGCGGTCTCGTACGCGCGCGTGGCGTAGGTGACGTCGGTGGCGAAGCCGGAGACGACCTCGACCAGCGGCAGCAGCGGGGCGGGGTTGAAGAAGTGCAGGCCCACGAAGCGGCCCGGGACGCGCAGGGCGCCGCCGATGGCGGTGACGGACAGCGAGGAGGTGTTGGTGGCGAGCAGGCAGTCGTCGTCGACGACGTCCTCCAGCTCGCGGAACAGCTCCTGCTTGACGTCCAGCCGCTCCAGGACCGCCTCGACGACCAGCGAGCAGTCCGCGAGTTCGGCGAGGGTCTCGGCGGGCAGCAGCCGGGCGCGGGCGGCGTCCCGGTCGGCGGCGGTGAGCCGCTCCTTCTCGACGAGCCGGTCGAGGCGGGCCCCGATCGCGTCGGCCGCCTGCCGCGCCCGCCCCGGGAGGGCGTCGTACAGCCGTACCGGATGGCCCGCGACCAGCGCGACCTGGGCGATTCCCTGGCCCATGGTGCCGGTGCCGACGACGGCCACGGGGCTGCTGAGGTCCAGTGCTGTCATGTGCGCGATCCTCCCGCACGGGGTTTTCCACAGATGCGGCGGACCCCCTTGAACCGACCGATCGTTCGGTTACTCTAGCTCTGTCCGAGTGTTCCTGCCCAGGTTTCTGCCCAGGTCATGAACTCGACGAGGAGTTCTTGAGACGAGGAGTTGGTCACCCATGACCGCCGCACTCTCGGCGCACGAGCTGATCGCCCGGCACCGGTCCACCCTCGACCAGGCGCTGGAAGCGATCCGCACGCGCGCGTACTGGTCCCCGCACCCCGAGCACCCCAAGGCCTACGGGGAGAACGGCAGCCTGGACGCGGCGGCGGGCAAGGCCGCCTTCGACGCCCTGCTCGGCTCCCGCCTCGACCTCGGCCAGCCCGGCACGGACGACTGGGTGGGCGGTGAGAGCTCCCCGTACGGCATCGACCTGGGCGTGACGTACCCGCACGCGGACCTCGACGTGCTGCTGCCCGCCATGAAGGCCGGGCAGCGGGCCTGGCGGGACGCGGGCGCGGAGCAGCGGGCGGTCGTCTGCCTGGAGATCCTCAAGCGCATCAGCGACCGGACGCACGAGTTCGCGCACGCGGTCATGCACACCTCCGGCCAGGCGTTCATGATGGCGTTCCAGGCGGGCGGGCCGCACGCGCAGGACCGCGGTATGGAGGCGGTGGCGTACGCGTACGTGGAGCAGGTGCGCACGCCCGACAACGCCGAGTGGACCAAGCCGCAGGGCAAGCGCGACCCGCTGGCGATGACCAAGCAGTTCACCCCGGTCCCGCGCGGCATCGCACTGATGATCGGCTGCAACACGTTCCCGACGTGGAACGGCTACCCGGGCCTGTTCGCCTCCCTCGCCACGGGCAACGCGGTCCTGGTCAAGCCCCACCCGCGCGCGGTGCTGCCGCTCGCCCTCACCGTGCAGGTGGCCCGCGAGGTGCTCGCCGAGACCGGCTTCGACCCGAACCTGGTGGCCCTGGCCGCCGAGCGCCCCGGCGAGGGCATCGCCAAGACGCTCGCGCTGCGCCCCGAGATCCGGATCATCGACTACACGGGCTCGACGGAGTTCGGCGACTGGCTGGAGGCCAACGCCCGGCAGGCGCAGGTCTACACGGAGAAGGCCGGCGTCAACACGGTCGTCGTGCACTCCACGGCGGACTACCAGGGCATGCTCTCCAACCTGGCGTTCTCGCTGTCCCTGTACAGCGGCCAGATGTGCACCACGCCGCAGAACCTGCTCGTCCCGCGCGAGGGCATCACCACCGACCAGGGCCCCAAGTCCTACGACGAGGTGGTCGCCGATCTCGCCCGGGCGGTGGACGGGCTGCTGGGTGACGACGCCCGGGCCAACGCGCTGCTCGGCGCGATCGTCAACCCGGACGTGAAGGCCCGTCTGGAGGCCGCGGCGGGGCTGGGCGAGGTCGCCCTGGCCTCCCGGGAGATCACCAACCCGGACTTCCCCGGTGCGGTCGTGCGCTCGCCGGTCATCGTGAAGCTGGACGGGGCCAAGCCGGACGCCGAGGCCGCGTACATGAGCGAGTGCTTCGGGCCGGTGTCCTTCGCCGTCGCCGTCGACTCGGTCACGGACGCGGTGGAGCTGCTGGGCCGGACCATCCGCGAGAAGGGCGCGATGACGGTCGGCGCGTACACCACCGACCCCGAGGTCGAGCAGGCCGTGCAGGAGGTGTGCCTGGAGGAGGCGGCACAGCTGTCGCTGAACCTGACCGGCGGGGTGTACGTGAACCAGACGGCCGCGTTCTCCGACTTCCACGGCTCGGGCGGCAACCCGGCGGCCAGCGCGGCCCTGTGCGACGGGGCGTTCGTGGCGAACCGGTTCCGGGTGGTCGAGGTACGCAGGGAGGCCTGACCCTCAGGGGTGCGGGGTGCGGGGTGCGGTCGCTGTGCGGCCGCGGGCCGTCCGTGGTTGTCAGCGCCGTTCCCCGCGCCCCTGACGGGGCGCTGCCAGGCTCCAGTGGTACAGCGTCATCGCCACACTCGTCGCCAGGTTGTAGCTGCTGACCTGAGGGCGCATCGGCAGGGACAGCAAGTGGTCGGCGCGGGCGCGGAGTTCGGCCGACAGACCCGTGCGTTCCGAGCCGAACGCCAGGACGGCGTCGTCCGGGAGCCGTACGCCCCGGAGGTCGTCGCCCTCCGGGTCGAGGGCGAACAGGGGGCCCGGGGGCAGTTCGTCGACGGTCAGGCGTTCCACCGCCGTCGCGAAGTGCAGGCCCGCGCCGCCGCGCACGACGGTCGGGTGCCAGGGGTCGACCGTCCCGGTCGTCACCACGCCGGTCGCCCCGAAACCGGCCGCCAGGCGGATCACCGCGCCCGCGTTGCCGAGGTTGCGCGGGTTGTCCAGGACCACGACCGGGGCCGTGCGCGGGGCGTGCGCCAGCCGCTCCAGGTGGGACGCGCGCGAGGGGCGCACGGCCAGGGCCGCCACGGCCGTCGGGTGCGGGCGCGGCACGAGCGAGGTGTACGTCCCGTGCGGGACCTCCGTCAGCAGCGCGTCCAGCGTGTCCCGCACGTCCGGGGCCAGCTCGTCCGCCAGGGCGAGCGCGGCCGCCCGGTCGGCGGTGACCGCCACCGGCACCTCGGCACCGAACCGCAGCGCGTGCTTGAGGGCGTGGAAGCCGTCGAGCAGGACGGTGGTGCCGGCGAGCCGGTGCCAGCCGGTGACGGGGTCGGTCATGCCCCGAAGCCTACGTGCGTGGTCTCGTGGCTCTCGTGCCCGCGCTGCCCGGGCAGCCGCGGGCGCTCGGCGCGGCGGCGCGTGAGCCGGTCGCGCACGCGGGCCGCCCCGGCGCCCAGACGGCCCAGGAAGGCCGTCGGCAGGAACACCGCGTCCGCCGCGATCATCGCGAGCGAGAAGAACGGCAGGCCGAGGACGACGGCGATCCCGACGTGCTCGGTGATCATGACCGCGAGCAGGACGTTCTTCACCCGCCGGTTGAACAGCGTGAACGGGAAGGCGACCTGGACGAGGACCGTCCCGTAGGTCACCAGCATCACGAGCGTGCCACTGGCGGACAGCAGGTCGGCGAGGGCGGGCCAGGGCGAGAACGACTCCAGGTGGAGCGGGTAGTAGACGGCGGTGCCGTCCTGCCAGCGCGAGCCCTGGATCTTGTACCAGCCCGCCGTCGCGTAGATCAGGCACGCCTCGGCCATGATCACGAGCAGGGCGCCGTTGTGCACGACGTTGGCGACGACGTCGAGCATGATCCGCGGCTCGCCCGGGCCGGCGCGGCGGCCGGCCAGCCACCACAGCGCCTGTGCCGTCCACACGGTCCACAGCAGCGCCGGGATCAGCCAGTCGCCCTGCATCCGGCCGACCAGCGTCACCGCGATCAGCGCACACCCCAGCACACCCCACAGGGCCGGTCCCGTCCGGTCGGTGACCCGCTCGCCGCGCGCGCGGGCCGCCCGGGCCCGCGCGGCCCGCCGGGCGTCCAGCGACCACACCTGCGCGCAGCGCGTGAACACCAGGTAGATCGACATCAGGTGCAGCACGTTGTCGCCGCCGTCGCCCATGAAGACGCTGCGGTTCTGCAACGACAGCACGCCGACCATGAACAGCACCGACATGGTGCGGGTGCGCCAGCCCAGCAGGAGCAGGGCGCTGGTGAGGATCGACAGCGCGTAGACGGTCTCGGACCAGACGCGGCCGTCGGACCACATCAGGGCGGTGAAGGCGCCGTTGCTGCTGATCAGCTGCTCGGCCAGGCCCCAGCTCCACGGGCCGTCGGGGCCGTAGAGCTCCTGGCGGTGGGGGAGCTCGCGGAGCAGGAACAACAGCCAGGTGGCGCTGAAGCCGATGCGGACGACGGCGGTCTGGTGGGGGCCGAGGGCGGCCTCGGTCACCCGGGCGATGCCGCGCGAGACGGCGAGGGAGAAGCGGTTCACCGCACGCCTCCCAGGGCCTCGTCGCGCGGCACCTTCCACCAGGGCAGCTCACGGTAGGAAGGCGTGGTGGAGACCTTCTCCCGGCTCCACTCGGGCGGGGGCACGTTGCTGGTGCGGGAGCGCACCTGCACCCGCTCCAGGACCCCGCCGCCCCCGGTCGTGGCCCGCACGGCGTCGTTGCGGTCCAGGCGCAGCACCGCGATCCGGCGCAGATACGCCTCGGACAGCGCGCCGCGCATGCCCACCGGGCGGTTCTGGCCGTCGTGGGTGGCGACGAAGAAGTCCCAGGCGCGGCGCAGCTCGTTCTGCTGGGTGTGGCTGGGCAGCGGGTTGCCGTCGACGGCCCGGCCGTCCTCGGCGGACAGGTCGTACCAGCCGCTGGTCACGGTCATGCCGTCCGTCCCGCGCACCGAGGCCCGGACCTGGACGGAGATGTTCTGCTGCAGCGGGTTGGGGGCGAACAGCTTCCAGTTCTGCTCGAACTCCGGGTAGATCCAGTCGTCCACGGCCTCGCCGTGCTGCCTGGTGACGGTGTTCGCCGGCGCGACGTGCAGGAAGGTCATCCCGAGGTGGACACAGACCCCGACCGCGACGACCGCGAGGGCCAGCGCGACACCGATCCGGTAGGGCAGCGAGAGCAGGGCGACACCGGACCGGGGCTCCCCGGGCGGGTGGGCCGCCCAGGGCGTAGCGGGCTGCTGGGCTGTCCGGGGCGGACCGGTCCGGCGGGTCGTCCAGGGCGAACCGGGCTCGGCAGGCAGCTGTTCAGGCTCTGCCGATACCGCCCCGGGTTCGGCAGGCGACTGACCGGACTCGGCCGGTGACGGAACAGGTTCGGCAGGCGACTGACCGGACTCGGCAGACAGCTGAACGGACTCGGCCGGTGGCGGACCGGACTCGGCAGACAGCTGAACGGACTCGGCCGGTGGCGGACCGGGCTCGGCAGGCGGTCGGCCGGGCTCCGCGGGTGGGTCCGGCCGGGGTGGCACGCCCGGGCCGTTCCGGGCGGTCGAGCCCTCGTCGTACGCGTCCATTCCGCCCCGTTCCACGATCCCGCCCCGTCGTTCCGTCCGCCCGGTCGCGAGGGCGTCGCACCGCACCGCGCACCGCTGCGCGATCCCGGCACCGGCACGGTACTCAGGCCGCCCACCCCGGCACAGCCCCTCCCGGCCGGTCCGGGCCGTGGCCGTCGCCACACCGGGCAGGCCGACCGTACGGGCGCTCGGGCCGCCCCGGGCCCCGGTCCCCTCGGCTCACAGGGGACCCCCGCAGGTTATCCACAGGCCGCCCGGCCGGTCGTCCACAGGAGTGACACCCTACGGCCCCGCCCGTACACCCCTTCTCTTCTTCTGGAACCTGTTCTATCTGACATGCCGTCAGCTCAACGGAGGAGCAGCAGGCGGCGGCCGAGGCGGCGAAGGGCGTGTTCGCCGATGTCGTCCCCCGACGCCGTGCCCGGCCCGGCCCCGCCCTCACCCCGGGCGTCGTCGCCGAGACCTACGACCGGGCCCTGTGGACGAGGCTCGCCGACGCGGGCCTGCTGAGCCCGCTGCTCGACGAGCGCTACGGCGGGGCGGGCCTGGTCGCCGTCGCGCTCTGCCTGGGTGCTGCGCGAGTCCGCGCGGGTGCCGGCCCGGATGCCGCGGCTGGAGTCGGCCCGGGCCGCCGCCCGGGCATGATCGAGGCCGACGGGGCGTCGGAGTGGCTGCGCGACCTGCCGGCCACGGGGGCATGCGCCCTCGCGCTCGGTCCCGGGCTCGGACTCGGAATCGGGCTCGGACTCGGACTCGGGCTCGGGCTCGGGGAGCGGGTGCTGCGGATGACCGCGGAGTTCGCGATCAGGCGGGTGCAGTCGGCCACCCCGTCGCGACCTTCCAGGCCGTCGCCGTGCAGCCGGGGCGGGGCCTGGAGGACGAAACCGGGGCGGGGCCCGGAGGGACGAACCCTGGCGAGGACTAGAGGACGAACCCGGGCTGGCCGTCGTCCGTCACGACGGGGCGGCCCGCCGCCTCCCACACCTGCATGCCGCCGTCCACGTTCACGGCGTCGACGCCCTGCTGGGCCAGGTACATCGTGACCTGCGCGGAACGGCCGCCGGAGCGGCAGATCACGTGCACCCGCCCGTCCTGCGGGGCGGCCTCGGTCAGCTCGCCGTACCGGGCGACGAACTCGCTGATGGGGATGTGCAGCGCCCCTTCGGCGTGCCCCGCCTTCCACTCGTCGTCCTCACGGACGTCCAGCAGGAAGTCGCCGTCCTTGAGGTCCGCGACCGCGACGGTGGGTACACCAGCTCCAAAACTCATGTGTCCGACGCTACCCGAACCCGCTCCCGGGACGGCCGGGGCTCCGCTCAGCCCGTGCCGTCGCCGAGCAGCCCGGCCAGCTCCGTCTCGCGCTCGCCGACCTGGGTCAGCAGCTGCTGCCCGATCTCGTCCAGGAGACGGTCCGGATCGTCCGGGGCCAGCTGGAGCATGTGGCCGATGGCACTGTCCTCCAGCTCCCTGGCGAGCAGCGCGAGCAGTTCCTTGCGCTGGGCGAGCCATTCGAGGCGGGCGTACAGCTCCTCGGCGCGGCTCGGGCCCCGCTTCAGCTCGGGCCCCTTGGCCCACTCCTCGGCGAGCTCGCGCAGCTCGGCCTCGTCGCCGCGGGCGTAGGCGGCGTTGACGCGGGTGATGAACTCCTCGCGCCGCTCGCGCTCCTTCTCCTCCTGCGCGAGGTCCGGGTGGGCCTTGCGGGCGAGGTCGCGGTAGAGCTTGCGGGCCTCCTCGCTGGGGCGGACGCGCTGCGGGGGCCGGACCGCCTGGTCCGTGAGCATGGCCACGGCCTCGGGGAACAGGCCGCTGTCGTCCATCCAGCCGTGCAGCAGCTCCTCCACGCCGGGGATCGGCGCGAGCCGGGCGCGGGCCTCCTCCGCCCGGCGGTGGTCCTCGGGGTCGCCGCTGCGGGCGGCCCGGGCCTCCAGGATCCGGGCGTCCAGCTCCTCCAGGCGGGCGTAGAGCGGACCGAGCTTCTGCTCGTGGAGCCGGGAGAAGTTCTCGATCTCGACGCGGAAGGTCTCCACCGCGATCTCGTACTCGATCAGCGCCTGCTCGGCGGCGCGTACGGCCCGCTCCAGCCGCGCCTCGGGGCGCGCCGCCTCGTCCTCGGGCGTCACCTGTTCCTCACCGGCGCCGCCACCACCCTGCTCAGCTTCCGGGGTCGTCACCCGACCAGCCTAGGCCACGGCCGGACCGGGCCCGCGCCCCCGCCGCGCGTCACACGCCCGTCTCCGCGGCGACCTTCCCCGCGCGCACCGCCGCCACCAGGTCCGCGTGGTCCGCCTCCGTGCGGTCGGCGTAGGCGACGGCGAAGGCCGCCATCGCCTCGTCCAGCTCCTCGTTCTTGCCGCAGTAGCCGGCGATGAGCCGCGGGTCGGCGCTGTGGGCGTGGGCCCGGGCCAGCAGGGCGCCGGTCATCCGGCCGTAGTCGTCCATCTGGTCGGCGGCCAGGGCGGCCGGGTCGACGCTGCCCTTGCGGTTGCGGAACTGGCGGACCTGGAAGGGGCGTCCGTCGACCGTCGTCCAGCCGAGGAGGTTGTCGCTGACGACCTGCATGCGCTTCTGGCCCAGCACGACCCGGCGGCCCTCGTGCCCGGCCTCGGGCGGTTCGAAGCCGGCCGTCACCAGATGCGGCACCAGCGCCGAGGCCCGCGCCTCCTTCACCTGGAGCACCAGCGGCTCGCCCCGGTGGTCCAGGAGCAGCACGACGTAGGACCGGGTGCCGACGCTGCCGGTGCCGACCACGCGGAACGCGACATCGTGCACCGCGTACCGGGCGAGCAGGGGCAGGCGGTCCTCCGGGAGGGTGCCGACGTACTCCTCCAGGGACGCCGCGACCGCCGCCGCCTCCTCGTCCGGGACGCGCCGCAGCACCGGCGGGGCGTCGACGAAGCGGCGCCCGCCGCCCTCCGTGGCCTCGGTCGACTTGGCCGCGAAGCGCCCGCTGGTGTTGAGGCGGGCCTTCTCCGAGACCCGCTCCAGCGTGCCGAGCAGGTCGTGGGCGTCCGTGTGGGAGACGAGCTCCTCGTCCGCGATGGCGTTCCACGCGTCCAGGACCGGGAGCTTCGCCAGCAGCCGCATGGTGCGGCGGTAGGCGCCCGCCGCGTCGTGGGCCGCCTTGCGGCAGGTGTCCTCGTCCGCGCCGGCCTCCCGGCCGGCCAGCACCAGGGAGGTCGCGAGGCGCTTGAGGTCCCATTCCCAGGGGCCGTGCACCGTCTCGTCGAAGTCGTTCAGGTCGATGACCAGGCCGCCGCGCGCGTCGCCGTACAGGCCGAAGTTGGCCGCGTGGGCGTCGCCGCAGATCTGGGCCCCGATCCCGGTCATGGGGGTGCGCGCCAGGTCGTGGGCCATGAGGCCGGCCGCGCCACGCAGGAAGGTGAACGGGGTGGCGGTCATGCGGCCCACCCTCAGGGGGGTGAGTTCGGGGAGCCGGCCGCGGCCCGACTCCTCGACCGCGCTCACCGCGTCGGGCCGGGAGGGGTCCGCGTCGAACGCGGCGTGCGCGCCGCGCGGGACGCGCTCGCGCAGGGCCTTGCCCTCGTCCTTGGGCGCGCCCGCGGCAGGCCACTCCGCGAAGCCGCGCACCCGCGGCAGCCTGGGCGCCGTTCCGTCCCCGCCGCTCGTCCCGGCCGCTGTTCCGGTCATTCCGACCGCCTCCCCCGTACGCGCACGAACATCAACTCGTGCCGACCGTACAACCGGCAGCCGAAACGCGTCAGACCCTGTGGACAACTCCGTGGCTGTGGACGACGCGACGGCTGTGGACGACTCCACGACTGTGGACCACTCCACCACTGTGGACGACTCCACGGCTGCGGACCACTCCACCACTGTGGACGACTCCACGGCTGCGGACCACTCCACCACTGTGGACGGCTCCACCGCTGTGGACGGCTCCACCGCTGTGGACGACTCCACGACTGTGGCCGGCGACGACTCGGTGGTCTGTGGGCAGCCCACGCGGCCCCCGCGCCACAACCGCCCCCTCAGGGCGCCCGCCCCGGCCCCGGCCCCGGGAAGAACCCGGCCTACGCCCCCGAGGGCGCCCGCTCCGGCACGGCCCCTTCCGGCCCGGACTCCTCCGGCCCGGACTCCTCCGGCCCGGACTCCTGAACGGACTCCTGAACGGACTCCTGCCGGGGCTCCTGCCCGGATTTCTGCCCGGGCCCCTGCTCCGGCCCCTGCTCCTCCACCCCGCACTGCGCCAGCACCCGCCGCGCGCGGTCCACCGAGATCTCCAGGCGGGCCAGCACCGCGGGGACGGCGATGCTCGGCATGAGGTGCTCGAACATCACCACGACCCGGCGTTCCAGGTCCTGCCGCTGGCAGCGCAGCTGGGACAGCAGCTGCACGCCGGAGAAGCTGCCGACCAGCAGCTCCGAGGTCTCCGCCACGTCGACGTGCGGCAGCAGTTCGCCCCGCTCCTTGGCCTCGCCCAGCCGCTGCACGTTCTGGTCGATCCACATCTGGAAGGCGGGTGTGCGGTCGAGGTCCATCGCGCCCTGGTCCAGGGCGAGCCCCACACTGGCCCGCACCAGCGGCTCGGACCGCAGCCGGCCGGCCAGCAGCAGCCCGGAGTCGACGAGCTCCTGGAGCTTGCCGTCCTGCGGCGGGAGGGTGATCGCGAGCTGTTCCTCGAACACCCCGATCGCCAGCTCCTCCTTGGAGCCGAAGTGGAAGTACAGCGCGCCCTTGGTGACACCGGCCCGGTCCAGGATCTCCCCGATGGTCGCCGAGGTGTAGCCGCGTTCGTCGAAGACGGCCGCGGCCGCCTCCAGGATGGTCCGCCGGGTGCGGATCGCGCGCTCCTGTCGCGCCATCGGGTGCCTCCTGATCTGCGTCGGTCCCAGTCAACTCGCGGTGCGGCGAGGCCTCGAGAGCCCGTCCCGGCGACTTGGCTCACCCTTTGGAAAAAACCGGCTCGTCCGTATCTTAGTCAAACATCGACCCCAGCCAGGCAGCCGATCCCGGGGGTTCCCATGCCGCGGACAGGACCTTCGAGCGCACGCACGGACGATCACACCGGACGCGAGGGCCCTCCGGCAAACAGAACCACGACGGTCGTCGAGAACGCGCCACAGACGACCGTCACCAAGGAACTCGCCCACCGGTCCTCGGACACGGACGTCTTCCCCGCCCGGTGGAGCCGAATCTCCGACACCCGTTTCCGCTTCACCGCGCACTGGCCCGCCGCCCATGCCTTCTTCGGCCCGGTGGACGGGATCCACCAGGACCCGATGGTCGTGGGCGAAACGTTGCGGCAGGCCTCGATGGTGCTCGCGCACGCCGAGTTCGGGGCCCCGGCCGACACCCGTTTCGTCATGTGGGACCTCACGGTCCGCACCGACCCGGCCGCGCTGCTGCTGACGGACGCCGCCGAACCGGTCGTCATCGACGTCGTCTGCTCCGAGATACGCCGCCGCGGCCGCGGCCTGGCGGGCATGCGGACCACGATGGAGTTCCACCGCGCGGGCCGGTTCATCGCCCGCGGCACCGGCAGCACCGGCTGCACCTCGCCGCTCGCCTACCGCCGCCTGCGCGGGTCCCGGGCGGACGCCGTGGACACGCCCGTGCCGCTGCTGCCCGGGATCGACCCCCGGCTCGCCGGCCGCGCCCGGGCCGAGGACGTCGTCCTCGCACCCGGTGACCGGCCCGGGGTCTGGCGGCTGCGCGTGGACACCGGCCACCCCGTCCTCTTCCCGCGGCCCAACGACCACGTGCCCGGCATGGTCCTGTTCGAGGCGGCCCGTCAGGCCGCGACCGCCGCCAGCGGCCGGCACCCCTTCCTGCCGCGCACGATGACGGCCGCCTTCACCCGGTACACCGAACTGCACAGCCCCTGCCTGCTGGAGACCGAGGTGCTCGACGAGGGCCTTCAGGACGTGACCGTGCACGTCCGCGGGCGGCAGGACGGCGAGTCCGTCTTCACCGCCAGCCTGACGGCCGCGCGGCCCGGGCCGGTACGGTCCCCGTCATGACGGTCACCCTCCTCGTCACGGGCGCGAGCGGCTTCGTCGGCAGCCGGGTGGCGGCCTCGGCCCGCCCCCGCCCCGGCGTCCGCGTACGGCGGCTGTCCCGGCAGGACGCGCCCGGGGCCGACGCCGTCCGCGGCGACCTGGGGGACCCGCCCTCCCTGCGCGGCGTCTGCGCCGGTGCCGACGTCCTGGTGCACTGCGCCACGCGGATCGACGGCGACGCCCGGACCGTCGAGGCCGTCAACGACCACGGCACCCGCGCCCTGGTCGAGGAGGCCGTGCGCGCCGGGGTGCGCCGGATCGTGTACGTGAGCACGGCCGCCGTCCACGGCCGGGGCCCCTTCCACGGCGTGCGCCCCGGCCAGGTCCCCGTGGCGCCGGCGTCGGCCACCAGCCGCACCCGGGCCGCCGCCGAACGGCACGTGCTCGACGCGGGCGGCCTGGTGCTGCGGCCGCACCTCGTGTACGGCGAGGGCGACCGCTGGGTCGTCCCGGGACTGGTCCGGCTGCTGGGCGCGCTGTCGGCGACGGTGACCGGGTGCACGGCGCTGCAGTCGATGATCGACGTCGAGACCCTGGGCCGCGCGGTGGTGGCCGCCGCGCTGTCCCCGGAGCACCGGGGCGGCGCCCGCTACGTCGCCCACCCCGAGCCGGTGCATGCCGACGAGCTGCTCGGGGCCGTGCGCGAGCACCTGGGGGAGCCCGGCGGCGGTGCGGCGGTGGACGTCGCCACCGCCCTGGAGCGGGCCGCCGGATCCCCCCTCGCCCTCCATCACCTCGGCATGCTCACGGTCGACCACTGGTTCGTGGACGACGCGTTCTGGAAGGAGCTGGACTGCTCGCCCGGGGACGGGTTCACCGCCGAGTTCACCCGCGCGGCACCCTGGTACCGCTCGTTCCTCGCAGGCCGGACAGCTTCCTGATCGCCTCCGCCTCCTCCGGGCGCGGTGCCGCGTGGCCGCCGTGCAGCAGCACCGGCAGCTCCTGGTGGCCGGTGGAGATGATCGAGCGCAGCCGTCGCGGCGGGCGCGCCGGATCGGCCGGGGCCAGCCGCGGGAACCGCTCGAACAGGGAGGTCAGCGCCACCGTCGCCTCGGCCATCGCCAGGGGCCGGCCCAGGCAGTGGTGCACGCCGTGCCCGAAGGAGATGTGGTCGCGGCTGCTCGCGCGCGTCACGTCGAAGCGGTCGGCGCCGGGCCCGTGCCGCTCCGGGTCGCGTCCGGCGCCGGCGAAGGAGACGACGAGCGGGTCGCCCTTCGGGATGACGAGGCCGGGTTCGATCTCGATGTCCTCCACGGCGTAGCGCAGGCCCGACATGGCGCCCGGCGCCTCGTACCGCAGCGACTCCTCCAGGGCGTCCTCCCAGCTCGCCCGGCCGGAGCGGACGAGCTCCAGCTGGTCGGGGTGGGTGAGCAGGCTGTGCACGGTGTTGTCGATGAGGTTGACCGTGGTCTCGAAGCCCGCGGTGAGCAGCAGGATGAGGTTGTCCATCAGCTCCTGTTCGCTGAGGCTGCCTTCGTCGCGGGCGGCGATCAGGGCCGTCGTCAGGTCGTCGGCCGGGTGCGCGCGCTTGTACGCGAGGAACGAGGTCAGCGTGGCGTACAGGTCGACCGCGTTGGCCTGGGCGTCCTCCAGGGAGATCGCCGTGTCGAAGAAGCGGCCGATGATGCGGTAGAGGGCCCGGCGCGGGCCGTCCTCGCCGTGCGGTACGCCGAAGAGCTCGCACACCACCTCGTGCGGCACGGGCGCCGCGAACGCCGCGCGCAGGTCGACGACTTCGCCCTCCGGGAGCCGCTCCAGGGCGTCCAGGGACCGGTCGACGATCTCCTGGACCCGCGGCAGCAGCGCGTCGACGCGGCGCTTGGTGAAGGCCGCGGCCATCGGTTTGCGCAGCCGGCTGTGGTCGGCGCCGTAGGCGGTGACCATGTTGCGCACCGAGACCCAGATGGCCAGCGGCCAGGTGCGGGAGATGTCCCCGTTGATCCAGGCCGGCCAGTGCCGGTAGGCGTCCTTGCTGGTCTCGGGTCCGGCCAGGAGCCGCTTGTTCAGCTCGAGGCCGTTGATCCACCAGGCCGTCACGCCGCCCGGGAGTTCCACCTCCACGGCCGGACCCCGGTCGCGGATCCGGGCTATCTCGTCGTAGAGGTCCTGGCCGGACGGATCGATCGTCAGGAAGGGGCAGGCCGGTTGGGTCATGACACGTCGCTCCTCGGTCCCGGGGATGGGAGACCATCGTGCGATCCGGGAGCCGGAAAAACTTGGCAACCGGTTTGTTTTGGTCACCCGGCTTTCCCTGGCTGGGGGCCGGCGGCGAAAGGGAGGCCTCCGGCCTAGGCGCGCAGGTACGCCAGCACCGCCAGCACCCGGCGGTGGGTGTCGTCCGCCGGGGGCAGGTCCAGCTTGGTGAGGATGCCGGAGACGTGTTTGCCCACGGCCGCCTCCGAGACGACCAGCCGGCGGGCGATCGCGCTGTTGGAGCGGCCCTCGGCGATCAGCGCCAGCACCTCACGCTCGCGCGGGGTGAGCCGCTCCAGCGGGTCGCGGCGGCGGCGCAGCAACTGCCGTACCACCTCGGGGTCGACGACCGTGCCGCCGTCGGCCACCTCGCCGAGCGCGGTGACGAACTCCTCGACCTGGCCGACGCGGTCCTTGAGCAGGTAGCCGACGCCCGTGCCGTCGCCGGAGTCGAGCAGCTCGGCGGCGTACCGGCGCTGCACGTACTGGCTGAGGACCAGCACGGGCAGCGTGGGCCGCTCCCGGCGCAGCCGCACGGCCGCGTGCAGGCCCTCGTCCTGGAAGCCGGGCGGCATCCGCACGTCCGTCACGACCACGTCCGGGTCGTGCTCCCCGACGGCGGCGACCAGGGCCTCCGCGTCGCCCACCGCGGCGGCGACCTCGTGCCCGCAGCGGCCGAGCAGCCCGACCAGGCCGTCCCGCAGCAGCACGCTGTCCTCGGCCAGGACGACCCGCAGCGGGCGGTCAACTCGCAGGGCCACAGGGGATCTCCACACGCAGCAGGGTCGGTCCGCCGGGCGGGCTGGACAGGGAGAGTCTGCCATCGAGCACCGACACCCGGTCGGCGAGACCGGTCAGCCCGCTGCCCCGCCCGGCCCGCGCACCGCCGCGTCCGTCGTCGCGGATCGCCAGCGACAGCCGGCCGTCGCGGTGCCCGCCGCTGACCTCGGCCCGGCTCGCCCCGCTGTGCCGGGCCACGTTGGCGAGCGCCTCGCACACCACGAAGTAGGCGGTGGCCTCGACGGCCGGGGAGAGCCGCCCGGGCAGCTCCAGGTCGACGTCCACGGGCACGGCCGAGCGGTCGGCCGCGTCGGCGACGGCTGCTTCGAGGCCGTAGTCGGCGAGGACCTTGGGGTGGATCCCGTGGATGAGCTCGCGCAGCTCCGCCAGGGCGGCCACGGCTTCGTCGTGCGCCGTGGCCAGCTGGTCGGCGAGGGGGCCGGGCGGGGCGTCGAGCCGGGCCAGGCCGAGCGTCATCGTCAGGGCGACGAGCCGCTGCTGGGCCCCGTCGTGCAGATCGCGTTCGATGCGCCGCCGCTCCGCCTCGAAGGCGTCCACCAACCGCGCCCTGGAACGCGTCAGTTCGACCACCCGCGCCCCCAGCGCCGGCTCCCGCGGCGCGACCAGCAGCCGGGTCAGACCGGCCCGGGCCCCGGCCGCCACCCCCAGCAGGTAGGCGCCCGGCACGAGCAGCAGCAGCCCGAGCACGGCCCATCCGAACGCGGCCGGCCAGCCGGTGACCAGCCACACCTTGAGCACCTTCGCCTCGCCGAGGACGAGCACCAGCACCGGTGTCACGGCCACCGACAGCGGCGCCAGCAGCCCGAGGACGAGGACCAGGGCGTCCACCGGCCACAGCAGCCCCGCGAACAGCAGGGCGTGGCCGAGCTCCCGCCAGGTGGCCCGCTCCCGCAGCCGCGTCGACAGCCAGGCCCGCAACCCCGGTGTGCCGGGCGGCCCGTGCGGGTCGGGCGCCGGTTCCGCGTCGACCAGCCGCAGCCGCAGCCGCTCCGCCGCCGCCACCGGAAGACCCGCCAGGGCGGTCGCGAGCAGCAGCGGGATCCCGACCAGGGCGAGCGTCAGGACACCGCCGGCCACCGCCGACAGCACGAGGCCGACGAGCACGGCGGCGCCGGTCAGCGCGCCGGTGAGCAGGTAACCGGCCGAGCGCCAGGGCCACGCCGACAGCGGGTAGCCGGGGCGGGCCAGGGCCTGCCACACGTTCGAGGGGTGCATGGGCAGCACCGTAGGAGCCCGTCCCCATCGCCGCCATGGGCGTGGGCGGAGGTCCGGGGGTAGGCCTGGCCCTACCCCAGGTGTAGGTCCCGCCGCACTGCGCCGGCCCGCTCCCGCCGGGTTCTCTGGGGCGACACGGAAAACCGGCACCGAGCCCCGCCACCGGGCGCCACGAGCGACGCCCCACGGGGCGGAACACACAGGGGGATCCATGACGCACGACGCCGTCCGGCTGGACGCGGTCACCAGGAGGTACGGGGCGGTGACCGCCCTCGACGGGGTCTCCCTGGCGCTGCCCGCCGGGAGCTTCACCGCCGTGATGGGACCGTCCGGCTCCGGCAAGTCCACGCTGCTGCAGTGCGCCGCCGGCCTGGACCGGCCGGATGCCGGCTCGGTCACCGTCGGCGGCACCGAACTGACCGGGCTGAGCGAGCGGCGCCTGACGCTGCTGCGCCGCGAACGGATCGGGTTCGTCTTCCAGGCGTTCAACCTGCTGCCCGCCCTGACCGCCGAGCAGAACGTGGCCCTGCCCCTGCGCCTGGCGGGCCGCCGCGTGCCGAAGGCCCGGGTGCGTCAGGCGCTGGAGCAGGTGGGACTCGCCGACCGGGGCCGGCACAGGCCCGGGGAGCTCTCCGGCGGGCAGCAGCAACGCGTCGCCCTGGCACGGGCGTTGGTCACCCGCCCGGCGGTGCTCTTCGGCGACGAACCGACCGGCGCCCTGGACACCCGCACCGGCCGGGAGGTGCTCGGACTGCTGCGCGGCATGGTCGACCGCGAGGGCCAGACGGTCGTCATGGTGACGCACGATCCGGTGGCCGCCGCGCACGCCGACCGCGTGGTCTTCCTCGTGGACGGCCGGGTCGGCGCGGAGCTGACCGGTGCCGACGCCGGCACCGTCGCCGCGCGCATGACCCGGCTGGAGGCCGTGCCGTGCTGAGCGTCGCCCTGCGCACCCTGCGCACCCGCTGGACCGCCTTCACGGGCAGCTTCGTCGCGCTCGCCCTGGGCGTGGCCCTGCTCACGGTCACGGGGCTGGCCCTGGCCTCGTCGGTGTCCGCTCCGCAGCGTGCGCCCGAGCGGTTCGCCGCCGCACGGGTCGTGGTCACGAGCCAGGACACCCTGCGGGTGCCGACCCCGGCCGGGGAGCGCACGGCCCGGCTCGCCCACCCCCGTCCCATCCCGGCGGCGACCGTGGAACGACTGCGGAAGCTGGGCCCGGTGGTCGTGGACCGGTCGGGCACCGGCGTCCACCGGCCGGGCACCGGCGTCCACCGGCTGGGCGTCGAGGCCGACCCGGCGGCCGTGCGGGAGGTGGTGGGCGGCGGCGCCCGGGTCCTCACCGGAACCGCGCGCCGTCTCACCGGCCCCGGCCCGGAGCGGGACCGTGAGGCGCTCACCGCCATGAACGCCCTGTTCGGCACCGCGGGCGGGGTCAGCGCCTTCGTGTCGGTCTTCGTCGTGGCGTCGACGTTCGCCTTCGCGGTGGCCCAGCGGCGCCGGGAGTTCGCGCTGCTGCGCACGGCCGGGGCCACCCCGGGCCAGATCCGCCGCACCGTCCTCCTCGAGGCCCTGGCCGTCGGCGTCCTCGCCTCGGCCGCCGGCTGCGCCCTGGGCTCCCACGTGGCACCGCTGCTGGCGGCCCGGGTGGCCGAGGAGGGCCTGGCCCCGCACTGGTTCACCGTCGGGGACCACGCCTGGCCCCGCCACGCGGCGTTCTGGACCGGCCTGTCCGTCGCCCTGTGCGGCGCGGCCGCGGCCTCCTGGCGGGCAGGGCGCACGGCCCCCGCCGAGGCCCTGCGCGAGGCGTCGGCGGACCGCGGCCGGATCACCCGGGGCCGCCTGCTGTGCGGCACGGCCCTGCTGCTCACCGCCGCCGTCACGCTGGCCCTGTCGCTGACCGGCGACCCGGGCGACCTGCTCCACCGCAAGACCTACGTCAGCCGCCCCATGCTGCTGATCACGGCGGCCGCGCTGCTCGCCCCGCTGTGGGTGCGCCCCCTGGTCGGGCTGCTCACCCGCCTGCCGGGCGTGTGCGCCCTGCTCGTGCGTGAGAGCACCGCCGCCGGGGCCCGCCGTGCCGCCGCGCTCGCCGCCCCCGTCCTGGTCACGGTCGCCCTCGCGGGCTGCCTCCTCGGCACGACGGCGACCCTGGAACGGGCCGGGGCGGCCGAGGCGCGCGAGCGCACCGCCGCCGCGTTCGTCGTGACCCCCGCCGACGGCACGGGCTTCGACGCGGCGGCCCTGCGGCGGCTGCGGGCGGTCCCGGGCACCGTCGTGTCGCCCTCGCGCACGACGGCCGTGCACGTGCTGGAGGACGGCGTGGCCCTGATCCGCTCCGAGGCCCGGGCCGCCGACCCCGAGGCCCTGGCCGCCACCGCCCGTCTGCCCCTCGCCGCGGGCCGGACCGGCGACCTCGACGACGACTCGATCATCGTCAACGAGGAATGGCAGCGGCACCGGGTCGGCGAGCGCGTCCGGGTCTGGCTCGGCGACGGGACCCGGCGGACCCTGCGCATCGCCGCGGTCATGACGACGGGCACCGGCGACAACGGCGTCCACGTCACCCCGCGCAACGCCCCGGGCGCCGCGACCGACCGGGTCGACGTGGCCCTGGCCCGGGGCGCGGACCCGCGGGCCGTGGCCGCCGGCCTGCGCGCCGCGGCCGGCACCGGCCGGGTCCTCAGCCGGGACGCCTGGCTGCGCGACACCCGCCCCGGGACCGAACGCGCCACCCGCCTGGGGCTCTGGCTGGTCCTCGGCATCGCGCTGCTGTACACGGGCATCTCGGTGGCCAGCACCACCGTCATGGGCCAGTCCGACCGGGTCCGCGACCTGGCCGCGCTGCGGCTGGCCGGGGCCACGCGCGGGCAGGTGCTGCGGCTGACCGCGGCCGAGGCCCTGACGGTCGTGGCGGCGGGTGCGGTCCTCGGCCTGCTGGTCACCGGCGTCCACCTGGCCGGGTTGGCGGCCGCCCTCGCCCTGCTGTCGGCGCCGCCCGTCGTCGCCGTCCCGTGGCAGGCCCTGGGCACGACGGCGGCCGCTTGCGCGCTGCTCGCCGTGACCTGCGCGGTCGTCCCCGCCGCGCTCACCCTGCGCCGCAGGGCGGTGGACCCGACCGGGACCCGCGAGTGAGCGGCCGGGGCCCTGGCGGGCGGACCCACCGATCGATGCCGGGGCGGACCCGCCGCTCGATGCCCTCGGTGCGCCCTGCGACGGCCCCCGGTCGATCTCATCATGAGACCGACCGGGCGAACCGTCCTACAGTGGAGCCCATGCGACGCACCTCGTTCGGCGACTGGCCCTGCTCGATCGCCCGCACCGCCGACCTCCTCGGCGACGCCTGGACCCTGCTGGTGCTGCGCGAACTCTTCTACGGCGAGTCCCGCTTCGACGGCTTCATCGGCACGCTCGGCATCGCCCGCAACACCCTCACCGACCGGCTGCGCCGCCTGGAGGCCGAGGGCCTGGTCGAGCGGCGGGCGTACCAGAGCGAACCGGTCCGCCACGCGTACCTGCTCACGGACAAGGGCCGCGACTTCTTCGGCGTGCTCGCCGCGCTCAGCGCCTGGGGCGACCGCTGGCTGGCCGGCGACGCGGGCGCCCCGGTCGTCCTGCACCACACGCCCTGCGGCCACGACACCGAGGCCCGGGTCGTCTGCTCCCACTGCGGCGAGACCCTGCACCAGCGGGACCTGACCGCGCGCACCGGCCCGGGCTACCCGGACCGCCTGCTCGGCGACCCGGTCGTGCGGGCCCGCTTCGGCACCGGACGCCCCCTGGGCGACGACGGCTCCGAGCAGGCCTGACACGCCACCGGCATCGCCACCCGCCGACCGGCGACACCACCGGCGTCACCCGTCGGCGGGCTCCTTGACGCGCTCGGCGTCGCAGTAGTCGCCGAGCGCGGGCAGCGCGACGCTGAGGATGGAATGGAGAAGTCCAGGGCGGGCATGAACTGGGCGGCGGCAACGCCGAGATCGTCGCCGTCGACGCCGGGCACGCGGTCCGGCTGGACGGCGAACTCGCCGCGCTGGACAGCGCGTCGGCGGCCGGCTCCGTGTGCAACGTCACCACCGCCCTCGGCGTGCTCACCTCCGCCGGGCACCTCGCCCCCGGCGAGACCGTGGTCGTCCTGGACTCCGTCGGCGGCTCCTTCCGCTCCTCCGTGACGGGCCTCCTGGCGGCCTTCGGCCGGCCCGTCGTGTTCGGCAACGCGGCCACCGAGGACGTCACCTTCGAGGGCACCCACCCCGGGTACACCAACAGTTCGCCGGCCGGCTACAACCTCGGCGGCGTCGCGTGCCGCGCCCCGCAGCTGCTCCGCGCCCACATGGAGCAGGCCCTGGCGGAGGTCGCGAAGGAGCGCGGGAACAGTCCTCGGCCCGGCCCGTGAGATAGCTCACGGGCCGGGCCGGGAGAACGCTCACGGAAGGCTGTGGGATGCCTCACAGCGATCTTGGAAACGAGAATCGGGCCCCTGCGGTGACTTCCGTCACCGCAGGGGCCCGATCCCTCTGTGCGCGAGGGGGGAGTTGAACCCCCACGCCCTTGCGGGCACTGGAACCTGAATCCAGCGCGTCTGCCTATTCCGCCACCCGCGCATTGGGTGTGTCCTGGGCTCCGGCCCCTTGGGGCTGGCGCCTTCCGACACCCAGAACATTAGCACGCTGGACGGGGTGGATTCACATCCGTTCCTGCCCCCGGCAACGGCCCCGGCGAACCTTCCGTGGCCCCGCCACGTATCAACGCGTGCCGCTTCACGTATCAACCTCGTACCGGTAGCCGCTCACCCCCACGAGGGGGTCCGGGTCCACAGCCGGGTGCGGGACACTGGTCTCCGGCCGCCTCTACGATCCATGGCGGGAGTACCTGAAGCGGTTGCGCGCGGCAGTACCCCGGTAGGAGTTCGAAGAGGAGCTCCACAGGGAACTTCGTCATGCGTCGACACCCGTCGGCCGGCCTGACAGGGGGAACCAGCCGATCGACCGGCGCGTGGATACGATCAGTAAGCAGTACCAGGCAAGTGGCCCGCAGGGCTGTACACAGGACGGCAGCGACGGAGGAGGTGCCCCATGGGAGTCCTGAAGAAGTTCGAGCAGCGTCTCGAAGGTCTGGTCAACGGCACCTTCGCCAAGGTGTTCAAGTCCGAGGTCCAGCCCGTGGAGATCGCGGGAGCGCTCCAGCGCGAGTGTGACAACAACGCCACCATCTGGAACCGCGACCGCACGGTCGTCCCCAACGACTTCATCGTCGAGCTGAGCACGCCCGACTTCGAGCGGCTCAGCCCCTACTCCGGCCAGCTCGGCGACGAGCTCGCCGGCATGGTGCGCGACTACGCCAAGCAGCAGCGCTACACCTTCATGGGCCCGATCAAGGTGCACCTGGAGAAGGCGGACGACCTCGACACCGGCCTGTACCGGGTGCGCAGCCGTACGCTCGCCTCCTCCAGCAGCCAGCAGGGCGGCCCGGGGGGCGGCGCCGCGCCCGCAGCCCCGGCCGGCCGCCCCGGCGGTTACGGCTACCCGCCGGCCGCCTCGCCCGCCGGTGCCCCGCCCATGCCGGCCGCGCCGCCGCCCGGCGGCCGTCCCGGCGGTTACGGCTACCCGCCCGCCGCGGGCGCCCAGCGGCCCCCGGCCGCCGGCGGCCGCACCCGCCACTGGATCGAGATCAACGGCACCCGCCATCAGATCTCCCGTCCGACGCTGGTGCTGGGCCGCAGTACCGACGCCGACGTGCGGATCGACGACCCCGGCGTCTCCCGCCGGCACTGCGAGATCCGGACCGGAACGCCCTCGACGATCCAGGATCTCGGATCCACCAACGGCATCGTGGTGGACGGGCAGCACACCACCCGCGCTACGCTCCGCGACGGCTCGCGGATCGTCGTGGGCAGCACCACCATCATTTACCGGCAAGCCGAAGGGTGAAGCGGGGGCAATGTCAGAGCTGACCCTCACGGTCATGCGGCTGGGTTTCCTGGCCGTACTGTGGCTGTTCGTGATCGTGGCCGTGCAGGTCATCCGGAGCGACCTGTTCGGCACGCGGGTCACCCAGCGCGGATCGCGCCGCGAGGCCGGACGCCAGCAGCAGGCCGCCCGCCAGGCGCCGCCACCGCAGCGCCAGCAGTCCGGCGGCGGCCGGCGCGGCCGTAACGCCCCCACCAAGCTGGTCGTGACCGAGGGCACCCTCACCGGCACGACGGTCGCGCTCCAGGGCCAGACCATCACCCTGGGCCGGGCCCACGACTCGACGATCGTGCTGGACGACGACTACGCCTCCAGCCGTCATGCCAGGATCTACCCGGACCGCGACGGCCAGTGGATCGTCGAGGACCTCGGCTCCACCAACGGCACGTACCTGGACCGGACCCGGCTGACGACTCCCACACCGATTGCCCCGGGCGCGCCGATCCGCATCGGCAAGACCGTCATCGAGCTGCGGAAGTAGTACGACAATGAGCGAGCGGAGCGAGCACGCAGTGGCGGGCCCCACCCCGGGCCCCGGCGCGCTCCCGACCGGAGGGTGGGCAGTGTGGCTCGACACGACCGGCTGTACCCGGAGCCGACAGGCGAGGTGCGCATGAGTCTGTCACTGCGCTTCGCGGCCGGATCGCACAAGGGCATGATCCGGGAGGGCAACGAGGACTCCGGGTACGCCGGCCCGCGCCTGCTCGCCATCGCCGACGGCATGGGCGGCGCCGCCGCCGGTGAGGTCGCCTCCTCCGAGGCCATCTCCACCATCGTCGCCCTCGACGACGACGTCCCCGGCTCCGACATCCTCACCTCGCTCGGCACGGCGGTGCAGCGCGCCAACGACCAGCTGCGCTCCATGGTCGAGGACGACCCGCAGCTGGAGGGCATGGGGACCACCCTCACCGCCCTGCTGTGGACCGGTCAGCGGCTCGGCCTGGTGCACGTCGGCGACTCCCGCGCGTACCTGCTCCGCGACGGCGTCCTCACGCAGATCACCCAGGACCACACCTGGGTGCAGCGCCTGGTCGACGAGGGCCGCATCACCGAGGAGGAGGCGACCACGCACCCGCAGCGCTCGCTGCTGATGCGCGCCCTCGGCTCCGGCGACCACGTCGAGCCCGACCTGTCGATCCGCGAGGTCCGCGCCGGCGACCGCTACCTGATCTGCTCCGACGGCCTGTCCGGCGTGGTGTCCCACCAGACGCTGGAGGACACCCTCGCCAGCTACCAGGGCCCCCAGGAGACCGTCCAGAACCTGATCGAGCTGGCGCTGCGCGGCGGCGGCCCGGACAACATCACGGTCATCGTGGCCGACGTCCTCGACCTGGACACCGGCGACACCCTCGCGGGCCAGCTCTCCGACACCCCGGTCGTGGTCGGCGCCGTCGCCGAGAACCAGCACCAGCTGCACGACAACGGCATCATGCAGACCCCCGCCGGCCGCGCCTCCGGGCTCGGCCGGCAGGGGCAGGGCGGCGGAGGTGGCGAGTTCGGCCCGCCCGGCTCCGGCGACACCACCGGCTACATCCCCGCGGCCGGCTTCGACTACGACGACGGCGACTTCACCAAGCCCCGCAGGAAGGGCCGCTGGCTGAAGAGGTCCGTCTACGGCGTCCTGGCCCTCGCCGTCGTCGGCGGCGGCCTGTACGGCGGCTGGCGCTGGACGCAGACCCAGTACTACGTCGGCGCCCAGGACGAGCACGTCGCGCTGTACCGCGGCATCAGCCAGGACCTGGCGTGGGTGTCGCTGTCGAAGGTCGAGAAGGACCACCCCGAGATCGAACTCAAGTACCTCCCGCCCTACCAGCAGAAGCTGGTCAAGGGGACGATCGCCGAGGGCGACCTGAAGAACGCCCGGGCGAAGATCGAGGAACTGTCGGTGCAGGCCTCCGCGTGCAAGAAGGAGGCGCAGCGGCGCGAAGCCGAGAGCAACAACGCCAGGACCGGCGAAGGTGAGGCCGGGGGCACCACGGGAACCACTCCCGCCTCCTTCACGTCCAAGGCCACACCGACGCCGAACCCGTCGAACCCGTCGGGCTCGCCGTCGGCGCCTGAGAAGTCCACGCCCCCGACCACGACCGCACCCACTCCCAGCCCCGGCCCCAGCCTCTCGGAGGAAGAGCAGAAGGTCGTCTCGCTGTGCGGTAAGCAGTAGGCAAGCCGTGAGAGGCCCCGTCACACGATGAGCAGTACTTCCAACTCGCCGACGCACCACACGTCCACCATCGGCGCGATCGGCGCCCCGAGCCGCCGCAACACCGAGCTGGCCCTGCTGGTGTTCGCCGTCGTCATCCCGGTGTTCGCCTACGCCAACGTCGGGCTGGCCATCAACGACTCGGTCCCGCCGGGCCTGCTGAGCTACGGTCTCGGACTCGGCCTGCTGGCCGGCGTCGGCCACCTCGTCGTCCGGAAGTTCGCACCGTACGCGGACCCGCTGATGCTGCCGCTGGCGACGCTGCTGAACGGACTCGGGCTGGTCGTCATCTGGCGCCTGGACCAGTCCAAGCGGCTCAGCAACTACGCCGAGGCCGCGCCGCGCCAGCTGCTGTACTCGGCGATGGGCGTCGCGCTGCTGGCGGTCGTGCTGATCTTCCTCAAAGACCACCGCGTCCTGCAGCGCTACACGTACATCTCCATGGCGGGTGCGCTGTTCCTGCTGATCCTGCCGCTCGTGCCGGGCCTCGGCGCGAACATCTACGGCGCCAAGATCTGGATCAAGATCCCCGGTCTCGGCACGCTGCAGCCCGGTGAGTTCGCCAAGATCGTGCTCGCGGTCTTCTTCGCCGGCTACCTCATGGTCAAACGGGACGCGCTCGCCCTGGCCAGCCGCCGCTTCATGGGCCTGTACCTGCCGCGCGGCCGCGACCTCGGTCCGATCCTCGTGGTCTGGGTGATCTCGATCCTCATCCTGGTCTTCGAGACCGACCTCGGTACCTCCCTGCTGTTCTTCGGCATGTTCGTCATCATGCTGTACGTCGCCACCGAGCGGACCAGCTGGATCGTCTTCGGTCTGCTGATGTCCGCGGTCGGCGCCGTCAGCGTGGCGAGCTTCGAGCCGCACATCCAGACGCGTGTGCAGGCCTGGCTCGACCCGATGCGCGAGTTCGAGCTCTCCCGGGCGGGCGTCCAGGACGGTGTCGTCCACTCCGAGCAGGCCATGCAGGCGCTGTGGGCCTTCGGCTCCGGCGGCACGCTCGGCACCGGCCTCGGGCAGGGCAACTCCGACCTCATCGGCTTCGCCGCCAACTCCGACTTCATCCTCGCCACCTTCGGCGAGGAACTCGGGCTGGCCGGCGTCATGGCGATCCTGCTGCTGTACGGCCTGATCATCGAGCGGGGCGTGCGCACCGCGCTCGCGGCCCGCGACCCGTTCGGCAAGCTGCTGGCCATCGGCCTGTCCGGCGCCTTCGGCCTCCAGGTCTTCGTGGTGGCCGGCGGTGTCATGGGCCTCATCCCGCTGACCGGTATGACGCTGCCGTTCGTGGCCTACGGCGGTTCGTCCGTGATCGCCAACTGGGCGCTGATCGGCATCCTGCTGCGCATCAGCGACACCGCCCGACGCCCGGCCCCCGCTCCCGCCGCCAACCCCGACGCCGAGATGACCCAGGTGGTCCGCCCGTCATGAACAAGCCCCTGCGCCGGATCGCGATCTTCTGCGGCCTGCTCGTGCTGGCACTGCTGATCCGCGACAACTGGATCCAGTACGTCCAGGCCGACGAGCTGAGGACCGACCCCAAGAACCGCCGCGTCATCATCGAGCGGTACGCGGCGCCGCGCGGCGACATCATCGTCGGCGGCAAGCCGATCACCGGCTCGGCCGAGACGTCGGGCAGCGACTTCAAGTTCAAGCGAACCTACAAGGACGGCCCGATGTGGGCGCCGGTCACCGGGTACGCCTCCCAGGCCTTCGGCGCCACGCAGCTGGAGTCCATCGAGGACGGCATCCTCACCGGCAACGACGACCGGCTGTTCTTCCGCAACACCCTCGACATGCTCACCGGCGAGAAGCAGGGCGGCGGGAACGTCGTCACGACGCTCAACGCCGCCGCGCAGAAGGCCGCGTTCAACGGTCTGAAGAAGCAGGGCGGCAAGGGCGCGGTCGTCGCGCTCGAGCCGTCGACGGGCAAGATCCTGGCGCTGGCCTCCTACCCGTCGTACGACCCGTCGTCCTTCGCCGGCAACTCCACGACGACGGACTCCAAGGCCTGGCAGAAGCTCCAGAAGAAGAACAACGCCGACGACCCGATGCTCAACCGGGCGCTGCGCGAGACGTACCCGCCCGGCTCCACCTTCAAGGTGGTCACCGCGGCCGCGGCCCTGGAGAACGGCCTGTACACGGACCCGGACGCGAAGACGGACTCGCCCGACCCGTGGGTCATGGAGGGCACCACCACCAGGCTGCCCAACGAGGGCAACATCCCCTGCAAGAACGCGACGCTGCGGGTGGCGCTCCAGTACTCCTGCAACACGGTCTTCGGCAAGATCGGCGCCGACCTCGGCAACGAGAAGATGCTGAAGGAGGCCCAGGAGTTCGGCTTCGGCGAGGAGCAGTTCACGCCGGTCCGGGCCAACGCCTCGGTCTTCTCAGACGACATGAACCCCTCGCAGACCGCGCTGTCCTCCATCGGCCAGTTCAACACCGCCGCGACGCCGCTGCAGATGGCCATGGTGGCCTCGGCCGTCGCCAACGACGGCAAGCTGATGAAGCCGTACATGGTCGACGAGCTCCAGTCGCCCGGCCTGGACCCGATCGAGAAGACCGACCCGGAGGAGCTGAGCCAGCCGCTGTCCGCGGAGAACGCCCAGATCCTCCAGTCGATGATGGAGACGGTCGTCGACAAGGGCACCGGCTCCAACGCCAAGATCGACGGCGTGAAGGTGGGCGGCAAGACCGGTACCGCCCAGCACGGCGTGGACAACAGCGAGAACCCCTACGCGTGGTTCATCTCCTACGCCAAGAACGCCGACGGCAGCGCACCGGTCGCCGTGGCGGTGGTCGTCGAGGACGACAACGCCGTGCGGGACGACATCTCCGGCGGCGGCCTCGCGGCACCGATCGCGAAGGGCGTGATGGAGGCGGTCATCAACGGCAAGAAGTGACCCCGCTCACGTCTGCTTCACATCGGTGCACGTTGCGATACCGGTCCTGTATCGGCTGACGGGCTTGGCCAGGTCACACAAAGCGAGCCGGGTACGGTAGGCCCGGACGGCAGCCTCCGACCGTACAAGCGTGCCGGTCGGGACCGACGGAGAGGGCTGGTAGGTAGCTATGGAAGAGCCGCGTCGCCTCGGCGGCCGGTACGAACTGGGCCAGGTGCTCGGGCGTGGTGGCATGGCGGAGGTCTACCTCGCGCATGACACCCGCCTCGGCCGCACCGTGGCGGTGAAGACGCTGCGCGCGGATCTCGCGCGCGACCCTTCCTTCCAGGCCCGGTTCCGCCGGGAGGCCCAGTCGGCCGCCTCGCTCAACCATCCCGCGATCGTCGCGGTCTACGACACGGGCGAGGACTACATCGACAACGTGTCGATCCCGTACATCGTCATGGAGTACGTGGACGGCTCGACCCTCCGTGAGCTTCTCCACTCCGGCCGCAAGCTGCTGCCGGAGCGGGCCATGGAGATGACCATCGGCATCCTGCAGGGCCTGGAGTACGCCCACCGCAACGGCATCGTCCACCGTGACATCAAGCCCGCGAACGTCATGCTGACGCGCAACGGCCAGGTCAAGGTGATGGACTTCGGCATCGCCCGCGCCATGGGCGACTCCGGCATGACGATGACCCAGACCGCGGCCGTCATCGGCACCGCCCAGTACCTCTCCCCGGAGCAGGCCAAGGGCGAGCAGGTGGACGCCCGCTCGGACCTCTACTCCACGGGCTGCCTGCTCTACGAGCTGCTGACGGTCCGCCCGCCCTTCGTCGGCGACTCCCCGGTGGCCGTCGCGTACCAGCACGTGCGGGAAGAGGCCCAGGCCCCGTCCGTCTTCGACCCCGAGATCACGCCCGAGATGGACGCGATCGTGCTGAAGGCGCTCGTCAAGGACCCCGACTACCGCTACCAGTCGGCCGACGAGATGCGCGCCGACATCGAGGCCTGCCTCGACGGCCAGCCGGTCGCGGCGACGGCCGCGATGGGTTCGGTGGGGTACGGCGGCTACCCGGACGACCAGCCGACCACGGCCCTGCGCGCGGACTCCGGCGCCGGCGCCACGTCGATGCTGCCCCCCATGAACCCGGACGACGGCGGCTACGGCTACGACGACCGCCCCGACCGGCGCCGCGGGCAGCAGCGTAAGTCCAACACCTCCACGATCCTGCTGGTGGTGGCGGGCGTCCTCGTCCTGGTCGGCGCGATCCTGATCGGGCGCTGGGCGGTCAGCGGCAACAGCGGCTCGGGCGACGACACCCTGCCGGCACCGAACTTCGTGGGCGAGACCGAACAGAACGCCCGCAAACTGGCGACCAACTCCGACCTGGAACTGACCTTCTCGAAGAAGCCCTGCGAGAACCAGGCCAAGGGCAACGTCTGCTCCCAGAACCCGACGGCCGGCACGGACGTGAAGAAGGGCGAGACGATCGCCCTGGTGGTGTCGACGGGCGCGCCCAAGGTGACGGTGCCGGACGTCACGGGCCTGACCTACGAGAAGGCCAAGGCCGAACTCGAGGACAAGGGGTTCCAGGTCGAGCAGAAGACCGAGGAGTCGGACCGCACTCCTGGCGTGGTCACCAAGCAGGACCCCAATGGTGATACGGAGCAGGAGAAGGGTTCCACGATCACGCTGACCGTCGCCAAGGAGGCGGCGAGGGCCACCGTCCCCGACGTCCTCGGCCAGAGCTGTGACGCGGCCAAGCAGCAGATGCAGGCCAGCAACCTGGTCGGCAACTGCACCGAGGTCGAGACCGAGGACGACAACCAGGTCGGCAAGGTCATCCAGACCACGCCGCAGGCCGGCACCTCCGTCGACAAGAACTCGTCGGTCACCATCCAGATCGGCAAGAAGAAGCAGCAGCAGAAGACGCGCGTACCCCAGGTCGTCGGCCAGACCGTCGGCCAGGCCAAGCAGGCCCTGGCGGCGGCCGGCTTCACGAACATCCAGTTCGCGAACGGCAGCGACCAGAACGACAACGCCCTTGTCACCGGCCAGGACCCCCAGGGCAACCAGGAGGTCGACAACCCGGGCGGCACCACGGTGACGCTCCAGACCGTCGGCTTCGGCGGCAACAACGGCGGCAACCAGGGCGGCGGCAACAACGGCGGCATCTTCGGCGGCCTCAACGGCGGCGACTGACAGCACATCGCTTGCAAGTGAGGGCTCCCGGTCCCCTTCAGGGTGTACCGGGAGCCCTCACCTATATGCACGCGCTTCCTGATCACCAGCCAGTTATCATGTGCACGCAAATCACTCGTGAGCTCTGACCGTGCTCACAGACCATTCGTAGGGGGACATGCGTGAAGAAGGCAGCGCAGATACTTGGTGTGGCGGCGACCGCCATGCTGATCGGGACCCTGACCACCAGTCCCGCTCAGGCGGCGGCTGTGAGCCCGGGTTGCACGACCAAGGGCGCAGAGGGCTTCATCTACATACCTAAGTTCGATGGCCCGGTGACCTCGCTCAAGCTCGAGTGGCACATCACGGACATCCTTGCGGATGACCACCACGCTCGCATCCGTTTCCTGTCCAAGCAGCACAATGGGAAGATCCATTACTGGCCGTGGCACAAGGCTACGGGTGGTAAGGGGGACCACCAGTACGCTCCCACCACTGCCAACGATGATTACGGCATTTTCGACGTGGGCGCAGAGGTGGCCCGGTTCGAAGGCAACACGAAGCTGAACTCCTGCGTCGAGTGGAGCTGACGAACAGGGGGCAGTGACCGAAAGCGCGGTCCTCTGACTCCGCTTCGGACCTCACAGCCTGGAGAATCAGTCGCGTGAACCGCGACAAAGGCCCGGCGCCACAGAGCAAGCTGCGGCGTCGGGCCTCTCCGACGAGACGGCTGCCCCCCGCGACGTGAGCAGTCAGTCGAGTTCCTTCGGCGGTGTCCGGTCCTCGTCGACCTTCTCGACGCGCTCCAGTTCGCCCCAGACGACGTACCGGTAGGTGCTCGTGTACAGCGGCGTGCACGTCGTCAGCGTGATGTAGTGGCCCGGCTTCTTCCTGCCGGACTCCTTCGGGACGTCCGAGAGCACCTTGACGTTGTACTTCGACGTCTCGGGGAGGATGCCGTACACCTTGTAGACGTACCACTTGTCCTTCGTCTCGAAGACGATCGGGTCGCCCTTCTCGATCTTGTCGATGTCGTGGAACTTGGCGCCGTGGCCGTCGCGGTGGGCGGCGAGGGAGAAGTTGCCCTTCTTCCCCGACATCGGCAGCGTCGCCTTGACGGGATCGGTGTAGTACCCCGCGACACCGTCGTTGAGGATCTTGTTCGTGGTGCCCTTCTCGACCAGGACCTCGCCGCCGCTCATCGTCGGCACGTGCAGGAAGCCGATGCCGTCCTTAGTGTCCAGCGCGCCCGGTCCGCCCCGGCCGTGCGCCCAGTCGTCACGGACGCGGTCCGCCTGCTTGCCGGCCGCGCGGTCCGCGACGACGTTCGTCCACCACAGCGAGTAGACGACGAACAGGCCGAGGACCAGGCCCGCGGTGATGAGAAGTTCCCCGAAGAAGCTGACCGCCCTGGCGATCGGGCCGGGCCGGCGGCGTGCCGCAGGCGGCCGGGAGGCCGCGCCGGTGTGCTCTTCGTGCTCCGTGTCGGTGGTCGCTGCCACTGGTCATCTGCCCTTAATTGACGAGCGCATCCGGCTTGCCCTTGCTGCGCGGCCGTTCCTCGACCATCTTGCCCCAGACGATCATCCGGTACTTGCTGGTGAACTCCGGCGTGCACGTGGTCAGCGTGATGTAGCGGCCGGGCTTGGTGAACCCCGACCCCGTGGGGATCGGATTCAGGACGCTCGTGTTGCTCGGCGACGTCACCGGCAGGATCGAGGCCATCTTGTAGACGTAGTACTCGTCCTGCGTCTCCACGACGATCGGATCGCCCGGAGCGAGCTTGTTGATGTAGCGGAACGGTTCGCCGTGGGTGTTGCGGTGCCCCGCGAGCCCGAAGTTGCCGGTCTTGTCACCGGGCATCGCCGTCTTCAGCGCGCCCTCGGCGTAGTGCCCGACCATGCCCCGGTCGAGCACGCCCTTGCTGCTGGTGCCCTCCGCGATCGGCACCACCACGTCCAGCTTCGGGATGTGCAGGATGGCGAAGCCCTGCCCCGGCTCGAAGACACCCGGGTTGCGCTTGCCGCTCGCCCAGTCGTTCTGCAGGCTGCTGGCCTCCTGGCCGGCCTGGGCGTGGGCCCGGACGTTCGTCCACCACAGCTGGTAGGTGACGAACAGCAGCATCAGCACGCCGGTGGTGATGAACACCTCGCCGATGGCCCGGCTGGCCACGACCGCCGCGCCCGGCTTGCTCGCCCGCGCCCGGCGCCGCGCCTCGACCCGGGACAGCGGCGCCCGGCCCCCCTCCCGGTCCGCAGGGGCCGTGGGGGCCTCGGCGGCACCCCCATGACGCCCGTGACGGCGCTTGGCGGCCTTTCTGCGGGCCGCACGGCCACCGGGGGCGGGACCGTCCTGCCGGGCGCGTGAGGAGGCCCCAGAGCCCGGTACGGGGTCGTCCTCCCCGAGCGGCGGATCCGGTATCCGCAGCGCCACCGTCTCCTCGTCGACGGGCGGCAGGAAGGACTCCCCGGCGCCGGCTCCGTACGACCCCTCATACGGCTCCGGATCCGGCCCCGGCCCGGAGGACTGCGGCCCCGGCGCGTACGGCTGGGGCTCGGGCCCCGGTGCATAGGGCTGGGGCTCGGGCCCCGGCGTGTACCGCTGGGGCTGCGGCCCCGGCGGGTAGGTCTGCGCCTCCTGCGGGTACGGCGGTGTGTGCTGCTGCCGTCCCGGCCGCGGAGCCGAGCCGTACGCCCCGCCCGACCAGTCCTCCGACGCGCCCGGCACCCCGTACGACTGCTGCCCGTACGAGGTGTCGGACTCGCGCTCGGGGCGCAGCGCGGTCACGCCGTGGCCCTGCCCACCACCGGGGCGAGCCCGGCCGACCTCGCCACCGCGCCCTGGTCGCCGCACTCCACCAGCCAGTTGGCCAGCATCCGGTGCCCGTGCTCGGTCAGCACCGACTCGGGATGGAACTGCACGCCCTCGACCGGCAGTTCGCGGTGCCTGAGGCCCATGACGATGCCGTCGTGGGTCCGGGCCGTGACCTCCAGCTCGGCCGGGACCGTCGCCGGCTCGGCCGCCAGGGAGTGGTAGCGGGTCGCCGTGAAGGGCGACGGCAGGCCCGCGAAGACGCCCCCGCCGCTGTGCTCGACCAGCGAGGTCTTGCCGTGCAGCAGCTCCGGCGCACGGTCCACCACACCGCCGTACGCCACCTGCATCGACTGCATGCCCAGGCAGACGCCGAAGACCGGGACACCGGTCGCGGCGCAGTGCCGGACCATCTCCACGCACACCCCGGCCTGCTCCGGCGTCCCGGGGCCCGGGGAGAGCAGAACCCCGTCGAAGCCGTCCTGGGCGTGTGCCGTCGAGACCTCGTCGTTGCGCAGGACCTCGCACTCGGCGCCCAGCTGGTACAGGTACTGGACCAGGTTGAAGACGAAGCTGTCGTAGTTGTCGACGACGAGAATGCGCGCGCTCACTGGTTGTCCACCGTCACATCGTTGAAGGGCAGCAGCGGTTCCGCCCACGGGAAGACGTACTGGAAGAGGACGTAGACCACGGCCACGACCAGGGCGAGCGAGATCACTGCCTTCACCCACGTGTTCCCCGGCAGATGCCGCCAGATCCAGCCGTACATGCCGTCCCTTCCGTCGTACCACGGCACCAGACCCACGCCGTACAGCCACCAGACTAACGGCGCAGCGCCTCAGGTTTCCCGGCCTCCACAGGCTGGGTGGAGTCCAGGTGCGCCCAGGCGATCAGCCGGTGACTGTGCCCCCACTCGGGTTCGCACGTGGTCAGCGTCAGATACCGGCCCGGACGCGTGTACCCGGAAGTACGGGGGACAGGGTCGATCACCTCGATGTCCGAGGGCACTGTTTTGTACGGGCCCTTGTCGATCCGGTACGTGAACCACGTCGTGCCGTCGGTCAGCACCACCGCGTCCCCGCGCCGCAGCCTGGGAAAGTCCTTGAAGGGGTCGCCGTGGGTACGGCGGTGACCGGCGACCGCGAAGTTCCCCCGCTGCCCGAGTCGGGCGGTCTCCGCGTAGTGCCCGAGCCCTTTCTTCAGGGTGGAGGTGGCCGTGCCCTCCAGCACCGGCTTGTTCCACGTGAAACCAAGCCGTGGGATGTACATGATCGCGAAGGGCCTGCCCCGGAGGTAGGGCTTCGGTTCCTCGGGGGCGGTTGCGGGGCCGCCGCTCGGCGGGCGGGGCTGGGACCACTCCTTCCGGAGCAGGTCGATCTGGTCGTCCATGACGCCGTCGGCCTGCACGCCGGTCCAGAACAGCACGTAGACGACGAACAACAGGATGAGGCCGCCGACGGTGACGCACAGTTCGCTGAGGGCCCTGACGATCACGCGCACCGGCGGCTCCCCCGGCCTGGGCTGCTACTCCACGGGCTTCGCGTAGTGCAGATCCACTGTGCCCGAGTAGCCGGGCAGAGTCACCGGGCCGTTCTCCTCGACTTTCCATCCGAGCCCGTAGACATTGACGTAGACCATGTAGTTCTGGATCGCCGGGGATGCCGCGAGCGCCTGCTGCAGCTTCCCGGGGTCGCCGACCGCGGTGATCTTGTACGGGGGCGAGTAGACGCGGCCCTGGAGGATCAGCGTGTTGCCGACGCAGCGCACGGCGCTCGTGGAGATCAGCCGCTGGTCCATGACCTTGATGCCCTTGGCCCCGCCCTGCCACAGCGCGTTCACCACCGCCTGCAGGTCCTGCTGGTGGATGACCAGGTAGTCGGGCTGCGGCTCGGGGTAGCCGGGCAGCTTGGCGGTGGCGTCCGGCGGGGCGTCGTTGAGCGTGACCGTGAGCGACTCGCCCGTGAGCTTCTGGGTGCCCGCCCGCTTTTCCAGGGCGGCCAGCTTCTCGTCCTCCGCCTCGGTGGAACCGTCGTCCCGCTCGGCGAGCGCCTCTATGTCCTTGCGCAGGGCCCCGTTCGTCTCGTCCAGCTCACCGTTCTCCCGGCTGCGTTCCTGGATGAGGTCGGACAGTTTCAGCAGCGAGGTGTCCGAGCGGATGTTGGTGCCCTTGGCGGTGTCGAAGCTGGTGAAGAAGATCAGCCCGGCCAGAGCGAAGACGGCCGCCGTGAGAATCCGCACGGGCCGGAAACGGCGCGCGCGCCCAGGGGTGGATCCCGTCCCGGGGGAGTCGGCAGAATTGCTCAACGTACCCTTATCTCCTTCGGCGCGGCGGAAGCACTACGCTAACGGACGCCCGGGGGAGCATTCGGAGTCCCCTCACGCTGCCCCGAGACCGACCCAGTTACCTGCGCGGCCACGCAGCGCATCGACAGGAGAGACCCTCGTGCCGAAGTCACGTATCCGCAAGAAGGCCGATTACACGCCGCCGCCGTCGAAGCCGACGACCGCGATCAAGCTGAACAGCCGCGCCTGGGTCGCACCGGTCATGCTGGCGATGTTCCTCATCGGCCTGGCCTGGATCGTCGTCTTCTACGTCACGGACGGCTCGCTGCCCATCGACTCCCTGGGCAACTGGAACATCGTGGTGGGCTTCGGCTTCATCGCCGCCGGATTCGGCGTCTCGACCCAGTGGAAGTAGCGGCCACCGGAAGGTGACCACAGCTCTGCCCAGGGCTGTTCGCTGAGTTATCCACAGCCGTTATCCACATGGGGAAAAAGAAAGACGATCTGTGGATAACTCGTCGGGTGTTGACGCCGGTATGACGGAAGTACCGCGACTCGAAAACATGTTCGCCCCCTGTCTGACCTGCGCAAACACGGGTCAGTGACAGGGGGCACATGTGTTCTCGCACACTGTGCACAAGATCCGCCACCGCTGTGGACAACGGGCGCGCTCAGCTGAGCTGGGCCGTCCTCAACAGCGTCACCAGGACCACCACCGCCAGCACCAGGGCGCAGGCGCCGTACTGGATCAGGGCGCGGCGCTCGCGCGGGGCGTGGACCATGGCGTATCCGACGGCGACACCGGCGACGAGTCCGCCGATGTGGGCCTGCCAGGAGATGTTGAAGCCCGGGCTGAAGGTGAAGATCAGGTTGATCGCCAGCAGCGCGATGATCGGCCGCATGTCGTAGTTGAGCCGCCGCATCAGCACGGCCGTGGCGCCGAACAGGCCGAAGATCGCGCCCGAGGCTCCCAGGGTCGCCGTGTTCGGCGAGGCCAGCAGATAGGCGAGCGCACTGCCGGCGAGGCCCGAGACGAGATAGAGCGCCAGATAGCGGACGCGTCCCAAGGCCGCTTCGAGGGGACCTCCGAGCCACCAGAGGCTGAGCATGTTGAAGGCGATGTGCCAGATCTCCTGGTGGGTGAAGACCGACGTCACCATGCGGTACCACTCGCCGCCCGCCACACCCTGGGTCGGGGTGAAGGGCGCGGGCGGCCAGGCGCCGAGCAGGACGAGGTCGCTGAGGAGCGACTCGTGGACCCGGACGGCGATGAAGACCGCCAGGTTGATCCCGATGAGGATCTTGGTCAGCAGGCGCGGGTCGGCGGCGATGCTGCCGCCCGCCAGCGTCCGGGGCATCGAGGCCGAGGGGGCGTGACCGGTGCCGGAGCCGGTGCGGACGCACTCGGGGCACTGGAAGCCGACGGAGGCGTTGACCATGCACTCGGGGCAGATCGGGCGTTCGCAGCGGGTGCAGCGAATGCCCGTCTCACGGCCCGGGTGGCGGTAGCACATGGGGACGCTGTGGGCGCCCTGCGGGCTGCCCGCAGCCTGCTCGTCCATGGGTTCCCCTCGGTCTTGGTGAAAAAGCCCGCCCTGCTCATCCCTACGGATGAGCAGGGCGATTGGTTCCCCGCGCAGGCCTCGGTGGATGCCTCAGCGGTTCTCGATCACCACGGACTCGATGACCACGTCCTTGACCGGACGGTCGGTGCGCGGGTTGGTCTGGGTGGTGGCGATGGTGTCCACGACCTTCTGGCTGGCCGCGTCGGTGACCTCGCCGAAGATGGTGTGCTTGCGGGTCAGCCACGCCGTCGGGGAGACGGTGATGAAGAACTGCGACCCGTTGGTGCCCGGGCCGGCGTTGGCCATCGCCAGCAGGTAGGGCTTGTCGAAGCGCAGGTCCGGGTGGAACTCGTCCTCGAACTGGTAGCCGGGACCGCCGGTGCCGTTGCCCAGCGGGTCACCGCCCTGGATCATGAAGCCGCTGATCACCCGGTGGAAGACCGTGCCGTCGTAGAGCCTGTCCGTGGTCTTCTCGCCCGTCTCCGGGTGCGTCCACTCCCGCTCGCCCTGGGCGAGCTCGACAAAGTTCTTGACCGTCTTGGGGGCGTGGTTCGGCAGCAGCCGGACCTCGATGTCGCCGTGGTTGGTCTTCAGGGTGGCGTAGAGCTGCTCAGCCACGATCTGCCTTCCGTTGTCTTTCTGTGACTCCCTGATCCTCGCATGGACGGGCCCTCGCGTCGCCCGGCCTCGGCGCAGCGGGGGGAAACCCTCGGCGGGCGGTCACAGAAAACAGGTCGAGTAGCCCCGGGGCGGGGGCGCTCGGCAGGGATCCGTGGCATTGTCGACGACAAGCTCCTGTTGCCCCCTATTCATCCGCTCTTGCACGCGATCGGCACTGGATGCCGGTTTGCGTGACCCGGATGCCCGCCCGCGCATGCCTGGTAGGGCTCCCGGAGGCATGATCCGTAAAAGGGTGGAAAGTCGAAATACCGTACGCCACCGAGGAGGAGGAACCCGTGACCCGCATCGACAGCGTGCGCGCCGCGACTGGTTCGGCGAAGGACAGCGTGCTGCACGCCGCGGAAGTGGTGGCGCCCTACGCCGACACGGCCAAGGACAGGGCCGCGCACTACGCACACGAGGCGCGCGTACGGCTGGCGCCCAAGGTGACGCAGGCCGCCGGGCAGGCACGTGTCCAGTACGGCGCCCATGTGCAGCCTTATCTGGAGCAGGCCCGCTCCCATGTACCGCCGAACGTCGACCAGGCCGCCCGCGAGGCCGCCGTCCGCACGCGCAAGGCCGCCCGCCAGGCGGCTGACTACTCCCGGCCGAGGCTGGAGCAGGCGATGGCCGTGGCCGTCCCTGTGACGACCGAGGCCGCGGCCCGGAGTGCGGCCGCGATGGCCGCGCTGCGCGGTCAGGTCTCGTCGAAGGAGATCCAGAAGCTGGTCCGCCGGCACGAACGGCGGGCGAGGGCCGGCAAGGCCGTCAAGACGCTGGTGATCGTCGGCGCCTTGGCGGGCGGGGCCTTCGCCGCGTGGAAGTGGTGGGACAAGCAGGCCAACCCGGACTGGCTGGTCGAGCCGCCTGCCGCGACCGAGGTCCCCGAGTCGGGCCACCTGTCCGCCGTGGACGGCAGCGGCCAGTCGGCTCTGGACCCCGAGGTCCAGGCCAAGCAGGCCGAGGACGAGGCCGCCGAGCGCGACGACCGTTCCTGAACGTCGCCGAAGCGTCACCGATCAACAGCACGGCGGGGCGAGAGACTTGAGGCATGCCTCGAGGTCTCTCGCCCCGCCGTGCTGTTTCACGTGAAACACCCGCCCACCTCGGCGGGCGGGCCCACGAAAAACGCCCTCCGTGCCTGCGTTTCCGCAGCTCGGAGGGCGTTTCCAGTGGAGCCTAGGGGAGTCGAACCCCTGACATCTGCCATGCAAAGACAGCGCTCTACCAACTGAGCTAAGGCCCCGGAAGAAGACGTCCGACCAGAAGACCACATCCGGGCGGGCGTCGGAGACCAGAGTACCGGGTCACCCCCGTGGTTCCGCAAAAAGATTGGGGGTCCCCGTCGCCGACCACTCTCCGTAAGATGCTCGGCGTGGTTCGCTACCGCGAACCGCCGTACTTGGGGAAGCGATGGGGAGACGCAATGGACGCCGCACAGCAGGAAGCCACCGCAAGAGCGCGGGAACTGCAGCGGAACTGGTACGGGGAGCCGCTGGGGGCGCTCTTCCGTAGGCTCATCGACGATCTTGGCCTCAACCAGGCTCGTCTCGCGGGGGTGCTGGGGCTGTCCGCGCCGATGCTGTCGCAGCTGATGAGCGGCCAGCGGGCGAAGATCGGCAACCCGGCCGTGGTGCAGCGGGTGCAACTGCTGCAGGACCTGGCCGGACAGGTCGCGGACGGCAGCGTCAGCGCGGCCGAGGCCACCGAGCGCATGGAGGAGATCAAGAAGTCGCAGGGGGGATCGGTGCTCAGCAACACCACGCAGACGACCAGCAGTTCGGGAGCGCCCACGGTGAAGCGGGTCGTCCGCGAGATCCAGTCGCTGCTGCGCTCGGTGGCGGCGGCCGGCGACATCATCGACGCCGCGGACACCCTCGCCCCGACCCACCCGGAGCTGGCAGAGTTCCTCCGGGTCTACGGCGCCGGCCGTACCTCGGACGCGGTCGCGCACTACCAGTCCCACCAGAGCTGATCCTCCGCCCGGCCGCCGAAGGGGGTTCGGCAGCGGGCGTGGGGACGCAGTGACGGGGGTGCGTCACGATACGGGCGGGCACGAGGGGGCGTGTGCCGCACGGGGGACCGCCGGAGGACCGTCGGGGGAGTCGTAGCGCTCGCCGCGGGGGAAGCAAGGGGGGAGACCACAGGGGGAGGAGCGACCTACAGCCATGGGTGAGGTCTTCGCCGGCCGGTACGAACTGGTCGACCCGATCGGACGCGGGGGCGTCGGCGCGGTCTGGCGCGCCTGGGACCACCGCCGCCGCCGCTATGTGGCCGCCAAGGTCCTGCTGCAGAGCGACGCGCACTCGCTGCTGCGCTTCGTCCGCGAACAGGCCCTGCGGATCGACCATCCCCATGTGCTCGCCCCCACCAGCTGGGCCGCCGACGACGACAAGGTCCTGTTCACGATGGACCTGGTCGCCGGGGGTTCCCTGGTGCATCTCGTCGGGGATTACGGGCCCCTGCCGCCGGCGTTCGTCTGCACCCTGCTCGACCAGTTGCTGTCCGGACTGTCCGCGGTGCACGCGGAGGGCGTGGTGCACCGGGACGTGAAACCCGCCAACGTGCTGCTGGAGGCCACCGGCACGGGCCGGCCGCGGCTGCGGCTGTCCGACTTCGGCATCGCGATGCGGTTGGGCGAGCCCCGGCTGACCGAGACCAACCTCGTCGTGGGGACGCCCGGCTATCTCGCGCCCGAGCAACTGATGGGCGCCGAGCCGGACTTCCCCGCCGACCTGTTCGCCGTGGGCCTGGTCGCGCTGTACCTGCTGGAGGGCGCGAAGCCGGACAGCAAGGCGCTGATCCAGTACTTCGCCGAGCACGGCACGCCGGGAGCGCCCAAGGGCATCCCCGAGCCGCTGTGGCAGGTGGTGGCCACCCTGCTGCAACCGGATCCGGAGGCGCGGTTCCGTACCGCCACAGGGGCGCGCAAGGCGCTCGCGGCCGCGGCGGAGCTCCTCCCGGAGCCGGGCCCGGACGACGAGCTGATCGAGATCTTCGACCAACTCGGGCCCCTGCCCAAGGGGTTCGCACCCGAGGGGCCGCTGGAGCGGGCACGGGGGCTGGGGCCGAGAGAGAACTGGAGCGGTTCGGAGCCGGGGACGAACGGGAGTTCGTCGAGCCCGTCGGCCGGCGCGGAACCGGCCGCGGGCCCGGCCCAGCAGGCCCAGCAGGTCCAGGAGGCCCAACAGGCCCAGGAGGCCCAGGAGGCCCAGGAGGCCCAACAGGCCCAACCTCCGACAGGAACGGCATCCACGGGGTTCACGGGTTCCACCGGGTCGCCGGGTTCCACGGCATCCACGGGCTCGACCGGGTCCACGGGCTTCACGGCGTCCACGGGGTCCCGGCAGCAGGCTGAAGCCTCCGGCGCGGAGAACGGCCGACCTGCCCCGGCGGGCACCGGTTCCGTACAGCCGGACCCCCGGCAGACCCCGGACTCTCCGCCCTCCTCCCCTGCTCCGCAGCCCTCCATATCGGACACGGGCAGCTTCCACCTGCCGCCTCCGCAGTCCACGGGGGCCTCCTCCCCCGCACCGGCCGCGGCCGACCACGCGCCACCCCGACCCGCTCATCCCCAGCCCCGGTTCTCCCCCTACGACCTCACGCATCCCCGGCCCGCCGCCCAGCCGCTGCCCCCGGCGTACCCGGCCCCCGGGCACCTGCCCCCGGCCGAGCCACAGCGCGCGGACACCGTCACCGCCTCGTACACCGCCCGGACCCCACAGGCCGCTCCGGCCACAGGCAGCCAGCCCGCGTCCCGGCACCGGGCACCACGGCCGTCCCGCCCCGGCCCCCCGGCCAAGGTGGCGATCCCCCTGCTGCTCCTCGCCCTGGCCTGCTACGCCGTGGGCTTCTGGGCGCTGACCCGCATCTGAGGCCCCGGCCCGGGGCGACGGCCGGGCACGGCTACGCGGCGCTTCGGCGCCGAGCCACCAACGTCCACACCCCGAGCCCCACGAGCAGCGCGCTCCCGGTGCCGATCCCGCCCACGGCGACCACCCGCATCGCGGTGTCGTCGCCCGACGCGGGCACGCCCTCCGCGGCCGCCTCCCGGTCCTGCTCGGAGACGTCGAAGACGCCCGCCGGCCGGGACTCCCCCTCGTATCCGGGCCCGCTGCGGGGCTCGCCGCTCACCTTCACGCGCAGAGTCATCGCGAACGGCCCCTCGCCGAAGCTGTCGGCGACGTCCCGCGCGAGGTGGGCGACGAGGTAGTAGGAGCCGGCGAAGCGCATCGCGTTGACCTGGGGTACGGCGCCGTAGCGGTTGGTGTGGTCGACCGGGGGCAGCGGCGGCAGGCTGCCGGACGCCTGGTCGCCGTCGTAGCCGACGCCGACACCGGCGGCGCGGCCGCGCGCGGGGTTGTAGAGGGCCAGGTCGAGGGCGCCGGCCGCGTACCCGGTGCCGCCGGAGCCGGAGCTGCCCAGGTCGGCCGTCACCGAGAGCTGCTGGCCCCAGTCGACCGGCACCGCGTAGAAGAGCGTCTGACCGGGGCGGATGTCGTCACGCCAGACCCCTTCGTCGAGGGGAGTCGCCCCGGCGAACCCCGCACCGCCGCGCCGGGGCTCTGCGTCGCCCTGGAGCGGCTGGGGGGTGGCGGAATTCCACACCTGTGGGGCGCCGGTCGCGCCGGTCTTCGCCGTCGGCGGCTCGGTCGTGACGAGGAGTTCCAGGTCCCAGGCGCCGGGCGAGGACCCCTCACCGTCGGGGTCGGAGCGCTCGACGGACACGTAGTACGCGCCGGCCTCCTGGCACAGCGACTTGGTGGGGGAGATCTCGCGCACGCCCCACGCGGCGACGGGGTGAGGGCTGCGGGCGGCACCGAAGCTCGCGGTGTCGGACGAGCAGGAGTTGCCCTCGGCGTCCTGCACGGACACCCTGAGCCCGTCGACGACGGAGACCGTGCTGCCGGCGGGTGGGACGGCGGTGACGGAGACGTACGCGCTGGACGTCGCGTCGAGCAGGATTCGGTAGCTGACCTTGCCGTCGCTCGGCAGGGAGCTCTTGTAGGCGGTACCGGGCGTCAGGCGCTCGGCGTCCGCGGTGCTGCGCGCCCCCTCGACGGTCCTGGCGCCGTCGGCGAAGGCGTACGGGCCCGGTGTGGCCGCCCTGGCGGAGTCGCCGGCGGCCTGAGCGGCGGGGCCCGGCCCCACGGCGGCGGTCGTCCCCAGCGCCACGGCCACGGCGCCCAGGCGCACGGCCTTCGACGGCCTGCCGCGCCACGCCCCCGCACGCCGCTCGCGCGCCGTACTCCACCGTCCCCTCACGCGCCACCTCTCACGTCGCCGGACCGGAACCGTGAACCGTGGCCCATCCTGCCTCGCCGCGCGGGCTCGCGACCGGCCCTCGGCACACAAAACCCCGACCGCGAGGCGGCCGGGGTGTGCTCGTCAGTGGTTGTCGTGACTCACGAACCCGTGGGCACGGAGTCAGTCGCCTCCGTCCACAGATCCTGCTCGGCGCGATCCGCCTGGATCTGGCGGTACACGAGGAGCCCGCCGATGGCGGCCAGTGCGACCAGGAGAAGCTTCTTCACCGCGCGACCTCGTCTTTCGTTGACGTAGGGGACCTCTGGCGCCCGACTATACACACCGACCGATACCGATCGGTGACCTGCGTCGGTCGTCAACTCCCGGCCCGCAGACCGGGATAGAAGCGGAGGCCACCGCTCCGATCGGAGGGTGATCACACGCCGACGGACGGTTACTTCGACCACTCTCCTCCCCTCTCCTCACGTTTTCGGGGCTCTTGCGTCCATACGGGTGGTGTTCATCTGAACATCGTCGCGCCACGGCCGGAGGTCCACCACTTCGCAGCCCTCCTACACATCATGAGGAAAGTACGCAAATCGCCCAACCCGAAAGTGAGGGGCCATGGCCCGGAACAAGGTCATGAAGCTGTGGACCGCCATCGTCACCGCCTTCCTCGCCCTGTGCACGGCGCTCGGATTCATCACCACGACCGCCGCGGCCGCAGTACCGCAGGCCGAGCAGCAGCGCAACAGCGAGCGCATCCCGCACCAGCGGACGGCACCGGTGAGCGCTCCCTGGGCCCAGGCGAGGGCCCTGCCCCCCACGATGAAGCAGCGCATCCGCGCCGAGGCTCACGGCAAGTCCCCGCGCTGCCGCCACCGCTCCCTCACGGACTCGACGGCCCCGACCACGACCGACTGCCACGACGAGGACCCGGACGCCGAGGGCGACCCCGCCGCCGCCCGCCTCACTCCCCTCACGCGCTGAACGCCCGGTCCCTGGTACGTCCTGGCGATCTTGCGTACCCCCACGACCCACCAGAGACCCGCAAAGACCCCGGCCGCTTACGGCCGGGGTCTTCGCATGTCCCGAGCCGGCACGTCCCGATCACCGGCAGAGGACCGCGAGAAGCACATCGGTGCCCACCCCACTGCACACCGGCGCCAGTGCCCACCCCACTGCACACCGGCGCCGGCCGTCACACGCCCCTTGCCCGCGCGCCGCTCCCACGGCTCGTCACAGAGCCACCCCACACCGCAGGCCGCGGGCTACGGCTGTCTTCCTGGGAACGAGAAAACCCCCGGTCCAGTGGACCGAGGGTTCTTCACTGTGGGGCTAACAGGATTTGAACCTGTGGCCTCATCCTTATCAGGGATGCGCTCTAACCAACTGAGCTATAGCCCCGCCGCGCTCTGCGGTGTGTGTCCCGCGCGCTGACTCCTGAAGATTAGCGCACGACATGGGCAGTCCCAAAATCGGTTGCCGGGGCGACCGCAGAGGGGCGTCACTCGTCCTCGGCGAGCGTCAGCTCCACACCGCCCACGAAGCCCGCGGAGAGGTTGTAGATGAACGCGCCGAGCGTCGCGAGGGCCGTCGCGAGGACGACGTCGATGACCGCGATGACCGACGTGAACAGCAGGACGTTGGGCAGTGACAGGAAGGCCTGCAGGTCGAAGCCGTTGGACTCGTTGGAGCCGGTGGCCTCGGAGATCGTGCCGCCGACGGTCGAGAAGACGCCCATCGCGTCCATGACCATCCACAGCACCGCTGCGGCGACGATCGTGCAGATGCCCAGCGCGATGGAGAGCAGGAAGCTGACCTTCATCACCGACCACGGGTCGGCCTTGGCCACCCGCAGGCGCGCCTTGCGGACGCGGGGCGTGGTGCGCGCCCCCGTGCGCGGACGCCGCATCGCGGCCGCCCCCGCGTCGGCACCGGCGACGGCCCCCTGCTGCGCCGGGTAGGCCTGCGGCGGGTGGTACGGCCCGGCCGGCTGCTGCGTCTGCCGTTCCCCCGGCAGCGGCGAGGCCGGCTGCGCGGCGGCGCCCTGGTCCTGGGCGGCCGGCTGCGGCTGCGCCGGTGCGCCGGTGGCGGCCGGGCCCGCTCCAGGCTTGTGCTGGGTCTGCGGACCTCGGGTGTCCGTCACAGTTCCCCCCTGTGATCCATGCGCGTCAGGCGAGGCCGAGTCCTTGGTCGGGGACTTGATCGCCTTCAGGTTGGTCGTGTGCGGATCCGCCGCACGCGCGGCGGAGCCACGGCCGCCGCCGTCCGTCTCCGTACCCTTCGAGGTACCGGCCGGTCCGGCGCCCGTGGCTCCGCTCACGCTGACTCACTCCTCGTGCTACTCGGCCGAGGGCGCCTCACCCTCGTCCGTGCCGGTGGTCCCGGCCCCCTCGGCGGACTCGTCGACGACCACGTCGCCGTCGACCTCCTCCGCCTCGCGTCCCGCCTCGGCGTTGCGAGCGATGCCCACGACGGCATCGCGCTTGCCCAGATTGATCAGTTGGACGCCCATGGTGTCACGGCCGGTTTCCCTGATCTCGTTGACTCGCGTGCGAATCACACCGCCCGACAGCGTGATGGCGAGGATCTCGTCGGTCTCCTCGACCACCAGCGCGCCGACGAGGGAACCGCGGTCCTCGACGATCTTGGCGGCCTTGATGCCGAGGCCGCCGCGACCCTGGACGCGGTACTCGTCGACGTTGGTCCGCTTCGCGTACCCGCCGTCTGTGGCAGTGAACACGAACGTACCGGGTCGAACAACATTCATCGAGAGCAGCTCGTCACCCTCGCGGAAGCTCATGCCCTTGACACCCGAGGTGGCACGGCCCATGGGCCGCAGGGTGTCGTCCGATGCGGTGAACCTGATCGACTGCGCCTTCTTGCTGATCAGAAGCAGATCGTCATCGGCAGAGACGAGTTCGGCACCGATCAGTTCGTCGTCCGAACCGTCCTCCATCGACCGGAGGTTGATCGCGATCACACCGCCGGAGCGGGGCGAATCGTAATCCTTCAGTGGCGTCTTCTTCACAAGACCGGCCTTGGTGGCGAGCACGAGGTACGGAACGGCCTCGTAGTCGCGGATCGCCAGGATCTCGGCGATCGCCTCGTCCGGCTGGAAGGCGAGCAGGTTCGCCACGTGCTGGCCGCGCGCGTCCCGGCCGGCGTCGGGCAGCTCGTAGCCCTTCACGCGGTAGACGCGGCCCTTGTTGGTGAAGAACAGCAGCCAGTGGTGCGTGGTGGACACGAAGAAGTGGTCGACGATGTCGTCTTCCTTGAGCTTCGCGCCGCGCACGCCCTTGCCGCCGCGCTTCTGGGCGCGGTAGTCGTCGGTCTTGGTGCGCTTGATGTAGCCGCCCCGGGTGACCGTGACGACGATGTCCTCCTCGGCGATCAGGTCCTCGATGGACATGTCGCCCTCGTACGGGATCAGCTTGGTCTTGCGGTCGTCGCCGTACTTCTCGACGATCGCGGCCAGCTCCGCGCTGACGATGCCGCGCTGGCGGACCGGGGAGGCCAGGATCTCGTTGTACTCGTTGATCTTCGCCTGGAGCTCGTCGTGCTCCTGGACGATCTTCTGGCGCTCCAGGGCGGCCAGCCGGCGCAGCTGCATCTCGAGGATGGCGTTGGCCTGGATCTCGTCGATCTCCAGCAGGCTCATCAGGCCGCCGCGGGCGATCTCGACGGTGTCGCTGCGCCGGATCAGCGCGATGACCTCGTCGATGGCGTCCAGGGCCTTCAGCAGGCCGCGCAGGATGTGGGCCCGCTCCTCGGCCTTGCGCAGCCGGAAGCGCGTACGGCGGACGATGACCTCGATCTGGTGCGTCACCCAGTGGCGGATGAACGCGTCGAGCGAGAGCGTGCGCGGCACGCCGTCGACCAGCGCCAGCATGTTGGCGCCGAAGTTCGTCTGCAGGTCCGTGTGCTTGTAGAGGTTGTTCAGGACGACCTTGGCGACCGCGTCCCTCTTGAGCACGATCACGAGCCGCTGGCCCGTGCGGGAGGACGTCTCGTCGCGGACGTCCGCGATGCCGCCGATCTTGCCGTCCTTGACGAGGTCGGCGATCTTCTGGGCGAGGTTGTCCGGGTTCGTCTGGTACGGCAGCTCGGTGACGACCAGGCACTGGCGGCCCTGGATCTCCTCCACCTCGACCACCGCGCGCATGGTGATGGAGCCGCGGCCGGTGCGGTACGCCTCCTCGATGCCCTTGCGGCCGACGACGAGCGCGCCGGTCGGGAAGTCGGGGCCCTTGATGCGCTCCAGGAGGGCGTCCAGCAGTTCCTCGTGCGAGACCTCGGGGTTCTCCAGGTACCACTGGGCACCGGCCGCGACCTCGCGCAGGTTGTGCGGCGGGATGTTGGTCGCCATGCCGACCGCGATACCGGCCGAGCCGTTGATCAGCAGGTTCGGGAAGCGGGCCGGCAGGACGGTCGGCTCCTGGGAGCGGCCGTCGTAGTTGTCCGTGAAGTCGACGGTCTCCTCGTCGATGTCACGGACCATCTCCATCGACAGCGGCGCCATCTTGCACTCGGTGTACCGCATGGCCGCGGCCGGGTCGTTGCCCGGGGAGCCGAAGTTGCCGTTGGAGTCGACGAGCGGCATGCGCATCGACCAGGGCTGGGCGAGGCGCACGAGCGCGTCGTAGATGGAGGAGTCGCCGTGCGGGTGGTAGTTGCCCATGACGTCGCCGACGACGCGGGCGCACTTGTAGAAGCCGCGCTCGGGGCGGTAGCCGCCGTCGTACATGGCGTACAGGACGCGGCGGTGCACGGGCTTGAGACCGTCGCGGACGTCGGGCAGCGCACGCGAGACGATGACGGACATCGCGTAGTCGAGGTACGAGCGCTGCATCTCCGTCTCGAGCCCGACGGGCTCGACACGCATCGCGAGGTCGCCGCCCTGCTCAGGGGTGACGGGAGTGTTCTCGTCGGTCATTGCTGGTGGGGATCCTTCCTGGTGCGGTCAGCTGAGACCGACTCAGATGTCGAGGAAGCGGACGTCCTTGGCGTTGCGCTGGATGAACTGGCGCCGGGCCTCGACGTCCTCGCCCATCAGGACCGAGAACAGGTCGTCGGCCTGCGCGGCGTCGTCCAGGGTGACCTGGCCGAGGACCCGGTGCTCCTGGTCCATCGTGGTCACGCGCAGCTCCTCGGCGTTCATCTCGCCGAGACCCTTGAAGCGCTGGATCGAGTCCTCGCGGACGCGCTTGCCGCGCTGACGGCCCATCTCGATGAGCGCGTCGCGCTCGCGGTCCGAGTAGGCGTACTCGACGTCGTCCCGGCCCCACTTGATCTTGTACAGCGGCGGACGCGACAGGTACACGTGCCCGGCCTCGACCAGCGGCCGCATGAAGCGGAACAGGAAGGTCAGCAGCAGCGTGCTGATGTGCTGGCCGTCGACGTCGGCGTCCGCCATCAGGATGATCTTGTGATAGCGGAGCTTCTCGATGTCGAAGTCCTCGTGCACACCCGTGCCGAAGGCCGAGATCAGCGCCTGGATCTCCTGGTTCTGCAGGATCTTGTCGATCCTGGCCTTCTCGACGTTGAGGATCTTGCCGCGGATCGGGAGGATCGCCTGGTACTGCGGGTTGCGGCCGGACTTGGCCGAACCGCCGGCGGAGTCACCCTCGACGATGAAGATCTCGCACTTGGTGGGGTCGTTCGACTGGCAGTCCGAGAGCTTGCCCGGCAGGGACGCCGTCTCCAGCAGGCCCTTGCGGCGGGTCAGGTCGCGGGCCTTGCGGGCGGCCACGCGCGCGGTGGCGGCCTGGATGCCCTTGCGGACGATGTCCGCGGCCTCGACCGGGTTGCGGTCCAGCCAGTCGTTGAGGTGCTCGTAGACGGCCTTCTGGACGAAGGTCTTCGCCTCCGTGTTGCCCAGCTTGGTCTTGGTCTGGCCCTCGAACTGGGGCTCGCTCAGCTTCACCGAGATGATCGCGGTGAGACCCTCGCGGATGTCGTCGCCCGTGAGGTTGTCGTCCTTCTCGCGGAGCAGCTTCTTGTCGCGCGCGTACTTGTTGATCAGGTTCGTCAGCGCCGCGCGGAAGCCCTCTTCGTGGGTGCCGCCCTCGTGGGTGTGGATGATGTTGGCGAAGGAGTACACGCCCTCGCTGTAACCACTGTTCCACTGCATGGCGACTTCGAGGGAGAGGGACTTGTCCTTGTCCTCGGCCTCGAGGTCGATCACCGACGGGTGCACCGCCTCTCCCTTGCGGGAGTTGAGGTACTTCACGAAGTCGACGATGCCGCCCTCGTAGTGGTACGTGACCGTCTTGACCTCGGCGGTCTCGTCCGCGCCGGCCTCGTCCGCACCGGAGGTGGCCTTGGCCGACTCGCGCTCGTCGGTGAGCTTGATGGTCAGGCCCTTGTTGAGGAAGGCCATCTCCTGGAAGCGCCGCGACAGCGTCTCGAAGGAGTAGTCGGTGGTCTCGAAGATGTCGCCGTCGGCCCAGAAGGTGACCGAGGTGCCGGTCTCGTCCGTGGCCTCGTGCTTGGCCAGCGGCGCCGTCGGCACGCCCATCTTGTAGTCCTGCGTCCAGCGGTGGCCGTCGGTCCGCACCTCGACGGAGACCTTGCTGGACAGGGCGTTCACGACCGAGACGCCGACGCCGTGCAGACCACCGGAGACCGCGTAGCCGCCGCCGCCGAACTTGCCGCCCGCGTGCAGCACGGTCAGCACGACCTCGACGGCCGGCTTGCCCTCGGACGGGACGATGCCCACCGGGATGCCGCGGCCGTTGTCGACGACGCGCACGCCGCCGTCGGCGAGGATCGTGACCTCGATCGTGTCCGCGTGCCCGGCCAGCGCCTCGTCGACGGAGTTGTCGACGACCTCGTACACGAGGTGGTGCAGGCCGCGCTCACCGGTGGAACCGATGTACATACCGGGTCGCTTGCGGACCGCGTCCAGACCCTCGAGGACGGTGATGGCACTGGCGTCGTACGACGCCGTTACGGAGGCCTCGGCGACTCCGGCCGGGGCCTCGGGGGACGGGATGTTCTCGTTGGGGTTGCCGGAATCGGCCACGAAGCGCCCTTTCTGGCACAGCACGAGCCAGGCTCGTCGGCGGGTTGCCGGAGCGGCTGCGGCATGTTGCGTTGGTAAGCCTTGATCAGCGTTGCTCAGCTTTTCCCGGACGGTCCCCACGAGTGGGGCGGGATTGCTCCCAGTCTACCGGTAGCACTGACACTGATGGGGGTTTGCCGGTACCTGAGTCCGCATGTGCCGCCCTCGACGGGTCTCGTCCGACTCCCGATATACGGATGGGGGCTCCAAGAGGCTCACGGAGCCACTCAGCGCTTCCGGCCGTCAACCCTTGGCTACTTCGGAGTCAGGTCGCGATTCGCAACCGTGTGCGGTGCGGCGACAGGACGGCCGCAGACGCCGGTCCGGGCCCGAAAGACGTGACGTAAGTCACCTGTAGCTGTCGTCGGGACCGCTGCTGCCGGGGGCGCGCAGAGGGCCGTAGCGGCGCGCGGGAGCGCTGGGTCCGACGACCTTGATGTGCCGCACGGTGCCGTGCCCCAGGTCCTCGTTGAGGCGGGCGACGAGCACCGGAGCAAGGCGGCGCACCTCGGTCGCCCAGACCGGCGACTCGCACTGCACGATCAGCACCCGCTCGTCCTCGTCGTACCGCTGCGGGGTGCAGTGGCCGGCGAGCTGCTCTCCGACGATCTGCGGCCAGCGGCCCATCACACCGCCCACCGCGGCCGGGGCCTCCCAGCCGCGCTCGGTGATCAGCCGGTTGATCGCTCCGCCGAGCGCCATGGGGTCGCGGCCGTCGGCGCGCGCGCCGGAGCGCAGCCCGCCGCCGCGGCGCGCCTGCTTCTTCTGCTGCGCGGCGTCCCCCCGCGCGCGGGCGGCCTCCTTGGCGGCGCGCAGGGCCACGCGCGCGAGGTCCACACCGGAGGGCTCGGGGTTCTTCTTCGGCTCCTGCGCGCTCATACGCGCTCCACCGTCCCCTCGGACACGGCGTACCGCGCCCCGGACAGCACGTGCGGGACGTCGTCGTCCACCGCCGCGGTCACCAGGACCTGCTCACCGGGGGCGACCAGTTCGGCGAGGCGCTCGCGCCGGCGGGTGTCCAGCTCCGCGAAGACGTCGTCGAGCACCAGCACCGGCTCGTTGCCCTCGGCCCGCAACAGGTCGTACGAGGCCAGGCGCAGCGCCAGCGCGTACGACCAGGACTCGCCGTGGGAGGCGTAGCCCTTGGCGGGCAGCTGGCCGAGCTTGAGCAGCAGGTCGTCGCGGTGCGGCCCGACCAGCGTCACGCCCCGCTCGATCTCCTGCTTGCGGGCCTCGGCGAGCGCGGCCGTCAGCTGCTCGAACAGGTCGTCGCGCGTGTGCGCCTCACCCGGCGCGGACGGCTTGTACTCCAGGGCGACCGGGCCGCCGCCGGGGGCGAGCTGCTCGTACGCCTTGTCGGCCAGCGGCTGGAGCGTGGCGATCAGGTCCAGGCGCTGGGCGAGCAACTCGGCGCCCGCGCGCGCCAGATGCTGGTCCCACACGTCCAGGGTGGACATGTCCATGGAGCGGCCGCCGTGCCGCCGGGCCAGCGCGGCCGACTTCAGCAGGGTGTTGCGCTGCTTGAGCACCCGGTCGTAGTCGGAGCGGACCCCGGCCATGCGCGGCGAGCGGGCGGTAATCAGCTCGTCGAGGAAGCGCCGCCGCTCCCCGGGGTCGCCCTTGACCAGGGCGAGGTCCTCCGGCGCGAACAGGACCGTACGGACGATCCCCAGCACGTCACGCGGCCTGACCTGCGAGGATCTGTTGATACGGGCGCGGTTGGCACGGCCCGGGTTGATTTCGAGCTCGACCAGCTGCTGCCGTTCGCCCTGCCGCACCTGGGCCCGGATGATCGCGCGCTCGGCGCCCATGCGGACCAGGGGGGCGTCGGAGGAGACCCGGTGGCTGCCGAGGGTGGCCAGGTAGCCGACGGCCTCGACGAGGTTGGTCTTGCCCTGCCCGTTCGGCCCGACGAAGGCCGTCACCCCCGGGTCGAGCGGGACCTCGACCCGGGGATAGGAGCGGAAGTCGGCCAGCGACAGATGCGTGACGTGCATGGTCGTTCCGCCGACCTCCCTCGGTGCTCGGTTGCTTCCGGCTACTTCTTCTCGGCTACTTCTTCTCGACCGCGTGGCCGCCGAACTGGTTGCGCAGCGCCGCGATCATCTTCATCTGGGGCGAGTCCTCCTGACGGGAGGCGAACCGCGCGAACAGCGACGCGGTGATCGCCGGCAGCGGCACCGCGTTGTCGATCGCGGCCTCCACGGTCCAGCGTCCCTCGCCGGAGTCCTGTGCATAACCCCGGAGCCCGTCCAGGTGCTCGTCCTCGTCGAGCGCGTTCACCGCGAGGTCGAGCAGCCAGGAGCGGATGACCGTGCCCTCCTGCCAGGAGCGGAAGACCTCCCGGACGTCGGTCACGGAGTCGACCTTCTCCAGCAGCTCCCAGCCCTCGGCGTAGGCCTGCATCATGGCGTACTCGATGCCGTTGTGGACCATCTTCGCGAAGTGGCCCGCGCCGACCTTGCCGGCGTGCACGGAACCGAAGTCGCCCTCCGGCTTGAGGGCGTCGAAGACCGGCTGCACCTTGGCGACGTTCTCCGGGTCGCCGCCGTACATCAGCGCGTAGCCGTTCTCCAGGCCCCAGACGCCGCCGGAGACGCCGCAGTCGACGAAGCCTATGCCCTTGGCGGCCAGCTCCTCGGCGTGCTTCTCGTCGTCCGTCCAGCGGGAGTTGCCGCCGTCCACGACGACGTCGCCCGGCTCCAGCAGCTCGGCGAGGCGGTCGACGGTGGACTGGGTGGCCTCGCCCGCCGGGACCATCACCCAGACCACGCGCGGTCCGCTGAGCTTGCCCACAAGCTCTTCCAGGCTGTGGACATCGGCGAGGTCCGGGTTGCGGTCGTATCCGTACACGGTGTGGCCCGCGCGGCGGATCCGCTCGCGCATGTTGCCGCCCATCTTGCCGAGGCCGACGAGACCGAGCTCCATCAGTTGTTTTCCTTCGGTTTGCAGGTGTCCGACGTGGCGCTGCGACACGTGTGTGCCGCGTCCGAGCCTAATCCCGGACGCTCGCGCACATCTGTGGGCATACGCGCTCAGTCGCACGCCCCCACCTGCGGCTTTACCCCCAGCCTGTGGACAGCCGGCGGGGCTCAGCCGCTGAGGCGCACCGGCATGATCAGGTACTTGTAGGCCTCGTCCGCCTCGGCGTCCAGCGCGGGCTTGCCGCTGAGCAGCGCGGGCTTGGTGGACGTCGTGAAGGACAGCTGGGCGACCGGGGAGTCGATGGCGCTCAGGCCGTCCAGCAGGAACGTCGGGTTGAAGGCGATCGAGATGTCGTCACCCTCCAGCTGGGCGTCCACCCTTTCCACAGCCTGTGCGTCGTCGCTGGAGCCGGCCTCCAGGATGAGCACGCCCTGCTCGAAGCTCAGCCGCACCGGGGTGTTCCGCTCGGCGACCAGGGCCACGCGCTTGACGGCCTCCACGAAGGGGGCGGTCTCGATCACGGCGACGCTGTTGAACTCCGTCGGGAACAGCGTGCGGTACTTCGGGAGGTCGCCCTCCAGCAGGCGGGTCGTGGTGCGGCGGCCGGCGCCCTCGAAGCCGATCAGGCCCTCGCCCGAGCCCGAGCCGGACAGCGCCAGGGTCACCTGGTCGCCGCTGGTCAGGGCCTTGGCGGTGTCCAGGAGCGTCTTGGCGGGCACCAGGGCGACCGCGGAGGCGTCCGGGTTCTCCGGCTTCCACAGGAACTCGCGGACCGCGAAGCGGTAGCGGTCGGTGGAGGCCAGCGTGACGGTGTCGCCCTCGATCTCGATGCGGACGCCGGTGAGGACGGGCAGCGTGTCGTCACGGCCGGCGGCGATGGCGACCTGGGCGGCCGCGGAGGCGAAGACCTCGCCGGGGACCGTGCCCGTCGCGTTCGGCATCTGGGGCAGGGCCGGGTACTCCTCCACAGGCAGGGTGTGGAGGGTGAACCGCGAGGAGCCGCAGACCACCGTCGCCCGTACACCGTCTGTGGAGATCTCCACCGGCCGGTTGGGGAGCGCGCGGCAGATGTCCGCGAGCAGGCGGCCGGAGACCAGGACCGTGCCCTCCTCCTCGACCTCGGCCTCGACGCCCACCCGGGCGGAGACCTCGTAGTCGAAGCCGGACAGGCTCAGCTGGCCCTCCTCGGCCTTCAGGAGCAGGCCGGCGAGGACAGGCGCCGGCGGACGGGCCGGGAGGCTGCGAGCCGCCCAGGCCACTGCCTCCGCGAGTACGTCGCGTTCCACCCGGATCTTCACTGTTGCCGCCTCCTGCTGTTGCCGGCGCTTCTCGCTCTGCCTGGCCCTCGTCGTCTGTCTCGGTGTCGACGGTCCCTGAGACGGGGAGGACACCGGGGACCAGTCTGACGCACGGCACTGACAGTAGGTGCCTCTCGGGGTCAAGTCGTGACGAGGGGCAGCCGGGCGCCGAGGAGCGAGTTGTGCACAGGACCCGCTTCGAAACGGATTCCGCTCTCTCTCTAGTCGGGAGTAGTAGTAGGGCCTGTGGATACCGTGGATAACCACGTTTGCCCAGCTCAGAGCGGAAATTTTGTCCACCGGGCCTGTGGGTGACGGCGGTGGACAACCGGGCGTCTCTGTGGAGAACGGAAAGTTCTCCACACCCCGTGCACAGGGTGAGGCGAGTTCTCCCCAGTGCCGTCCCCAGGTTTACCCAGCTTTCCCACAGCCCAACCCGGCACCTTTGTGTGACGCCTTTCACTCGACCCGGTGAGGAGGCGCGTCGGGTTGCCGAACAGTGGACAGCCATGTGGAGAAGCCGCCGATCGCTGGGGACAACCGCCCCCAGCCTGTGGGCGACCCGTGGACAACTCGGTGCACAGCCTGTGGATCACCGCTTCGTCCACAGTCTGTGGAGATCCTTCGTCCACCAATCCACAAGCGGCTGAGCTGGTCTGATGGTCTTTCAACCGCGCTCCCTGTGGACACGATCTGGACAACTTCCCGGTCCCCAGGATGTGGACGGCAGAAAGTCCCCGAATCTGTGGAGGGAGGCCGTAACCCCGCGACTATTCGAACAGCGGGGTGTGGGCGGCGGCCGGCGCGGATGCCCCTGAGCACGCGGAAGGGCGCCCCCGGGAGGCTCCGGGGGCGCCCTTCCGCGGTCCGGGTAGCGGCGCTCAGCCGTTCTTGATGCGGTTGGTCAGCTCCGTGACCTGGTTGTAGATGGAGCGGCGCTCCGCCATCAGATTGCGGATCTTGCGGTCCGCGTGCATGACCGTCGTGTGGTCGCGGCCGCCGAACAGCGCGCCGATCTTCGGCAGCGACAGGTCCGTCAGCTCCCGGCACAGGTACATGGCGATCTGCCGGGCGGTGACGAGGGCACGGCCGCGGGAGGTGCCGCACAGGTCCTCGACGGTCAGCCCGAAGTAGTCGGCCGTGGCGCCCATGATGGCCGTGGAGGTGATCTCCGGCGCCGAGTCGTCGCCGCCGGGGATGAGGTCCTTGAGGACGATCTCCGTGAGTCCCAGGTCCACCGGCTGCCGGTTGAGCGAGGCGAACGCCGTGACCCGGATCAGCGCGCCCTCCAGCTCGCGGATGTTCCGCGAGATCCGGGACGCGATGAACTCCAGGACCTCCGGCGGCGCGTTCAGCTGCTCCTGCACCGCCTTCTTGCGCAGGATCGCGATCCGCGTCTCCAGCTCGGGCGGCTGGACGTCCGTGATCAGTCCCCACTCGAAGCGGTTCCGCAGCCGGTCCTCCAGCGTCACCAGCTGCTTGGGCGGCCGGTCGCTGGAGAGCACGATCTGCTTGTTGGCGTTGTGGAGCGTGTTGAAGGTGTGGAAGAACTCCTCCTGCGTCGACTCCTTGTCCGCCAGGAACTGGATGTCGTCGACGAGCAGGATGTCCATCTCGCGGTACCGCTTGCGGAAGCTGTCGCCCTTGCCGTCCCGGATGGAGTTGATGAACTCGTTCGTGAACTCCTCCGAGCTCACGTACCGCACCCGCGTGCCGGGGTACAGGCTGCGCGCGTAGTGCCCGATGGCGTGCAGCAGGTGCGTCTTGCCGAGCCCGGACTCCCCGTAGATGAACAGCGGGTTGTACGCCTTGGCCGGCGCCTCCGCGACGGCGACCGCGGCCGCGTGTGCGAAGCGGTTGGACGCGCCGATGACGAAGGTGTCGAAGAGGTACTTCGGGTTCAGGCGTGCGGTGGGCTCGCCCGGGCCGGTCGCCGGCGCGGGCTGCGCGGCCAGCGGGCCGGGCGCCCCGGTCGTCGGCAGGTTCGGGCCGACCGGGCCGCCCCGGTGCACGTGCCCCGAGCCGGCCGGCGGCTCCGGCAGCTCGCGCCGGACCGGGTCGCGCTGGTCGTAGTCGGGCCGCGAGGCCTCGTACTCGGAGCGCTGCTGCTCGTAGGAGGGGCGCTCCATCGGCTGCGGCCGGTAGTCCTGCGATCCGTAGGGCTCCTTCGGTGAGCCGTAGGAATCGGGGGATCCGTAGGAGTCCTGGCCGCCGTAGGCGTCCTGCGAGGGTGACGCGTACGGGTCACGGTCGGGGAAGCCGAGGCGCTGCTGCTGCCAGCCGTAGTCGTCCTGCGTCGGCCGCGGCCAGGCGCCGGGCTCGGGGCGCTGGTACTCGGAGGGGTAGGCCGGTCGGGCCGTCGGAAGCTGGTCTGCGCGCGTAGGCGGATGCTGGTCGCCGCCCGTGCCGGGCAGCGGCTCGGCACGGTGCCGGCCGTAGCCCTCGTACCCGTCCCGGTCCTTGCGGCCGTCGTAGCCGTCCCGGTCCTTACGGCTGTCGTAGCCGTCCCGGTCCGGACGGTTGTCGTACGCGTCACGCTCCGGGCGCGCGTCGTAGCCGTCGCGGTCCGGACGCGCGTCATACCCGTCGCGGTCCTGGCGGCTGTCGTAACCGTCGCGGTCCTTGCGGCCGTCGTAGCCGTCACGGTCGGGGCGGGCGTCGTAACCGTCGCGGTCCTGGCGTGCGGACGGGAGCTCGGGCTCCTCGTAGCGCGACTGGGGGCGGGCCTGCGGTGCCGGCGCGGGCGGGGGCTCGCCCGCGGAGTCGTCGACGGTGATCGCGATCCGGATCGGACGGCCGCACTCGCGGCTCAGCGTCTCGCTGACGACCGGCGCCAGACGGCCTTCGAGCACGCCCTTGGCGAATTCGTTCGGTACGGCGAGCAGAGCCGTGTCGGCGACCAGCGCGAGCGGCTGGCAGCGCCGGATCCAGTGCTCGTCCTTCGCCTCGACCCCTTGGCCGCGGCCCTCCCCGAGGAGCTGCTCCAATACGCGTGGCCACACTGCGGCAAGATCGGCAGGTACGTCAGCCACAGGGCACGCTCTCTCACGGGTCCCTCGAAGGTGTGATCCGGGGACGGGTCGGGATGTAAATCGGGTCGGGCAGGGATAAGGGAACGAATCGGAGTCCAGTCACGGTAGTCAGGGCGGCGGCTGCGGTTCAAGTTGTTGTCCCCAGCCTGTGGACAAGTGTCTCCCGGGGACTCCTGGTTTGACCGGATGGCGTAGCCGCGCGTACCGTAACCAGGTCGAGTTGTCGATGGCTGCTGCCGCCTGCCTCCGATGGGCACAGATCACTGGGGTGATCGGTCAGCGGTGCACTCGGGCGTAACTGCGAGCTACTCGTGGGCGCACGGTGACAGCCAGGACGGCACCCCGCAACCACCGATTCTTTCTGGAGCCCCCGAGTGAGCAAGCGCACCTTCCAGCCGAACAACCGTCGTCGCGCGAAGACCCACGGCTTCCGGCTGCGTATGCGCACCCGTGCCGGCCGCGCGATTCTCGCGTCCCGCCGTAGCAAGGGTCGCGCCCGCCTGTCCGCCTGATCCCGATCAGGTCATGACGTCGTGCTGCCCACCGAGAACCGGCTGAGGCGGCGCGAGGACTTCGCGACCGCGGTACGACGAGGTCGTCGGGCAGGCCGCCCGACCCTCGTCGTCCACCTTCGAAGCGGTGCCACGGACCCGCATGCGCCTGGGGAGAGCGCTCCCCCGACGCGTGCGGGTTTCGTCGTGAGCAAGGCTGTGGGTGGCGCGGTCGTGCGCAACAAGGTGAAGCGCAGGCTTCGCCACCTGATGCGCGAGCGAGTCGCCCAGCTGCCCCCCGGTAGCCTGGTAGTCGTACGAGCGCTGCCCGGATCGGGCGACGCCGACCATGCACAGCTGGCCCGAGACCTGGACGCCGCCCTTCAACGGCTGCTGGGAGGGGGCGCGCGATGAAGTACCCGCTGCTGGCTCTGATCAAGCTCTACCAGTGGACGATCAGTCCGCTGCTCGGGCCGGTCTGCAAGTACTACCCGTCGTGCTCCCACTACGGCTACACGGCCATCGACCGGCACGGTGCCATCAAGGGCACGGCACTCACGGCCTGGCGCATCCTGCGGTGCAATCCGTGGTCGCTGGGCGGTGTGGACCACGTCCCGCCGCGCAAGCGTCCGCGGTGGCACGAAATGCTGCGTAACGCGTGGCGCGCACGCAAGGGCGGGCCCTCCTCCGCCGACCCGGCCACCGAGGGACAGACTTCTCCCACAAGTCCGTCGAGTCCTTCGAGCCCGGCCGCAGAGACACCGTCCCATGCCCAAGGAGCATGATTAGTGGACACGATTGCCAGCCTCTTCAGCTTCATCACCACACCCGTCTCCTGGGTCATCGTCCAGTTCCACACGGTGTACGGCGCCATCTTCGGCCCCGACACCGGGTGGGCCTGGGGCCTGTCGATCGTGTCCCTGGTGATCCTGATCCGTATCTGCCTGATCCCGCTCTTCGTGAAGCAGATCAAGGCGACCCGGGCGATGCAGACGCTCCAGCCCGAGATGAAGAAGATCCAGGAGCGCTACAAGAACGACAAGCAGCGTCAGTCCGAAGAGATGATGAAGCTGTACAAGGAGACGGGCACCAACCCGCTCTCCTCGTGCCTTCCCATCCTGGCGCAGTCCCCGTTCTTCTTCGCCCTGTACCACGTGCTCAACAGCATCGCCTCGAACGACACCATCGGTGTGATCAACGAGAACCTGCTGCAGAGCGCGCAGAAGGCGCACATCGTCGGTGCCCCCCTGGCGGTGAAGTTCACCGACAGCGCGTCGAAGGTCGAGGCGCTCGGCGCCACCCTCACCGACGTCCGCGTGGTCACCGCCGTCATGATCGTCCTGATGTCGGCGTCGCAGTTCTTCACACAGCGCCAGCTGATGACGAAGAACGTCGACACCACGGTGAAGACGCCGTTCATGCAGCAGCAGAAGATGCTGATGTACGTCTTCCCGGTCATGTTCGCCGTCTTCGGCATCAACTTCCCGGTCGGTGTCCTCGTCTACTGGCTGACCACCAACGTGTGGACCATGGGCCAGCAGATGTACGTCATCCGCAACAACCCGACTCCCGGTTCCAAGGCCCAGGCCGAGTACCTGGAGCGCCTGCACAAGCACGTCACGCAGCGCGCCAAGGTCAGCCGGCGCCGCGACCGCGTCATCGTGAAGGCCATCGTCGCCAAGGGCCGCGACCGCAACGAGTTCGAGCGCAAGTTCATCAACGGCCTGAGCAAGGCCGGACTCGCCGCCCAGGCCGACGGCACCGTGATCAAGAGCGACGCCGCGGCCGCCGCCCAGGCCGAGGACGGTACGCCGGTGACCACCGGAACGCCGAAGCGCCAGCAGCCCAAGCGGCAGACCAAGGCGCAGCGCCAGTCCGGCACCGTCGGAGGTGCGAAGGCGGCCGGTGAGCAGGAGCCGAAGACCTCGCTGACCAAGTCCGACGAGCCCGAGGACGCCAAGCCCGCCCCCGCTGCCAAGAAGGGCGGCGCGAAGCCCGCCGGCGGTACCCGCAGCAAGGCCCAGTCCGGACAGCGCAAGGGTCCCCAGCGGCCCAAGTCCCCGTCCAAGAAGTAAGAAGGAGTCCATCCCGTGACGGAAGGCACCACCTCCGCCGCTGCCGAGGGTGCAGACACCCTGACTCGCCTGGAGCAGGAAGGCGAGATCGCGGCGGACTACCTGGAGGGTCTGCTCGACATCGCCGACCTCGACGGCGACATCGACATGGACGTCGAGGCCGACCGTGCCTCTGTCTCGATCATCAGCGACACGGGCAGCCGTGACCTGCAGAAGCTGGTCGGCCGCGACGGCGAGGTGCTGGAGGCGCTCCAGGAGCTCACCCGTCTGGCCGTGCACCGGGAGACCGGTGACCGCAGCCGTCTGATGCTCGACATCGCGGGATACCGCGCCCGGAAGCGCTCCGAGCTGTCCGAGCTGGGCGCCAAGGCCGCCGCCGAGGCCAAGAGCAGCGGCGAGGCCGTGAAGCTGCAGCCGATGACGCCCTTCGAGCGCAAGGTCGTGCACGACGCGGTCAAGGCCGCCGGCCTGCGCAGCGAGTCCGAGGGCGAGGAGCCGGAGCGCTTCGTCGTCGTTCTGCCCGCCTGATCGGCCTCTACGTTTCCCCGGCCCCGTCTGTTGCGCAGACGGGGCCGAACTTTGTCAGCCTGATAGTTCTGTGGTTCTGATGTCGGCGCCGAGTGCGCCGACGCGGTACGGAAGGACGGTCCCCCCGTGACGGAGGCAGCGGAGCTTCCCCCCGCGCCCGAGCAGGCGCGCGAGGTGTTCGGTGACCGCTTCGCGGATGCGGTGCGGTACGCCGAGCTGCTCGCTGAGGCGGGCGTGCAGCGCGGTCTCATCGGTCCACGCGAAGTGCCCCGCCTGTGGGAGAGGCACCTGCTGAACTGCGCGGTGCTCTCCGAGGTCGTACCCGAGGGTGTGACGGTGTGCGATGTCGGCTCCGGTGCCGGCCTTCCGGGCATTCCACTGGCGCTGGTCCGGGAGGACCTCAAGATCACCCTGCTGGAGCCGCTGCTGCGGCGCACCAACTTCCTCACCGAGGTCGTCGAGCTGCTCGGCCTCGATCATGTGACGGTCGTGCGCGGCCGGGCCGAGGAGGTCATGGGGAAGGTCCAGCCCGTCCATGTGGTGACCGCCCGAGCCGTCGCGCCCCTCGATCGTCTTGCCACCTGGGGTATCCCGCTGCTGCGCCCGTACGGAGAGATGCTGGCGCTGAAGGGCGACGCGGCCGAGGAGGAGCTGAAGAGCGCCTCGGCGGCCCTGAGCAAGCTCGGAGCCGTGGAGACCTCCATCCTGCACGTGGGCCAGGGTGTGGTGGATCCCATGTCCACCGTCGTGCGGGTCGAGGTCGGGGAGAGCCCGGGCGGCGTGCGCTTCGCCGCGAAGCGGGCCAAGGCGGCCCGCGCGGGTCGCGCCCGACGGCGACGCTGATCCGTCCTGCGGACGAGACGTACTCCACACAAGCTGCCAAACCTACGCATGCCGGAGTGTCGCGGCTGCTCGGCCACGGCTGCCCTGCATCGTGTTTCACGTGAAACGTCGCTCACTGCTGCACGGCATCATCAGTCGTGGCCGCGCTGCGGCCGAACCCCGCGACCGTAAGCCCCTCGGTTCACTCGATGAGGGAGCCGAGTTGTCCACAGAGGTGGATTTCTCCACAGAACGCCAGGCCTCACTGGTTCACGACCCCGAAGGCATGGGAGGCTCTGTTCATTGCGAGCCTGAAGTCGAGGAGAGTGAATCCTTGCGGTCCGACGCCAACATCGCGGGACCGATGACCGATCCGGTCCCCGGTCCCCGTACCGAGTCGATGGGGGCGGATGTTTCACGTGAAACACCGCCTCCGATGGACGACACTCCCATCGGTCGTGCTGCCCAATTGGCGGTGGAGGCTCTGGGCCGGGCCGGCGAGGGCCTGCCGCGACCCGAGCAGACCCGCATCATCGTGGTCGCCAACCAGAAGGGCGGTGTGGGCAAGACGACGACGACCGTCAACCTGGCCGCGTCGCTGGCTCTGCACGGCGGCCGGGTCCTCGTGGTCGACCTCGACCCCCAAGGGAACGCGTCCACCGCACTGGGGATCGACCATCACGCCGAAGTTCCGTCCATCTACGACGTGTTGGTGGAGAGCAAGCCGCTCTCCGAGGTCGTCCAGCCGGTCCCCGATGTCGAAGGCCTCTTCTGCGCCCCCGCCACGATCGATCTCGCCGGTGCGGAGATCGAGCTGGTGTCCCTGGTGGCACGGGAGAGCAGGCTGCAGCGCGCCATCCAGGCGTACGAGCAGCCGCTGGACTACATCCTCATCGACTGCCCGCCCTCGCTCGGACTCCTGACGGTCAACGCCTTGGTGGCGGGCCAGGAGGTCCTGATTCCGATCCAGTGCGAGTACTACGCGCTGGAGGGTCTGGGCCAGTTGCTGCGCAACGTCGACCTCGTGCGGGGGCACCTCAACCCCACCCTGCACGTCTCGACCATCCTGCTCACCATGTACGACGGCCGGACGCGCCTGGCGTCCCAGGTCGCCGAAGAGGTACGGACCCACTTCGGCGACGAGGTACTGCGGACCAGCATCCCCCGGTCCGTCCGTATCTCCGAGGCGCCGAGCTACGGACAGACGGTCCTGACTTACGATCCAGGATCGAGTGGTGCCCTCTCTTATCTTGAGGCGGCACGAGAAATCGCACTGAAGGGCGTGGGCATCAGCTATGACGCCACACACGCCCACATCGGCGCACAGCAGAACGACCCGAGCATGGTGGAGGGCATCCAGTGAGCGAGCGACGGAGGGGGCTGGGCCGTGGTCTCGGCGCACTGATCCCTGCCGCCCCGACCGAGAAGTCGGTGGCCCAGGCCGCGGTGGGGGGCGCCGCTTCCGCATCCCCTGCGGCAGTGCCCACGCTGCCCAGTGAACGGGGAGTGGCCGCAGCGAAGGTGGCGACGCTGCCGCCTGTTTCACGTGAAACGGAGGAGCCGGCGCAGCCCAGTGCGCCCGCTCCCGCGGCACCGATCGGTGCGCACTTCGCCGAGATCCCGCTCGATGCGATCACGCCCAACCCTCGGCAGCCGCGCGAGGTCTTCGACGAGGACGCGCTGTCCGAGCTCATCACCTCCATCAAGGAAGTGGGGCTCCTCCAGCCGGTCGTCGTACGGCAGGTGGGTCCCACCCGCTACGAGCTCATCATGGGCGAGCGTCGCTGGCGGGCCTGCCGCGAGGCGGGCCTTGAGGCGATCCCTGCGATCGTGCGGGCCACGGAGGACGAGAAGCTCCTTCTGGACGCCCTGCTGGAGAACCTGCACCGGGCTCAGCTGAACCCGCTGGAAGAGGCCGCTGCCTACGACCAGTTGCTCAGGGACTTCAACTGCACGCACGATCAGCTGGCGGACCGCATCGGCCGTTCCCGTCCACAGGTCTCCAACACCCTGCGGCTGCTGAAGCTCTCGCCGGCTGTGCAGCGCCGGGTCGCCGCGGGGGTGCTCTCCGCCGGTCATGCTCGGGCTCTGCTGTCCGTCGAGGACTCGGAGGAGCAGGACAAGCTGGCTCACCGCATCGTCGCCGAAGGACTCTCGGTGCGTGCCGTCGAGGAGATCGTGACCCTTATGGGATCGCGGCCTCAGAAGGCTCAGCGCCCCAAGGGACCGCGCGCCGGGGGCAGGGTCTCTCCCGCGCTCTCCGATCTCGCCATGCGGCTCTCAGACCGTTTCGAGACGCGGGTGAAGGTCGACCTGGGACAGAAGAAGGGCAAGATCACCGTCGAGTTCGCCTCGATGGAGGACCTTGAGCGGATCCTCGGTTCTCTCGCCCCCGGCGAGGGACCGGTTCTGCAGAAGAGTCTCCTGGAGGGCGACTCCGAGGAAGGCGAGTCCTGAGTCTCCGGAAGGAGTCTCGACTGTGCAACCGACGGAGCGGGCCGTGTCCGGTGTGTACCGGAACGTGGCCCGCTCTTTCCTTTCTGGCGGTTTTGATGGAATCGCATCGTGGATACGATGCGTTCGGGTACGGCGCGACCACCCGGCAGCACCTCCGAGAGCGAGGCAGGGGCCATGCGAACGATGAGCCGCACCGGACTGGTGAGCGCCGGTTTGGGGCTGGGGGCCGTCGGTGGGTACATCGGCAGCCTCCTCAGGGAACGGAGTGCTCTGACAGCCGCCCGCGATGCGGCGGGCGAAGGAAGCGAGGAACAGCCTTCATGGGCCGTCGGCTTGTACCCCTCACGCTGGACAACCTCCAGGACCTTCCCCAGCGCTGCCGCTCGTGTGTCTTCTGGGAGCTCGACCCGGTCAGCGGTGAGGCAGCGGTAAAGGCGGGCACGTCCGACCTGGAGAAGGAGTCGTGGATCTCAGCGGTGCTGCTGGACTGGGGCTCCTGCGGCCGGGTCGTCTACGTCGACGACGTTCCGGTGGGCTTCGTGCTCTACGCCCCTCCCGCCTATGTCCCCCGCTCCACGGCGTTCCCCACGAGCCCGGTCTCCCCGGACGCCGTCCAGCTGATGACCGCGTTCATCGTGCCGGGCTACCAGGGGCAGGGGCTGGGCCGGGTGATGGTGCAGACGGTGGCGAAGGATCTGCTGCGGCGTGGCTTCAAGGCGATCGAGGCGTTCGGAGATGCGCGCTGGAAGGAGCCGGCCTGTGTCCTGCCCGCCGATCATCTCCTGGCGGTGGGCTTCAAGACGGTTCGGCAGCATCCCACCCACCCCCGGCTGAGACTGGAGCTGCGGTCCACGCTCTCCTGGAAGGAAGACGTCGAGATGGCGCTCGACCGGCTTCTGGGAGCCGTCCAGAAGGAACCGGCGCTGAGGCCGCTGTAGCGGTCCGGCACACAAACGAATGGGCCAACCCTTCCGGGTTGGCCCATTCGTGTTTCACGTGAAACATGCACCGCCGAGGTGGCGGCTCAGCTGGCTCACTCGGCGATGAACTCCTCCAGGTCGCGCACGATCGCGGCCTTCGGCTTGGCACCCACGATGGTCTTGGCGACCTCGCCGCCCTGGTAGACGTTCAGGGTCGGGATGGACATGACGCCGTACTTGGCGGCCGTACCCGGGTTCTCGTCGATGTTCAGCTTGACGATCTCGATCTTGTCGCCGTACTCGGAGGCGATGGCCTCGAGGGAGGGGGCGATCTGGCGGCACGGGCCGCACCAGGCGGCCCAGAAGTCCACCAGGACGGGCTTGTCACTCTTGAGGACGTCCTGCTCGAAGGAATCGTCGGTCACATTCTTCAGGGTGCCGGCCACGGCGGGCTCCTTAACTGTTGGTGCGCGGGGCGGGTAGGGAGGGGTCAGACAGCGGTCTTCTCGGGCTCCGGCTGCTCCTCGTCCGCGAGGGCGGCCAGGAAGCGCTCGGCGTCGAGAGCGGCGGAGCAGCCGGTCCCGGCCGCCGTGATCGCCTGCCGGTAGGTGTGGTCCACGACGTCGCCGGCAGCGAAGACACCCGGCAGGTTCGTGCGCGTCGACGGCGCGCTCACCTTCAGGTAGCCCTCTTCGTCCAGGTCGAGCTGACCCTTGAAGAGCTCGGTGCGGGGGTCGTGGCCGATGGCGATGAACAGACCGGTCACCGCAAGGTCCGAAAGCTCGCCGGTCTTGAGGTTGCGCAGCTTCAGCCCGGAGAGCTTGGGGTCGCCCTGGATCTCGGCGACCTCGCTGTCCCACACGAACGAGATCTTCGGGTCGGCGAAGGCGCGCTCCTGCATGGCCTTGGAGGCACGCAGGGTGTCCCGGCGGTGGACGACGGTGACGGACTTGGCGAACCGCGAGAGGAAGGTCGCCTCCTCCATCGCGGTGTCACCACCACCGATCACGGCGATGTCCTGGTCCTTGAAGAAGAACCCGTCACAGGTGGCACACCACGACACGCCACGGCCGGAGAGGGCGTCCTCGTTGGGCAGGCCGAGCTTGCGGTGCTGCGACCCGGTCGTCACGATGACGGCCTTGGCCCGGTGGACGGTGCCGGCGGTGTCCGTGACGGTCTTGATCTCACCGGTCAGGTCGACGGCCACCACGTCGTCAGGAACGAGCTCGGCGCCGAAGCGCTCCGCCTGGGCCCGCATGTTGTCCATGAGCTCGGGGCCCATGATGCCGTCCTGGAAGCCCGGGAAGTTCTCGACGTCGGTGGTGTTCATGAGCGCACCACCCGCGGTCACCGCGCCCTCGAACACCAGGGGCTTCAGCGACGCGCGTGCGGTGTACAGCGCCGCCGTGTAACCGGCGGGCCCGGAGCCGATGATGATCACGTTACGGACGTCGCTCACGGCTAGATTCCTCGTCTCTGGACTGCGTCGTTCGACCGGGGCGAGCTTCTTTCGGAGCTCTCACCCCACCCAACGGATCCTAAGGGGCGTGCATTCCCGCTGTGTCCGGGCACACGGAGATGCGCCCCCTACCGGATGGCGCGTGGGGCGACGAGGAGGTGCCGGCTCAGGGAGACGGGTAGCTGCGTTCCAACAGGACCTTGCCCTGGGCGGCGGTGTCCTTCTGATCCACGCAGGTCGCGTCGACGATGTAGGCGGTGACGCGGGTCGGGTCGGCAGCATCGGGAAGCAGCACGAGCATGGCCCTCTTCCCCTCATACCTGCCGTTCTCGACGGCGAGGGCGTTGTCCTCTCGCCCGATGCCGTCACGCACGCAGGCGGGTACCACGACCGCCTTGAAGACCCGGTGGTCGTCGGAGCCCGGGGCGGTCGCCGCGCCGAAGGGACTGTTCGTGCCGCCGCCTTCCTTCGTCTCGCTCTTGTTCCCGGCGAGAAGGTCGGAGACCCGGCTCTGCAGCTTCCCTTCGGAGAAGGTGTCCGCGGAGTCGGTCTGCCGGCCCTCTGCCGTGTCGCGTGCGGGCTGGCCGTCACCGAGAGACGACAGCAGGACGGATCCCAGGCCGAGGGCGGCGACGGTGAAGACGGTGCCCAGGACGGCGATCCTGCGGCGTCCGTTCCGCGTGCGTCCCTTGCGTCCCGGGCCGGTGGTGGAGGAGCGAGGACGTCCGGAGGGCCGGTCGGCGGGTGTCGATGTTTCACGTGAAACATGCGTACGGCTGTCGTCCTCGGAGTCGGCGCCGGAACCGGCGTCGGAGCCGGCTTCAACCTCGGAGCCGGATTCACGCTCGGGGCCGGATTCACCCTCGGGGCCGGACTCGACATCGGGGCCGGAGCCGGGTGCCGAGCCGCTCTGCGAGCCGGGAGCACTCGCGGGCGCGACCGGGTTCTCCGAGATCTCCTCGGGGCGGGTGGCCGTCAGCAGCGCCTCGGCGGCGAGAGCGGCATCGATGCGGCCTGCGACCTCGGCGGGCATGCGCGGCGGCCCGGGCAGGGTGCCGAGCAGCCCGCGGATCTCTTCCAGGGAGGTGTACACGTCCGAGCAGAGCTCGCACGAGTCGAGGTGCCGCCGCAGGTCGCTGCTCCGGGCCGGTGGGAGGAGGCCCTCGGCGAGGTCGGAGATCTCCGCGACGTCCGGGTGCCCGGCCATGTCGGTCGTCGACGTCACGCTCGTCCACCTCCGCCCTTCACTACGGCTGGGTCGCTCGGTCCTGTGTCCGGCGGTTCCGCTGGACACGGTCCCGCTGCGGGTGGGACGGACGAATCCGGCGTCCGGTTCCGTTCCGCGCCCGTCTTCTTGCCGCTGCCGTCCGGCCGGAGGTGGGTGAGCAGCGGCAGGAGTCTGGCTCTGCCGCGTGCGCACCGGCTTTTGACCGTGCCGGTCGGCACATCGAGGATCCGGGCCGCCTCCGCGACGGGGTAGCCCTGCATGTCCACCAGGACGAGCGCGGCGCGCTGGTCGGCCGGCAGTGTGCCCAGCGCCTCGACGAGCTGCCGGTGGAGGTCGTTGCGCTCGGCGGGGGCCGAGGCCGACTCGTGCGGTTCCAGCAGCTGCTCGAGCCGCTCGGTGTCGTCGACGGGGGAGGTCTTGCGCGAGGCCACCTTCCGTGCCCGGTCCAGGCAGGCGTTCACCGTGATCCTGTGCAGCCAGGTCGTGACGGCCGACTGGCCCCGGAAGGTGTGGGCGGCCCGGTAGGCGGAGACGAGGGCGTCCTGGACCGCGTCAGCGGCCTCCTCGCGGTCCCCCAGCGTGCGCAGGGCGACGGCCCAGAGCCGGTCGCGGTGCCGCCGGACGATCTCGGCGAAGGCGTCGGGGTCGCCCTCGACATGCCGGGCGAGGAGATCCTGATCCGTTGCACCGCTGTGCTCGGCGCTGTCCCCCATCGGACCCCCTCCCCTCGGTCGGCTCTCAGCCCGTGAACTTCACTTCGGTGATGGCCTGCTTGTATCCCGGGTCGCTGAAGTTGGACGGGTCGGCGCCCGAGTACGGCAGTGCCGTCAGCCAGACCAGCACGTACCGGCTCTTGACGGGCTTGTCGACGGTGACCTTCGCGGAGGTGCTGCTCGACGTCGCCTCGCCGAGCTTCTTCATGGCGCTCAGCGGAGTGGAGGAACCGGGGGAGCCGGTCGCGTACAGCTCGACCGTGGTGTGGTCACCGCCGTACCGCAGGGACAGGGTCGCCGCCGAGACCTGCTGCTCGGACCCGAGGTCGTAGACGATGCCGACACCCGGCTTTATCACCATCTGCGGACCGTCGAGGTAGCTGTTGGTCCGCCAGCCGGTGGAGGTGTCGCCGTCGTAGGTCTTGCCGACGTCGGCGGCGTGCTGCGCCTCGCCCTTGGCCACGTACTCCTGGGAACCCTTGATCGCGATCGGCTTCGGGGCCGGACGGTTCTTGTTCTTGTCGCCGCCCTCGTTGGTCTGCGTCTTGGTCGGGTCGTCCGCCTTGCCGCCCTGGTCCATGAGGGCGTCGGCAAGCTGCCAGCTGCCGAGGCCCAGCGCGGCGATCAGGAGGGCGGACACGGCCCACTTCAGGGCCTTGCCGGTGCGGCTCTGCAGCGGGGGCGGCGGGGCCGCGATCGGCTGGGGGGCACCGGGGCGGGCCGTCTGACGGCCGTACGTGCCCTGCTGGTACGTCGTGCGCTGGTACTCGGGCGGGGCGGTGAACGCCGGCTCCGGCGGGCGGATGCGGGGCATCTCGCCGATCGCCTTCACGAGCTCCTCCGGCGTGGTGCACGGCGACTCGTGCCGGGAGGCGGTGGCACCGTCGTTGGCGAGGGCACGCATGGAGAGCTCGGACAGGCCGCGGTGCACTCCGGCCCGCACCTGGTCCGGGGCGATGAGGCCGATGTCCTTCGGAAGCCCCGACAGCCCGTAGGCGTCGCTCTCGTACGGCCAGCGCTGGGTCAGCGCCGCGTACAGCAGGGCCCCGATGGCCTCGGTGTCGGTGCGCTGCGGGGTGTCGGACGAGACACCGCGCAGCGCGGCGTTCACGGCGAGGCCGCGGATGCGCCACTGGCCCGTGGAGGCGCGCAGGACGGCGTTGGGGTTCAGTCGCAGATGGGCCAGGCCCTCACGGTGGGCGGCGGCCATGGCGGCGGAGACCTGGCTGACCATCTGATAGGCGTCGTACGGCTCCAGCGGCCCGGAGGCGAGGAGCGTGGTCAGTTCCGTCGCGTCCGGGAGCCACTCGTGGACCACGTAGACGAGGTCGTTCTCCTCCACGGCGTCCAGCACCTGGACGAAGCGGGGGTCACCGAGCAGCGCGGAGGAACGGGCGGCGGCCAGGACGGACCGGGCCCGCGCGTGGTCGGCGGGCAGGATGTGCACGCCGACGGCGCGGCGGAGCTTCTCGTCCACGGCACGCCAACTGCTGAAACCGTCCAGACGGGTGACGCACTCCTCGAGACGGTAGCGTCTGGCGAGCTTGTGGCCACTGTGCAGTTCAGGCGTCGAGGTCCTGCCGGAACCATCGGTCCCGGTGCTCTCCTGTACCTCGTCGCTGTCCGTGTCCCGCTCCCGGTTCTTGGCCACCCCGTCGGCCGTGGACTGGTCCGCCTGTGCGGTCAGCGACGCCTCGCCGCTGTTGTCTGCCACGTCGACGGCAGCCGTACTCCGTTCCGCCACCGTCGTCCCTGCCTCCCCATCCATTGCGCGCCGGCCGGCATCCGTTGCGCGCCGTCCGAAGCCGAAACCAATTGTGCCCACAGTCCGCCGCTATGCACGACACGCGGTGGCTGACGATGGTTGTGCGCCTACCCCCCGACTCAGCGCCCCAGGCGTCCGCGGACCATGCCGACCAGCGAGTTGAGTTCCTCGATGCGCATGCGGCGGGCCGCGACGAAGAAGACTCCGAGCAGCACGGCACCGCCGGCGAACACCGCGAGGAGCGAGCCCGCGACACCCTGGCCGAGCGTGTGGCCGATGCCGTAGACGGCCGCGCCGCTGAGCAGGGCGGCCGGGACCGACGCGATGCACAGCCGTGCGTAGGTCCGCAGGACACGGGCGCCGTCGAGGTCACCGCCCAGCCGCTTGCGCAGCCGGCGCCAGGCGACACCGACGCCGATCGCGTAGGCCAGTCCGTAGGAGGCGGCCATGCCGACCACGGCCCAGCGGGACGGGATGACGAAGTAGCAGACCGCCGAGGCGCCGGCGTTGACCGCGGCCACGATGACCGTGTTGTAGAAGGGAGTTCGGGTGTCCTCGTAGGCGTAGAAGGCGCGCAGGACCACGTACTGCACGGAGTACGGGATCAGGCCGAGGCCGAACGCCATCAGCATGTAGCCCATGTTGGTCGCCTCGCTGGTGCCCGAGGAGCCGAACATCAGGGTGCACATCGGGATGCCGAGCGAGAGGAAACCGAAGGCGATCGGCACGATTGCGACGGCCGTGTTGCGCAGGCCCTGCGAGATGTCGTCGCGGACCGCGCCGCCGTCGCCCTCGGCCGCCGAGCGCGACAGGCGCGGCAGCAGGGCGGCCATGAGGGAGACCGTGATGATGGCCTGGGGAAGGCCCCAGATCAGCTGTGCGTTGGCGTAGGCGGCGAAGCCGGTGCCGTCGACGGGCGAGGACTTGCCCGCCGCGGTGGACAGCTGGATGACGATCATCGCGCCCGCCTGGTTGGCGAGGACGAACAGTACGGTCCACTTGGCGAGCGTGACGGCCTTGCCGAGGCCCTGGCCCTTCCAGTCGAAGCGCAGCCGCAGCCGGAAGCCGGTCTCCCGCAGGTAGGGGATCATCGCCAGCGCCTGGACGACGAGGCCGAGCAGGACACCGACGCCGAGCAGACGCTGGCCCTCCGGCGGGATGGTGGTGACCTTCATCCCCGAGTCGGCCGCGGTGCCGTAGACGTAGATGAACATGCCCAGCGTCACGATGATGACGATGTTGTTCAGGACCGGGGTCCACATCATCGCGCCGAACTTGCCGCGCGCGTTGAGGATCTGGCCCATCACCACGTGAATGCCCATGAAGAAGATCGTGGGCAGGAAGAACTGGGCGAAGGTGATGGCGACCTGGTTCGCTGCCGGATCGCTGGCGACCCCGTTGGACAGCACGCGGATCAGCAGCGGCGCGCCGAGCACCGAGAGCGCGGTGAGCCCGCCGAGCGTGACGATGACCAGGGTCAGCAGACGGTTGGCGTAGGCCTCGCCGCCGTCCTCGTCGTTCTTCATGGCGCGCACCAGCTGCGGTACGAACACGGAGTTGAGACCGCCGCCGACGGTGAGGATGTAGATCATGGTCGGCAGCTGGTAGGCGACCTGGAAGGTGTCACCGAGAAGGCCGACGCCCAGGGCCGAGACGATCAGCGCGGAGCGGACGAAGCCGGTGAGGCGGGAGACCATCGTGCCCGCCGCCATCACGGCGCTGGACTTCATCAGCCCCGCTGCGCGGCCGGTCTTCTTCGGAGCGGGTGCGGGGGCGGGCTCCCGGGCCGGGGGCTCGTCCGTCACGGGCGCCATCGCGGCGGTCTGCTCGGGTGCCGGGTACGGGTACTGCCCCTGCGCCGCGGGCGCCGGGAACTGACCGGGCACCGAGGCCGACTCGTACGACGGGTGACCGCTGCTCTGCTGCTGGTCCCGGAAGAGGTGCGCGAACGCGTCCGGCTCCTGGCGCGGCTCACCCGCCTGGGAGACGAGGTCGTCCACGCCGACGAACTGGGTGGTGCGGGGGTCGTCGCCGTACGGAAGGTGCCGCGTGGGGCCCTCCGGCTCGGGGGCGGGCGTCTGGGCCCACACCCGCGGGTCGGGCGCGTACGGCGACTGCGGCGGCTGGGCGTACAGCTGCTGCTGGGGCTGGTAGGTGCCCGGGGCGGGCGGCGGGTGGGCGGCGCGGTCGTAGAGCGCCTCGGCCACCGGGTCCTGGGCGGAGAGGTCGTGTGCCTGGTAGGGGTCCGGGGCGTAGGCGTCCTGGAGGTACATGTCCGCGGGCGGCTGCGGCGGTACCTGGCCGTGCTCGGCCGGCGAGCCCTCGGGCCCGCCCGACTCGGGGTGGCCCGGGCTCCCCGCGGCACGGCCGCGGTCACCGTCGTACGGCGCGTTCATGGTTACCCCACCTCATCGTCCCCGGCCCACCGGCCACGACATCTCAACGGTCCACTCTCTCACCCGTGCCGGACGGGTCGGCGCTTTCGGCTGCGGTGTCCGGGGCCGGGTCACTCGGCTGCTCCGGGGTGTCTGCCCGGGAGCCGGCAGCGGACTCCTCCGTGAGACGGTCGCCGGCGGTGTGCGGGTTCTGCGGAGCGCCGGCCGGTTCCCGCGGGTCGCCGGCGCCCTCCTCGGACTCGACGGCCTCGTCCGGCTCGGCGGCTTCGCGGGCGGCGGCGCGCTTGCGCTGGGTGTACATGCGGAAGCCGGCCAGGACCAGCAGCAGGAAGCCGCCGCCGATGACCAGCATCACGGTGGGCGTGACCTCGGTGACCCGCACGTCGAAGGTGACGGGGTCGCCGTAGGGCCGGCCGTCCTCCGTGTAGAGCTGGGCGACCACCTCGGCCCGTCCGTTGGCGTTGGCGGACGTGGTGAACTTCACCGACTGGCTGTGGCCGCCGTTGACCGCGACGGGCTGCTCCTCGTAGGCGGCGCCGTCGATCTTGAGTCGGGTCGGGTTCGTGGACGTGAGCCGCAGTTTCAGGTGCTCCACGCCCTGCACCAGGTTGTTCTGGACGGTCACGGGGATCGTGGCGCTGCGGCCGGAGAGCTTGGTCTCCGTCTTCTGGATCAGCTTGACCCCGTCGATGAGCCCGTCGAGGTAGGACTCGATGCCGTCGCGGTAGCCCGCCGCCGCGACGCCCCGGCCGCGCCAGGACGTGGACATCTCGCGGTTCATGGCCCGTCCGAACGGGGTCACGACGCGGGACTGGCGGGTGAGGATCACCTTGAACTTGTCGAGCTTGCCCTGGGTGGTGGCGATCTGCTCGAACGCGTCCCGCGGCAGCTCCTGCCCGCGCAGCGCGCGCGGGTAGGTGGCCGCGGACGGCACCCTCGTGTTCGCCGCGGGGTCGGGCTTGGCCTTGGCCGCGTCGGCGAGGTCCTGCGCCTCGGACCAGTTCCCGTCCTGCAGGGCTGCCAGGGCCTCGGACATGGTCCGGGCCTGGCTGACGGAGGGCATCCGCTGCGGGGCCACGACGACGCTGCGCTGCTTGCCGGTCTGCAGGCCCAGCGTGAGGCTCTGGGCGAGGAACCGCTGGACGGCGAGCGTGGCGGTGGAGGCCTTCGCCAGGTCGCCCTGGAAAGGCGTGGACATCCTGGCGTCCGCCACGACCGCCGTGGTGCCGCCCCCGATGGGCCGGGCCGCGGAGGGCGTGTAGGACAGGTTGTCCTGGAGGCTGTCGCCGCGGACGATCACCTTGTCGGCCCCCGCGGACGTGGCGACCTTCACGATCGACGGGTCGACGGCGCCGTCGACGGGCCAGGCGAAGTCCGTGTTCGGCTTCACATGGAGGATCGTCTCCACCGTGTCGTCGACGACGTCGGTGGCTTCCTTGAGGTGGCTCAGCGAGCCGGTGACGTTCGTGCCGTTGTGGGCGAGGGAGGCCAGGTCGGGGTCGCCGAACGGCAGGGCGACGACCTCTTTGCCGGCGACCGCCTGCTGGAGCTCGGTCAGCCACCGCTTCGCGAGGGCCTGGTTCCCGCCCGGGGTGGTGGTGCCGTCCGCCGCGCTGACTTCGTAGCTCCCCGTCATGGCGTCCACGGACGCCAGCAGGTCCGGGTCGACCACCCAGGTGACGTCGAGGCCCTTGCCCAGCGCCACCATCTGGGCGAGGCGGCCGCCCGGGGCGATCTCCTCGGCGAGTTCCTCGTCGCGGAAGACCGGCGTCTGCTGCTCGTTCGAACCCGTCTCGGCCGCCATGTGCGAGCTGGAGACGAGCGGCCACAGGAACGTCGTCTTCGTCTTCGTGCCGGCTTCCTCCGGCTGCCACGGCAGGAACGTGCGCTGGATGCCGAGAACCTGGTCCCAGGGCTGCGCCGCGGTCTCTCCGGAGAGAGCGACGCCCAGCTGGTAGACGCCGTCCCCGCCGAGGTCCAGCTCGTCCACCGGCACGGAGATCGTGAAGGGCTCCGCCACGCCGGGGGTGAGCTTGGGGAACTTCTCGGAGTACTTGCCGCCGACCTCCTCGCCGACGGAACCCTGGAGGGCGTTGCTCTTCTTGGCCAGGGTGTCGATGGACGAGCGGGTCTCGACCTGGGGGCCCACCCGCAGATCGACGTGGGCGTCGGTGACCGTCTGCTTGCCGTTGTTGGTGACCGTGCCCGACACCGTCACCGTGTCCCCGTCGGTGGGGGCGCTGGGGGTGAGCGAGTCGACCGCTACGGAGACCGAGCCCGTGCCGGGGACAGCCTGGGGGGCCTCCTGGCCCGCCGCGTCCGCCGGGGTCGCGCCGGGCAGCTGGAGGAGTCCGGCCAGCAGGGGCGCACCGGCGAGCAGTGCCCCGGTGCGCCGCAGCCACCGGCGGGCAGGTGAGGCACTGGTCCCCTGGAAGTCTGCCGCGTCGGCCACGCGATCGTCCGTCCCTCGTCGTCGTCAGCGGTCGTCGGAATGTGCGTCCACGCATGGTAACGATGTGCGCTGAGGGGAAGTGCCGCGGTCCGTCCCACAAGATCGCGGACTCGGGCTCTGCCGCCCGGTATGGGGACCTATGGAGGGGAGCGGTTCTTTACCGCTCATGAGCGCCCTTGTGCGGGTATGCAGGGACGTGTCCGCACCGTTATACGGGAGGCTGCGGGGCGCCCGGGCCACGTACCCTCTTCTGTTGTGCCGAACGCCAACGAAGAAACGTCCAGTGTCCTGAGCCAGGTGCAGCATCGCGCGGTGAGTGAACTGCTGCGGGTCGCTCCTGTCGCCGACGACCTCGCCCGCCGCTTCCAGGAGGCCGGGTTCTCACTCGCCCTGGTCGGCGGCTCGGTCCGGGACGCGCTGCTGGGCCGGCTCGGCAACGATCTGGACTTCACGACCGATGCCCGCCCCCAGGACGTGCTCAAGATCGTGCGGCCCTGGGCGGACGCCGTCTGGGAGGTCGGGATCGCTTTCGGTACGGTCGGCGCCCACAAGGACGGCTACCAGATCGAGGTGACCACCTACCGGTCGGAGGCCTACGACAGGACCTCGCGCAAGCCCGAGGTGTCGTACGGCGACTCGATCGAGGAGGACCTCGTCCGCCGTGACTTCACCGTCAACGCGATGGCCGTCGCGCTGCCGGAGAAGGAGTTCATCGATCCGCACGGAGGCCTGGAGGATCTCGCGGCGCGTGTCCTGCGCACCCCGGGTACCCCGGAGGAATCGTTCTCGGACGACCCGCTGCGGATGATGCGGGCCGCGCGCTTCGCGGCTCAGCTTGATTTCGAGGTCGCTCCCGAGGTCGTCGCCGCGATGGGCGAGATGGCCGGACGGATCGAGATCGTCTCGGCCGAGCGGGTCCGGGACGAGTTGAACAAGCTGATCCTCTCCCCGCACCCGCGCAAGGGCCTGTCGCTGCTCGTGGACACCGGCCTCGCCGACCGCGTGCTGCCCGAACTGCCGGCCCTGCGTCTGGAGCGTGACGAGCACCACCGCCACAAGGACGTCTACGACCACACGCTGATCGTGCTGGAGCAGGCGATGGCCCTGGAGGAGGGGCCCGACCTGACGTTGCGGCTGGCCGCCCTGCTGCACGACATCGGCAAGCCGCGCACCCGGCGCTTCGAGAAGGACGGCCGGGTCTCCTTCCACCACCACGAGGTGGTCGGGGCGAAGATGACCAAGAAGCGCATGACCGCGCTCAAGTACTCCAACGAGCTGGTGAAGGACGTCTCCCGCCTGGTCGAGCTCCACCTGCGTTTCCACGGCTACGGCACCGGAGAGTGGACGGACTCCGCGGTCCGCCGCTACGTCCGTGACGCCGGCCCGCTCCTCGACCGCCTCCACAAGCTGACCCGCTCGGACTGCACCACCCGCAACAAGCGCAAGGCGGCGGCGCTGTCCCGGGCGTACGACGGGCTGGAGGAGCGCATCGCCCGGCTGCAGGAGCAGGAGGAGCTGGACTCCATCCGTCCCGACCTCGACGGCAACCAGATCATGGAGATCCTGGGCGTCGGCCCCGGCCCGGTCGTCGGCCGCGCCTACCAGCACATGCTGGAGATGCGGCTGGAGAACGGGCCGATGGAGCATGACGCGGCGGTCGCGGTGCTCAAGGAGTGGTGGGCCGAGCAGGAGGGCTGAGTCGGTGGAGCGGGGTCATGTTTCACGTGAAACATGACCCCGCTCCGGACAGACCAAGGGGCGGTGTTTCACGTGAAACACCGCCCCTCTCCGCGTCCGCGTTACTTCTTGTAGTCCTGCAGGCAGAGCAGGAAGTCCTTGCCGTCACCGCTCTCGGTGTACGTGTACTGGAAGTCCTTGGCCTCGGCCTCGCACTTGCTCGACGCCAGGGTCTCCGTCATGTAGGAGCCCTCGATCTTGGCCAGCACCTTGAACTGGGCCTTGGCGTCGCTGCACTCGACGACCTCAAGGTCCGGGTTGTTGTCGTTGGTGCTGCCGCGGTGCATGCAGTCGCCGACAGACGCCGTGTTCGCGTCGTCCCGGCTGGTGATCCAGCCGCCGATGGCGATACCCGCCACCGCGACGACGATCACGATGTTCTTGATGGTCTTGAAGCTGAGCTTGCGGCCGGACGGCTGCGGCGGAACCGGGGCGTAGGGAGCGCCGCCCTGGGCCGGGACACCGGGCTGGCCCGGCTGCTGGGGGTAGCCGTCCTGCGGCGGGTACGGAGCCTGGGGCTGACCCGCGGGCTGGTTCTGCGCGAACGGGTTGCCCTGGGGCGGCGGAGTAGACACTTGGGGGTCCCCCTAAAAACATGGATGAGTGACGCGAACATGTCGCGAGATAAGACCCACGTAAGGTAGCGGTCCCCACTGACAAGGCAGTAGTCAGGAGTGGCTCTGTGTCATTGATGTGACACTGACTCACGGCCAAACCGGGCCATAGCAGCTGCTACTGCCGCGTAGATAACGGCGATCGTGATCACCAGGGGCACGGATCGGCCGTCCGGCGGCAGCATCAGGGCGGCCACGGCGGCCGCACCGACGAAGAAGACGTTGAAAAGGACGTCGTAAACGGAGAAGATCCGGCCACGGAAGCCGTCCTCCACGCAGGACTGGACGACGGTGTCCGTTGCGATCTTCGCGCCCTGGGTGGTCAGACCCAGGACGAACGCCGCGACCAGCAGGGGCACCGTGGCGAACGGCAGCCCGAGAGCGGGCTCCAGCACGGCGGCGGCACCGGCGCACACGACGATCCAGCGGCCCGGTCCGAGCCGCCCCGCCGTCCAGGGCGTCACCACCGCCGCCGCGAAGAATCCGGCACCCGAGACACCCAACGCCAGTCCCAGCAAGGCGAGTCCGTCGTCCGTGGTGGAGGTGAGCGCGTACCGGCAGAGCATCAGCAGCATGACGAGCAGGGCGCCGTAGCAGAACCGCATCAGGGACATCGCAGCGAGCGCCCAGGCGGCTTCCCGGCGTTCCGGCGCCGCCAGGTGCCGTACGCCTGCCGCGAGTTCGCGCACCGTGCTGCTGAGTGCCGTGCCGATCCGCACGTGCGCCGTGCTCCGGTCCGGGCCGAGGAGGTCCCGCGCCATGCTCAGCGTCGCCAGGGCCGCGCACAGGTACAGCCCGGCCGCCACGAGCACCACGGCCGCGTCGGAGTCCGCGACCACCAGGCGGACCACGAAGGCGAGGCCGCCGCCCGCGGTGGCGGCCAGCGTCCCGGCGGTCGGGGACAGGGAGTTGGCGAGGACCAGGCGGTCGGCGTCCACGACGCGCGGCAGGGCGGCGGACAGGCCGGAGAGGACGAAGCGGTTCACGGCGGTGACGCACAGGGCGGAGACGTAGAAGAGCCAGTCCGGTGCCGGACTGAGTATGAGCAGGGCCGTCGCGCAGGCCAGCAGAGCGCGCAGCAGGCTGCCGTGGAGCAGGACTTGGCGGCGTCGCCAGCGGTCGAGCAGGACCCCGGCGAAGGGGCCGACGAGTGAGTACGGGAGCAGCAGGACGGCCATCGCGGAGGCGATCGCGGCCGCTGAGGTCTGCCGTTCCGGTGAGAAGACGACGTAGGCGGCGAGCGCGACCTGGTACACGCCGTCCGCTCCCTGGGAGAGCAGGCGGACGGCGAGCAGGCGCCGGAAGCCCTGGAAGCGCAGGAGTACCCGCAGGTCACGGACGACGGCCATGGGGCCCAGCCTCACATACGGGGAGGGTCCCCGGGCCATACGACCCGGGGACCCTCACAGCCCTGGCAGGAGCGACCGGTGGTGGCGCGTCAGCGCTCGACCTCACCCGCGATGAACTTCTCGACGTTCTCGCGGGCCTCGTCGTCGAAGTACTGCACGGGCGGGGACTTCATGAAGTAGCTCGACGCCGACAGGATCGGGCCGCCGATGCCGCGGTCCTTGGCGATCTTCGCGGCGCGCAGGGCGTCGATGATGACGCCGGCGGAGTTCGGGGAGTCCCAGACCTCGAGCTTGTACTCCAGGTTCAGCGGGACGTCACCGAAGGCGCGGCCCTCCAGGCGGACGTAGGCCCACTTGCGGTCGTCCAGCCAGGCGACGTAGTCGGACGGGCCGATGTGGACGTTGCCCTCGCCCAGGTCGCGGTCGCGGATCTGGGAGGTGACGGCCTGCGTCTTGGAGATCTTCTTCGACTCGAGGCGGTCGCGCTCGAGCATGTTCTTGAAGTCCATGTTGCCGCCGACGTTCAGCTGCATCGTGCGGTCCAGGATGACGCCCCGGTCCTCGAACAGCTTCGCCATCACGCGGTGCGTGATCGTGGCGCCGACCTGCGACTTGATGTCGTCGCCGACGATCGGGACGCCCGCCTCGGTGAACTTGTCCGCCCACTCCTTGGTGCCGGCGATGAAGACCGGGAGGGCGTTGACGAAGGCGACCTTGGCGTCGATGGCGCACTGGGCGTAGAACTTCGCCGCGTCCTCGGAGCCGACGGGCAGGTAGCAGACGAGGACGTCGACCCGCTGGTCCTTGAGGACCTGGACGACGTCGACGGGCTCCTCGGCGGACTCCTCGATGGTCTCGCGGTAGTAGCGGCCGAGGCCGTCGAGGGTGTGGCCGCGCTGGACCGTCACGCCGGTGCGGGGGACGTCGCAGATCTTGATGGTGTTGTTCTCGGAGGCGCCGATGGCGTCCGCCAGGTCGAGACCGACCTTCTTGGCGTCCACGTCGAAGGCGGCGACGAACTCGACGTCACGGACGTGGTAGTCGCCGAACTGGACGTGCATCAGGCCCGGCACCCTGGCCGCCGGGTCGGCGTCCTTGTAGTACTCGACTCCCTGCACCAGCGACGCGGCGCAGTTGCCGACGCCGACGATGGCTACGCGAACCGAACCCATTCCGGTTGCTCCCTGTGTGTACGAGTGAGGCCCGCGACGGGCTCTCACGTGGCGGTGTCGTCGGGCGTATCCGGACGGGGGTCGTCCCCCGGCCGGGGCAGGCCGCCCGACGCTCCAGATGTGGTGTCACGCGAAGCGGGCTCCCCTGAGGCGGGGCCCTTGAGGTCCCGCCCCGCCCGCTCGCTCTCGATGAGCTCGTTCAGCCAGCGCACCTCGCGCTCCACGGACTCCATCCCGTGGCGCTGAAGTTCGAGCGTGTAGTCGTCGAGCCGCTCACGGGTCCGGGCCAGGGAGGCGCGCATCTTCTCCAGGCGCTCCTCCAGCCGGCTGCGGCGGCCCTCCAGTACGCGCATGCGCACATCGCGTGAGGTCTGCCCGAAGAAAGCGAAACGGGCGGCGAAGGTCTCGTCCTCGTACGCGTCGGGCCCCGTCTGCGAGAGCAACTGCTCGAAGTGCTCCTTACCCTCCGCCGTCAACCGGTAGACGATCTTGGCGCGGCGGCCGGTGAGGGGCACGGCCTCGGACTCGTTCCCCGGTTCCTCGATCAACCAGCCGTTGGCGACCAGCGTCTTGAGGCAGGGGTAGAGCGTCCCGTAACTGAACGCACGGAACACGCCCAGCGACGTGTTGAGGCGTTTGCGCAGCTCGTAACCGTGCATCGGGGACTCGCGGAGCAGGCCGAGTACGGCGAACTCGAGGATGCCGGAACGCCGGCTCATCGTCGCCTCCTCTCCGCCCGGTGTGCGGGTCTCCGTCGGTGTATCGCTCCGATGTCTCGGGGCGATGTGTCGAGCTGATGTATCGACTCGATACATCACGACGATAGAACGGCCTTCCGGATGCGACAAGAGGGGGTGTGGTGAACGGGATCACATCACCGATTCATCGGACGCGAGTTGCCTGATTTGAGGTGAACTTCGGGGCTCGGCAGGTTTTGGCGGTGCGTAGTCTGTGCGCCATGCACATCACCGGGAACCAAGTGACCCCCGAGAGCGTCGTGGTCTTCGGTGTAGTACGGGTGCATGCGGGACCGATGAATGCGGAGCCGGCCGCATCCGTACTTCGGGGGGACCGGAAACCAGCCGCCGTTTCCAGGCGCGCACGGGTGCGCCTGCCCGAGGAGTAGTCGTTCGATGAGCGAGCACCGTCGCAAACCGCCGCAGCCGCAGGGAGGCGGACGTGCCGCGGCCCGACGCGGCCAGTCCGGCTCGTCCTCCGGCCGCCGAGCGGCACCGCGAGGCGCCACCGGGTCTCCGTCCGACTCCTATGGGTCGGACTCCTACGGCTCGGGGGGTGAGGAGCGTTCGTACGGCGGCCGTGCCGAGGCCCGGCGTGCGGCGCAGAGGAGTGGGGGCGGCCGCAGGAGAGCGGCCGAACCGCCGCGAGGCGGCCGGCGTGGCGCCGCCATGGGCGCCGCCGGAGCGGCCGCCGCCGGCCGCGGCCGCGCGACCGGCATGTCCGACAAGAAGCGGCTGATCGACTATCCGCGGGCCGGCAAGTACGGCTGGCAGCGCTGGATGCCGTCCTGGAAGCTCGTCTCCGGTCTGTGCATCGGCTTCTTCGGCAGCCTGGTCGCCGTGGCGGGCATCGGATACGCCATGGTGGGTGTCCCCAACGAGGAGAACGCGGCGGCCCTGTCGCAGAACAACGTCTACTACTGGTCCAACGGCCAGCAGATGGTCGCGACGGGCAGTGGCCAGAACCGGCAGAACGTCACGATCGACCGGATCCCCAAGGCCATGCAGCAGGCCGTGATCTCGGCCGAGAACAAGACCTTCTACCAGGACTCGGGCGTCGACCCCATGGGCATCGCGCGAGCCCTGGCGAACATGGCCCGGGGCGGTGACACACAGGGTGGTTCGACGATCACCCAGCAGTTCGTGAAGAACACGTACCTGAGCCAGGAGCAGACGGTCTCCCGTAAGTTCAAGGAGATGTTCATCTCGATCAAGGTGGGCACGAAACTCTCCAAGGACACGATCCTCCAGGGGTACCTGAACACCTCGTACTACGGGCGTGGCGCCTACGGCATCCAGGCAGCGGCCCAGACGTACTACGGCAAGGACGCCTACGAGCTCACCCCGAGCGAGTGCGCGTTCCTCGCCGCCCTGCTCAAGGGGCCGACGTACTACGACCCGGCGGGCAACGAGAGCCTCGACCCGGCGGCGAACGCCAAGGACAACCGCAAGCGCTCGGAGGAGCGCTGGGGCTGGATCCTCGAGCAGATGCACAACGACGACAAGCTCACGGACGCCCAGTACCAGGAAGCGATCAAGGAGTACCCCGAGCCGCAGGGCCGCAAGGCCACGAAGGGCATGAGCGGCCAGATCAGCTACCTGGTGGACACCGCCAAGAAGTACGTGCTGAACCACTCCGACATCACGGAGCAGCAGTTCGACCAGGGCGGTTACCAGATCAAGACGACCTTCGAGAAGAGCAAGGTCGAGGCGCTCGCCAAGGCCGTCAAGAAGGTCGAGAAGGAGAAGCTGGACCCGAAGAACCGTGAGCTGGACAAGCACGTGCAGTTCGGTGCGGCGTCGGTGAAGCCCAAGGACGGTGCGATCGTCGCCCTCTACGGCGGCGCCGGCTACGAGAACGGCCACTTCAACAACAACGCGGACACCTCGGGTGTCCCGGTCGGTTCGACGTGGAAGCCGTTCGTGCTCGCCGCGGCCATGGAGCACGGCACCTACCGCAGCGACGGTCCCCTCTCGCCGCTCAGCAAGTACAACGGCAACGATCACCTCAAGATCAAGAACAATGACGGCTCCTATGTCCTGAAGAAGGACAACACGCCGTTCTTCCAGGAGAACGAGAGCGATCGCCCCTGGGGCTACATCACCTTGCACAAGGCGATGGAGCAGTCCGTCAACACGCCGTTCGTACAGCTCGGCATGGACGTGGGGATGAGGAACGTGCGGGACGTGGCCGAGAAGGCCGGGATCCTGGACGGCAGCTTCGCCACGCTCAACCCGTCGTTCGCGCTCGGTACCTCCACCCCCAGCGCGATCCGTATGGCCGACGCCTACGCGACGTTCGCCGCCGCGGGCAAGCAGGCCGCCCCGTACTCGGTGACCAGCGTCAAGTTCAACGGGCAGGAGGTCGACGGCTTCGAGAAGCCGAGGATCACGCAGGCGATGCCCGAGAACGTGGCGAACAACGTCACGGAGGTCCTGGAGAACGTCATCCAGAACGGTACGGGTAAGAACGCCCTGGCCCTGGGCCGTAAGGCGGCCGGCAAGACCGGTACGACGGACGAGAACAAGTCGGCCTGGTTCGTCGGCTACACCCAGCAGTTGTCGACCTCGGTTGCGATGTTCCGTGAGGACCCCAAGAGCGCCAAGCTGCTCTCCATGAACGGCACGGCGGGTGAGGAGTCCATCCACGGTGGTGACGTCCCGACCCTGGTGTGGACCGAGTACATGAAGGCCGCGCTCAAGGGCAAGCCCGACCTCGGTTTCCCCAAGGCCGAACCGATCGGGGACGTCCAGGACGCGGAGGGCGCTCCGTCGCCGACGCCGACTCCCAGCGCGACACCGAGTGAGACGCCGAGCGAGACGCCCAGCGCCACGCCCAGCGAGACCCCGACCCTTCCGTCGCCCTCGCCGAGCGACACCTGCGGCTTCTTCGGCTGCGAGGAGGACACCGGCGGGCAGAACGGTGGTGCGGACAACGGGGGCACGGACGGAGGAGCGAGTACCGAGCCCTCGCCGACCGGTACGGAACTGGACGGCGGCAGCACCAGAGGAAACGGCAACGGGGGCATCTTCGGAGGCCCCGCCGGATAGCCGGCCGATCGCCCGGCTTGGGTGTTTCACGTGGAACACGCTGTTTCACGTGAAACAAGGGCCGCCGTACCCGACTCGGGTATGGCGGCCCTCGACGTTTTGCCGGACCCGTACGGCAGGATGTGCGACATGCCCAGTGCAGAAACGACGCCAGCGAGCGTCCACGAGCCGGACCCGGTGCGGCCGACGCAGGAGGACAAGGTCGCCGCGGCCGGCAGCGAGCTGATCGGTGGCCCGCTCGGGCGGCGCGCCCTGCTCGGGGCGTCCTGGTGGACTCCCGTCCGGGTGATCGCCCTGGTGGCGATCGGGATGTTCGCCCTCGGCCTGGTCCAGAAGGCGCCCTGCTACAACGGCGCCTGGTTCTTCGGCGCCAGCTCGCAGTACACGCACGCGTGCTACTCGGACATCCCGCACCTCTACCAGGGGCGCGGTTTCGCCGACGGGCTCGTGCCGTACTTCGACCGGCTCCCCGGCGACATGCAGTACCTGGAGTACCCGGTGCTGACCGGTGTCTTCATGGAGGTCGCCTCCTGGCTCACGCCCGGCAGCGGCACCATCCAGGACCAGGAACAGTGGTACTGGACGGTCAACGCCGGGATGCTCATGGTCTGTGCGTCCGTCATCGCCGTCTGCGTGACCCGCACCCACGCACGGCGTCCCTGGGACGGTCTGCTGGTCGCCCTGGCGCCCGCCTTCGCACTGACGGCGACGATCAACTGGGACCTGCTGGCGGTCGCTCTGACGGCCGCGGCGATGCTGATGTGGTCCCGGGGACGCTCGCTCGCGTTCGGCGTCCTGCTGGGCCTTGCCACGGCCGCCAAGCTCTATCCGTTCCTGCTCCTCGGGCCGCTGCTGGTGCTGTGCTGGCGCGCCGGCCGATGGCGCGAGTTCGCCACGGCCGTGGGCGGAGCGGTCGTCGCCTGGGTCGTCGTGAACGGGCCGGTGATGCTCTTCGCGTTCGAGGGCTGGTCGAAGTTCTACACGTTCAGCCAGGAGCGGGGCGTCGACTTCGGGTCCTTCTGGCTGATCATGGCCCAGAACTCGGACGACCCGCTCGCCACCGACACCGTCAACAGCCTCGCCACGCTGCTGATGCTGGTGTGCTGCGCGGCCGTCGCGGCCCTGGCGCTGACCGCCCCGCGCCGTCCGCGGTTCGCTCAGCTCGCCTTCCTGATCGTCGCGGCGTTCATCCTCACCAACAAGGTCTACTCGCCCCAGTACGTGCTGTGGCTGGTGCCCCTGGCCGCCCTCGCCCGGCCCAAGTGGCGGGACTTCCTGATCTGGCAGGCCTGCGAGGTGGCGTACTTCCTGGGGATCTGGCTGTATCTCGCGTACACGACCAGCGGGGACGCCCACAAGGGGCTGCCCACCGACGGCTACCACTGGGCCATCGCGCTGCACCTGCTGGGCACGCTCTACCTGTGTGTGATGGTCGTGCGCGACATCTTCCTGCCGGATCGGGACCCGGTGCGCCGCTCCGGGGGCGACGACCCCTCGGGCGGAGTGCTCGACGGCGCCGAGGACGTCTTCGTCCTCGGGCCCGCGGCCCGCTCCCGGCGCAGGGAGACCGCTCACTTCGAGGGGCCGCCCATCGAGTGGGGCAAGCAGGGCGCCCCGGGCGGTTCGCTCTGAGCGAACGGCGCGGAACACCCGTGCCGGAGACACCGAAGGCCGTACAGGGACACCCTGTACGGCCTTCGCGCTGTGCAGCGGCGGTCAGCGGTCCACGAGCCGGTCGAACTGCGTGGTGGTGTGCCGCAGATGGGCCACGAGCTCCTCACCGACCTTCGGCTCGGGCGCGTCCGCGGGGACGAACAGGATCGACACCTGCATGTGCGGCGGCTCGGCGAACCAGCGCTGCTTGCCGCCCCAGACGAAGGGAGAGAGGTTCCGGTTCACCGTGGCCAGGCCGGCCCGGGCGACGCCCTTGGCGCGCGGCATGACGCCGTGCAGCGCCTTGGGGGCCTCCAGGCCCACCCCGTGCGACGTTCCGCCCGCCACGACCACCAGGAAGCCGTCGGAGGCCGCCTTCTGCTGCCGGTAGCCGAAACGGTCGCCCTTGGCGACGCGCGTGACGTCCAGAACGGCGCCGCGGTACTCGGTGGCGTCGTGGTCCCCCAGCCACAGCCGCGTGCCGATGCGGGCACGGAAACGGGTCTGCGGGAACTGCTGCTGGAGCCGGACGAGGTCCTCGGCCTTGAGGTGGCTGACGAACATCGTGTGCAGGGGCAGCCGCGCCGCGCGGAGCCGGTCCATCCAGCCGATGACCTCCTCGACCGCGTCCGAGCCGTCGGTGCGGTCCAGGGGCAGGTGCAGGGCGAAGCCCTCCAGCCGGACGTTCTCGATGGCGGCGTGCAGCTGGGCCAGGTCCTGCTCACCGATGCCGTGCCGCTTCATCGAGGACATCACCTCGATCACCACACGGGCACCGACGAGGCCGTACACACCGTCTATCGACGAGACCGAGCGGATCACCCGGTCCGGCAGCGGCACCGGCTCCTCGCCGCGCCGGTAGGGCGTCAGCACCAGGAGGTCACCGCTGAACCAGTCCTTGATCCGGGCGGCTTCGTACGTCGTGCCGACGGCGAGCACGTCCGAGCCCAGCCGCGTGGCCTCCTCCGCCAGCCGCTCGTGCCCGAACCCGTAGCCGTTGCCCTTGCAGACCGGCACCAGGCCGGGGAACTGCTCCTGCACGTGCTTGTGGTGCGCCCGCCAGCGCGCGGTGTCGACGTAGAGCGTGAGCGCCATGGCCGGACCTGGAACCTTTCTCGTGGTCGCCGTGAATCAGCGGTTGCCGTCTGTCGGCGGTTGCCGTGTGTCAGCGATTGCCGTGTACCGGCGGTTGCCGTGTGTCAGAGGTATAGAAAAGCACTGAACGAACATCAACGACGCGACATGTAGATGTCGAGCGCCTTGTGCAGCAGCTTGTTCAGCGGGAAGTCCCACTCGCCGAGGTACTCGGCGGCCTGGCCACCGGTGCCGACCTTGAACTGGATCAGGCCGAAGAGGTGGTCGGTCTCGTCCAGCGAGTCGGAGATGCCGCGCAGGTCGTAGACGGTCGCGCCGAGCGCGTAGGCGTCGCGCAGCATCCGCCACTGCATCGCGTTCGACGGCCGGACCTCGCGGCCGATGTTGTCGGAGGCGCCGTAGGAGTACCAGACGTGGCCGCCGACGATCAGCATCGTCGCCGCCGACAGGTTCACGCCGTTGTGCCGTGCGAAGTACAGCCGCATGCGGTTGGGGTCCTCGGTGTTGAGGGCCGTCCACATGCGCTGGAAGTACGACAGCGGGCGCGGGCGGAAGTGGTCGCGCACAGCCGTGATCTCGTACAGCCGCTGCCATTCCTCGAGGTCCTGGTAGCCGCCCTGGACGACCTCGACACCGGCCTTCTCGGCCTTCTTGATGTTGCGGCGCCACAGCTGGTTGAAGTTCTTGTGGACCTCTTCCAGGGAGCGGTTCGCCAGCGGCACCTGGTAGACGTAGCGCGGCTGGACGTCGCCGAAGCCGGCGCCGCCGTCCTCGCCCTGCTGCCAGCCCATGCGGCGCAGCTTGTCGGCGACCTCGAAGGCACGCGGCTCGATGTGGTCGGCCTCGATGTCGCGCAGACGCTTGACGTCCGGGTTCTGGATGCCCTGCTTGATGGAGGTGGCCTCCCAGCGGCGGATGATCACCGGCGGGCCCATCTTCACCGAGAAGGCGCCCTGCTGCTTCAGGTGCGCCAGCATCGGCTCGATCCACTCCGTCAGATTCGGCGCGAACCAGTTGATGACCGGACCCTCGGGCAGGTACGCGAGGTAGCGCTTGATCTTGGGCAGCTGCCGGTAGAGGACCAGACCCACACCGACCAGCTCGCCGGTGCGGTCGTCGAACCAGCCGAGGTTCTCGGAGCGCCATTCCGCCTTGACATCAGCCCAGGCCGGGACCTGCATGTGGCTCGCCGACGGCAGGCTCTGGATGTAGGCCAGATGCTGCTCTCGACTGATGGTCCTCAGGGTCAGGCTCATTCGGGGCGCTCCTCGGGCTGGTGTGTCCCCATGGGTTCAGGGGCTCCGGCTCTCGCGCGAAGCCTACTGCGCCGTGGGGGCGCGCCGGTTGGGCGTACGCAACCTGCGCCCCGGCCCGAGGACGTCCGGGGCGCGCCGTCCGCTGTTCGTCAGGGGGTGCTGTGGCGTCAGCCGATGAGACCGCCGTGCATCATGCCCAGGAAGAACCCGACGCCGGACGCGCCCAGGCCCAGGATCAGCCCGAAGCGCTCACGCGTCGTCTCCGAGATCCACTGGCCGTAGGCGCCCGTGAGAATGCCCACCAGGCCGGTCCAGGAGCTGAGCACGTGCAGGTTGTCGTCGATGATCGCCGTGAGGAACGCGGTCAGGCCCAGCACGAGGGTGACCGCGAGCAGCGTGTCCTGGAGGGGATGGGGCTTGCCGTCCGTGGCGAAGAGGCCGCCGGCGGTGTTGGGTCGCAATGCCTGTGCCATAGGGCACCTCCTGCGAAAGTCGGCGCATCGTAGCGCCATACACACCCGATGCGTACAGATTGGCTGCCCTCCCGACCGGATTTCAACCGGAAGCCACCGTGCGGGTACTCTGTACCGTCCGCACCGGTGTCTGCCCATGTCATGGCAAGGGCTTCTCCACAGAACCCCTGAGTGTCAGTGGTGGCCGATACCGTTGCTACGCATCACAACCCTCCTGCCACGGAACGACCGTGGCCGCTGAGTCCAAAGGAGGTGGGTTCCACATGCGTCACTACGAGGTGATGGTCATCCTCGACCCCGACGTCGAGGAGCGCGCTGTCTCCCCGCTGATCGAGAACTTCCTCTCTGTCGTCCGTGACGGCGGCGGAAAGGTCGAGAAGGTCGACACCTGGGGTCGTCGTCGTCTCGCGTACGAGATCAAGAAGAAGCCCGAGGGCATCTACTCGGTCATCGACCTGCAGGCCGAGCCTGCGGTCGTCAAGGAGCTCGACCGCCAGATGAACCTGAACGAGTCGGTCCTCCGGACCAAGGTCCTCCGTCCCGAGATGCACTGAGCTTCCACGCTCAGCTGATTCCGGGATTCGAGTAGCAAGCAGCCAGAGCAAACCCGCCGAGAGGTTCCCCCATGGCAGGCGAGACCGTCATCACGGTGGTCGGCAATCTTGTCGACGACCCCGAGCTGCGCTTCACCCCCTCCGGTGCGGCCGTCGCGAAGTTCCGTGTCGCGTCCACTCCCCGCACCTTCGACCGCCAGACGAACGAGTGGAAGGACGGCGAGAGCCTGTTCCTGACCTGCTCGGTCTGGCGTCAGGCGGCGGAGAACGTCGCGGAGTCGCTCCAGCGAGGCATGCGCGTCATCGTGCAGGGCCGGCTGAAGCAGCGGTCCTACGAGGACCGTGAGGGCGTCAAGCGCACGGTCTACGAGCTGGACGTCGAGGAAGTCGGCGCCAGCCTGCGCAATGCCACGGCCAAGGTCACCAAGACCAGCGGTCGCGGCGGCCAGGGCGGTTACGGCGGCGGCGCTGGCGGCGGCCAGGGTGGCGGCGGCTGGGGCGGCGGCCCCGGTGGCGGCCAGCAGGGCGGCGGAGCACCTGCCGACGACCCGTGGGCCACCGGTGCTCCCGCCGGTGGCAACCAGGGCGGTGGCGGCGGCTGGGGTGGAAACTCCGGCGGCGGCGGTGGCGGCGGCTACTCGGACGAGCCCCCCTTCTAAGGGCGGGTTCGCACCCACACTTCTTGATCACACAGGAGAATCACCATGGCGAAGCCGCCTGTGCGCAAGCCGAAGAAGAAGGTCTGCGCTTTCTGCAAGGACAAGGTCACGTACGTGGACTACAAGGACACGAACATGCTGCGGAAGTTCATTTCCGACCGCGGCAAGATCCGTGCCCGCCGCGTGACCGGCAACTGCACGCAGCACCAGCGTGACGTCGCCACGGCCGTGAAGAACAGCCGTGAGATGGCGCTGCTGCCCTACACGTCCACCGCGCGATAAGGGAAGGGTGACCGACTCATGAAGATCATCCTCACCCACGAGGTCTCCGGCCTCGGCGCCGCCGGCGACGTCGTCGACGTCAAGGACGGTTACGCTCGCAACTACCTGATCCCGCGGAAGTTCGCTATCCGCTGGACCAAGGGTGGCGAGAAGGATGTCGAGCAGATCCGTCGTGCTCGCAAGATCCACGAGATCCAGACCATCGAGCAGGCCAACCAGGTGAAGGCCCAGCTCGAGGGCGTCAAGGTCCGTCTGGCCGTCCGCTCCGGCGACGCCGGTCGTCTCTTCGGTTCCGTCACCCCGGCCGACATCGCTTCCGCGATCAAGGCTTCCGGTGGCCCCGAGGTCGACAAGCGCCGCATCGAGCTGGGCTCGCCGATCAAGACGCTGGGCGCTCACGAGACGTCCGTGCGTCTGCACCCCGAGGTTGCCGCCAAGGTCAACATCGAGGTCGTCGCCGCCTGAGTGCTGCGCTCGCTGAAGCAGTGAGCGATGGGGTCGTGCCCTTCGGGGTGCGGCCCCATCGTCGTCTGCGCCGGGAGCTGTAGCCGTGTTTCACGTGAAACGCAGGGCGGCCATGGAGCAGGCCGACCGTTTCACGTGAAACGGTCGGCGCGTTTCACGTGAAACAGTCAGCGGGTCGCGCCCGTGACGAGCCAGCGTCCCGAGCGGGTCCGGAGCCACAGGGTCAGCATCCGCACGGTCATCATCAGGGTCATGGTGGCCCAGAGCGCGGTGAGCCCACCGCCCAGCACCGGCACCAGCAGGGCCGCGGGGGTGAACACCGCGAGAGTGAGCAGCATCGCCCAGGCCAGGTAAGGACCGTCACCGGCACCCATGAGGACGCCGTCCAGGACGAAGACGATCCCGGAGATCGGCTGTGAGAGGGCGACGATGATCAGTGCGGTCAGGGCTACGTCCTTGACCGCGGGGTCGCTGCTGAACAGCGGCAGGAACACCGGGCGCGTGATCACCACCAGGATGCCGAGGACGACGCCGACGGCGATGCCCCACTCGACCATGCGACGGCAGACGTCGCGGGCGCCCTGGGCGTCACCGGCTCCGAGGTAGCGGCCGATGATGGCCTGTCCAGCGATGGCGATGGCGTCGAGGGCGAAGGCGAGCAGACTCCACAAGGACAGGATGATCTGGTGGGCGGCGATATCGGCGTCTCCGAGCCGGGCAGCGACCGCCGTGGCGATCATCAGGATCGCCCGCAGGGAGAGAGTGCGGACCAGCAGGGGCACACCCGCCTGTGCGGAGGCCCTGATCCCGGCGGCGTCCGGACGCAGGGAGGCACCGTGCTTACGGGCACCCCGCAGAACCACCACGAGATAGACCGCGGCCATGCCGCACTGCGCGATGACCGTGCCCCAGGCGGAGCCGGCGATCCCCAGGTCGGCGCCGTAGACGAGTGCCGCGTTGAGGACGCCGTTGGCGACGAAGCCGGCGACGGCGACATAGAGCGGGGTCTTGGTGTCCTGCAGGCCGCGCAGAACACCGGTCGCGGCCAGGACGATGAGCATGGCGGGGATGCCGAGAACGGAGATGCGCAGGTAGGTGATGGCGTGGGGAGCGGCTGCCTCCGAGGCGCCGAAGAGGTCCACGAGATGGGGTGCCGTGGGCAGGGCGGCGACGACGACGGCGGCGCCGAGGAGCAGTGCCAGCCAGATGCCGTCCATGCCCTGCCGGATGGCGGCCTGGAGGTCTCCGGCGCCGACCCGGCGGGCGACCGCCGCCGTGGTGGCGTAGGCGAGGAAGACGAAGACGCTGACGGCGGTCATCAGCAGGGCCGAGGCGACGCCGAGACCGGCGAGCTGGGCCGTGCCCAGATGGCCGACGATGGCGGTGTCGGCCAGCAGGAAGAGGGGCTCGGCGACGAGCGCGCCGAAGGCCGGGACGGCCAGCGCGACGATCTCTCGGTCGTGCTGTCTCCGGCCGTCTCGGCGTCGCACGGGGGCCTGTGTCATGTGCACCAATCTAATCGTCCACAGGTAAGAGATGCAAAGCATTGGCGACCCTTACTTTCCGTTTGGGGACGCGCACTCCTGTGCACCTTTCGAAGCGATCTTGCGCCGGTTGGGGAAGTTTTTCTTCTGCACAGCCGGTGGACGGCAACGTTGCAGGTCAGGGGCCTCTCGGTGTGATGAGGCGCTGCTTGTTCACAGGCCTGTCCACCGGGTCGTGCACAGGTTTCGCGGAGTTCTCCACAGCATCTGGGCCGTCGTCCACATGGCCTGTGGATAACCAGATTGGCTGACGGTGCCGACAGGCCTACGGTGGTCCGGCGCCCGCTCCGTCCGCCGGTTTCCAAAGCACCGCAAAACCGGCGCCGACCAACCGGAGTTGGGCCTCTTATTTGTCAGTGCCGTGCCGTAGAAAAGAGAGGCACGGCGAGGTCTGCTGCGGCGGACGGGAGGAGGTGGCTCGGTGAGCATTTCCGAGCCCTTGGACGACCCGTGGGCCGACAGCGGGCCCAGTGATCGTCTGCCCGCCTCCCGCCGACGGGGCGACGGTTCCCGCGGCCGCGACGAACAGCACGACCGCGGCCAGGACAACGGGGTGTGGGATAGCGGCTCGGGCACGTCGTTCGAGCGGGTGCCCCCGCAGGACATCGAGGCCGAGCAGTCCGTGCTGGGCGGCATGCTGCTGTCCAAGGACGCCATCGCCGACGTCGTCGAGATCCTCAAGGGCCACGACTTCTACAAGCCGGCCCACGAGACGATCTTCCAGGCCGTCCTGGACGTCTACGCCAAGGGCGAGCCGGCCGACCCCATCACGATCGCGGCCGAGCTCACCAAGCGCGGCGAGATCAACAAGGTCGGCGGGGCCTCCTATCTGCACACCCTCGTCCAGACGGTGCCCACGGCGGCCAACGCGGCGTACTACGCCGAGATCGTCCACGAGCGCGCGGTCCTGCGCCGCCTGGTCGAGGCCGGCACGCGGATCACACAGATGGGATACGCGGCCGACGACGACGTCGACGAGATCGTCAACCGTGCCCAGGCCGAGGTCTACGCGGTCACCGAGCAGCGCACCAGCGAGGACTACCTGCCGCTCGGCGACATCATGGAGGGCGCGCTCGACGAGATCGAGGCGATCGGCTCACGCAGCGGCGAGATGACCGGTGTGCCCACGGGCTTCACGGACTTCGACTCGCTCACCAACGGACTGCACCCCGGCCAGATGATCGTCATCGCGGCCCGCCCCGCCATGGGCAAGTCCACGCTCGCGCTGGACTTCGCGCGGGCGGCCTCGATCAAGAACAATTTGCCGAGCGTGATCTTCTCGCTCGAGATGGGCCGCAACGAGATCGCGATGCGCCTGCTGTCCGCCGAGGCCCGGGTCGCCCTGCACCACATGCGCTCCGGCACGATGACGGACGAGGACTGGACGCGACTGGCCCGGCGGATGCCGGACGTGTCGGCGGCCCCGCTCTACATCGACGACTCCCCGAACCTGTCGATGATGGAGATCCGCGCCAAGTGCCGGCGCCTCAAGCAGCGCAACGACCTGAGACTGGTCGTCATCGACTACCTCCAGCTGATGCAGTCCGGCGGGTCCAAGCGGGCGGAGAGCCGGCAGCAGGAGGTCTCGGACATGTCCCGTAACCTCAAGCTGCTCGCCAAGGAGCTGGAGATCCCGGTCATCGCGCTCTCCCAGCTGAACCGTGGCCCCGAGCAGCGCACGGACAAGAAGCCCATGGTCTCCGACCTGCGTGAGTCGGGCTCCATCGAGCAGGACGCCGACATGGTCATCCTGCTGCACCGCGAGGACGCCTACGAGAAGGAGTCGCCCCGCGCGGGTGAGGCGGACCTGATCGTGGCCAAGCACCGAAACGGCCCGACGGCGACGATCACCGTCGCCTTCCAGGGCCACTACTCGCGGTTCGTGGACATGGCGCAGACCTGATCCACGCCGCGCGGCGAAAAGAAGTCGACTCCCGGGAGCGGGCCGGATGGACTGGGCCCATGACGACATCTCAGGAAGAGCTGCTTCCCGCCACACGGCGTGCGTTGCTGCACCGGATCGCCGTGGCACAGGCCGAGGGGCGGGCACCGTCGCTGGTCGCGGCCGTCGCCCGGGGCGGCCGTACGGTGTGGCACGGAGCCCGGACCTCGGTGGAGGGGCACGGGCCCGACGACACCGTGCAGTACCGGATCGGCTCGATCACCAAGACCTTCACCGCCGTCCTCGTGATGCGTCTGCGCGACGAAGGACTGCTCGCACTCGGCGATCCGCTGGAGAAGCACCTGCCGGGCACGGGCGCGGGGGAGGTCACGATCGCCCAACTGCTGGCGCACACGGGCGGATTGGCCGCCGAGTCGCCCGCCCCCTGGTGGGAGCGCACCTCGGGATCCCTGCGGCCGGAACTGTCCGACGTCCTGGGCGAGCAGCCTTTCCTGCACCCCGTCGGCCGACGGCACCACTACTCGAACCCGGGCTACACGCTGCTGGGCGCACTCGTCGAGGAACTGCGGGGGACCTCCTGGGAGGAGGCACTACGGCGAGAAGTGCTCGACCCCCTGGGCCTCGACCGGACGAGCGTGCGACCGCGGGCTCCGCATGCGGGCGGGTGGGCCGTGCATCCGTGGGCCGACGTGCTGCTGCCCGAGCCCGCCGAGGACCTCGGCCGTATGGCAGCCGCAGGCCAGCTCTGGTCCACCACCGCGGATCTGGCGCGGTTCGCGTCCTTCCTGGTGCGGGGCGACGAACGGGTGCTCGGCCCCGAGTCCCTGCGGGAGATGCGGACACCGTCGGCGCCGGCGGAGGCCGTGGACGTGATGTCCGGTGACGCCTACGGCCTCGGCATGCAGATCCAGCACCGGCACGGCCGGCTGCTCGTGGGGCACAGCGGGTCCCTGCCGGGCTTCCTGGCGAACGTGAGCATCAGCGTGGAGGACGACGTGGTGGCGGTCGTCCTGGCCAACTGCACCTCGGGTCCCGCGGTGTCGGCGGTCGCCGCCGATCTCGTGCGGATCGTCGCCGAGGCCGAGCCGCGCATCCCCGCCCCGTGGACCCCGATGCGCGCGGTGGATCCGGCCGCGCTGGAACTGGCGGGTCAGTGGTACTGGGGCACGCACGCCTTCGCCCTGCGGCTCACGGCCGACGGACTCGCGTCGCTGGAGCCGCTGTCCGGGAACGGGCGCCGCTCGCGCTTCCGCCCGAATGGCGACGGGACCTGGACCGGCCTGGAGGGCTACTACGCCGGAGAGCTGCTCAGGGCCGTACGAAGGCCGGACGGCTCCGTGAGCCACCTGGACCTCGGCTCGTTCGTGTTCACGCGTCAGCCGTACGACGAGACGGCTCCGGTGCCGGGTGGAGTCGATCCCCAGGGCTGGCGCGGGATCGGCTGAGCGCGGCAGAGACAGGATCGAGCGCCCGTGTTTCACGTGAAACACGGGCGCTCCCGTCCACCGGTCAGAGCTGGAGCTTGAAGCCTGTGTGGGAGGCCGTGAAGCCGAGCCGCTCGTAGAACCGGTGGGCGTCGGTGCGGGACGTGTCGGAGGTCAGCTGGACCAGCCGGCACCCCGCCTTCCGCGACTCGTCGATCGCCCACTCGATGAGCTGGGACCCCAGACCACTGCCGCGTTCGTCGGCGTGCACGCGGACGCCCTCGATGATCGACCTGGTCGCGCCCCGCCGGGACAGCCCGGGGATGATCGTGAGCTGGAGCGTGCCGACGACGCGACCCTCGCGGACCGCCACGACCAGGCGTTGGTTCGGGTCGGCGGTGAGCCGCTCCAGCGCGGTCAGGTACGGGGCGAGGTCGTCCGGTGACTCGCGCTGTGCGCCCAGCGGGTCGTCCGCGAGCATGGCGACGATCGCCGGGACGTCGTCGGCTACGGCGCTGCGTACTTCGAGATCTCCCATGGGCGGCACCCTACGCAGCGATGCCGAGGCGGCTTACGCGGGCACCGGGGCCTTCAGTGTCTCGACGACCCGGACCAGCGGCGCCAGCTCGGGGTTCTTCGCCGCTGCGTCGAGGGCCTCGCGCAGGGCGGCGTCATTGGTCGGCCGGGCCGCTTCCAGCAGCTTCAGGCCCGCCTCGGTGACGTTCGTGTAGATGCCCCGGCGGTCGGTGGGGCACAGATGGCGCTCCAGGAGCCCGCGGTCCTCGAGGCGGGTCACCAGCCGTGTGGTGGCGCTCTGGCTGAGGACGACCGCGTCGGCGACCTGCTTCATCTGCAGATGTCCTCCGTCGCCGTCGTGCTGCCGGCTCAGCACGTCCAGCAGGGAGTACTCGCGCGCACTCAGGTCGTGCTGTGCCTGCAGGGCGCGTTCTATGTGGGCCTCGATCCTCCCGTGGAGCAGGGAGAGGGCGCACCAGCCCTGGGCGAGGGCGGTGAGCGCGGGGTCCGTCGCTGTCATGGGGGTCCTCCGTCCCGGAGCGGCTGACATCCAGGATAGAACACTCGACGCAATAGACGGCGGTTGCATATAGCCCGCGTGTGCAACTATTGTGGACGCACGCAAAGCGCTCCTGCAATCTTCTGGGAAGGTAACCCCTCCATGCCTCTCGCGCTTCTGGCCCTCGCGATCGGGGCCTTCGGGATCGGAACGACAGAGTTCGTGATCATGGGCTTGCTGCCCGAGGTCGCGGGCGACTACGGGGTGTCCATCCCCACCGCCGGATACCTGGTCACCGGCTACGCGCTCGGCGTCATGTTCGGTGCCCCGCTGATGACCGTCCTCGGCACCAAGATCTCGCGCAAGCGGATGCTGATGCTGCTGATGGGCTTGTTCATCGTGGGCAACGTGCTCTCGGCCCTCGCCCCCGCCTTCGGCGTCATGCTGATCGGCCGGATCGTCGCCTCGCTGGCCCACGGCGCCTTCTTCGGCATCGGCTCGGTCGTCGCGGCCGACCTGGTGGCCCCGGACAAGAAGGCCGGAGCCATCGCGATGATGTTCACCGGGCTGACCGTCGCCAACGTCGTCGGCGTCCCGCTCGGCACGCTCGTCGGGCAGTCCGTCGGCTGGCGGGTGACCTTCGGCATCGTCGCCGCCCTCGGCGTCATCGGCCTGCTCGGCATCGCGCGGCTCGTCCCCGACATGCCCAAGCCGGAAGGGGTGCGCCTCCGGCACGAGCTGGCCGCCTTCAAGAACGTGCAGGTGCTGCTCGCGATGGCGATGACCGTCCTCGGCTTCGGCGGTGTCTTCGCCGCCATCACCTACATCGCGCCGATGATGACCCACGTCGCCGGCTTCGCCGACGGTTCGGTCACCTGGCTGCTGGTCCTCTTCGGCCTCGGCATGGTCGGCGGCAACCTTGTCGGCGGCAGGTTCGCCGACCGCGCCCTGATGCCCATGCTGTACGTCTCCCTGGGCGCCCTGGCCGTCGTCCTGGCACTGTTCACCCTCACCGCGCACGACAAGTTCCTGTCGGCCGTCACGATCGCGCTGATCGGTGCCCTGGGCTTCGCCACCGTCCCGCCGCTCCAGAAGCGGGTCCTCGACCAGGCGCACGGCGCCCCGACCCTGGCCTCCGCCGTGAACATCGGCGCCTTCAACCTCGGCAACGCGCTGTCCGCCTGGCTCGGCGGCCTGGTGATCGCGGCGGGCCTCGGCTACACCGCCCCCAACTGGGTCGGTGCCGCCCTCGCGGCGGGAGCCCTGCTGCTGGCCGTCCTCTCGGCCGCCCTGGAGCGCCGCACCGGAACGACCGGCACCGTCGTCACCGGGTCCGCGCCCGCGGAGCAGCGGACCGCCGTCCACCACTGAACAACCCGACCCCTCCCACCCTCACGTCCCTCAGGAGAACCACCTCATGAGCACTACCACCGCCGTCGCCCCGCTGACCACCCAGGACGCCGACGCCCTCGTCGCCGCCGCGAGCCGTGCCGCCGAAGCCGCGGGTGTCACCGTCAGCGTCACCGTCCTGGACGCGGGCGGGCACCTGCTCGCCTTCCGGCGCGACGACCGAGCCGTGCTGATCTCCGGTGAGACCAGCACCCGCAAGGCCTACACGGCGCTCCAGCTGAACGCGCCCACCGCCGACCTCGTCGACGCCGTCCAGCCCGGAGGCCTGTTCCACACCCTGCCCACCGCGCTCGACCGGCCGCTGCTGTTCATCGCGGGCGGCGTGCCGGTGCAGCGCGACGGCCGGCTGATCGGCGCGATCGGTGTGGGCGGCGGGGCCCCGGAGCAGGACCACGCCTTCGCCACGGCCGCCGTGGAGGCTCTCGTCCGACGCGTCTGAGCCTCGGACCGCGACGCCGGTTCCCCGAAGCCCGGGGAACCGGCGTTCGGCGTGCCGCAGCCGGTCAGCCCGCCGCGACCGTGACCGGAGCGAAGCGCCGGCTCCAGTCACCGGGCAGTTCCGTGATGCCGTACGCCATCACCGCGTTGAAGGCCACGGACTCCAGGCCGCGCTCCTTCACCCAGGCGAGCAGTTCCTCGTGCCGCACGTCGATGTCGGTGCGCAGCGGGCGGTCGGTGTGGGCGGCCAGAGAGGCGATGAGTGCCCGGGCCACCCCTGTGTCCCGGGCGATGAGCGGGCCGACGACGTGTGTGTGCATGTTGGGCCAGGCCGCCGCGTAGCCGACGATCCGCCCGCCCTCCTCGGCCACGCGCAACTGGTCGGCGAAGGCGGGCAGCCGGGTGACGATGTGCGTCCGGTCGGTCCCGAAGACCTGCTCGTCGAGCCGCAGGATCGCCGTCAGGTCCTCGGCGGTCGCGGCACGGGTGGCGACCTCCGGCTCCGGCCCACCGGGCATGAAGCGCCCCACCACCATCTCCGCCCGCCCGGTGACCTTGAAACCGAGTTCCTCGTAGAGCGGGCGACCGTACGGCGTCGCGTGCAGGGTGAGGGGCGTGGTGCCCATCGCGGAGATCACGTGACGCATCAGCCGGCGTCCGACGCCCTGCCGGGCGTGCCGTCCGGCGACCAGGACCATGCCGATCGCGGCGAGGGCCGGGCGCTCGTGCGGTCCGTACTCGGTGACGACGCAGGCGCTCACCAGGCCGCCGTCGGGATCGTCGATGCCCCACCCCTTTCCGGCCGTGAGGAGGAAGCCCCACTTGTGCTCCTCCCGTGGCCACCCCCGGTCCTCGGACAAGTCGGCGCAGGCGGTGAGATCCCGGAGCGTCAGACGGCGGATGGGCAGAGCGGCAAGGGAAGGAGTCGACACGCAGGTCAGGCTGTCCGACAGAAGCCCCCGGCGTCCACCTGTTTCGGAGGAAGCGTACGAGCTTTTGGCCAGTTGCAGTCGCATGCGGTGCGTGCGAACACCCCCCGCCTGTTTCACGTGAAACACGCGAGAACAGCAGGTGACCGAAGGGAACGCCCAATGCGTCTTTTAGGCCTGTTGGTTGACCCCTCTGACGATTCGCGTACCGCCCTCATTCGTGACGAGGGAAGGGGGGACTTGTGTGCACGGCGCGGGCCGGTAGGGTCGACTCCGGTTCGCGTCAGGGACGGATGACCCGTTTCTGTGTGGACCGAGCGCAGGGCAATGCAGCGTAAAGGGACGGAGAGATCGAAGACCCGCGTTTCCGGTAATGCGACGAGAACCGCCCAGGCGAGTGGGAAGCTCGCAGGAAGCACTGCGGGCAATGTCACACTCTCGCCTTACTTGTCCGTACGGAGTCGGGACACGGGTTGAATGTGGCCGCATTGGCCGCGACAAGGACGGGAACACGGCCCGTCCACGGGGGAAAGCAGGCACCTTCCGACCAGGGAAGTGCGCAGACCGACCGAAAGATGCTCGAGGCGAGGCACACCATGGACGCTCCGACCACCACGTCGGCCGACAACGGCACTTCCGGCGGCGGGGGCGGCTGGTTCACGCCCCGCAAGAAGCCGGAGCCGGGCAGCGAGCCCGGTCCCGCGGCAGAGGGACGCCGCCCGGCGACGATACGCCCGGTGGGCCGGCCCACGCCCCCTCCGGAGGCCCCTGCCGACGGCACGGCACCGCCGCCCTCGGCACCGGCCGGCAGCGCACTCACCGGCCCGCCGCGCCAGGAGCACGCGTCCGCGGACGCGATACCCGCGCGGACGCCCGTCGCAGCGCAGCACGCTCCGTCGTCCGGGACCGCGCAGCACGCCGCGGCCTCGTCGCCCGGCCCCGCGCCCACGGCGCTCACCCCGGCGCCGTTCGCCTCGGCCGTGGTTCCTCCCGCCGCCTCACGTGTCCCTGCCCAGCGGCCCGCGCCGGCGCCGACCCGAGGCCCGGCCGCTCCAGCTCCCCAGGCGTCCCCGGACGCCCTCCTCGTCCGCCGTGCCATGGCCGAGGTCGGTCCCGTCGCCGACAAGGTCACCTCGTACTTCTACGCGCTGCTCTTCGTCCGCCACCCCGATCTGCGGTCGCTGTTCCCCGCCGCGATGGACACCCAGCGGGACCGGCTGCTCCGGGCGCTGCTCACGGCCGCCGAGCACATCGACAACACCGACGTGCTCGTCGACTACCTCCAGAACCTCGGCCGGGGCCACCGGAAGTACGGCACCAGGGCCGAGCACTACCCGGCCGTCGGCGAATGCCTCATCGGCGCGTTGAGCAAGTACGCCGCCGGGGTCTGGGACGAGGAGATGGAGGCGGCCTGGGTCCGGACCTACACCACCATCTCCCAGATCATGATCGACGCGGCGGCCGCGGACGAACTGCGGGCCCCGGCCTGGTGGTACGCCGAGGTCGTCGCGCACGAGCTCAGAACCCCGGACGTCGCGGTCGTCACCGTCCGCCCCGACCAGCCGTACCCCTTCCTCGCCGGGCAGTACACCAGCGTGGAGACCCCCTGGTGGCCCCGGATCTGGCGGCACTACTCCTTCGCCTCGGCGCCCCGCTCCGACGGACTGCTGTCGTTCCACGTGAAGGCCGTCCCGGCCGGCTGGGTCTCCAACGCCCTGGTGCACCGCGCCCGGCCCGGTGACATCATCCGGCTCGGCCCGCCCGCCGGTTCCATGACCGTCGACCACACCACCGACAGCGGTCTGCTCTGCCTGGGCGGCGGTACCGGCATCGCACCCATCAAGGCCTTGGTCGAGGACGTCGCCGAGCACGGGGAGCGCCGTCCGGTCGAGGTGTTCTACGGCGCCCGCACCGACCACGACCTGTACGACATCGACACGATGCTCCGCCTCCAACAGACCCATCCCTGGCTCTCGGTCCGCGCGATCATCGACCAGCAGGCGCACCAGCAGCTCCCGGACGCCATACGGGCCTACGGGCCGTGGAACGAGTTCGACGCCTACCTGTCGGGCCCGCCCGGGATGATCCGCAGCGGTGTGGACGCCCTGCGGGACATCGGCATCCCGCCGAACCGCATACGGCACGACTCCGTCGAGGAACTGGTCTCGGCCGGCGAGTGATCCGGCGCCGGGTTCAGCCCAGGTCGGGTGCGTGCATGGCCCGCACACCCTCGATGTTGCCGTCGAGGTAGTGCCGCAGCGACAGCGGAACGAGGTGCACGGAGGCGATCCCGACCCGGGTGAAGGGCACACGCACGATTTCGTACTCGCCGAGGGGTTCGTCGACCTCGGGGCCGTGCCGGAGGGAGGGGTCCATGGACTCCAGCCGGCAGACGAAGAAGTGCTGCACCTTCACTCCGGTCGCGCCGCCGTCGTCCCCGATGTGCTCCACGGTGTCCACGAAGCAGGGCACCACGTCGGCGATCTTCGCGCCGAGTTCCTCGTACACCTCCCGGTGCAGGGCGTGGACGACGGTCGGGTCGTCGGGCTCGACCCCGCCGCCGGGCGTGACCCAGTAGGGATCGATGCCCGGCTTGGTGCGCTTGATCAGGATCAGGTCGTCACCGTCCAGAAGAACGGCGCGGGCGGTGCGCTTGACCACGGGTCGGACGGTCATGGGGGAAATGTGGCCCGGCTGGTTCCACGTGAAACATCGCGACAGGACACCGGCCGGGCGCCCGGAGTGAAAGGCCATGCCGAGCGACCCGGAGCGGGCGCCCTGCGCACCTCGTTCACGGGGTGCGGTGCCCCGCCCTCCGGCGATTCCGCCCGCGGAGCCTCAGCACCACTCGTCGGCTGCCCGCTGCAACCAGTCGTGCGCTCGGGCGATGTGCGGCATGGCCATGGTTCCGGTCCGGACCACCAGGAAGTACGTCCGCAGGGGCGGCACCGGCGGCTCGTGCAGCGCGACGACGTCGCCCCGTTCCAGTGCGGCGGCGCACAGATACCGCGGCAGCACCGCCAGGCCCGCGCCCGCGATCGCGCACGCGAGGACCGCGCGCAGGTCGGGCACGACGACCGTGCCCGGGGCGGCCGGGCGCGAGTCGAAGACGGAGGCCCAGTAGCGGGAGACGAAGGGCAGCGACTCGTGCACCTCCACCACGGGGACCTGCTCCAGGGACGGCTCCGGCTTGCGGTCCGGCTGCCCGGCGCCGATCTGTTCGGCCCAGCGGGGGGCGGCGACCAGGACGTGCTCCTCGTCGCAGAGCGCAGTCGCCGTGAGCAGCGCACCGCGTGGACGGGCCGTGCTGATGGCCAGATCATGATGTCCGGCGGAAAGCCCTTCCAGAATCTCCTCGGCGTTCCCGAAGGAGACACGCAGCGCGAAGCCCTGCCCGTCCTCGCCGGTGAGCTCGGTGAGCGCGGGCAGGGCTCGTTCGGCGGTGAACTCCGGGGGCCCCGCGAGGTGCAGCGTCCGTAAGGACGACTCGTCGTCGAGGCCGGTCTCGGTGATCTCCACCAGGGCGTCGAGATGCGGAGCGGCCTTGTGGGCGAGCTCGTCGCCGATGCTGGTCGGGGTCACGCCCCGGGCCTGCCGCAGGAACAGGGGGCGGCCCAGCTGCCGTTCCAGGGTCCTGATCTGCGAGGTGACGGCCGGCTGGGAGAGGCCGAGCAGGGCGGCGGCGCGGGTGAAGGAGCCGGCCCGGTGCACGGTCACGAAGGTCCGCAGCAAGGCCAGATCCACTGACGCTCTCCCCTCGTCGCCCCCGCTCCGGCCCCCGGCCGCGCCCAACTATAAATAAGTCGATAGGTCTCTGTCGCTACGGTGATTGGACACTGACAGAGAGTCAACTAGCCTTGGTCGCGCGGTTCTTGCGCGCGGAACCGGGGGGCGGTCCGAACCACGAGGGGGGAGGCTCGGACCGCCCGCGGGGAAGGTCAGGAGGCCGACGCGTCCAGGGCGCGCAGGAGGTCCGCCACCAGGTCGTCCGGGTCCTCGGCCCCGACCGACAGGCGGATGAAGCCCTCCGGCACGGCGTCCCCGCCCCAGCGCCCGCGCCGTTCGGCCGTGGACCGCACACCGCCGAAGCTGGTCGCGTCGTCCACGAGCCGCAGGGCCTCGAGGAAACGGTCGGCACGCGCGCGCGTGGGCAGCGTGAACGACACCACGCAGCCGAACCGCCGCATCTGCCGCACGGCGATCCGGTGCGAGGGATCCTCGGGAAGCCCGGGGTAGCGCAGCGCGGACACCTCGGGCCGCGCGCGCAGCGCCTCGGCGACCGTCAGCGCCGTCGCGCACTGCCGGTCGACCCGCATCTGCAGCGTCGCGATCGAACGGTGCGCCAGCCAGGCCTCCATGGGCCCCGGAATCGCCCCGACGATCTTGCGCCAGCGGCGCACGGCGGCCATGGCCTCGGCGTCACGGCCCACGACATAGCCGAGGAGGACGTCGCCGTGACCGGTGAGCTGCTTGGTGCCGCTGGCCACCGCGAAGTCGGCGCCGAGCTCCAGCGGGCGCTGGCCGAGCGGGGTCGCGAGTGTGTTGTCGACGGCGACCAGCGCACCCCGCGCGTGCGCCGCCTCGGCGAGCCGCCTGATGTCGCACACGTCGAGCCCCGGGTTCGACGGCGTCTCGATCCACAGCAGCTTCGCGCCGTCCAGCACGTCGAGCTGGGCGTCGCCGCCGGTCGGCGCGGTACGCACCTCGATGCCGTACGTCTCCAGCTGGGCGCGGACCAGCGGCAGCGCCTGGTAGCCGTCGGAGGGCAGCACGCACACGTCCCCGGCGCGCAGCTGGGAGAAGAGCACCGCGGAGGTCGCGGCCATGCCGGAGGCGAAGACGAGCGTCTCGGCATCGTCCTGGCCGGGCGCCTCCAGCTCGGCGACGGCGCGCTCCAGCAGCGTCCAGGTGGGGTTCTCGTCCCGGCCGTAGGTGTAGGGGCCGGTCGGCTCGCCCGGCAGGTGGAAGTGGGCGGCGAACACGGGACCGGGCAGGGTGGGCTCGTACTTGACCGCCTCGGGCAGTCCCGCCCGCACGGCGCGCGTGCCGTCACCGGGTCCCGCGGCCGCCCGGCCCGCGTTGCCCGTCGTTCCGTCCCGTCCACCCGTCGCGGATTCGCTCATGCCGCCCGTCCCTCCATGTCCTCGCGCACTGCGGCGAGCAGACCGCTGCTCGCCGCCTCCACCATCTCAAGACACTCCTCGAAGCCCTCCGGACCCCCGTAGTACGGGTCCGGCACGTCGAGGTCGTCGCCGGCGGCGGGGTCGTACGAGCGCAGCAGCCGCACCTTGCGCGCGTCCTGCTCCGTCGGCGCGAGACGGCGCAGCGCCCCCAGGTGGCCGGCGTCCAGGGCGATCACCAGGTCCAGGCGGGAGAACCACGACGGCTGGAACTGCCGGGCCGTGTGGTGCGCGGAGTAGCCGTTCTCCTCCAGCACCGCCACCGTGCGCGGATCGGCGCCGTCGCCCTCGTGCCAGCCACCGGTGCCGGCGCTGTCCACCTCGACGGCGTCGTCGAGCCCGGCCTCCGCGACCCGCGCGCGGAAGACGGCCTCGGCCATCGGGGAGCGGCAGATGTTGCCCGTGCAGACGAAACAGACCCGGTACGTCATGAGTGCTCAGTCCTCGTCGGGCAGGACGACGTGCAGCGCCCAGGAGACGACCGAGATGATCAGGCCGCCCAGGACGGCCGTCCAGAAGCCCTCCACGTGGAAGCTCAGGTCGAGCACGTCGGCCAGCCACGAGGTGAGCAGCAGCATCAGCGCGTTGACGACCAGGGTGAACAGACCCAGGGTCAGGATCAGCAGCGGCAGGCTGAGGAGCTTGACGACCGGCTTGACCAGGAAGTTCACCAGGCCGAAGAGCAGCGCGACGACGATCAGGGTGCCGACCTTCTTGCCCGTGCTGTCACCGGTCAGGGTGATCTTGTCGAGCAGCCAGACGGCGACCGCCAGGGCACCCGCGTTGGCGATCGTCTTGACTAGGAAATTCTTCATGTGTCTGATCGTGGCAGACCTGATCGGACAAGGGCACAAGAGGCAGGGGCGGACCAGGCGATGAAGGCATTCCGGCTGGATGAACTGGAGGCGGAGCGTGCCGCCAACGACGGCGCCTACCTGCAGTTTCTGCGGGAGCGGAACATGTCGGTCGGCCTGTACGCCCTGGACGCGGGCGCGCAGGATCCACAGAAACCGCACGATCAGGACGAGGTCTACTTCGTGGTGAGCGGCCGGGCCGCGATCACGGTGGGCATGGAGACGACCCAGGTGGCGCGGGGCAGCGTGATCTACGTGCCGGCCGGCGTGGCCCACAAGTTCCACCACATCACCGAGGACCTGAGGGTCATGGTGGTCTTCTCTCCGCCGGAGAGCTGAGGGGCCGTCCCCGGGTTCCCTAGGGGACCGGTCAGGGGAGGACAAGGGGTGCGGGGCCCCCGTGGCACCCCGTCCCGGACCTAGCATCGAGTGCAGGACATCAAGGACCGACAGGACCCGGCACTCGAGCGGGCGGAGAGGTGAGGACGAGGGCGATGCGAGAGATCTTCGCGGGACTGCCGTGGTGGGTGAAGTGGGTCGCGGTGCCGGTCATCGCCCTCGTCGTGTTCGGAGGGCTGATCGCCAGCGTGGTGGGCTTCGTCATCGGACTGCTCTTCAAGGTGCTGGTCTTCGTGGCGCTGGTCGGAGGACTGATGTACGTCGTACGGAAGTTCACGGCCCGCTCCTCGTCGCGCAGCGACTGGTGAGACGGATGGGAAACCGGTGGGGGTAGCGGGAAACGCCTGGAATCACCGGTTCCCTCGGCCGGGGGAAGTTTCCCCTCGGGGCGGTCTGCGCGCGGTAGCAGACGAATAGAGTCCGGAACTCGACGCGGGGACATCCCCGCGAGCGGCGTACACCCCCACCCGTGTTCCCCGCACGGGCTGCCCCCTCGCGCCTCGGGAGTGACCCTTGGTCCCGGCTGACACCGCCCCTGTCCACCTCCACACCGTCCCCGCGCAACCCAGATCGGCGGTCCCCTCCGCGCCCCCACCCCCCTCCCCGCCCCCGGCGACCCTCATCGGATCCGTGCAGCGCGCGATGCGTCTGCTGGAGACCGTCGCCCGGCACGAGTACGGCGCCCCCGCCAAGCAACTGGCCCGCGAGACCGGGCTGGCGCTGCCCACGACGTACCACCTGCTGCGCACGCTGGTGCACGAGGGCTATCTGCGCCGGGACAAGGGCTTGTTCTTCCTCGGGGCCGCGGCCGAGCTGCTGAGCAGCAGCGGAGCACGGCAGAAACGTCGCAGCACGGTCGTGGACGCCCTCGCGCGCTGGCGGGACGCGCTCGGCGCGCCCGTGTACTACGCGGTCTACCGCGAGGGCGAGATCGAGGTCATGTGCGTCTCCGACACGCCCGCCAACCCCGCCGTCGAGGAGTGGGCCGGCTTCCGGGAGACGGGGCACGCCCACGCCATCGGGCAGTGCCTGCTGTCCCAGCTGGACGAGGAGGCCCGCCGCGACCACCTGGACCGCTACCCGGTGCAGCCCCTCACGCCGTACACGGTGCGGGACAACCACAGCCTGCTGCGGCGCCTGGAGCGGATCCGCCGGATGGAACCGGTGATCGAACGTCAGGAGTACGCGCTGGGCGCGGTGTGCGCGGCGATCCCGCTGACCCTGGGCACCACCGCCGCGACGGTGGCCATCTCCCTGCCCGCCCACCAGTCCGACCGCCTGCTGCCCGCGGCCCGGCAGTTGCAGAACGAGATCGGGCGGCTCATCGGCTCGCTCGCGCTCTCTATCAGTATGTGAAAACTCACTCCTTGTGATCTGGTGTGTACGTTCAGCAAGATTCCACCAGATGTCAGAGGTTCGTACCCGGCCAGTCGACGGCGAATGACGGGGTTAGCGATGCGCGAGTCCGTACAAGCAGAGGTCATGATGAGCTTCCTCGTGTCCGAGGAGCTCTCCTTTCGCATTCCGGTGGAGCTGCGCTATGAGACCAGTGATCCCTATGCCGTGCGGCTGACCTTTCACTTGCCCGGTGATGCCCCGGTGACCTGGGCTTTCGGGCGGGAATTGCTGATCGACGGCGTCGGCAGACCGTGCGGCGAGGGCGATGTGCGGGTCACGCCGGTCGAACCGGACGCGTTGGGCGAGGTGCTGATCCGCCTTCAGGTGGGCAGCGACCAGGCATTGTTCAGGTCCTCGACGGCACCGCTGGTCGCCTTTCTCGATCGCACGGACAAGCTGGTCCCGTTGGGCCAGGAGGGTTCGCTCGCCGATTTCGACGCCCACCTCGACGAGGCCCTCGACCGCATCCTCGCGGAGCAGGGCGCCGGGTGAGACCCGGCCGGCGGCGTGGTGGAGTAACGCTTCACCGGACGCCGCCGAGCCGTGCAGGAACGCTTCTCCGTGTGCGTCCCCCCCCCGGAGGGATCAGCGCTTGCGGCGCCGGCCCCGCCCCGCGCGCACCGTGGCGGTCTCCACCGCGGGTTCCGCTCCCGGCCGGTCGGCCGAGACCACCAGCGCCGCCAGGGCCGTGGTGACCGGCACCGACGCGACCAGACCGATCGAACCGATCAGCGTGCGCACGATCTCCTCCGCGACCAGTTCGCTGTTGGCCACCGTGCCCACACCGCTCTGCGCGATGGAGAACAGCAGGAGCAGCGGCAGCGCGGCGCCCGCGTACGCGAGGACGAGCGTGTTGACGACCGAGGCGATGTGGTCGCGGCCGATCCGGATGCCCGCGCGGTACAGCCCGCGCCAGCCCATCGACGGATTCGCCTCGTGCAACTCCCAGACCGCGGACGTCTGGGTGACCGTCACGTCGTCGAGGACGCCGAGCGAGCCGATGATGACGCCGGCGAGCAGCAGACCGCTCATGTCGATCGTCGGGTAGAGCCCGTGGATGAGACCGGTGTTGTCGTCGGTGTTGCCGGTGAGCGCGGCCCAGCCGATGAACACCGAGCCGAGGACGCCGATCAGCAGCAGCGAGACGAGGGTGCCGAGCACCGCCACGGACGTCCGTGCGGACAGGCCGTGACACAGGTAGAGGGCGATGAGCATGATGGCGCTCGCGCCGACCACCGCCACGACCAGCGGGTTCGAGCCCTGCAGGATCGCGGGCAGGATGAACAGGTTCAGGACCATGAAGCTGATGGCCAGGGCGACCAGCGCCATGACGCCCCGCAGCCGCCCGACGGCCACGACCGCCAGCGCGAAGATGCCGGCGAGCAGCGCCAGCGGCACCCGCCGGTTGACGTCCGTGACCGAGTACTGAAGGTCCCTGGGCGCCGAGGGCTCGTAGGCGACCACGACCTCCTGGCCCTTCTCCAACTGGCGGGACTGGTCCGGCTGGACGATCTCGGTGAAGGTGCGGCCCTTGTCCTTGCCGCTGTCGACCCGGATCGTCGCCCGTTTGCAGGTGCCGTTCTCCTGCTGCACCGCTGAGGAGCCCTCGGCGGTGGAGGTGTCACCGGTCGGCGGGACCCCCGACGCCCCGGCCTCCTTGCAGCTGACGTCCACGACCTCGGTGACCGTGGCCTGCTGCGTCTGCCGGTCGAAACCGACGCCGGTGCGCTCGTGCTCGGGGGCGCCGCCGGGCCAGAGCACGGCGAGACCGACCAGCACGGCCGCGGCGAACGGGATCAGGATCGCCGCGATGACCTTGCGCAGATGCATCGAGACGGGCGTGGCCGGACCGTGGCTGTGCGAGTGACCGTGTCCGCCGCCGGGCACGGGCCCGTGGCCGTGACCGTGGCCGTCATCGCCACCGGCGCCCTGACCACCGCCGCCGGGCACGGGGCCCTGACCGCCGCCCCCGGGGCCGGAACCCGGCCCGGGGGAGCCCGAGCCCTGACCGCCACCGAAAGCGTCACCCGGGCGTTCACCGGCGCCCGGGCGGTATCCGCCGCCCTCGCCGTATCCGCCGCCCTGGCCATGGCCGTGGCCACCTCCGGACGCGGGCCCGTGGCCGTGACCGGCGCTGTCTCCCCGGCCGTACCCGCCACCGGAACCCGGCTGGTACGCGTTGCCGGAACTCGGCTGGTACGCGTTGCCGGAACCCGGCCGCCCGTGATCGCCGCCGTTTCTCGGGCCGTGGCGACCGCCGTCGCCCCGCGCCGCGTACGCGCCATCGCCGTCGGGCGCGTACCCGCCACCGGCGCGCGGTGCGTACCCGCCGTTGCCCAGCGGCCCGGGTCCGCCGGTGCTCGGCGGCCCGGATCCGCCCGTGGCCCGCGGCGCGGGCCCGCTGCTGTTCCGCGGCTCGGACCCGCCCCCCGACTGCTGGCCGTGCCCGCGCCCCTGTCCGCGGGCAGGACCGTGCCCGGCCCCGGCTGAGGCATCTCGGCCGTCACCAGGGCCGTTGCCGTGTCCGGCGCCGGATCCGCGGGGCGGTTCGGGCGGAGGGTACGGAGGGCGCTGTGTCGTGGTCACCGACCGATCATCGCAAGAACGACGGGGGCCCTCTGTTCACCGCGCCAAGATTGCCGCTAGCGTGGAGGCACCTTTTGTACACGCGGGAGCTCGGAGCACCGGGCTGAGAGGGCGCTGACCTCCGTCCCAGCGATGTTTCACATGAAACATCACCGAAGTCGAGTGATGTTTCACACGGAACGTCGGCAGACGGAAGCCGCTGCGTCGACCGCCGAACCTGTTACCGGGTAATGCCGGCGTAGGGAGTAGGTCACATGACCAACAAGGACGCACGCACGCCTGCCTCCGTTCAGGACGGACAGTCCGAGGAGGCCGGGAAGTCCATCGGCTGGCACAAGGCGTATGTCGAGGGCAACCGCCCTGACCTGCGGGTGCCGGTCCGTCAGGTGCATCTCACCAACGGGCAGTCGGTCACCCTGTACGACACATCCGGCCCGTACACCGATCCACTGGTCGAGACCGACGTCCGCAGGGGCCTGCCGCCGCTGCGCGAGAACTGGATCATCGCCCGCGGCGACACCGAGGAATACGCGGGCCGCCCCGTCCGTCCCGAGGACGACGGCATCAAGCACACCTCACCCCGAGGCGGCCTGCGCAACCTCGACGCCGTCTTCCCCGGGCGGCCGCGCCAGCCGCGGCGGAGCCGGGACGGCAAGGCCGTCACCCAGCTCGCGTACGCCCGCCGCGGCGAGATCACGCCCGAGATGGAGTACGTGGCCATCCGGGAGAACGTGTCGCCGGAGGTCGTGCGCGACGAGATCGCGGCGGGCCGGGCGGTACTCCCGGCCAACGTCAACCACCCGGAGATCGAGCCGATGATCATCGGCAAGCGGTTCCTGGTGAAGGTCAACGCCAACATCGGCAACTCGGCCGTGACGTCCTCCATCGAGGAGGAGGTCGAGAAGATGACCTGGGCGACCCGCTGGGGCGCCGACACGGTCATGGACCTGTCCACCGGCCGCAACATCCACACCACGCGCGAGTGGGTGCTGCGCAACTCCCCCGTCCCCATCGGCACCGTGCCGCTGTATCAGGCCCTGGAGAAGGTCGACGGCCGCGCCGAGGAACTGACCTGGGAGATCTACAAGGACACGGTCATCGAACAGGCCGAGCAGGGTGTGGACTACATGACGGTCCACGCGGGCGTGCGCCTGGCGTACGTGCCGCTGACGGCGAACCGCAAGACCGGCATCGTCTCCCGCGGCGGCTCGATCATGGCCGCCTGGTGCCTCGCCCACCACAAGGAGTCGTTCCTCTACGAGAACTTCGAGGAGCTCTGCGAGATCCTCGCCGCGTACGACGTCACGTACTCCCTCGGCGACGGCCTGCGGCCCGGCTCCATCGCGGACGCCAACGACGAGGCGCAGTTCGCCGAGTTGAGGACGCTCGGGGAACTCAACCGCATCGCCAAGCGTTTCCACGTACAGACCATGATCGAAGGCCCGGGCCACGTCCCGATGCACAAGATCAAGGAGAACATCGACCTTCAGCAGGAGATCTGCGATGAAGCTCCGTTCTATACGCTCGGCCCGCTGACCACGGACGTCGCGCCGGCGTACGACCACATCACCTCCGGCATCGGCGCCGCGATGATCGCCTGGTGGGGCACGGCGATGCTCTGCTACGTCACGCCCAAGGAGCACCTGGGCCTGCCGAACCGCGACGACGTGAAGACCGGCGTCATCACCTACAAGATCGCCGCCCACGCGGCCGACCTGGCCAAGGGGCACCCGGGCGCGCAGGAGTGGGACGACGCGCTGTCCGACGCCCGTTTCGAGTTCCGGTGGGAGGACCAGTTCAACCTGGCCCTCGACCCGGACACGGCACGGGAGTTCCACGACGAGACGCTCCCGGCGGAGCCCGCCAAGACGGCCCACTTCTGCTCGATGTGCGGTCCCAAGTTCTGCAGCATGAAGATCTCGCAGGACATCCGCCGTGAGCACGGCGGCAGCCGGACCGAGATCGAGGAGGGCATGGCTCTGAAGTCGAAGGAGTTCGCGGCGAGCGGGAACCGCGTGTATCTGCCCATCGCGGACTGACCGGGCCTCCCGGCCCGTCACGGAACCAGCACGGCGGCGCCTGCCCGGCCCGAGATCCCCAAGGTCGCTGACCTGGACGGGATCGATGTGGGCACGGGCGCCGTGGGCGCCGTCCCCGGCATGGTGTGCGCCGTGCTGTTCCAGCAGCCGTCCGGTACCTGCTCCGCGACGACCGGATCCACCGGTGTGCCCGATGGCACCCGCGCTGGAACACCTCGCGCTGGTGCACGCTTTCAGCCGCCGCGTGGTCGAGCGGTGGAGGCACAGGTCCTCCGCCGCCTGTGAGGAAGGCGGGCCGGGGTGCCCGGATTGCGCTCCCTGGAGCTCGTGCCCGCGAGGGGAGCGCAAACCGTCGGGCGCCCTGGCTGGGCAGCGACGGCTACTCCGGCTGGTGCTCGGGTCCGCCGAAGTCCGGGCTGGTGTAGTCCGGGCTGCTGAAACTCGGCCGCGAGCCGCGGCTGCCGTCGTCCGGGCTGCTGAAGCCCGGGCGGTCGTAGCCGAGATGGGGCATGCGGCTGACCGGCGCGGTCGTGGACGTGGGGTGCAGCGCGGCGGCCGCGCCGGGGTCGGCGAGGGCCTCCCGCAGGAAGGGCAGGATGCCGCGCTCCACCAGTGCTTCCCGCCAGGCCTCTCTGGCCTGCTCGACCTCCCTCTGCAACTCGCCGTAGGGGCCGCTTTCGGCGGTCGGCTTGTTGCGCAGGGCGGTGAGCAGCAGTCCCACGGCGGCGACGAGGATCGCCACCGCGGTGACGGCGCCGAAGACCCAGCCCGTGGTGAGCATGGTGCGGGCGAACCCCTGGTCCGGGTCGAGCATCTGCAGGATGTAGCCGACCAGGAGGAAGATCGCCGCGGCGGTCCCGGCCAGGACGGGCGCCAGGACGGCGACGACGGCGATGGCCCCGGCGCCGGCGGTTTCGGCGGCGACCTCCCCCATGGTGGCCGCGAACCCGGACCCGCCCGCGCCCGGCTCACCCGAGCCGGACTCGCGCACGGACGGCGAGCTCGACGACGCCGGCTGACGGAGTTCGTCGCGGACCTTGACGTAGTGCTGGTACTCGGCCGACGCGGCGGCCGTGATGAGCGCGGTGGCGTTCAGCGCCATCGTGCGCAGCTGTTCGGAGTTGAGCCGCTGTCCGACGGCGGCCAGTTCCGGGCGGTGTGGTGCGGAGCGCAGCGCCTCATCGAGGATCCGCTCGTAATCCTGGCGGTCCTCACTCAGCAGGTGCTGCGGAACGCTGTTCATCTGCATCCCCCGATGCTCCGTAGGGCTTGTGGCTCGGCATGCTGACGAGCCGTCGGGCAGAAACGGAGGGGAGCCTGCTACGGATAAGCCGATGGTAGAGCGGTGACGGTGGGCGGTGACAGGGGGTTTACCGAAATTGGCCCTTCACCGGTCCGGTCCACTGGCGGGACACACCCGCCCGGCGGACGGTCACGTGGCCAGTGGCAGCTGCTGGACCAGCAGTTTTCCGGCCATGGTCACGCCGCCGTCCATCGCGATGGCGAGTCCGTCGGCGTAGACGTGCGGTCCCTCGACGACGGGGTCGGTGCTCTCCTCGTCCTCCTCGGAGCCGACCTCGCCCAGCAGATACGGGATCGGGCTGTGGCCGTGAACGATGCGGGTGCCCCCGTACGTATCGAGCAGGGAGCGCACGGCGGCGGCGCCGCCCTCGTCACGGAAGGAGAACCGCTTGGTGAACTTGCGGAACAGGTCCCAGACCTCGTCCGCGTCGTTGCGCGTGAGCGTCTCGCGGACGGTGTCGTTGACCTCTTCGATGGAGCGGCCGTAGTCGAGGTAGGCGGTGGTGTCGGAGTGCACGAGCAGGTGGCCGTCCACCTCCTCGACGGCGTCCAGCCGGGCCATCCACTGCAGGTGGTGGTCCTGGAGGCGGTCCATGTCGGTCTTCTGGCCGCCGTTGAGCAGCCAGGCCGCCTGGAAGGTGGCGGTGCCCGCGCCGGAGTTGACGGGCGTGTCGCCGAACCGCTTGGCGCCCAGCAGCAGCAGCTCGTGGTTGCCCATGAGCGCCTTGCAGTAGCCGCCGGCCGCCGCGGCTTCGGCGGACAGCCGCATCACGAGGTCGATGACACCGATGCCGTCCGGACCGCGGTCGGTGAAGTCGCCGAGGAACCACAGCCGGGCGGTGCCCGCGCACCAGTGGCCGGCGGCGTCCAGCAGGCCCTTCTCCTGGAGGGCGGCCACCAGCTGGTCGAGGTAGCCGTGCACGTCGCCCACGACGTACAGCGGGCCCTGTCCGGTGATGGCGGGCGCGGCGGCGGTCTCGGGGTCGACGGTCACCTGGACAGTGTCACCCCGGTTGACGACGGGAAGGTCGCGCTGGGTCGGCGTGTATCCCTCGGGGTAGGTCTCCTCGGGTGGCGGGGCCACCTCGCCGGGGTGGACGCTGTGGACGTACGGACCGGTCTCGTGGACGTACGCGGGCACCCGGAAGTCGCGCAACGTCGCCGTCCGCTCCACCTCGGGTCCCTGACCGGCCCCCTGAGTCATCGACCCCTCCACCATCGCGCCGCATCTGCACCGCATCGGACTGCCTGGTCGTAGCGGCCCGTCGGTGTCGTGGGCCCATCATAGGAATGCGGATCGCGCCATGTGATGACCCAGGGGTGGTGAATCGGAGCAAGACTCCACTTCACCGCGGCTTTCGCCCCGATTGAGACGGGCTTCGACCACCGTGTGACCGTCCTCGCTCTTCCTCTCTTCGCGAGAACGCTTCCTTCTCTCCGGGGGACCGGCCCCGTTTCTCCCCAGAGCGGGACCCTCCTCCGGCCCGGTCGGGGACCTATGTCTCCTCGGGTGAGCGCGGCGGGCTGACCGTCGTGCGCGGCGGGCGCCGCTGGGACGACGTGCGCACGATCAGCTCCGTCGGTATCACCTGCTCCACCGGGTGGTCGGATTCCGATCCCTCGATGGCGTCGATCAGCAGCTGCACCACCGCCGTGCCGATCCGGCGCGGCTTCAGGGAGAGCGTGGTGATCGGCGGCTCGGTGTTGGCGTACACGGTGGACTCGCTGCAGCAGACCAGCAGCAGGTCGTCGGGGACGCGCAGGCCGTAGCGGCGGGCGGCGGCCAGCAGGTCGGTGCCGTTCGGGTCGAACAGTCCGTAGACGGCGTCGGGGCGGTCCGGCCGGGCGAGCAGCCGGTCGGCGGCGACGGCGCCCGCGCACGGATCGTGCGCCGGGTAGGCCTCGTAGACCGGGTCCTGGCCGACGCGCTCGCACCAGCGCAGGTACGCCGTGGTCGACAGGTGGGTGTACGTGTCGGTGGTCGTGCCGGTCAGCAGGCCGATGCGGCGGGCGCCGGCGTCGGCGAGGTGGTCGAGGATGCCGAGGACGGCGGCCTCGTGGTCGTTGTCCACCCAGGCCGTGACCGGCAGCGCACCGGCCGGGCGGCCGTCCGAGACGACCGGGAGGCCCTGCCGGACCAGTTCGCTGACGACGGGGTCCTGGTCGGAGGGGTCGATGACGACCGTGCCGTCCAGAGCGACGTTCGACCAGACGTCGTGGCGGGAGGTCGCGGGCAGGATGACGAGGGCGTATCCGCGGGCGAGCGCGGCGGAGGTGGCGGCGCGCGCCATCTCGGCGAAGTACGCGAACTCGGTGAAGGTGAAAGGTTCATCCCCGTACGTGGTCACGGTCAGGCCGATGAGGCCCGACTTCCCGGTACGGAGGGTCCGGGCGGCGGCTGAGGGCCGGTAGCCCAGCCGGTCGGCGACCTCTCGGACGTGGCGCCGGGTGGCGTCCGGGAGCCGGCCCTTGCCGTTGAGGGCGTCGGAGACGGTCGTGATGGAGACTCCGGCGGCGGCGGCCACGTCTCTGATACCCGCCCGACCCGGCCGGCTGCCTCGCCGTGAGGTTTCCGCGCGGCTCACCTGGTGCTTCCCTGCTGCTGTCATGGCGAGCCGATAGTAGGGCTCATGCGGTGGGGTAGTGCGGACGCATATGCACGCGTTGACAGGCACGTTTCTGCATGATCATTAAGGCTCAATTGCCGTTGAAAGCAAGGGCGTTGAACGCTCTCATGCCAGTACGTGACTTGTCGGCCCGCGCGGACCTGCCAAGGGGTCGAGGTTGCGAAGAGGTCTCAACTCACCTGCACGGGGGACGCGCGCCACGGCGTACACCACCGGCGCGTAGATATATGTGCAGCGCGCCCCCGAATTCGTACGCCTTCGTACAGCGATGCCCCTGATGCCGGTGGGACGCGGGGGGCCGGCGTCCGCCGGTTCGTCGTGGCTATACGCAGCGGCGTCGAATCCTCATAAGGTGAGGAGTATTGGATGTCGGCGGCGGTCATGGGCCGCCGGTCTTCGCGAGGAGGACTGCGGTGAGCGAGACGAGCCCGAAGCTTCGCGCCGAGCTGGAGGGGATCCCCACCTACAAGCCGGGCAAGCCGGCCGCGGCCGGCGGGCCGGTGGCCTACAAGCTGTCCTCCAACGAGAACCCCTATCCGCCGCTGCCCGGCGTGATGGAGACCGTGACGGCAGCGGCCTGCACCTTCAACCGCTACCCGGACATGGCCTGCACCGGGCTGATGAACGAGTTGTCCGAGCGGTTCGGCGTGCCGCTGACCCACCTGGCCACCGGTACCGGCTCCGTCGGCGTCGCCCAGCAGCTCGTCCAGGCCACCTCCGGCCCCGGCGACGAGGTGATCTACGCCTGGCGGTCCTTCGAGGCGTACCCGATCATCACGCAGATCAGCGGCGCGACCTCGGTCCAGGTGCCGCTGACCGACGGTGACGTGCACGACCTGGACGCGATGGCCGACGCGATCACCGACCGCACCCGGCTGATCTTCGTCTGCAACCCCAACAACCCGACCGGCACGGTGGTCCGGCGGGCGGAGCTGGAACGCTTCCTCGACCGGGTCCCCGGAGACGTCCTGGTGGTGCTCGACGAGGCCTACCGCGAGTTCATCCGCGACCCCGAGGTGCCGGACGGCGTCGAGCTGTACCGCGACCGGCCCAACGTCTGCGTCCTGCGGACCTTCTCCAAGGCGTACGGCCTCGCCGGCCTGCGGGTCGGATTCGCGATCGCCCATGAGCCGGTGGCGGCGGCGCTGCGCAAGACAGCCGTGCCGTTCGGCGTGACGCAGCTGGCGCAGGAGGCGGCGATCGCCTCGCTGCGGGCCGAGGACGAGCTGCTGGGGCGGGTCGGCTCGCTGGTGTGCGAGCGCACCCGTGTGGTCGACGGGTTGCGCGCCCAGGGCTGGACGGTTCCCGAGACGCAGGCCAACTTCGTGTGGCTGCGGCTGGGGGAGCGCACGGTGGCCTTCGCGGAGGCGTGTGAGCAGGCCGGTGTGGTGATCCGGCCGTTCCCCGGCGAGGGCGTGCGGGTGACGGTCGGAGAGACCGAGGCGAACGACATCTTCCTGAAGGTGGCGGAAGGGTTCCACAAGGAGCTCTAGCGACGGAGCAGGGCAGCGGAGAGAGCCGGTCGGCGCTGGGCGCCGGCCGGCTCGTCGCGTATCCGGGCGCCTGTTTCACGTGAAACGGGCGCTTTTCGTCCTGGGCGGTCAGGGTTGACGAGCGTCACATGGGGGCCCCTCCGTGTCTCGAAAGTGCGTGCTGCATAATGGCTTGTGAATGTGAACGCTTTCACAAGCGTATGTAAGGAGCGGCGACGTGGACCTGGCTTTGGCGCCGGAGACCCTGGCGCGATGGCAGTTCGGCATCACCACCGTCTATCACTTCCTGTTCGTCCCCCTGACGATCTCGCTGGCCGCTCTGACGGCCGGGCTGCAGACCGCCTGGGTGCGCACGGAGAAGGAGAAGTACCTCCGGGCGACCAAGTTCTGGGGCAAGCTCTTCCTGATCAACATCGCCATGGGTGTGGTCACCGGCATCGTGCAGGAGTTCCAGTTCGGGATGAACTGGTCGGACTACTCCCGCTTCGTCGGTGACGTCTTCGGTGCGCCGCTCGCCTTCGAGGCCCTGATCGCCTTCTTCTTCGAGTCCACCTTCATCGGCCTGTGGATCTTCGGCTGGGACAAGCTGCCCAAGAAGATCCACCTGGCCTGCATCTGGATGGTCTCGATCGGCACGCTGCTGTCGGCGTACTTCATCCTCGCCGCGAACTCGTGGATGCAGCATCCGGTCGGCTACCGGATCAACGAGGAGAAGGGCCGGGCCGAGCTCACCGACTTCTGGCTGGTGCTGACCCAGAACACCACGCTCAACCAGGTCTTCCACAGCTTCAGCGCGGCGTTCCTGACGGGCGGCGCCTTCATGGTGGGGATCGCCGCCTTCCACCTGCTGCGCAAGAAGCACATCCCGGTGATGCGGACCTCGCTGCGGCTCGGCCTGGTCACCGTCGCCGTCGGCGGCCTGCTGACCGCGGTCAGCGGAGACACCCTCGGCAAGGTCATGTACGAACAGCAGCCCATGAAGATGGCCGCCGCCGAGGCCCTGTGGGACGGCGAGAAGCCGGCGCCCTTCTCGGTGTTCGCGTACGGCGACGTCGACGAGGGCCACAACAAGGTGGCCCTGGAGATACCCGGCCTGCTGTCCTTCCTGGCCCACAGCGACTTCGAGTCGTACGTGCCGGGCATCAACGACACCAACAAGGCGCTCCAGGAGGAGTTCGGCCCCGGTGACTACAAGCCCATCGTCCCCGTCGCCTACTGGGGCTTCCGCTGGATGATCGGTTTCGGCATGGCGTCGTTCTCGATCGGCCTGCTGGGACTGTGGCTCACCCGGAAGAAGTTCCTGCTGCCCGCGGCCCACCGGACCGGTGACGACGAGATACCGCATCTGGTCCTGTTCCGGAAGCCGCTCCAGCCGCGCCTCACCCGCCTCTACTGGCTGGTGGCGGTCTGGACGATGGCCTTCCCGCTGATCGCCAACTCCTGGGGCTGGATCTTCACCGAGATGGGCCGTCAGCCGTGGGTCGTCTACGGACTGTTCCAGACGCGGGACGCGGTCTCCCCCGGTGTCTCGCAGGCCGAGGTCCTCACGTCGATGATCGTCTTCACCGTGCTGTACGCGATCCTCGCGGTCATCGAGGTCAAGCTGCTGGTCAAGTACGTCAAGGCGGGCCCGCCCGAGCTCACCGAGGCCGACCTCAACCCGCCCACGAAGATCGGCGGCGACCTCCGTGACGCCGACAAGCCGATGGCCTTCTCCTACTAGGCCGAGGGAGCCGCACCGTCATGGAACTGCACGACGTCTGGTTCGTTCTGATCGCCGTCCTGTGGACCGGCTACTTTTTCCTGGAGGGCTTCGACTTCGGCGTCGGAGTGCTCACCAGGCTGCTTGCCCGCAACCGGCCCGAGAAGCGGGTGCTGATCAACACGATCGGACCCGTCTGGGACGGCAACGAGGTGTGGCTGCTCACGGCGGGCGGCGCGACCTTCGCCGCCTTCCCCGAGTGGTACGCCACGCTGTTCTCCGGTTTCTACCTGCCCCTGCTGCTCATCCTGGTCTGCCTGATCGTCCGGGGTGTGGCCTTCGAGTACCGCGTCAAGCGGCCCGAGGAGAGCTGGCAGCGCAACTGGGAGACGGCGATCTTCTGGACCTCGCTGCTGCCCGCGTTCCTGTGGGGGGTGGCCTTCGCCAACATCGTGCGCGGCGTGAAGATCGACCGGGACTTCAACTACGCCGGTGGCGTCCTGGACCTGCTCAACCCGTACGCGCTGCTGGGCGGTCTGGTCACGCTGACGCTGTTCACCTTCCACGGGACGGTGTTCGTCGGGCTGAAGACCGTCGGCGAGATCCGGGAGCGGGCGCGGAAGCTGGCGCTGCGCGTCGGAGCGGTGACCGCCCTGCTGGCCCTCGCCTTCCTGCTCTGGACGCAGTCCGACCGGGGCGACGCCGGATCCCTCGTCGCCGTGGTCGTGGCCGTGGCGTCGCTGGTCATGGCGCTGGTCGCGGCCCGGGCCGGGCGTGAGGGCTGGGCGTTCACCCTGTCGGGCCTCACCATCGTCGCCACGGTGGCGATGCTGTTCCTGACGCTGTTCCCGAACGTCATGCCGTCGACACTGAACCCGGACTGGAGCCTGACGGTCACCAACGCCTCGTCCAGCCCCTACACGCTGAAGATCATGACTTGGTGTGCGGCGATCGCCACGCCGGTCGTGATGGTCTACCAGGGCTGGACGTACTGGGTCTTCCGCAAGCGGATCGGTACCCAGCACATCGCCGAGCCCGCGCACTGAGGTGTGTTTCACGTGAAACCGATCGATCCGCGTCTGCTCCGTCACGCCCGTGCCACCCGGGGCTTCCTGGTGGCGGTCGTCGCCCTGGGAGCGCTTGGGGCCGGGCTGGTCATCGCGCAGGCGATGCTCATCGCCGAGGTGGTGGTCGGCGCGTTCCAGCACCGCATGGCGGTGTCCGCGCTCGGCACTCCCCTGCTGCTCCTGGTCGCCGTCGCGGTCGGGCGGGCGCTGGTCGGCTGGCTCACCGAACTCGCCGCGCACCGGGCCAGCGCGGCGGTGAAGTCGGAGTTGCGGGGACGGCTGCTGGAGCGGGCCACCCGGCTCGGGCCGGGCTGGCTGAGCGGGCAGCGGACCGGTTCGCTGGTCGCCCTGGCCACCCGGGGCGTCGACGCGCTCGACGGCTACTTCTCCCGGTACCTGCCGCAACTGGGCCTGGCAGTGGTCGTGCCGGTGGCGGTGCTGGCGCGGATCGTCACCGAGGACTGGGTCTCGGCGGCCATCATCGTGGGCACCCTGCCGCTCATCCCGGTCTTCATGGTGCTGATCGGCTGGGCCACCCAGTCCCGGATGGACCGTCAGTGGCGGTTGCTGTCGCGCTTGTCCGGACACTTCCTGGACGTCGTCGCCGGGCTGCCGACGCTGAAGGTCTTCGGGCGGGCCAAGGCCCAGGCCGAGTCCATCCGCCGCATCACCGGCGAATACCGGCGGGCGACCATGCGGACCCTGCGGATCGCCTTCCTCTCCTCCTTCGCCCTGGAACTGCTCGCGACGATCTCGGTGGCCCTGGTCGCCGTGACGATCGGCATGCGGCTGGTGCACGGCGAGATGGACCTCTACATCGGCCTGGTCATCCTGATCCTGGCGCCGGAGGCGTATCTGCCGTTGCGGCAGGTCGGGGCGCAGTACCACGCGGCCGCGGAAGGGCTCGCCGCGGCCGAGGAGATCTTCGAGGTCCTGGAGACACCCGTACCGGTGTCCGGCTCCCGGACCGTGCCCGAGGGCCCGCTGTCCTTCGAGGGCGTGACCGTCCGGTACCCGGGCCGGTCGGGTGACGCCGTCTCCGAGGTGACCTTCCGTGTCGAGCCCGGGGAGACGGTCGCGCTGGTCGGACCGAGCGGTGCCGGCAAGTCGACGCTGCTCGGTGTCCTGCTGGGGTTCGTCGCCCCGGCCGAGGGGCGGGTCCTGGCCGGGGGAGTCGATCTCGCCGACGCGGACCTGGAGCAGTGGCGGTCCCGGATCGCCTGGGTCCCGCAGCGGCCCCATCTGTACGCCGGGACCATCGCCGAGAACGTACGGCTGGCGCGGCCCGGGGCGGACGACGACGCCGTGCGGCGGGCGCTGCGGGACGCCGGAGCGCTGGAGTTCGTGGACGCGCTGCCCGAGGGGGCCGCCACCGAACTCGGCGAGGAGGGGGCCGGGCTGTCCGCCGGGCAGCGGCAGCGGCTCGCGCTGGCCCGGGCGTTCCTCGCGGACCGGCCCGTGCTGCTGCTCGACGAGCCGACGGCGGCCCTGGACGGAGCCACCGAGGCCGAGGTCGTGGCAGCGGTGCGGCGGCTGGCGGCCGGGCGGACCGTGCTGCTGGTGGTGCACCGGCCGGCGCTGCTTCAGGCGGCGGACCGGGTGGTCCGGCTGGCCGAACCGGAGACGCCCGGGACGTCGGCCGCGCCTGCCGCGGTCCGTGGCACGCGGTCCGTCGAGACCGTCACGCCCGGCCCGGCCGCCCCGGCCGGGCCCGTCGACGTGGCCGACTCCGGCGGAGTCCTCGCGCGCGTCCGCGCCCTGTCCGGCGCCCGGCGCGGGCGGCTCGGCCTCGCGCTGCTGCTCGGCAGTCTCGCGCTGGGCAGCGCCGTGGGGCTCATGGCCACCTCCGGGTGGCTGATCTCCCGGGCTTCTCAGCAGCCGCCCGTGCTGTACCTGATGATGGCCGTGACGGCGACGCGGGCCTTCGGTATCGGACGGGCCGTGTTCCGGTACGCCGAGCGGCTGGTGTCGCACGACGCCGTGCTGCGGATGCTGGCGGACACCAGGGTCGCGGTGTTCCGCCGGCTGGAGCGGCTGGCCCCCGCCGGACTGCGGCGGACCCGGCGGGGCGACCTGCTCTCGCGGCTCGTCGCGGACGTGGACGCCCTGCAGGACTACTGGCTGCGGTGGCTGCTGCCGGCTGGGGCGGCCGTCGTCGTGTCGGCCGCGTCCGTCGGCTTCACGGCGTGGCTGCTGCCCGAGGCCGGGGCCCTGCTCGCGGCCGGGCTGCTAGCCGCCGGTGTGGGTGTGCCGCTGGTCACCGGTGCCGTGGCCCGGCGGGCCGAGCACCGGCTGGCCCCGGCCCGCGGGGTGCTGGCCACACGGGTGGCCGATCTGCTCACCGGCACCGCGGAACTGGCCGTCGCCGGTGCCCTGCCCGCGCGGACCGCCGAGGCTCGCGAGGCCGACGGGGTGCTCACCCGGATCGCCTCCCGCGCCGCCACCGCCACCGCACTCGGTGACGGGCTCACCGCGCTGATCTCCGGACTGACCGTGACGGCCGCCGCCCTGGTCGGGGCACAGGCCGTTGCAGCCGGGCGGTTGGACGGCGTCGCCATGGCCGTTGTCGTCCTGACCCCGCTCGCCGCCTTCGAGGCCGTACTCGGGCTGCCGCTGGCCGTGCAGTACCGGCAGCGGGTGCGCCGCAGTGCCGAGCGGATCTTCGAGGTGCTGGACGCGCCGGAGCCCGTGGCGGAGCCGCAGCGGCCCCGGCAGGCACCCGCGTCGCCGTTCCCGGTGGCCGTCAGGGGGCTGGCCGCGCGGCACCCGGGGCAGGAGCGGAACGCGCTGGCCGGACTGGACCTGACCCTGGAGGAGGGCCGCCGGATCGCCGTGGTCGGGCCCTCCGGTTCCGGCAAGACGACGCTGGCCCAGGTGCTGCTGCGGTTCCTCGACGCGCACACCGGGACCTACACGCTGGCGGGTGTGGACGCGTGCGCCCTGGACGGGGACGACGTCCGGGCGCTCGTCGGGCTGTGCGCCCAGGACGCCCACCTCTTCGACAGCTCACTGCGCGAGAACCTGCTGCTCGCCAGGAAGGACGCCGGCGAGGACGACCTGCGCGCCGCGCTCGGCCGGGCCCGGCTGCTGGACTGGGCCGACAGCCTGCCCGACGGGCTCGACACGCTCGTCGGCGAACACGGGGCGCGCTTGTCCGGGGGGCAGCGGCAGCGGCTGGCTCTGGCCCGGGCGCTGCTCGCCGACTTCCCCGTCCTGGTGCTCGACGAGCCCGCCGAGCACCTCGACCTGGCGACGGCCGACGCGCTCACCGCCGACCTGCTGGCCGCCACCGAGGGCCGTACGACACTGCTCATCACCCACCGGCTGGCGGGTCTGGAGGCGGTGGACGAGGTGATCGTGCTGGACCGGGGACGCGTGGTGCAGCGCGGGCGGTACGAGGACCTGGTCGCGGCGCAGGGGCCGTTGCGGGCGATGGCGGAGCGCGAGGCCGCGTCGGAGTCGCTCGTCGCCGTGCCCTAGGCGGACGCATGGGGAGCGAGGCGCTGGGCCGTTCGGCTCAGCTCGTCCCCCGGCCGCACGACATGAACGCGACCGGGGACCGCCCTTGGGTGACGATCGCTGACATGCGCTCATTTCGCCGCCACCGCGTGGTCGTTCCGGTCCTGCTGTGCGGGCTGGCGGTCCTCGCGGCCCGGCCCTCGACCGCGGTCAAGGATCCGGCCGACCCCTCCGGCGGCCCCGCAGGCCACGGCGCCGGCGCGGCCACGGGTCTCAGCGCCGAGGTGATGAGGCTGTACGAGGAGGCCGCGGTGGCGACGCAGCAGTACGAGGCCGGCCGCGAGGAGGCGGAGGAGCAACAGGCCAGGGCCCGGCGGGCGGAGGAGCTCCTCGGCACCCAGCGGCGGCACATCGCGGCCCTGCACGAGGACCTGGGCCGCATCGCCCGCGCCCAGTACCGCACGAGCGGGGGCCTGCCGGTGGCCGCCCAGATGATCCTGGCCGGCAGCCCGGACGGCCTGATGCGGGGTCACCACGCGTTCGCACAGGCCGATCTGGCCGTGAACAACGCGATCTCCAAGAACCGCCGGGCCGAGGCCCGCCTCGCCGCCGACGAGGCGAAGGCCGCGGCCGAGTGGCAGGCGCTGGAGAAGCGGAACACCCAACTGGCCGCGCTGAAGGCGGACATCGAGCAGAAGCTGGAGTCGGCCCGCTCCCAGTTGCAGGGGCAGGCGGACGCCGCGGTCGCCGCCGGGGCGTGCCGGGGGGCCGTACGGCTCGACCAGCCGGAGACCGGCTTCACGAGCGAGTGGGTGACTCCTGTGGAGACGTACGTGCTGTCGTCGTCCTACGGCAGTGGCGGTGCCCGGTGGGTGAACCGGCACACCGGGCAGGACTTCGCGGTGCCGATCGGCACGCCGGTGCGGGCCGTGGGGGCGGGGCGGGTGGTGCGGGTGTCCTGCGGCGGGCCCTTCGGGATCGAGATCGTGCTGCGGCACGCGGGCGGTTACTACACGCAGTACGCCCATCTCGCGTCCGTCGCGGTCGACCAGGGCGAGCACGTCAGCACGGGGCAGTGGATCGGGCAGTCGGGCACCTCGGGCAACTCCACCGGGCCGCACCTGCACTTCGAGACACGGGTCACGCCGGAGTCGGGTTCGGCGGTGAACCCGGTCTCCTGGCTCGCGGCGCGCGGAGTGTCGCTCTGACCGGCCGGGCCTGCGGAAGGCCGCTCCGACCGGCCCGATCTACCGATGTCCTCCGGACCGGTCAGTCACGCGCCCGGAGCCGCTCCGCCACCAGCCGCTCGATCACGACCGCGACCCCGTCGTCGTTGTTCGCCACGGTCTGCCCCGAGGCCGCGGCGACGACGTCCGGGTGGGCGTTGCCCATGGCGTACGACCGGCCCGCCCAGGTCAGCATCTCGACGTCGTTGGGCATGTCGCCGAAGGCGACGACCTCCTCGTGCGAGATGCCGCGCTCGGCGCAGCACAGGGCGAGGGTGCTGGCCTTGGACACCCCGGGGCCGCTGATCTCCAGCAGGGCGCTGGGGCTGGAGCGGGTCACGTTGGCGCGCTCCCCGATGGCGAGCCGGGCCAGGGTCAGGAAGGCGTCCGGGTCCAGCTCGGGGTGGTAGGCGAGGATCTTCAGCACCGGCTCGCCGGCCGCCCGGTGACGCGCGGAGAGCAGCTCCTCGGCAGGGGCGAGGCTGTCCGGTATCTCCATGTGCAGCTTCGGGTACGCCGGCTCCTGGTAGAAGCCGTACGTCTGCTCCACCGCGTACACCGTGCCCGGCGCCGCCTCGCGCAGCAGGCGTACGGCGTCCAGGGCGTTGTCCCGGGCCAGCTCGCGCACCTTCACGAACCGGTGGGACCCGGGGCCGCCGTGCAGGTCGACGACGGCGGCGCCGTTGCCGCAGATGGCCAGGCCGTGGCCGTGCACATGGTCGCTGACCACGTCCATCCAGCGGGCCGGCCGGCCCGTGACGAAGAAGACCTCGATGCCCGCTTCCTCGGCGGCGGCCAGCGCGGCGACCGTGCGCGGGGACACCGACTTGTCGTCGCGCAGCAGGGTGCCGTCGAGATCGGTGGCGATCAGCCGCGGGGGAAGGGTCTCGGCCGCGGTTTCGTGCTGTCGGGTCGCTGAGGTCACCCGGCCATTGTCCCGCATATGCCTGCACGGGCGTGCGGGCCCGTGCACAGGTGAGTGGATACTGCCCTCACCTGTACTTCCCGCCCGGGAACACACGCCGGTGCGCTCAGCGCAGCTGCGCCGGCGCCTCCATGGCGATCTGCTCGAAGACCTTCTCGTCGGTCGCGAAGACCGAGTCGGGGATCGGCCAGTGGATCACGAGCTCCGTGAAGCCCAGCTCGGCGTGCCGCCCGGCGAAGTCGACGAAGGCGTCCAGCGACCGCAGCGGGTCGGTGCGGTCCGGGGTGAACCCGGTGAGCAGGATCCGGTCGAGGCCGGTCATGTCGCGGCCGGTCTCGGCGCAGATGTCGGCGAGTCGGTCGGCCTGTCCGCGAATGGCCTGAATCGACTGTTCCGGGGTGCCGTTCTCGTACAGCTTGGGGTCACCGGTGGTGACCCATGCCTGTCCGTACCGGGCGGCGAGGCGCATGCCCCGCGGCCCGGTCGCGGCCACCGCGAACGGCAGCCTGGGGCGCTGCACACAGCCGGGGATGTTGCGGGCCTCATGGGCCGAGTAGAAGTCGCCCTCGTACGACACCGCGTCCTCGCTGAGCAGCCGGTCGAGGAGCGGGACGAACTCGGCGAGGCGGTCGGCGCGCTCACGCGGCGTCCACGGTTCCTGGCCGAGCGTGGTGGCGTCGAAGCCGGAGCCTCCCGCGCCGATGCCCAGCGTGACCCGTCCGCCGGAGATGTCGTCGAGGGAGATCAGCTCCTTGGCGAGGGTCACCGGGTGCCGGAAGTTCGGCGAGGTCACCAGCGTGCCCAGCCGGAGATGGTCGGTGATGCTCGCGGCGGCGGTGAGTGTCGGCACGGCCCCGAACCACGGGCCGTTCCGGAAGGTCCGCCAGGACAGATGGTCGTAGGTGTACGCGGTGTGGAAGCCGAGCTGCTCGGCACGGGTCCAGGCCGCACGGCCGCCGTCGTGCCAGCGGCGGTAGGGGAGGATCACGGTGCTCAGACGCAGACTCATGCCCTCGAGCCTAAGGGAGCACGATGCCTCCCTCATGTTTCACGTGAAACGGTCACTGCGCGGAGTCGGATGGAAACGGCAGGTCAACGGCTTCGGGAAGGCGCAGATAGCGGGGTGGGACGGCCTGGGTCAGCCATACGCCGTTCGCGCTGACGTGGAAGACATGGCCGTCGCGATGCATGGCGTCGGCGTCCACCGTCAGGACGACCGGCCGGCCGCGGCGTGCGCCCACACGGGTCGCCGTGTCCCGGTCGGGTGAGAGATGCACGGCATGCCGGCTCATCGGCCGCAGGCCCTCGGCCCGGATCGCGTCCAGATGGCGGGCGACCGTGCCGTGGTAGAGGCGCGCGGGCGGGCTCGCCGACGGCAGGCCGAGGTCGACTTCGACACTGTGGCCCTGACTGGCACGGATCCGGGTGCCGTCGACGGCGAAGCGCCTCTTGTCGTTGGCGGCGACCACGTGATCGAGTTCGTCGCGGGTGAACCGGAAGCCGTGGGCGGCGGCCGCGGCGATCAGGGTGTCGATCTCCACCCAGCCGGCCGCGTCGAGGGTGAGGCCGATCCGTTCCGGCTGGTGGCGCAGATGCTTCGACAGGTACTTCGACACCTTCACGGTGCGTCTCTCGTCCATGCCACCAGGGTGGGGGAGAGACGTGAATCACGCGATTGAGTTTCACTCTCCAGGTTTGATCCACAACCAGGTGACGTTATCCACAGGGTCAGGGCCCCATTCTGTGGACAACTGGGCGTCACGGGGCGGGTATTGGCGCTCCGTCACACCGGAGGCCTGACCCGAGCGATCCTCCGCAGCACCCCCGGGGCGAGCCGCGACAGGACCCGCGCGGTGCGGGCCTCCGGTGTCACCGCGAGCACCGGCTCGTCGCGCACGACCGCCCGCAGGATGGCCCGGGCGACCTTTTCCGGCGGGTAGTTGCGCAGCCCGTACAGCCGGGCGGCGCGCTGCTGGAGCCGCTTCTCCTGCGGCCCGTCGACCCCGGCGAAGTGCGCCGTCGACGTGATGGCGGTGTTGACGAAGCCGGGACAGACCGCCGTCACACCGATCCCCTGCCCGGCGAGTTCCGCCCGCAGACACTCGCTGAGCATCAGCACGGCCGCCTTGGAGGTGCTGTAGGCGGGCAGCGCCCGGGAGGGCTGGTAGGCCGCGGCGGAGGCCACGTTCACGATGTGGCCGCCCTGGCCCCGCTCGGCCATCCGCCGGCCGAAGAGCCGGCAGCCGTGGATGACGCCCCACAGGTTGACGTCGAGGACCTTCTTCCAGTCCTCCGTCGTGGTGTCGAAGAACGAGCCGGACAGTCCGATCCCGGCGTTGTTGACCAGGACGTCCACCACGCCGTACGCGCCGGTGACCTTCTCCGCGAGCTCCTCCATGGCCTGCTCGTCGGAGACGTCGGCCGTCTCCGCCCAGGCCTCGGGCGCGCCGGCCCGGCGGGACGCCTCGGCGGTGCGGGCGGCCGCCTCGGCGTCGCGGTCGACGGCCACCACACGCGCGCCGGCCTCCGCGAACGCCAGTGCCGTGGCCCGGCCGATACCGCTGCCCGCGCCGGTGATCAGCACGAGCTGCCCGGAGAACCGCTCGGCGTGCGTCCCGCTCGCCTCCGCCGGCGCCCCGTGGCCCTCCTCCACGGACGTCACGAACTCCCCGATCCACGCGGCCAGCCGGTCCGGACGGGTCCGCGGGATCCAGTGCCCCGCCCGGATCGTCCTGCGGGTCAGCCGCGGCACCCACCGCTCCAGCTCGTCGTCGAGCCGCTCCGACAGGAACCGGTCCTCCACGGGCGTGATGACCTGCACGGGCGCGTGCGCGTGCGCGTCCTGGCGTGGGCTGCGCATCCGGGGCCGGACGTTGTCCCGGTACAGCCAGGCCCCGTGGGCGGCGTCCGAGGGCAGGGACGAGGTGGGGTAGTCGCCGCGCGGCACCTTCTCGACCCGCTCCAGCACCTTCGGCCAGTGCTTGCCGAGCGGCCCGCGCCAGGCCAGCTCGGGCAGCACGGGCGTGTGCAGCAGGTACACGTACCAGGACCGGGCGCCCTGCCCGAGGAGCTGCCCGACCCCGCGCGGGGTGGGGCGCTTCACACGCCGGTCGATCCAGTGCCCGAAGTGGTCGAGGGACGGCCCGGACATCGACGTGAAGGAGGCGATGCGGCCCTCGGTGCGCCGGACGGTGGTGAACTCCCAGGCCTGTACCGATCCCCAGTCGTGCCCGACCAGGTGCACCGGACGGTCCGGACTCACCGCGTCCGCGACGGCCAGGAAGTCGTCCGTCAGCTTCTCCAGCGTGAAGCCGCCGCGCAGGGGCCGCGGGGCCGTGGACCGGCCGTGGCCGCGGACGTCGTAGGCGACCACGTGGAACTCCCCGGCCAGCCGTGCGGCGACCTGCGACCAGACTTCCTTGCTGTCGGGGTAGCCGTGCACGAGGACGACCGTCGGCCGTGCCGGATCACCCAGCTCGGCCACGCACAGCTCGACCCCGCCGGTCCGCACCCAGCGCTCCCGTGCACCCGTGAGCAACGTCATCCGGCGAATCTGGCAGTTGTTAGAGAGTTCGTCAATAGCGGCTCCCCGGTCGTGGTGCCCGCTCGTGGTAACCCTTGAGGAGCAGGCCCCCTAAGGGCCCGTAATACTCGAGGCTGATCCCAAGACAGCTCTGCGGAGTGACGACCGCCACGCGTGCGGCCCCTACCGTCGTACCGTGACTGTGATCGCGACCGAAAGCCTGAGCAAGCGGTTCCCCCGGGTGACCGCGCTTGACCGGCTCTCCGTGGACGTCGGGCCCGGTGTGACCGGACTCGTCGGAGCCAACGGGGCCGGCAAGTCCACACTGATCAAGATCCTGCTGGGTCTGTCCCCCGCCACCGAGGGCCGTGCCGAAGTGCTCGGCCTGGACGTCGCCACCCATGGCGCCGACATCCGCGAGCGGGTCGGGTACATGCCCGAGCACGACTGCCTGCCACCGGACGTCTCGGCCACCGAGTTCGTCGTCCACATGGCGCGCATGTCCGGCCTGCCGCCCACGGCCGCACGCGAGCGCACGGCCGACACCCTGCGCCACGTCGGCCTGTACGAGGAGCGCTACCGCCCCATCGGCGGCTACTCGACCGGCATGAAGCAGCGCGTGAAGCTCGCGCAGGCCCTCGTCCACGACCCGCAGCTGGTCTTCCTCGACGAGCCGACCAACGGCCTCGACCCGGTCGGCCGCGACGAGATGCTCGGCCTGATCCGCCGCATCCACACCGACTTCGGCATCTCGGTCCTGGTCACCTCGCACCTCCTGGGCGAACTGGAGCGCACCTGCGACCACGTCGTCGTCATCGACGGCGGCAAGCTCCTGCGCTCCAGCTCCACCACGGACTTCACCCAGATCACCACGACCCTGGCGATCGAGGTCACCGACACCGACGAGCACCCGGACGGCACCCGAGCGGTCCGCGAGGCGCTGCAGGCGCGCGGCGTGAGCGCCGAGGACGGCAGCGGCCTGCCCGGCGCAGGCCACGTCCTGCTGCTGACCGCGCAGGGCGAGGAGACGTACGACCTGGTCAGAGATGTGATCGCCGACCTCGGACTCGGGCTGGTGCGCATGGAGCAGCGCCGGCACCACATCTCCGAGGTCTTCACGGCCGACGACCGGCACGAGCAGCGGAAGGAGGCGGTCGGCCATGGCGGTTGAGCACTCCACGGGGACATCCGCCCCGGCACCGGGTGACCAGACCCGCATCCACAACATCGGCTACCGCAGCTACGACGGCCCGCGCCTGGGCCGCGCCTACGCCCGCCGCTCCCTGTACTCGCAGTCGCTGCGCGGCGCCTACGGCCTCGGCCGCTCGGTGAAGTCCAAGGTCCTGCCGATGCTGCTGTTCGTGGTGATGTGCGTGCCCGCGGCCATCATGGTCGCCGTCGCGGTCGCCACCAAGGCCAAGGAACTGCCGCTGGACTACACGCGCTACGCGATCGTCATGCAGGCGGTCATCAGCCTGTACGTCGCCTCGCAGGCGCCCCAGTCCGTCTCGCGCGACCTGCGCTTCAAGACGGTGCCCCTGTACTTCTCGCGGCCGATCGAGACCGCCGACTACGTCCGCGCCAAGTTCGCGGCGCTGGCCTCGGCGCTGTTCGTCCTCACGGCCGCTCCCCTGCTCGTGCTCTACGTCGGCGCGCTGCTGGCCAAGCTCGACTTCGCCGACCAGACCAAGGGATTCGCACAGGGACTCGTGTCCGTGGCACTGCTCTCATTGCTCTTCGCCGGCATCGGCCTGGTCATCGCCTCCTTCACCCCGCGCCGCGGCTTCGGCATCGCGGCCGTGATCGCCGTGCTGACCATCACCTACGGCGCCGTCTCCACCCTCCAGGCCATCGCGGACGCCCAGGGCAGCGGCGACGCCGTGCCGTGGATCGGGCTGTTCTCGCCGATCACCCTGGTCGACGGTGTGCAGTCGGCGTTCCTGGGCGCGACCTCGGCCTTCCCCGGCGGCGTGGGTCCGGGCAACGGCGAGGGCGTCGTCTTCGTCCTCGTGGCCCTCGGCCTGATCGCGGGCAGCTACGGCCTCCTGATGCGCCGCTACAAGAAGGTGGGACTGTGACCACGCTCTCCATCGACCACGTCTCCCGCTGGTTCGGCAACGTGGTCGCCGTCAACGACATCACCATGACCATCGGCCCCGGCGTCACGGGCCTGCTCGGCCCCAACGGCGCCGGAAAGTCGACCCTCATCAACATGATGGGCGGCTTCCTGGCCCCCTCCACCGGCACGGTCACCCTCGACGGCCAGGCCGTGTGGCGCAACGAGCAGATCTACCGGCACATCGGCGTCGTCCCCGAACGGGAGGCGATGTACGACTTCCTCACCGGCAAGGAGTTCGTCCTCGCCAACGCCGAGCTGCACGGACTGGGCGCCAAGGCGGCCCAGAAGGCGCTGGCCACGGTCGAGATGGAGTACGCGCAGGACCGCAAGATCCAGACGTACTCCAAGGGCATGCGCCAGCGCGTGAAGATGGCCTCCGCCCTCGTGCACGACCCGTCGCTGCTGCTGCTCGACGAACCGTTCAACGGCATGGACCCGCGCCAGCGCATGCAGCTGATGGACCTGCTGCGGCGCATGGGCGACGAGGGCCGCACGGTGCTGTTCTCGTCCCACATCCTCGAAGAGGTCGAGCAGCTCGCCTGGCACATCGAGGTCGTCGTCGCCGGGCGGCACGCGGCCAGCGGCGACTTCCGCAAGATCCGCCGCCTGATGACGGACCGGCCGCACCGCTACCTGGTGCGCTCCAGCGACGACCGCGCTCTCGCGGCGGCGCTGATCGCCGACCCGTCGACGTCCGGCATCGAGGTCGACCACGCCGAGGGCGTCCTGCGCGTCCAGGCCGTCGACTTCGGCCGCTTCACGGCGCTGCTGCCGCGGGTGGCCAGGGACCACGGCATCCGGTTGCTCACGGTCTCGCCGTCCGACGAGTCCCTCGAGTCCGTCTTCTCGTACCTCGTCGCGGCGTAGGAGGCCCTGATGTACGACCCCACAGTCGCCCGGCTCACCTACCGGGCCCTGCTCGGCCGGCGCCGGGCCCTCATCCTCGGCGCGCTGCCGCTGCTGCTGATCGTGATCGCCGTGGCGGTGCGCGCCCTGGCAGGAGCGGACGACCAGACGGCGTCCGACCTGCTGGGCGGTCTCGCCCTGGCGACGATGGTGCCGATCATCGGCGTCATCGCCGGCACCGGCGCCATCGGCCCGGAGATCGACGACGGCTCGGTGGTGTACCTGCTGTCCAAGCCGATCAAGCGGCCGACCATCATCTTCACCAAGCTGATCGTCGCCGTCGCGGTGACCATGGTGTTCTCCGCGGTGCCGACCTTCGTCGCCGGCCTCATCCTCAACGGCAACGGCCAGCAGATCGCCGTGGCCTACACGGTGGCGGCCCTGGTCGCCTCCATCGCCTACGCGGCCCTGTTCCTGCTGCTCGGCACGGTCTCGCGGCACGCCGTGGTGTTCGGCCTCGTCTACGCGCTCGTCTGGGAGGCGCTGTTCGGCTCCCTGGTGCCGGGCGCGCGCACGCTGAGCGTCCAGCAGTGGTCGCTGGCGGTGGCGCAGAAGGTGGCCGGCGGGGATCTGGTGACCTCGGACGTGGGCCTGACCACGGCGACGGTGCTGCTGATCGCCGTCACGGTGCTGGCCACCTGGTACGCCGGCCAGAAGCTGCGTTCGCTCACGCTGGCCGGTGAGGAGTGACGTGCCCCGGCCTTGACGGGGGCTTCACCCGCGCCGGGGCACACTGACCGAACGGAACACAGGGGCAGCACACGGGAGTGGGACGGCTGGGAGGACAGGCATGGCGGGTGAAAGGGCTCAGTACGACGACCGCGGGCAGTCGGGATCCGGGTCCGGTGACGACGCCTGGGACGACCTCGTCCTGGACGACGGCTTCATCCGCTCCGCCGAGACCTCCGAGCCGTCGGCCCGGGCCCGGATGCTCGCCGCGCGCTGGCGCCGCGAGTCACCGGAGCCGCAGCCCTGGCGCTCGGACGAGCCGCCCGCGGGCTGGTTCTTCAGCAAGGCCCGGCGCCGCAGGTGGCGCAGGCGCTAGCCCGCCCCCGGGAGCGCTTTCCACGGCGGTGCGGCGCCCCTGGCTTCCGGGCGCGACTCCGCCCCGGCCGCGGCCCGGCTCCGGGCACTCCCGGTCCACCCCCAGCCGCCGATTTAATCGGTGGCGTCCCATTCGCCCGGCGGGCACAGTAGTCGTGTCCCTGCCGGGCGAGGCGCCCGGTGCCGTGGTCTGGGAGAGGAGCCGGACGATGTCCATGCACGGCAGTACGTCCAGCTCCCCGCAGGGCAGCCCGCGGCGGGCTCCGGAGTAGTCGCTACCCCTCCGTAGAGCCCGCCCCACACGGGGAGCTGCCCGGGGCGGCCGCTTCGAGCACGCGAATCGCCACTCGCGTGGGCCGCCCACCCGGAGGATTGGCCGAGTGGTAAGGCACTGGCTTGCTAAGCCATGGTCGGGCTGGAAAGCCCGCGCACGTTCGATCCGTGCATCCTCCGCCGCATCCGCGACATGAAGATTCAGCCCAGCAACCGCTCCAGCACCACCGCGATCCCGTCCTCCTCGTTGGAGGACGTCACCTCGTCGGCGACCGCCTTCAGCTCCTCGTGGGCGTCTGCCATGGCGACACCGTAGGAGGCCCAGGCGAACATCGGTATGTCGTTGGGCATGTCGCCGAAGGCGATCGTGTCGGCCGCCTTCAGCTTGAGCCGGCGGGCCGCCAGCGACAGGCCGGTGGCCTTGGACAGGCCCAGGGGCAGCAGTTCGACGATGCCCGGGCCCGCCATCGTGACGGTGACGAAACCGCCGGCGGTCCGGGTGGCCGCCTCGCACAGCTCGTCGTCCGACAGGGTCGGGTGCTGGATGTACAGCTTGTTCAGGGGCGCGGTCCACAGATCGGACGCGTCCGTGAAGGGGGTCGCGGGCAGGTTGCCGTGCGCCGCATAGCCCGGGCCCACCAGCACCTCGCCGTCCAGGCCGTCACGGCTCGCGGCCAGGTACAGCGGGCCGACCTCCGCCTCGATCTTGGCCAGGGCCACCCCGGCGAGCTGCCGGTCCAGCGTGACCGAGGTCAGCAGGCGGCGGGCACCGGCGTCGTACACCTGCGCGCCCTGACCACAGACGGCCAGCCCCTCGTAGCCGAGGTCGTCGAGGATGTGCCGGGTCCAGGGGACCGCGCGGCCGGTGACGACGATGTGGGCCGCGCCCGCCGCGGTGGCGGCGGCGAGCGCGTCACGGGTGCGCTGCGACACCGAGTCGTCGGAACGCAGCAGCGTCCCGTCGAGATCGGTGGCGACCAGCTTGTAGGGGAAGCCGCCCGAGGAGGCCGAGTCGCTCACTTGGCCACCGGCTCCAGGACATCCCGGCCGCCCAGGTACGGGCGCAGCACCTCGGGCACCCGGACCGAGCCGTCGGCCTGCTGGTGGTTCTCCAGGATCGCCACGATCGTGCGCGGGACGGCGCAGAGCGTGCCGTTGAGCGTGGCCAGCGGGCGGACCTGCTTGCCGTCACGGACGCGGATCGACAGGCGGCGGGACTGGAACTCGGTGCAGTCCGAGGTCGACGTCAGCTCGCGGTACTTGCCCTGGGTCGGGATCCAGGCCTCGCAGTCGAACTTGCGGGCGGCCGAGGAGCCGAGATCCGCCGAGGCGACGTCGATGACCCGGAACGGCAGCTCCAGCGAGGTCAGCCACTGCTTCTCCCACTCCAGCAGCCGCTGGTGCTCGGCCTGCGAGTCCTCCGGGGCGACGTAGGAGAACATCTCGACCTTGTCGAACTGGTGCACCCGGAAGATGCCCCGGGTGTCCTTGCCGTGCGAACCGGCCTCGCGGCGGAAGCAGGGCGAGAAGCCGGCGTAGCGCAGCGGGAGGCGGTCGGCGTCGAGGATCTCGTCCATGTGGTACGCCGCGAGCGCGACCTCGGAGGTGCCGACCAGGTACAGGTCGTCGTCCTGGAGGTGGTAGACGTCCTGCGCGGCCTGGCCGAGGAAGCCCGTGCCCGCCATGGACTGGGGGCGGACCAGGGCCGGGGTCAGCATCGGCGTGAAGCCGGCCGCCGTGGCCTGGGCCATCGCCGCGTTCACCAGGGCGAGCTCCAGCAGGGCGCCCACACCGGTGAGGAAGTAGAAGCGCGAGCCGGAGACCTTGGCGCCGCGCTCGACGTCGATCGCGCCGAGGATGCTGCCGAGTTCCAGGTGGTCCCGCGGCTCGAAGCCCTCGGCGGTGAAGTCGCGGATCGTGCCGTGCGTCTCCAGCGTGACGAAGTCCTCCTCGCCGCCCACGGGCACGTCCGGGTGGACGAGGTTGCCGAGCTTCTGGAGGAGGTCCTGGGTCTCGGCGGCCGCGGCGTCGCGCTCCGCGTCGGCGGCCTTGACGTCGGCGGCGAGCTGGCTCGCCTTCTTCAGCAGCTCGGCCTTCTCGTCCCCGGACGCCTTGGGGATCAGCTTGCCGAGCGCCTTCTGCTCGGCGCGCAGCTCGTCGAAGCGGACGCCGGACGACCTGCGCCGCTCGTCGGCAGACAGGAGGGAGTCGACGAGCGCGACGTCCTCTCCACGGGCGCGCTGGGAGGCGCGCACACGGTCGGGGTCCTCACGGAGCAGGCGAAGGTCAATCACGCGCTCCAGGCTACCGGTGTGGGATGACCGCCCACGACTCACTATTCCCACCGCGGCATACGTACCGTTATGAGGGAATTGAGCGCCGTGTCAATAAAGGGGCCCGCTCTCCCCGGAACGAGGCATGCGGCAGGCGTGGCCTTGACTCGAATCCCTTGTGGGAAGCGGGACTTGGGATTCGGTTGTCCACAGGGATCCACACCCGCGGAAGAGTTATCCACAGGCTGTGTGGAAGATCTGTGGACTTCAGAATTGATCACTCCGCAAGCCGCGTTCGTACCGGAGAATTCCCACCACAAACCCGCCCCATCCTCACTTTCGAGTGCAAACGGGTCACTCCAAAGAGTTACGCAAGGGGAAACGGTGGACGAAGGGTGACCTGCCCGGCGATGGACCCATCGGCGCCCTGTGGGGCGATTTGTCGACTGACTCACGGTTCGTTGTCGACTTGTCCCCAGGTCGAGAAGCGGACCTGTGGATAACTTCTGTGGATAACGACTATCGGCAGGTACGACCGGCCTAGAAACGGCCGTCCTGGCACCGCGCGACCCAGTCCGCCGCCGCCACGAACTCATCGTCCGACGTCCCGAGCCGAGGCTGCCGCACGTCCGCCGGTTGCACGTCGGCGCGCGGATACGAGCCCAGGTAGCGCACCTGGAGGCAGATCCGCTTCAGGCCCATCAGGGCCTCGGCCACCCGGCGGTCGGAGATGTGGCCCTCGGCGTCGATGCAGAAGCAGTAGTTGCCGATGCCGGCGCCGGTCGGACGGGACTGGAGCAGCATCAGGTTGATGCCGCGGGTGGCGAACTCGCCGAGCAGGTCGCGCAGACCACCGGGGTGGTCGTCGCGCTGCCACAGCACCACGGAGGTCTTGTCCGCACCGGTCGGGGCCGCGGGCCGGGCGGGCCGGCCGACCAGCACGAACCGGGTCTGCGCGTTCTCGGCGTCGTGGATGCCGGTCTCCAGGGCCTGCAGGCCGTAACGGGCGGCCGCGAACTCCCCGGCGAAGGCGGCGTCGTACTGGCCCTCCTGGACCAGCCGGGCGGCGTCCGCGTTCGAGGCGGCCGACTCCCAGTGCGCGTCCGGCAGGTGCTTCCTCATCCAGTTGCGCACCTGCGGCTGGGCGGCCGGGTGCGCGGAGACGGTCTTGATGTCCGACAGCGTCGTGCCCGGGCGGACGAGCAGCGCGAAGGTGATGGACAGCAGCACCTCGCGGTAGATCATCAGCGGGGCGCCGGCGACGAGCTCGTCGAGGGTGGTGGTGATGCCGCCCTCGACGGAGTTCTCGATCGGCACGAACGCGGCCTCGGCCTCGCCGGCGCGTACCGCGTCGAGCGCGGACTGGACGGACACGTACGGGATGAGCTCCCGGGTGGCGGCCTCGGGAAGCGTGCGCAGGGCGACTTCGGTGAAGGTGCCCTCGGGGCCGAGATACGCATAGCTCGCTGGCATGACCTCACCCTAATGGGCCCGGGGAAGCGCTATCCCCCACAAGCGCCTACAGGGGCGCGCTCTCACCCCTCCAGCAACGCCTGCCCCACGTACTCGCCCTGCGCCGCCCCGCCGGGCACCGCGAACAGCCCGCTCGACTCGTGCCGGATGAACGGCGACAGGGCGTCGCCCCGGTCGAGCTTGCGCTGCACCGGCACGAAGCCGCGCAGCGGATCGGCCTGCCAGCAGATGAAGAGCAGACCGGCGTCGGGCACCCCGTCGGGGTCGATGCCGTCGTGGAAGGAGAACGGCCGGCGGAGCATCGCCGCGCCGCCGTTCTGGTCGGGCCGGGTGATGCGGGCGTGCGCGTTGATCGGGACGACGAGGTCGCCCCGGGCGTCGGTCTTCTCCAGGTCCATCGCGGTCGTCTCGGTGCCGCCGGACAGCGCCGCCCCGTCGGACTTGCGGCGCCCGATGACGTCCTCCTGCGCCTTGACGGAGAGCTTCTCCCAGTCGTCGAGGAGCATCCGGATCCGGCGGACGACGGCGTAGGAGCCGTGGGCCATCCAGGCCGGTTCGCCCCTCTCCGGGACGAAGATCCGCTGGTCGAAGTCGGGCTCGTCCGGCTTCGGGTTGCGGGTGCCGTCGATCTGGCCCATGAGGTTCCGGGCGGTCATGGGGTGGGCGGTGGCACCGGGCGAGCGGTTGAAGCCGTTCATCTGCCAGCGCACCCGGGCGGCCCGGCCCGCGTCCTTCTGGACGGCGCGCAGGGCGTGGAAGGCGACCAGGGCGTCGTTCGCGCCGATCTGGACCCACAGATCGCCGTTGCTGCGGTTCTTGTCGAGGCGGTCGGAGGAGAACTCGGGCAGCGGGTCCAGTGCCACCGGGCGCTGCTTCTCCAGGCCCGTCCGGGCGAAGAAGCTGTGCCCGAAGCCGAAGGTGAGGGTCAGCGACGAAGGTCCCGCGTCGCGGGCCACGCCGGTGTCGCCGTCGGCGCTCGGCTCACCCGCCATCAGCCGCCGGGCCGTCTCCGACCAGCGGCGGAGCAGGGCCGCGGCCTCCTTGCGGCCGGCGCCCGCCGCCAGGTCGAAGGCGACGAGGTGGCCGCGGGCCTGGAGGCCGTCGGTGATGCCCGGCTGATGTTTCCCGTGAAACATCGCCCGGTCGGTGCCGAGCGAGGTGAGCGGAGCGGCCGCCTCGGAGGGCGCGGCGGCGTATCCCGCTGCGGTGCCCGCGGTGCCGAGCACGAGCCCGGTGGCACCGGCGGTGCCGAGCAGCCGCCGCCGGGAGATGCCCTCGCGGGCGGCGGCCGCCTGGTTCCCGTCCGGGGCGGCTTCGGAGGTGCGGGCCTGGGGGATGGACTGGTCGGGCATGGTCGTTCAGCCGATCTGCGCGTTCTTGGTGACGGTCACCTCGTCGATGTCGGAGGTCCGCACGGTCACGTCGACCTGCCAGTCGCCGGCCATGGGGATCTGCACTCCGTTCGCCGACCAGTGTCCGGTAGCGAGGTGGTCGGGGACGACGGGCAGGGGCCCGAGGTCCTTGGCCTTGAGGGTGAACTCGACCTTGACCTCGGGGATGTCGAAGGGCTTGCCGTCGGGCCGCTCCACGAAGACGTGCATCTCGTTGTCGCCCACGCGGGCGGGGTCGAGGTCGATGGTGACGACGCCCTTGCCGTCCTGGCCGCCGGTGTCGAAGGGCATGTTCAGGGTGAGCGCCCCGGACGTCCCCGCCTCGGCGGAGGCGGCGGACGACGAGGCGGAGGTGGCCGCGGCGGCCTCCTGCTCGGTACGACCCGGCTCGGTCTGCGTCAGCACGGTGGTGACGGCGAGCAGCACGACCGCGATGCCGGCCTCGGCCAGCATCGAGCGGCGCAGCCCGAAGCGGTTCGGGTCGGCGTCCCGCAGCCGCTTCTGCCGGGCGGCGTCCCGGGCGGCCCGCTGCCGGGCGAGCTGGGCGGCGCGCTCGGTGTCGGCGGGCCCGGCGGCGGGTTCCCCGGCGGTGGCATCCCCGGCGGAGGCTTCCTCGGCAGAGGACCCGCCGGCGGGTTCCTCCGCGGCGCGGGCGGTGTCCGGCGCGGGGGCGCCGGCCTCGGCGTCCGGGTCGCCGGCGGTGCCCCCCCCGGCCCGTACCTTCTCCCGCTGAGCCGACGCCGGCACCGTCTGCGCCAGCCGGCCCGTCCACCGGCGCGAGATCCACGCGACGCCGACGAGGACCAGGACGAGGGCGATCTTCGCCAGGAGCAGCCGGCCGTAGGCGGTGTCGGTGAAGGCCGACCAGGAACCGAGCTGGCGCCAGGACTGGTACGTCCCGGTCACGATCAGCACGAGCACGCTGCCGAAGGCCAGCCGGGAGAAGCGGTGGACGGCCGACACCTCGACGGGGGCGTCGGCGGGCGCCCGGTACAGGGCGACCAGGAGCGTGCCGAGCCCGCCGAGCCAGGCGGCGACGGCCAGCAGGTGGAGGACGTCGGCCGGCATGGCGATGCCGGCCTGCAGCCCGACCGAGGCGTGCTCGGACATCGCCCAGCTCGCGGCGAGTCCGGCGGCCACGACGACGCCGCCGATGGCGAGCCCGAAGGTCAGGTCCCGCTTCTCCTGCGGGTCCTCACGCTTGTCGTACGCCCCGAACAGCACGGCGATGAACAGCGCGGCGGCGGCGAGCAGCAGCAGCCGGGACACCAGGGCCGCGCCGGTCTTGGTCTGCAGCACCTGCCCCAGCAGGGACAGGTCGAAGACGTCGGCGACCTTTCCGGAGCCGGTGAAGGAGCCGCGCAGCAGGAGCAGGGCGAGGGTCGCGGCGGTGAGCGCGAGCCACCCGGAGACCACGAACCGCTGGACGGGCCGCACCCCGGAGCCGCGCGGCCAGCAGGCGAGCACGAAGGCGGCGCCGCCGGCCATCACGATGAACCCGGCGTACGACACGTACCGGCCGAAGCCGTACAGCCAGCCGACGACGCCGTCGTCGGTGCCCTGCCCGGACACCGCCACGGTCGTCTTGGAGGGGGCGCCGATGGAGAAGGTGTAGGCGCCGGCGACGGGGTGGCTGTCCGCCGACACGACCTGGTAGGCCACCGTGTAGGTGCCGTCGGAGAGGTCCGGTTTCAGGCGCACGGCGTACGTGGTGCCGCTGACGTTGGACGGCTCGCCCGCGTCGACGCGCCTGCCTTCGGGGTCGAGCACCCGCAGCGAGTCGCCGGAGACCGCGACCTGCTCGGAGAAGGTGAGCGAGATCCGGGACGGGGCCTGGTCGACCACCGCCCCCTGCGCGGGGTCGCTGCCGGTCACCGCGGCGTGCGCGGAGACCGGGCCGGCCCCGGCGAGCAGGGCGCAGACCGCGGCCAGGAGCAGCAGCACCAGGGTCCGGACGCGGGGAGCGATGGTCGGGGTCACAGGAGTCCCTCCGTCAGTGTCCGGTCGTCGGGGTGTAGGTCGCGGCCTTCACCGGCATCTCCACCTCGACGGGGTCGGAGTGGGCGAAGCGCAGCTCGACCGAGACGGTCTGGCCTTCCTTCGGCTTGCGCTTGAGCTGCTCGAACATCAGGTGGTCGCCGCCGGACCGCAGCACCAGTCGTCCGTGTGCGGGGATCTCGAGGCTCTCGACCTCCTGCATGGCTCCGCCGGTGGTCTCGTGCACGGTGACCCGGCCGGCGATGTCACTGGTGACCGAGGTGAGCTCGTCGGCGGTACCGCCCTCGTTGGTGACGGTGAGGAAGCCGGCCGCCATCTCGTCGGAGACCGGCTGCGGCATGTAGGCGGAGCCGACGGAGAGTTCCGCCGCGCCGTCCGGGCCGCCGTCGCCGCCCGGGCCGGAGTCCGCGCAGCCCGCCAGGGCCAGGGCTCCGGCTATCGCGAGGGCCGCCGGGCCGAGCCGCCGCCTCACGGGTTCTCCCCCTTGACGATCCTGGGGAGGTCCTTGGTGTAGTCCTGGACGGTGGCGTCCTCGCCGTAGAGCACGTAACCGCCGTCGGTCTTCGGCGAGAACGCGATGACCTGGGTGCCGTGCTCGGAGACGACCTTGCCGTTCTTGTCCTTGTGCGGCGGGTCGATGGAGATGCCGAGGGTGCGGGCGCCGGCCTGGACGGTGGCGAAGTCGCCGGTGAGGCCGACGAACCGGGAGTCGATGCCCTTGAGCCACTTGCCGAGCTCGGCGGGGGTGTCGCGCTCGGGGTCGGTGGTGACGAACACCACGCGCAGCTCGTCCTGTGCGGACTTGGGCAGCTGCTTCGCGGCGACGGCGATGTTGTTCATGGTCAGTGGGCAGACGTCGGGGCAGTGCGTGTAGCCGAAGTAGATCAGCGTGGGCTTGCCCGCGGTCTCCTCGCGGAGGTCGTACTTCTTGCCCTGCGTGTCGGTGAGGACGAGGTCCGGCTTCTCGAAGGGCTTGTCGAGGACCGTGGCGGCCTTGTCGGAGCCGGCCTCCTCGGACACCACGGAGACGGGCTTGCTGCCGTCGTCGCCGCTGCCGCAGGCGGTCAGGGTCAGGGAGGCGGCGGCGAGCAGGGCGGCCGCGGCGAAGGTCTTGGTGCGCATAGAGAAATGTCCCAGATGTCGGTGACCCGGCGCGCACCGGGGTGCCTCCGTGGACCGGAGGCGTGCACCCGGCGCGCGCCGTGTGAGGAAGCGGCGTCAGGCGTTGCTGCGCCGACGCCCGGCGAGCACGCCGTAGGCGACACCCGCCGCGCCGACGACGATGCCGACGATGCCCAGGACGCGGGCGGTGGTGTCGGTGCCGTCGGAGGAGCCGGAGTCGTCCGCTGCGGTCTCGGCGGAGGCCTTCTCGGCGGAGTCGGTGTCGTCCTCACCGGCCGAGGCGTCGTGGTGCCCGTCCTCGGAGGCGGCTGCCAGCTCCAGCACGGGGGCCGGGTTGTCGGGCTCCTCCTGGCCGTCCTGCGGCACCTCGATCCAGCGGACGACCTCCTTGTTGGAGTACGTCTGCAGGGCCTTGAAGACCAGCTGGTCGGCGTCCTCGGGCAGCTGGCCGACGGAGAGCGGGAACTTCTCGAAGTAGCCGGGCTGGATGCCCTTGCCGTCGGCGGTCCAGGTGACCTTGGAGACCGCCTCGGTGATCTTCTCGCCGTGCATCTCCAGCGGCTTGTCCAGCTTGGACTTGGTGACGTCGATCTTCCAGCCGGGCATCGGCTCCGGCATGACGGAGGCCAGCGGGTGGTCGGTCGGGAAGGTGACCTCGAGCTTGGTGGTGGAGGCGTCGTCGCGCTCGTTCGGCACCTTGAAGTTGACGACCGCGTAGCCGCCCTTGGCGGCGGTGCCCTCGGGCTGCACGGTGACGTGCGCGAAGGCGGGGGCGGACAGGGCGAGGACGGTGAGACCGGCGGCGGCACCGGCCGCGGCGATACGGGAAGCCTTCATGGAAGGAAGCACTCCGCTGTGAGTCGGGATGAGGAAGAGGGATCGCACACGCGCGTGCCGCACGACGGCGGCCCCCTCCTCCGGGCGTCCGGGGACCGGCGGCTCGAAGAACCGGGGTCCGGGGACTGCGGAGCGGTGGTGGTCGCGTCGCGTCAGGCGGCGAGGGCGAGGGCGAGTGCGGCTGCGGAAGCCGTCGCCGCGGGCGGGCCGCGCCGGATCACCGTGTGCTGGAGTGCGAGGGTGCGGGGCATCGGCGGCACGAGCCGCGCGGCGTGTACCGGGCGCTGACCTGCTTCGGGCGCTCCGGGGAGCCCGGCGCGCAGGGCGCGGACCAGCGCGAGCGCGGCCCGCAGTGAGCGGACGAGCGCCCCTTCGGCGATGCCCTGTGCCGACAGTTCGGTGAGGCGCAGCACGGCGAGGTCGCCGCGGCGCAGCAGCCATCCGGCGGCCAGCGCCGCGAGGACGTGACCGAGCAGCATCGGCAGCGACGGCCACAGCGAGACCGACGCCCCGGACACGGCGTCCGAGGACAGGTGCGTGTGCGTCCCCGTGGGCGGCTGCACCCGGGCGTCGGTGAGGATCCTGTGGGCCTGCGCCGGGCTGATCGCCGCCGCCGTCGTGCCGCACACGAACCGCGCGGCCTGCTCGACCAGAGCGGCGTCGCTCAGGCCCGCCGGCCGCGGGGAGGCGACGGCTGACGTGCCGTGCTGGCCCAGGCCGAAGAGCGTGTGGAGCACCGTCTGGCCGACCGCGAGCAGGGCGGCGATGCCCGGCAGGGTGCGGGCGCGCCCGGCGAGCGGGACGGCCACCGCGGCCACGCCGAGGAATCCGGCGCCCAGCGTCCACAGCGGGACGCCGTCGCAGGAGGCCAGTGCGTGCCCCGCCCCGGCCAGCACGACGCAGACCGCGGCGAACACCGCGGCCCGCAGGATCCGGAGCCTGACTCCGGAGCGCGTCATGGGCGTGTGGGGGGCAAGCATGGCGGGCTCATCATCGCACTGGCCCCGTGGTTCCCGTACGGCAGGTCCGCAAGATGCGGTACGACCGGGAACGTCACGCTCTGGTCCGGCGCGCCCGGATGCGCCGCTCCTCGCTCCCCCCGTCACGGCCCCGTACCCCCTCACATACACCGATCAGGACCAGCGCGCATCCGCCGTATGGGCGGCATCACGTCAACTGCGCGCTTATACGCGGGCACTGAGGGCAATACGTAACGGTATGTCGAGCCGCGGCCAGGAGGCTGGAGCATGAGCATCTGGTGGTCACTCCATCTGCGGCGCGAAGCCGCGAGCGTGCCCCTCGCCCGCCGCCTGCTGATCGGCACGATGGAGACCGCGGGCGTCGATCCCGACATCTCCTACGACCTCTCCGTCGCCCTCAGCGAGGCCTGCGCGAACGCCGTGGAGCACGGCGGGGACACGGGACGTGGTCCTGGTTCGGAGGCCTACCGGGTCACCGCCTACCTCGACGGCGAGAAGTGCCGGATCGAGGTCGCCGACGCCGGACCGGGATTCCCCGCGGCCTCGGCCGGCCGGTCCCGCCCCCCGGTCCGTCCGGCGCACACGGACGCCGAGAACGGCAGGGGGCTGTGCCTCATCGAGGAGCTCGCCGACCACGTCCACATCGGCAACAAGCCGGGCCGGGGCGGTGCCGTGGTGAGCTTCGACAAGGTCCTCAAGTGGCGCGAGGACGCGCCGCTGATGGCGGTCTGACCGACCCGGCAGGCGGTGTTTCACGTGAAACACCGCCGCCCCCTCTGCGCGGCGCGCCCTACAGCGCTCCCCAGTCCAGCGTCGTCCGCGCCAGCCCCGCCACCTCCGTCAGCAGCGCCAGCCGCGCCGCCCGCAGCGCCGGGTCCGGATCCATCACCAGCACCTCGTCGAAGAACGTGCCGATCGCCTCGACCAGCGGGGCGGAGACCTCGATCAGCGCGCCGAGGTCGTCCTCGCGGCCCTCCAGCGCCTGGCGCACCGTCTGCGCGCTCTCGGCGAGACGCAGTTCGGCGGGCGCGGTCAGCAGGGCCGGGTCCGCCGCCCCGACACCGCCCTCGGGCAGGATCCGCACCACGCGCTGGAAGGCTGCGGCGAGCGCCTCGAACGCCTCGCTGCCGACGTGCCGCTCCAGGATGGCCAGCGTCCGGTCCCCGTGCGCGGGCCGGTCGGCCCACACCAGCACGGCCTGCACCAGCCGGTGCTCGTGCCCGGCGTCCGTGAGCTGCTGCTCGTACCGCCGGGTGATCAGCTCGGCGGCCTCGGCGACCCGGTCGGCGGGCACCGCGACGCCCTGCGCCGCGTACCGCACGGCCGCGGCGCGCAGCCCGTCGCCCACCCGGATCCCGGCCACGGCGGGGACGCTCCGCAACACGTTGAGCAGACCGATCGCGGCCCGCCGCACCCCGTACGGATCGGAGCTCCCGGTCGGCGCCGCCCCGATCACGAACATGCCCGTCACCAGGTCGAACCGGTCGGCGAGCGACAGTACGGCCCCCGCGTCCCCGGCGGGCAGGGCGCCCCCGGCGGAGCGCGGCAGCTCCATCTCGGCCAGCGCCCGGGCGACCTCGGGGGACTCACCGGCCCGGCGGGCGTACTCCTCGGCCATCACCCCGGCCAGCCCGGAGAACTCGATCACCATCTGCGAGGCCAGGTCGAACTTGGCCAGCGCACCGGCCCGCCGCACGACCTCCACGGCCTCCTCCGGGAGCCCGGCGCGCCCGGCCAGGTCCAGGGCGAGGGAGCCGAGCCGTCCGGCGCGGTCGGCGACCGTGCCGAGCCGGTCCTCGAAGGTCAGCTTGTCCAGCCGGCGCCGGAACTCCTCCGGCGCCACCTTCAGGTCCGCCCGCCAGAAGAACGCGGCGTCCTCGTAACGCGCCCGCAGCACCGCCTCGTTGCCCGCGCGCACCACGTCGTCGTCGCACAGGGCGTTGGCGAAGGTGACGAAGTACGGCATGAGGCGGTCGCCGTCCAGCACGGGCAGATAGCGCTGGTGCTTGCGCATCACGGTGGTCAGGACGCTCGCGGGCAGTTCGAGATAGCGCTCGTCGAACGACCCCCGCACGGCGTAGGGGAACTCCAGGATGTCGGTGATCTCGTCGATCAGACCGGCCTGGCCCTCCACGTCGATCCGCCCGCCCACCTCGGCCGCCGCCTCCAGGGCCCCGCGCACCACCGCCCCGCGCCGGGCTTCCCGGTCGAGCAGGATGCCGTGCATGTGCAGGAAGTGCGGGTAGCCCTCGGCGGAGGTCACCCGGACCTCCGGGTAGGGAGCCTGCCGCTGCACCCGGGTCGTGTCGCCCGCGGAGAGCGAGGAGACCACCACGGGCAGGGGCGTACGGCCCAGCAGCGCCAGCAGCCAGCGCACCGGGCGCGAGAACGACAGTCCCGGATCGCTCCACCGCATGTTCCGCCCGGCGCGCAGCCCGGACACCACCTCGGCCAGCAGGCCGCTGAGCACCTCGACGGCCGGCCGCCCCGGCTCGTGCCGTGTGAGCGACACGTACTCGGCCCCGTTGAACTCGATGATCCGCACGTCGGACGGCTCGGCTCCCTGGCTGCGGGCGAAGCCCAGCAGCGCGGGCGTGGGAGCGCCGTCCTTGAAGGCGGCGGCGACCTTGGGGCCGCGCACGGTCCGCACGGTGTCCCGCTCGCGCGGCTGCACACCGTCGACCGTGATCACGATCCGGCGCGGTGTGGCCAGCACGGTGATCGCCCCGTGCCCGAGCCGCGTCTCACCGAGCTTCGCGGTGACCGACTCGCGCACCGCCTCGGTGGTGGCGACGACGTCGGCGTACGGCAGTTCCTCCACGCCGATCTCGAACAGCAGCGTCTCGACGCCGGGCACCTTGGGCAGCGGGGCCCGCACGGCCGGGGCGGGCGCGGCCGCGACCCCGAGCGGATGCTCCAGCGCGGCCCGCCGCCGCTCCCACAGCTTGGCCGACTCATGGGTCAGGCCGCGCATCAGCGCGAACGCCTTGGCCCGCTCCGTGGTGCTGATCGCGCCGCGCGCGTCGAGCACGTTGAAGGTGTGGCTGCACTTGAGCACGTACAGGTACGCCGGTACCGGCAGCTCCAGGTCCAGCAGCCGCCGGGCCTCGGCCGCGTACGCGTCGAACAGCCGGTGGTTGGTGTCCAGGTCGGCGTCGTCGAGGTAGTACCGGCTCATCTCGTACTCGTTCTGCCCGAACACCTCGCCGTAGGTGATGCCCGGCGCGTACGCGATCTCCTTGAAGTGGGACACGCCCTGGAGGTTCATCAGGATGCGTTCGAGGCCGTAGGTGATCTCCACCGACACCGGGTCGAGCGCGACGCCGCCGACCTGCTGGAAGTAGGTGAACTGGGTGATCTCCATGCCGTCCAGCCAGACCTCCCAGCCCAGGCCCCAGGCGCCGAGCGCGGGGGAGGCCCAGTTGTCCTCGACGAACCGCACGTCGTGCGCGTTCAGGTCGACGCCGAGGGCCCGGAGGCTGCCGAGGTACAGCTCCTGCGGGTTGCCGGGGTCGGGCTTGAGGATCACCTGGAACTGGGTGTGGGTCTGCAGCCGGTTGGGGTTCTCGCCGTAACGGGAGTCGTCGGGCCGCACGCTCGGCTCCACGTAGGCGACGCTCCACGGCTCCGGGCCGAGTACCCGCAGGGCCGTGGACGGGTTGGCCGTACCGGCTCCGACCTCGGTGTTCAGCGGCTGCGTGATCATGCAGCCGTTGTCACTCCAGTACTTCTGCAGGGTCAGGATGGCGTCCTGCATGGTCAGCGCCGTCTGAACGTTCTTCATGGTGATCGCGCCCGTCCCCGAGTCGGCCCGGCAAGGTCGGCCATGATCTCACACGTCAACTTGCGCTGACCTGCTGGTTTTTCCGGGCGCCCGGTTCCCGGGCGCCCGTCCGCGCGCGGGGCTTCAGCCCTTGAGCGCGGCCATCCAGGACTCGACCTCGCCGGAGGTGCGGGGCAGCGCGGCGCTGAGGTTCCGGTTGCCGTCCTCCGTCACGAGGATGTCGTCCTCGATCCGCACGCCGATCCCCCGGTACTCCTCGGGCACCGTCAGGTCGTCGGCCTGGAAGTACAGCCCCGGCTCCACGGTCAGGCACATGCCCGGCTCCAGCACCCCGTCCACGTACGTCTCGGTGCGCGCGGCGGCGCAGTCGTGCACGTCCATGCCCAGCATGTGACCCGTGCCGTGCAGCGTCCAGCGCCGCTGCAGCCCGAGCTCCAGCACCCGCTCGACCGGGCCCTCGACGAGCCCCCACTCCACGAGCCGCTCGGCCAGCACCCGCTGGGCCGCGTCGTGGAAGTCCCGGTACTTCGCGCCGGGCTTCACCGCCGCGATGCCGGCCTCCTGGGCCTCGTACACCGCGTCGTAGATCTTGCGCTGGATGTCGCTGAACCGCCCGTTGATCGGCAGCGTGCGCGTGACGTCGGCCGTGTAGTACGTGTGCGTCTCCACACCCGCGTCGAGCAGCAGCAGGTCGCCGGAGCGGACGGGGCCGTCGTTGCGCACCCAGTGCAGCGTGCAGGCGTGCGGGCCGGCCGCGGCGATCGTGCCGTAGCCGACGTCGTTGCCCTCGACGCGGGCGCGCAGGAAGAACGTGCCCTCGATGTAGCGCTCGGAGGTCGCCTCGGCCTTGTCGAGGACCTTCACGACGTCCTCGAAGCCGCGCACGGTCGAGTCGACCGCCTTCTGCAGCTCGCCGATCTCGAAGGCGTCCTTGACCAGGCGCGCCTCGGACAGGAAGACCCGCAGCTCCTCGTCGCGCTCGGCGGTGACCTTGTCGGTCAGCGCGGTCTCGATGCCGGCGTCGTAGCCGCGCACGACGCGTACGGGGCCGGTGGCCTCGCGCAGCTTCCCGGGCAGCTCGCGCACGTCGGAGGCGGGGATGCCGTACAGCTGCCCGGCCTCGGTGAGCGAGTGCCGGCGCCCGACCCACAGCTCGCCCTGGCCGTCCAGCCAGAACTCGCCGTTCTCCCGGTCGGAGCGCGGCAGGAGGTAGATCGTGGCCTCGTGGCCCTCGCCCCTGGGCTCCAGGACCAGGACGCCGTCCTCGGTCTGGTTGCCGGTGAGGTAGGCGTACTCGACGGAGGCGCGGAAGGCGTACTCGGTGTCGTTCGAGCGGGTCTTCAGGTTGCCCGCGGGGATCACCAGGCGCTCGCCCGGGAAGCGCGCGGACAGCGCGGCCCGGCGGGCGGCGGTCTCGGCGGCCTGGGGGATGGGGTCGAGGTCGCGCAGCTCGGTGTCGGCCCAGCCGCTCTTCATGTTCTCGGCCAGTTCGTCGGACACGCCGGGGTACAGTCCGTTCTTCCGCTGCTTGATCGGCTCTTCGCTCTCGTCCGGGATCTCCGGTGTGAGCTCCTCGGCCACGGTCATCCTCCTCGATACGGCGCTGGACCACCGTCCACTGTACGGCGGGGCGGAAGAGGGCCCGGGCCGATGACGAGGAGCGTTACTCGAAGCGGGCCGCCAGCAGCACCACGTCCTCGGTGCCGTCGGCCGCGTCCAGCCCGTCCGGCAGCACGTTGCGCAGCACGTGGTCGGCGATCGCGCCCGGGTCGTCGCGCAGCGCCCGGGGCACACCGGCCGCGGCCGCGTGCAGCCGGGCGAACGCCCGGTCCGTGGCCTCGCCGGTGCGGTGGAGCAGCCCGTCGGTGTAGAGCAGAACCGTCTCTCCGGGCTCGGCGAGGACCTCCACGCTGGGCGCCTCCCAGCAGGCGAGCATGCCGAGGGGGGCCGAGACGGACGTCTCCACGTACTCCGTGCGGCGCTGCCCGATCAGCAGCGGCGGGCTGTGTCCCGCCCCGGCCAGCGTGATCTTGCGGGCGGCCGGTTCGCAGTAGCCGAACAGGGCGGTCGCGGAGCGGGCCGGTTCGGTCAGCCGCAGCAGCAGCTCCAGGTCGGACAGGACCGCGACCGGGTCCTCGCCCTCCATCACGGCGTAGGCGCGCAGGGAGGCCCGCAGCCGTCCCATCGCGGCGACCGCGCTGGGGCCGGCCCCGGTGACGGAGCCGACGGCGAGGCCGAGGGCGGCGTCGGGCAGCGGCAGCGCGTCGTACCAGTCGCCGCCGCCGCGCGGGCCGGTGCGGTGCCGGGCGGCGAGCTGGACGCCGGCCACCCGCGGCAGCCGGGAGGGCAGCAGCTCGTCGGACATGGTCGCCATGGACGCGCGGGTGCGCTCCAGCTCCAGCAGCCGGGCGAGGTGCTCGGCGGCGTACCGGGCGTACAGGCCGGCGAGGTGGCACTGCCGCTCGTTCGGCTCGGCCGGTTCGTCGTAGAGCCAGACGGCGGCGCCGAGGCGGGCGGCGGCCTCGGGGGTCAGGGGGAGGGCGTAGCTGGCGGCGTAGCCGAGGCGGGCCGCGACCTCGCGGTGGCGGGGGTCGAGCTTCTCCTCGGCGAAGAGGTCGGGCTCGGCGATCGCGTCCTCGCCGCCCGGCAGCCCGTCGAGGATCCGGCCGTGGGACAGGGCGCTGCGGGGCACGGTCTCGATGTGGCCGAGGTCGGCGCGGGCCAGGCCCAGGCCGACGGTGGTGTCCGGGCCGAGGCCGTCGGCCGGTTCCAGGACGACGAGGCCGCGGCGGGCGCCGACCAGGGCCGCGCCGGCCCGCAGCATCTCCTGCAGTGCGGTGTCCAGCGCGGTCGTGCGCGCCAGGCGTTCGGTCAGTTCGTGCAGCGTGGTGAGGTCGGACACCCAGCCGGCGAGACGGTCCTGGAGCACCGCGCCGGGTGGGGCGGGTGGGTTTGGTGGGGAGGACGGGGAGGTACCCGCGACGGGCGCGACAGTGTGTGCGGGGGCTGGAACCGTTGAATCGATTCCAGCCACTTTCGCAGGGTGCGGGGCGTTCATGGCGTCCGGCCTTCCGACCGGCGCGTACTGCTCAAAAGCATCGCAAACCCCCATGTCATTCTGCGCCGCCAGCAGTGTCTCCACATGTACACGCACTCGTGAGGAGATGTCCAGCATTGTCCTGCCGGGATTCCTGGTGTCCGTGAGGTTCGAGAGAACAACTTCCCTTCCTCTTGCGGAAATGCAAAGTTGGCTTAAAACTGCCGCAGTGGACGGCTTATTGCGGTCGACTGGGCTTGCTCGACGGAGCGTCACAACGGTCGTGATGGGTACGTACTCGGAGAAGGCCAGGGGTGGTTGGGAACCACCCGGAACCTGGTGACGGAACCGGGCGTCCTATCCACCGACGACCGTGCCCCATCCTCCCGTGGCGGAGGCGGAGAGAAATACGCGCGACGGCAAACGCCATACTTCGCCACCCCTACGCCACGCCCGTGCTTTTGACCGACGCAGTATGGGCGGGACGGCCGCGGAGGCAGCCCCTGCTCGACCCATAGGGGTTCCCCTTGCTTCAGGCAGGGGTGTGATGCGCCAACAGGTACGCACAGTGAAGTGATCGACACATGTTGTGATGTGGACCACGGTGTTGCCAGGCGTGCAACGGAAAGGACGAGCGCTCATGCGCGAGATCCCCGGAAGGCGACGCAGGCTCCTGTTCCAGCGCAGTGACGGGAGGCCTGAGCTGATCGGCGCGGCCCTGACCTATGCGACGGAATGGCAGTGGCCCGTACTGCCGGGCGTGGCGGCGGACCCGCAGGGGCACTCCCGCTGCAGCTGCCCCGACCCCGACTGCACGGTGCCCGGCGCGCACCCCTTCGACCCCGGCCTCCTCGCCGCCACCACCGACGACCGCATGGTCCGCTGGTGGTGGAGCAACCGGCCGACGGCGCCGATCGTCCTGGCCACCGGCGGCAAGGCCCCCTGCGCGGTCTCCCTGCCGGCCCTGCCGGCCGCCCGCGCCCTCGAGGCGCTCGACCGCACGGGCATGCGGCTCGGCCCGGTCGTCGCCGCGCCCACGCGCTGGGCGATCCTGGTGAAGCCGTACTCCATGGAGCAGCTCGGCGAACTGCTCTACGCCAAGGACTTCGTGCCCGGCTCCCTGCGTTTCCACGGCGAGGGCGGTTACCTGGCCCTGCCGCCGTCCGGGACGGGCCCGGGCGAGATCCGCTGGGAGCGGGCGCCGCTGCCCGGCTCCGCCTCCCCGTGGGTGCCCGATGTCGAGGCCGTGGTGGACGCCGTGGTCGAGGCCCTCACTCGTACGGGTGTGAGCGCGCCCGAGTTCTAGGGCCGTCGGGCGCGCCGGGCGCCGCACACGCCCCGGCGCGTTAAGTTCCGGGACCATGCCGCGTCATTCCCGGGCCCGCCGCCGGGACCCCCGCACGACCCGACTGCTCGCCCTCGCGGGTGTCGGGACGGCGTGCGCGGTCGCCCTGCCGCTGGCGGCGGCGGGGGCCGTGCGCTCCGAGCACGTCCCGGGTGCGGTGAGCGCCGCCACGCCCGCCGCCGGCACGGACCGAGACGGACGGCGTTCCTCCCCGCCCGACGGCAAGGCGTCCGGGGCGGCCTCGGCGGTCCCGCGGCTGCCGACGCTCGGCCAGGGCCTGTCGACCGCCGTGCGCTGCGGCCCCGAACTCTCCTCCCCCGACGGGGTCGAGGCGCAGACCTGTGTGGTGACGCAGGGCGCGCAGACCTGGGCGCGGGCCTACTACCGCAACGCCACCGGCGACGCGCTCGACGCCGCGCTCACCCTGATGGGGCCCGAGTCCCGGACCGTGCGGATCACCTGCGCCGTGGGCGCCGGGGACGAGCCGGGTACCTGCGAGACGCCCAGGGAGCCCGCTCGGGGCGGGCCGGCGGCGTACACGGCGATCGCGGAGTTCGCACGGCGGGCCGGGCAGGGGCCGCTGCTGCTGCGGTCGGGGAGCAACTCGCCCTGGGAAACGGCGAGTTGACGCGTGATCGCGTACCGTGACCGGCCGGGGGCATGAAAAGACCCGGTTGCTGGCGACGGGGGATGCACCAGCAACCGGGCTACAGGAACGGTAACAAGAGATCGGCGGTTCGCAAATTCGATCTCGCTCTTTCCAGTCACCGACTGGCCTGTCTCCGACGGGAGTTGTGATCCGCCGGGGGGACGGGAGAGCGGCCGGCCGGTGTCCCGGCCGGCCCTGCGACGCGCCGGGTCTCAGCTCAGTGTGACCTGCCGGTTGGTGAGCCCGCCCCGCGCCCGGCGCTCGTCCGCCGTCAGCGGCGCGTCCGTGGCCAGAGCCCCCGCGAGGCGCTCGGCGAACTCCGCCGCCGGCTTCTCCACGTCCTCGGCCGAGACGCCGCTCGGCAGGTCCCACACCGGCACCGTGAGCCCGTGAGCGCGGAAGGAGCCGACCAGGCGGGTGCCCTCGCCGAGGCTGGAACGGCCCGCGGCGTGCAGCCGCGCGAGAGCGTCCAGAAGCTGTTCCTCGGGGTGCGGCATGACCCACCGCAGGTGGTTCTTCTCCGGCGTCTCGCACCAGTAGGCGGCGTCCACGCCCCGGAGCTTGACGGTCGGGATGGCCGCGGCGTTGGCCCGCTCCAGGGAGGCGGCCACCTCGGGCGTGGCGTTCTCCGGGTCCGGGACCCAGAACTCGAAACCGCTGTGCACTTCTGGCTCGAAGCCGCCGTCCGGGTCGAGCAGGTCCTGCAGCCGCGGGCCGTCGGCCGGGGCGCGGCGGCCCTGCACCGGTGTGCCCGGCTCGGCTTCCAGGGCGCGCTGGAGGGTGTCGGCGAGGTCGCGGCTGATGTCGCCGGACGAGGTGTCGTTCTGCAGGCCGAGCAGGACCGAACCGTCGTCGCGGCGCAGGGCGGGCCAGGCCATCGGCAGGACCGTGGCCAGCGTGACCGCGGGGACGCCCTCGGGCAGGCCGTCCTTCAGGGGCAGTTCGACCGTGGCGGCCGGGACCAGCTCGCGCAGGGCCACCCAGTCGCACTCGCCGGGCAGGCCCTCGAAGGGGCGGCGCACCAGTTCGGTCACGGCGTGGGCCGCGGCCCGGCCGTGGCAGGCCTTGTAGCGGCGGCCGCTGCCGCAGGGGCAGGGCTCACGGGCGCCGACGACCGGAACGTCTCCCTCGGCGCCGGCGGCACGGGCCCCACCCGTGGTCTGCGGGCGCTTGGCCTTCGTCTGAGGTCGCTTCTTGGCCATCGATGGGTCTCCCGGATACGGCTCGTCTGGTACGTCGCGAGCCTAGCCGTTCGCGCCCCGGGTGACGGGGTCCTGTGGACAACGCCGGGTCCTGGGTCCCGCGCGGCGCACCGCGCTCAGTCCATGTCCTCGAAGGCGTCCGCGAAGTCCAGTCCCGGTATCCGGGAGACGGCCGGGGCGGTGACGCGGGTCGCGAAGTCGTCGCGGCGGTGGCCGGCGTCCGGGTCGTGCACGTCGTCGTGGACGACGACCCAGACCGTGACCTCGCCGCGGATGTCGTCCCGGACGCCCCAGTCGTCGGCGAGCGCGGTGATGATGTTCAGCCCGCGGCCGCCGTGTGCCGTGACCGACGGGGTCGCGGGGGCGGGGCGGGTCGGGCCGCCGCCGTCCGTGACCTCGACGATGAGCCGGCCGGCCGGGTCCACGCGCCACGCGGCGCGGACGTCACCGTCACCGGCGAGGGCGTCGCCCAGGGGTCTGCCGTGCTTGCACGCGTTGCTCAGAAGTTCGGAAAGGATCAGTACGGCGTCGTCGATGACCGATTCCGCTACACCGCCGCTGCGCAACTGCGCCCGCATGCGGTGCCTCGCCTTGCCCACGCCCGCAGGGCCATGGGGTACGGCCATGCTCGACGACGTGGGCACCTCCTGTGCCACCACCAACGCCACCCCCGAGACCTCCTTCGCCCCACGCCACGGTGTGGATGCCCCATTGGCCTGTACCGGAAACCGGCCAATCCACGTCCGGCGACGCATTCACCACGATCGAATACGCATCGAACGCGCCGGAGCACTCCCCGTAATCGAGTGGCTGGAAAACGTCGGTGTGGCCGAGACCGGAGCATCCCGTCCGTCACGGGGCGGGGTCAAGAGGTGTGCGTGGGTCCGATGGGTGCGCAGTGACCGGTGGGGTCGCGCCGAGGACGTGGAAAATCCGGTACCGGAGGTCAGCGGCCCAGCTGATCGAGCACCGCGCGCGGGCGGTTGGTGATGATGGCGTCGACGCCCAGGCCGACGCACAGCTCCACGTCGCCGGGCTCGTTCACGGTCCACACGTGCACCTGGTGGCCGGCCTGTTTCAGGCGCTCGATGTGGCCGGGGTGGTTGCGCACGATGCGGACGGAGGGCCCGGCGATGTGCACGCCCGGCGGCAGCCGGCCGTCGCGCAGCCGGGGGGTGACGAACTGCGTCAGGTGGACCGTCGGCAGGGTCGGGGAGGCGGCACGCACGCGTTGCAGGGAGCGGGCCGAGAAACTCATGACCCGGATCTGCGACTGAGCCGCGTCGGCCGGGGCGTCGAGGCCGAACCGCTTCAGCAGGACCAGCAGCCGCTCCTCGACCTGCCCCGCCCAGCGGGTGGGGTGCTTGGTCTCGACGGCCAGTTCCACCCGGCGCCCGGCGTCGGCGACGAGTTCCAGCAGCCGTTCCAGGGTGAGGACGGAGGTGGCCTCGCGGTCCTCGGGGCGGTGCTCCCAGTCGGGTTCCTCGTCGCGTCCCTTCCAGGCGTCGCGCGTCTTCCAGGAGCCGAAGTCCAGGGCGGCGAGGTCGGCCAGCTCCAGGGCCGAGACCGCGCCGCGGCCGTTGGACGTACGGTTGACGCGGCGGTCGTGTACGCACACCAGGTGGCCGTCGGCGGTCAGGCGCACATCGCATTCGAGCGCGTCGGCGCCGTCCTCGATCGCCTTGGTGTAAGCGGCCAGGGTGTGTTCCGGGGCGTCCTCGGAGGCCCCGCGGTGGGCGACGACCTGAATCGGATGCTGTCGTGCGTGGGTCACCGCGTCATGGTGCCACCGCGCGCGGGTACGCGTCCGGTCGGACGGACCCGCTCGACGACCGGGTCCGGACGGAGGCACCGGAATTGCGCCCTTTTAGTCAGTAATGACCTATATAAGGAATGGCCTCGGACCCACAGCCACCGCTTATGGTGCTCTGACGGCCTGTGGGAAAAGCTGACGGCATACAAAGGGACAAGCACAGCTGTATCGCGCCGGAGTCGTCGACCGGCGTGAGCGAGCGTGACCGAGTGCGACCCAGGACAACAGCCGTGGATCGAGGAGAGAAGCTGTGAGCACCGAGAACGAGGGCACCGCGGTACCCCCCGCCCCGTCCGCACCCCCCGTGCCGGTGGACGCTCCCGCTGCTCCGGCGCCCCAGGGGCCGTACGGGCCGGACGCGCAGCACCGGTCCCCGTACGCGCAGGATGCGAACCGGCCCCCGCAGGGGCAGGGCGCGCCCGGTGACGCCGGTCACCCCGGTGTCTCCTCCTCCGCGCCGGACCCCTCCTGGCCCCCGCCCCCGCCGCCGGCCGGTCCGCACGGCGACGGCGGCTCCGGCTCGGGTCCGGGCGGCTGGGGCGGTTCGTACCAGCAGCCGGCGCCGGCGCCCAAGTCCGGCCGCGGGCGCGGCGGGCTGGTCGCCGGCATCCTGATCGCCGCGCTGGTCGCGGGCGGTCTGGGCGGCGGCCTCGGGTACACGCTGGCGAAGAACAACGACGACAGCACCGGCTCGACGACGGTCTCCTCCTCCACCAGCGGCGGCGACGTCAAGCGCGACCCGGGCACGGTCGCGGGCGTGGCCGCCAGGGCGCTGCCGAGCACGGTCACGATCGAGGCCGAGAGCACCAGCGGCGAGGGCGGCACGGGCACGGGCTTCGTCTTCGACAAGCAGGGCCACATCGTCACCAACAACCACGTGGTGGCGGACGCGGTGGACGGCGGCAAGGTCACGGCGACCTTCCCCGACGGCAAGAAGTACGACGCCCAGGTGGTCGGCAACGCGCAGGGCTACGACGTCGCCGTCATCAAGCTCAAGGACGCCCCCGGCGACCTCAAGCCGCTCACCCTCGGCGACTCCGACAAGGTCGCCGTCGGCGACGCGACCATCGCGATCGGCGCCCCCTTCGGCCTGTCCGACACGGTGACGACGGGCGTCATCAGCGCCAAGAACCGCCCGGTGGCCTCCAGCGACGGCAGCGGCAGCCAGGCGTCGTACATGAGCGCCCTGCAGACCGACGCGTCGATCAACCCGGGCAACTCCGGCGGACCGCTGCTGGACGCGCAGGGCAACGTCATCGGCATCAACTCCGCGATCCAGTCCACCGGCAACGGCGGCTTCGGTACCGGACAGTCCGGCTCGATCGGCCTGGGCTTCGCCATCCCGATCAACCAGGCCAAGTACGTCGCCCAGGAGCTGATCCGCACCGGCAAGCCGGTGTACGCCAAGATCGGCGCGTCCGTCTCCCTGGACGACAGCTCCGACGGCGCGCAGATCACCGACCAGGGCGCGGGCGGCGCGGCACCGGTCGAGCCGGGCGGTCCGGCCGCCAAGGCGGGCCTGAAGCCGGGCGACGTCATCACCAAGCTCGACGGCCACCCGATCGACTCCGGCCCCACGCTGATCGGCGAGATCTGGACCCACAAGCCGGGTGACAAGGTCACGATCACCTACGAGCGCGACGGCAAGCAGCGCACCACCGAGGTCACCCTGGGCTCCCGCGTCGGCGACAACTGACCCCCACCCGCCCGCACCGACCCGTTACCCTTGTCCCCGCGCCGCCGATCACGGCGGGCGCGGGGAGGTGTGCCCGAGCGGCCTAAGGGAACGGTCTTGAAAACCGTCGTGGCAGCGATGTCACCGTGGGTTCAAATCCCACCGCCTCCGCGGCATGAGCAGTGAGCACGGCCCCTGAACCGGAACACCGGGCAGGGGCCGTTCTCGTGTGCCGGTCTGAGTATCCGTACTCATGTGCGGTGCCCGGTGCGACACCACGCTGATCGCATGGACTCAGGGGAGCGTCATGCGCGGACGGGGCGGCGGGGGCCGTCGGCCGGGCGGCAGGTCGGGGTCGGGGCGGCGCTGGTCGTCGTCGACTTCCTGCTCATCGCCTGGTCGGCGTACGGCGTGGGGATGGCCGGCTGGGCCGACAGTTACGAAAGCGACGGCGTCGCCGCGACGGGTGCGTCGCGGGCCGCGGCGCAGGCCTGGTGGCTTCTGGGAGGTGGCGCGGTGGTGACGGGCGGGGGCCTCATCGCCCTGGGGTGGCGGATCACTGGCATGGTGCAGTTGGTCGTCCTCGGCGGCGGGGCGGTGCTGGTGTCCGCGCTGGCCGCCGGTTGAGAGTTCTCGGAAAGGTGGTGAGCCCTCCTGTGAGTCGGCGCATCGTCGTCGTCACCGCTGTGCACGGGCCCCATGCCCGCTTCCTGCCGGAGGCCTACGCGTCGCTGTGCGCGCAGCGGTTACCCGATGGCTGGGAGTGGCACTGGGTGATCCAGGAGGACGGGGAGGGCGACGGCGTACGGCCGTACGTGCCCGAGGACCGGCGGGTGACGTTCCGGCAGGGGCGCGGCGGGGGGCCCGGAGTGGCCCGGACCATGGCGCTGGCGCACGCCGAGGGCGCCTACGTGAAGGTGCTGGACGCCGACGACCGGCTCGCGCCCGGGGTGCTCGCGCGGGACCTGGCGGTGCTGGAGGGGGACCGCGGCCTCGCCTGGGTGACGTCCCGGGTGCTGGACCTGCTGCCCGACGGGTCGACCGTCGGGTTCCCGGGCGATCCCGACGAGGGGGTGATCGAGCGCGGGGAGGTACTGGAGTACTGGAAGGCCAACGGGTTCCTCGCCCAGGTCCACCCGGCCTCGCTGTTCGTGCGGCGGGAGTTGCTGCTCGCGCTCGGCGGCTGGATGGCGCTGCCCGCCTCGGAGGACACGGGCCTGCTGCTGGCACTGAACGCGGTGAGCCGGGGCTGGTTCTCGGGGGAGGTGGGACTGCTGTACCGGAAGTGGGAGGGGCAGGTCACCGGGAAGGCCGCGCACCGGGAGCGCGGCGAGCGTGAGGCCCGGATGGCCGTCGTGGAGACCAGGGCCAGGGCGCTGTCCCGGCTGCGGTGGAGCTTCGGTACGGCGCTATGAGGACAGGTCCGGGCTCGCGCTGGAAGGAGGAGTGGGGAGCAGGTCGAGGCGGGTGTACCACTCCGTGCCCAGCAGCAGCTCCCGTTCCCGCGCCGGCAGCGCGGCGATCAGGCCCGGGGCGGCCCCCCGTTCGACCTCCGTGCGGTGCGCCAGGATCGCGGCGGTCTTGCGGTCCAGCCAGGGGCGGACGTCGACCGCGACGGTGACGTCGTCGTCCGGGACCGTGCACATCCGTCTGCCCGAGGGAGCCAGCAGTCCGGTCCAGGCGCGGACGGCCGAGTGGGGATGCGTGGCCAGGTACAGCGCGCTCGGGCGCCAGGGGGCACCGGCCTCCGGGTAGAGGCGTTCGAGACCGGCCGCGTGGACCGCGAGCAGCGTCACGCGGTGGGTGTGCACATGGTCCTCGTGGCCGGTCAGCCCGCCGTACGCGTCGTGGGTGAGCACGATCCGCGGGCGGAACGCGCGCACCCGCGCGACCAGCTCCCGCACCGTCTCGCCCAGCGGGGCGTCGAGGAAGCGGGGGCGGCCCGGGGCGGAGTGCGGGGCACGGGCGTCGGCGTACCCGGCCATCCGGGGCGGGCCGGCGCCGAGGAGGCGGAGCGCTTGGGCGAGTTCGGCGGCGCGCGGGGTGTCCGGCGCCCAGGTCGCCGTGACGACGGCCGTACGGGCGCCCGCCGCCGCGTGCCGGGCGAGCACACCGCCCGCGACCAGGGACTCGTCGTCGGGGTGCGCGAAGACCGCGAGCAGGTCGGGCGGCGGCATCCCCCCTCCCTACGGCTGGTCGGGCCCGGGCGTCCCGGTGAGGCCGATGGCCTGACTCGGGCACTTCTCCACCGCTTCCAGGACGTCCTGGTCGTCCTCCCCGGTCCGCTCCCGGCCCGGGCGGACGACTCCGTATCCGTCGACGAAGTCGAAGACCGCCGGGGCCCGGTGGGCGCACTCGGCGGATCCGTAGCAGAGCTCGCGGTCGACGGAGACCCGCATGACCTTCATGACCCTTTGTCCCCCTCCGGACGGCGTCACGAGCCGTGGACATCAGGAGGTGACTGCCCAGCGGCCCCCCGGTCGAACCGGCCGGAGTCCGGTACGGGCCGGACCGGCCGGCGCGGGCTCTCGGGACGTGACTCCACTGCGCTCACCCTGTACGTCGCTGCGAAGGCGGTACGGCAACCCGACATCACTGACGGTTCGTCAGGCAGCCAGGGGTGGAAGGTCCGGTCGGCGGAGTCGGGGACGCGGTCGGCAGGGTTGGAAGCCACCGTCCACAGGGGAGGATCACCACGTCGTCCGACACCGGTCCCTCCCCTCGTGGGGACCGGTGCCGAACGGTGGAGTCACCGTCGTCCGAGTCGGACGGAAGCTGACCGGATGGGTGCGTTTGCTGGGTCCGGATCCTGCCATTTCCGGCCCTGGACGGGGAGGTTCCGGGGGCAAGTGAAGGGTATTACCGCAGGTCAGCCATATAGAGTGAGTTTTCCGGACCGGACGTCGGACGTCCTGGCGCGACGAGTGGGGAGGGGAGACCTTGAGTTCCGACTCGGGGGCACGCACCGCCTTCGCGGAACGCCTCGCACTGCTGTACAAGGAAGCAGGCAACCCTCCACTCAAACGCGTGTCCGAGTCGGTCGGGCGGTTGCAGCGGGTCGACGAACGCGGGCGGCCGGTGCGGGTGTCCGCCCAGCGGATCAGCGACTGGCGCCGGGCGAGGAACGTGCCCGCGCAGTTCACCGCCCTCGCGGCGGTGCTGCACGTGCTGATCCCCGAGGCGCGCCGGGCGCGGCCCACCCCGGTCTCCCCCGGCCTGTACGACCTCGCCCAGTGGCAGCGGCTGTGGGAGCGCGCGGTGGCCGACCCGGTGGGCGAGCGGCCCGCGGCGTCCGCGGCGGAGGAGCCCGCCACGGAGTCGCCGCCCGCGCCGCCGGGCGGTGTGTGCCCGTACCGGGGGCTGGCCTCCTACCGGCGGGAGGACGCCCGGTGGTTCTTCGGCCGGGAGCGGAGCACGGACGCGCTCGTCGCCCAGCTGCGGGCGGTGTCCGGCACGGGTGGTCTGGTCATGCTGGTGGGCGCCTCGGGGGCGGGGAAGTCCTCACTGCTGAACGCCGGTCTGGTGCCCGCCCTGCGGGACGGCGCGCTCAGCGGTGACGACGGTCACGGCCCCGGAAACGGCTTCGGCCTCGGTGACGGCGACGGGGACGGGGACGATGGCAAGGGGGGAAGGGGCGGCAGGGTCGGGGCCGGTGGTGCCGGAGCCGGTGCCGGAGCAGGAGCAGGAGCAGGAGCCGGTGGCCTGGACGGCAGGGTCGGCAAGGGCTCCGAGGGTGGCGGTCAGGGCCCCGCCGGTCAGGGTGGCGGTCAGGGCCCCGCAAGCCAGGGTGGCGGTCTCGGTCTCGCCGGTCACGGCGGTGGTCACGGCCCTGCCGACCGGGGTGGCGGCCACCGTCCCGCCGGCCAGGGCGGGAACCCGGGCCGGACGGCCGGAAACCCCGGCGGTCCCGGCCGGACCGGCGGTTTCGGCGGCCCGGATCAAGCCGGCGGTCCTCACCGCCCCACCACCCCCACCGACCATCCCCACCCCCACCCCGACCCCCACACGCCCGAGCACGTCGTGCAGCTCGTGCCCGGCAGCGACCCGCTCGCGGAGCTGACCCGGCGGATGCCGGACCTGCACCCCGTCGTCCCGGCCCCGGCCCCGGCCGACGAGGCCACGCCCGACGAGGCCCCGGCCCACGAGAGCGCGGCGGAGAACGCAAGAACCCGCCCTCCCCTTTCCCCCGACGCCGTCCGCGCCGCCGTCACGGCCTGGGCCCGCCGCGCGGCCCCCTCCGGCGCCCGGCCGGTCATCATCGTCGACCAGTTCGAGGAGACGTTCACCCTCTGCCCGGACGAGGCCGAGCGCCGCACGTTCATCGAGGTCCTGCACGCCGCCTGCACCCCCGCGCGGCCGGGGGACGCGGCACCGGCCGTCGTGGTCCTGGGCATCCGGGCCGACTTCTACGAGCGCTGCCTGCGCTATCCGGAACTGGCCGACGCCCTCCAGCACCGCCACATGGTGCTCGGGCCCCTCACCGCCGCCGAGCTGCGCGAGGCGGTGACCGGCCCGGCCAAGGCCGTCGGGCTGGAGCTGGAGCCAGGGCTCGCGGAGCTCATCGTCCGGGAGGTCAGCGCCGACGGACCGCGCGGGGCGCACGACGCCGGCGTGCTGCCGCTGCTGTCGCACGCCCTCCTCGCCACCTGGCAGCGCAGGAAGGCGGGCCGGCTGACGCTGGCCGGCTACCGCGCGGCCGGGGGCATCCAGGGCGCGGTCGCGGCGACGGCCGAGCGGGCCTGGTCCCGGCTCGACCCGGCGGCCCGCACGGCGGCCCGGCTGCTGCTGCTCCGGCTGGTCAGACTGGGCGAGGACACCCAGGCCACGCGCCGGCGCGGCACCCGGCGGCAGCTCGCGGACGAGTCGAACGACCCCGGCAAGACCGAGGAGTCCCTCGAAGCGCTGGTCCGCGCCCGGCTGGTGACACTCGACGCGGAGACCGTGGAGATCACCCACGAGGCGCTGCTGCACGCCTGGCCGCGCCTGCGCGACTGGATCGACGAGGACCGCCAGGGCAACCTGCTGCGCCAGCGCCTGGAGGAGGACGGACGGGCCTGGGAGGAGTCCGACCGCGACACCTCCCTGCTCTACCGGGGCTCGCGGCTGGAGCAGGCCCACACCTGGGCCAGGTCGGCCGGGGACACGTTCCTGACCCGCAGCGCGGTGGAGTTCCTGGCCGCCTCGGTACGGCTGCGCCGGCGCTTCCTGTGGATCAGCCGGGGCGCGGTGGCGGCGCTGGTCGTGCTGGCGGTGCTGGCCGTCGGGTCCGCCGTCATCGCCTTCAAGCAGCGCGACGACGCCGTGTTCGAGCAGGTGCTGGCCCAGGCCGACCGCGTCCAGGACACCGATCCCTCGCTCTCCGCGCAGCTCGACCTGGTCGCCCACCGGCTCCGGCCGGACGACGAGGGCGCGAACAGCCGTCTGATGTCCATCGTCAACGCCCCGCTGGCCACGCCCCTGATCGGCCACACGGGCGCCGTCTACCTCACGACGTTCAGCCCGGACGGCACGAGGCTGGCGACGGCCAGTTACGACCGGACGGTCCGGCTGTGGGACGTGGCCGACCCGCGGCACCCCAAGCCCCTGGGCGGGCCGCTCACCGGTCACACGAGCTGGGTGAGCAGCGCGGTCTTCAGCCCGGACGGCCGGACGCTGGCCAGCGCGTCCGACGACGGCACGATCCGGTTGTGGGACGTGACGGACCCCGCTCGCCCGAAGCGGCTCGGTACGCCGCTGTCCGGCCACGACGGCACGATCTACCTGATCGCCTTCAGCCCGGACGGCCGCACGCTGGCCTCGGCGAGCGACGACCGGACGGTCCGGCTGTGGGACGTGTTCGACCCGCGGCACTCCACGCCCCTGGGCGAGCCGCTGACCGGGCACACGGCCGCGGTGCGCTCGGTGGCGTTCGCCCCGGACGGCCGGACGCTGGCGGCGGGCGGCGACGACGGCACGATCCGGCTGTGGGACGTGAGCCGGCCCGGGCGTCCGCAGCGGCTCGGCGAGCCGCTGACCGGCCACAGCGCGCTCGTGCACTCCGTGGCGTTCAGCCCCGACGGCAGGACGCTCGCCAGTGGCGGCGAGGACAACACCGTCCGGCTGTGGAACATGGCCGATTTGCATCGCCCGGAACAGATCGGAGCGCCGCTCACCGGCCATACCGGCCCGATCTGGTCGGTGGCGTTCAGCCCCGACGGCACCATGCTCGCCGCCGCCAGCGCGGACAGCACCGCGAGCCTGTGGAAGGTCAGTGATCCGGAGTACCCGTCGCAGGTCGGCGGGCCCCTGGCCGGCAGCAGCGGTGAGATGTACGCGCTCGGCTTCAGCCCCGACGGGCGCACGCTCGCCACCGGCACGGGCGACAACAAGGTCCGCCTGTGGGCGGTGCCGCGGTCGGACATGACCGGCCGGACGGGATCGTTCCGCCCCGACGGGCGGGTTCTCGCGACGGCCGGGCGCGACGGCCGGGTCCGGCTGTGGGACGTGCGCAGGCCCGGCGTACCCGTGCGGATCGGTGAGCCGTTCCAGCCGGGGAAGGACGGCGTGCGCACCCTGGAGTTCTCCCCGGACGGCCGCACCGTCGCGGCCGTGACGGGCGACCGGACCGTGCGGCTGTGGAACCTCAGCGATCCGGAGCACCCCGTTCCGTACCGCTCGTCCATACCCCTGCGCATCCGGTACGCCGATCCGCTGGCCTTCAGTCCCGACGGGCGGGTGCTGGCCACCGTGCACGACGACCGCACCGTCCGGCTGTGGGACATCGCCGACCCGGCCCGTCCCCGGCCGCTCGGCGCGCCGCTGACCGGTCACAAGGGCTATGTGAACTTCCTCGTCTTCAGCCCGGACGGCCGCACGCTCGCCAGCGGCAGCGCCGACGGCACCATCCGGTTGTGGGACGCGGACGACCCGGCCCGGATCACCCTGATCGGCACCCCGCTGCGCGGACACCGCGGCGCCGTCAACGCCCTGGCCTACAGCCGCGACGGACGCACGCTGGCCAGCGCCGGCGACGACAGCTCCGTGCGGCTGTGGGACGTGCGGGACCCCGCCCGGGCCGCCGAGGACAAGCGCCTCACGGGTCACACGGAGGCGGTCGTGTCCCTCACGTTCAGCCGGGACGGCCGCACCCTGGCCAGCGGCGGCAACGACAGCACCGTCCGGCTGTGGGACGTCTCCGACCCTGCCGGGGCCACCGCGATCGGCCAGTCGATGAGCCCGGGCGCCGAGACGGGCAACTTCCTGGCGTTCAGCCCGAACAGCCACATGCTCGGGGTGTCCAGCGGCGCCGACACCATCCGGATCTGGGACCTGGACGTCGGACGGGCGGTGGAGCGCATCTGCTCGATGACCCGGGGCGTGCTCACGCCGGACGCCTGGCGGGAGTACCTCTCGCGCCTCTCCTACGATCCGCCGTGCGGTGACTGAGACGGCCGGATCGCCCAACAGGGCGCTGGGTCAAGGGAGTTCAGTGATACCAGTCACAACTTCGACTTCCTGACGGTCAGTCGGCTCCGACCGGGCAAGCGCTTGTTACCCTTGGCCATGGCTCGACCGCTGGTGCATCCCCCGTCGCCAGCGGTCGAGTCTTTTCTCAGCGCAGGTCCAGGCGCATCAGGACCCGGGGATGACCGGCCAGGACCGAGGCCGTGGCCGCCGCGAAGGTGAAGCCCGCCCGTTCGAAGTTCTTCCGCAGGCCGGCGTACGCCATCGTCAGGTCGACCCTGGCGTCGCCGTTGTCGAGGGGGTACGCCTCCACCGCCGGCGCCCCGTGGGCCCGGGCGAAGTCGACGGCGCCGGCGATCAGGGCGTGGGAGATGCCCCGCTTGCGGTGGCCGGGGCGGACCCGGACGCACCACAGCGACCAGACGGGCAGGTCGTCGACGTGCGGGATCTTGCGGTTGCGGGCGAAAGTGGTGTCCGCGCGCGGGGCGACGGCGGCCCAGCCGACCGGTTCGCCGCCGTCGTAGGCGAGCACGCCCGGGGGCGGGTCCGCGCGGCACAGCTCGGCGACGTGGGCGCCGCGGGCCGGGCCGCGCAGTTCGTTGTTGAGCCGGGAGGGGAGCCGGTAGCTCAGGCACCAGCAGACGTTCGCGGTCGGCGACTTCGGGCCGAGCACGGCACGGACGTCCTCGAAGTCCGTGGCGGGGCGCACCTCGATGCTCATGCCCTCACGATGTCACGCGCCCCGCGGCCGCGCCGCCGGATCAGGCCCTCGGCGGCGGCGAGACGGCCTGGGTGAAGGCGGTGTAGAACGGCTGGGCCATGCCCGCGAGGGCCGAGGCGCCCTGCGCGAACGGGGTGATCGGGTCGATCGAGCCCGAACGGCCGCCCCCGCCGCCGCCCTCATCGGCGGCCAGGGCGGGCGATCCGCCCTGGAGGGCGGCGAGAGCGAGCAGCACTGCAGCGGCACGGGACAGCAGACGAGTACGCATGCTCGCTTCAACGAACCGTCTTCTCGCAGGTCACAGGGTGTGCTGTTAGTGATTTAGGCGTACCGCCGAGGCCGCCCGCAGCAGCCGCAGCTGGCCGATCTCGCTGACGTTCTTGGTCAGTTCCGTGTTCACCCAGGCGACCATGTGCGCGACGGTGTACCGGGGATCGTCCGGCCACGGGAAGGGGGCCGTGGCGTCCAGGTCCGGCTCGTCCAGGCCGTCCAGGACCGACAGCCACCGGCCGCGCAGCTCCCGCAGCCAGGTGACGGTCGCGGCGCCCTCGCCGGGCCAGGCGATGTCCGCGCGGTCACGGGGCGGACGGCCCTGCGCGTGGTCGAGGGCGACGCTCCACCACCAGCCGAGGTGCCAGCTCACCCAGCCGATCGTGGGCACCGGGACGGGGTCGGGTTCGGTGTCCGCCCAGTCCGGGACCCAGGTGCCGTCGGCGGCCCGGCGCATCGTCCAGCAGTGCGGCGCGGGCTCCCAGAGGAAGTCCGCCGGCTCCAGCCGCTCCAGGTGGTACTCGAACAAGGACCAGGTCAACTCGAACTGCGCGCGCAGCAGTTCCGTGCGGGAGACGCTCATCGCACGACCCTACGCAACGGTCCGCGCGTACCTGGCCAGTCCCGTCCAGTCGAGGTCCCGCAGCGCCGGGTCGGCGTCGCAGCCGGACGGCAGGCGGGTCGTGGCCTGGAACCAGACGACGACCAGGCGCGAGCGGTAGGTGACCGGGTCGTGGGCCGGGTCCAGGGCCACGGACCGGAAGGTGCCCAGGCAGGCCACGGCCGGCAGCACCTCCACGGGCCCGAGGCCGCCCGCGAACTGGTCGGGGTACTCGCGCGCGGGCGGCACCAGGTGGACCGGGGTGCCCGGGTGGGCGCGCTCGGCGGCGCGCACCAGGCGGGCGATGCGCAGGTCGTTCACGGGTCTGCAGGGGTAGCCCGCCGGGAGGTCGCCGTAGGTCGACGAGAAGCGCAGCTCGGCGAGGTCCACCGAGCGGCCCGAGGCCAGGACGAGGCGGGTGAGCGCCATGGCCGGCGTGTTGCCGTACGGGTGCATGGGGGTCTTTCGGTGCTCAGGGACAGGGCTCTGGTCACGGCCGGTGTCCCGTCATCCGGGCCGCGGACGCGATCGTCGCCCGGGCCTCGCGTGCGGACAGGCCGGTGTTCAGGGCCGCCTCGACCAGGGGGGCCACGAGCGCCGGTCCGATGCCGTCCTCGTAGGCCCGGCAGGCCGCCCAGAACAGGCGGGTGTTGCGCTGGCCCTCGTGCGCGGCCAGGACGAACTGGACCAGGCCCTGGCCGTGCCCGTCGGCCGCCGTGTGCGGGGGGTGGGGGGAGCGGGGCGGGGGGACGAGCAGCCGCAGCAGGGAGCGCGGGCAGCGGGCGGGGGGCAGGTGGGCGGTGCCGGGCGCGGCGGCGTACACGCCCCGGTCCGTGCGGGAGCCGGGGCCGACGAGGTAGCCGCCGGCGCCCCGGATGTCGATGCCGGGGGCGAGGCGGCCCGCGGAGTTGGGGACGACCGCGTCGGGCGGGCCGCTGAGCCACAGGTGACGCCCGCCCGAGGGGGTCAGCACCACCACCGTCGGGGGGATCGTGAACAGGTGCCGCAGGGCCAGCTCGCGCAGGGCGGCCGAGGAGTCCGTGCCGGTCTTCACGTCCAGGTCGATGCCGATCAGATGGTGCGGGGGCAGGCCGCAGGCGATGCCGTAGCCGGTCGCCCAGGGCGCGGCGGCGAACAACTCGCGGATGCGGGCCGGGTCGCTGGAGGCGTCGTACACGCCGTGGCCGAGGCGGCCGCACTCGCCGTGGCAGGGGGAGGGGGCGGGGTCGTCGCGGTGGGGGGAACGCAGCGCGGGCAGCTTGGTGCGCGACAGGGGAATGACGGCGAGCCCGCGCTCGGCGGCTGACAGGGCGTGCGCGAGGGCCAGCGTCGTGGCCTGCCGGTCGGTGGTGGCCATGACTCTAGTTTCGTACGTACGTTCGAAAAAGGAAAGAGGGAACGGCTGCGACGCGCCGGGGTGGAGCCCTGCGCCCGAAAAGTGCGGGAACGCTTCGTCCCTTGCGGCACCGGGGTTCGAACGCCCCCGTGTGCCCCTGTCCGGGACAGAAGTGACGCAAAGGGGTTTATCGACTTGTCCTCACGCTTGCGTGCGAAGAGCGGCTTCCGGGGTGGTTCGCCGGGGATTCGGTGGGCAAGTCTGGACTCGCGACGCCGCACGGAAAGCCAGGGCGGCCGGCCGATCTCCCTGGTGGCAGCAGTACTTCGCGCGCTCACGGTCAAGAGCCGGTGCGCACGGTTCACAGGTCCTGGAGGGACAACACCATGGCAAGCATCCGTACCGCCCGTGTCATCGCCGCCGTCTCCGCCCTTCCGCTCGCAGCCGCTCTGTTCACGGGTGTCGCGACGGCGGACAACGGCGCCTTCGCGGACAACGGATCCATCGCGGCCGTCACCGAGGCCGAGCAGGGCATCCTCGGCAGCGGCGTCGGCGGTGACAACTTCGGCAACGCGGCCACCACCCAGCAGCAGGCGGTGGGTGAGGGCGCCTCCAACCAGAGCAACACCGCCCAGGTCAACGGCTCGGCGTTCACGGCCGTCAACCAGGGCAACGCCAACACCGCCGTCAGCTTCGCCCCGCTGTGGTGGTGAGCTGAGCGGGCCGGTGCGCAGGTACCGGCCCGCGGTGCCGAGTGGGTGTGCTTCGTGGGGTGACAAGCGTCTGGGCGGCGGTACTCCGGTACCGCCGTTCAGGCGTTCAGGCGTTCAGGCGTTCAGGGGTACCCGCACGGCATGAACGGCATCGCGGAGGCCGTGCGGCAGATCGGGGGCACGGCGGTCGGCCGGGTGCCGGGCGCGCGGCGGGTCGTCCTGGTGACGGCGGGCACGGGCGTCCCCGCGTCGGGACCGGTCCTGAGCGCCGGCCCCCAGGGGTGAACCCGCAGTAGGCCGGGCCCGCCGCTCCACCTACAGGAGGTGCAGTCACCCCCACCCCTACAACCTGAGGGGGACCCCGCTTCGGGACCTGCGGCCGATCCGCCGGGTACCGCCCCGCTCATAGCGTTGAGCCATGACCCCACTCGTCTGCACGAGCGCTTCGAAGGCGGCCGCGCCCGCGGCGCAGACCCTTCCGTACCCGTCGTTCTCGTCGTACGTCAGGGCCCGCCAGCCGGTGCTGCTGCGTACCGCCCGCTCGCTCACCGGTAACCCGAGCGACGCGGAGGACCTGCTGCAGACCGCGCTCGCCAAGACGTACGTCGCCTGGGAGCGCATCGAGGACCACCGCGCCCTCGACGGCTACGTGCGCCGGGCGCTGGTCAACACGCGGACCTCGCAGTGGCGCAAGCGCAAGGTCGACGAGTTCGCCTGCGACGAGCTGCCCGAGCCGGACCCGGTGCCCGGCGGCGACGACCCGGCCGAGCAGCAGGCGCTGCGCGACGCGATGTGGCGGGCGATCATGCGGCTGCCCGCCCGGCAGCGGGCGATGGTGGTCCTCAGGTACTACGAGGACCTGAGCGAGGCCCAGACGGCCGAGGTGCTCGGCGTCTCGGTGGGCACGGTGAAGTCGGCCGTGTCACGGGCGCTGGGCAAGCTCCGCGAGGACTCCGAGCTGGGATTTGTTCGGTCCTGAGCCCAAGCGTGGGCTAACGTCGGCTGATCGATCACCGTCCCCTAGTGACATACCGCGCGGTATGTGCGCAGAATCAGCGCAACCTTTACCACCGCGTAGGCAATGTCGCCCCGGGAGGACGCCGTGCTGAGCACCATGCAGGACGTACCGCTGCTGATCTCGAGGATCCTGACCCACGGGTCGACGATCCACGGGACATCGCAGGTGACCACGTGGACCGGTGAGGACGAACCGCACCGCCGCTCCTTCGCGGAGATCGGCGCCCGCGCGGCCCAGCTGGCCCACGCGCTGCGGGAGGACCTCGGCGTCACCGGCGACGAGCGCGTGGCGACCCTCGCCTGGAACAACGCGGAGCACGTCGAGGCGTACTTCGCGATCCCGTCCATGGGCGCGGTCCTGCACACCCTGAACCTCCGCCTCCCGCCCGAGCAGCTGGCCTGGATCGTCAACCACGCCGCCGACCGCGTGATCATCGCCAACGGTTCGCTGCTCCCCCTGCTCGCCCCGCTGCTGCCGCACCTGAAGACCGTCGAGCACGTGGTCGTCACCGGCCCCGGTGACCGCTCCCTGCTCGCCGAGGCGACCGCGCGGGTCCACGAGTACGAGGACCTGATCGCCGGGAAGCCGGCCTCCTACGACTGGCCCGAGCTGGACGAACGCCAGGCCGCCGCCATGTGCTACACCTCCGGCACCACCGGCGACCCCAAGGGCGTGGTCTACAGCCACCGCTCCATCTACCTGCACTCCATGCAGGTCAACATGGCCCAGTCGATGGGCCTGACCGACGAGGACACCTCCCTGGTCGTGGTCCCGCAGTTCCACGTGAACGCCTGGGGCCTGCCGCACGCGACCTTCATGACCGGCGTGAACATGCTGATGCCGGACCGCTTCCTGCAGCCCGCCCCGCTCGCCGCGATGATCGAGGGCGAGCGGCCGACCCACGCCGCCGCCGTGCCGACCATCTGGCAGGGCCTGCTCGCGGAGCTGACCGCGCACCCCCGGGACGTCTCCTCCCTCACCCAGGTCACCATCGGCGGATCGGCCTGTCCGCCGTCGCTGATGGAGGCCTTCGACAAGCTGGGCATGCGGGTCTGCCACGCCTGGGGCATGACGGAGACCTCCCCGCTGGGCACGGTCGCCCGTCCCCCGGCCGCCGCGGTCGGCACGGACGAGGAGTTCGCCTACCGCCTCACCCAGGGCCGCTTCCCGGCCGGGGTCGAGGCCCGGCTGACCGGCCCGGGCGGTGAGCGCCTCCCCTGGGACGGCCAGTCCGCCGGCGAGCTGGAGGTCCGCGGCGCGTGGATCGCGGGCGCCTACTACAACGGCCCGGACGCCGAGCCGCTGCGCCCCGCCGACAAGTTCAGCGAGGACGGCTGGCTCAAGACCGGCGACGTCGGCACCATCTCCCCCGACGGCTACCTCACCCTCACCGACCGGGCCAAGGACGTCATCAAGTCCGGCGGCGAGTGGATCTCCTCGGTGGAGCTGGAGAACGCGCTGATGTCCCACCCGGACGTCGCCGAGGCGGCGGTCGTCGCCGTCCCCGACGACAAGTGGGGCGAGCGCCCCCTGGCCACGGTCGTCCTCAGGGAGGGCGCCACCGCCACCTTCGAGACCCTGCGCGCCTTCCTCGCCGACGAGGGCAAGATCGCCAAGTGGCAGCTCCCGGAGCGCTGGACGGTCATCGAGGCGGTCCCGAAGACCAGCGTCGGCAAGTTCGACAAGAAGGTGCTGCGCAGGCGGTACGCGACGGGCGAGCTGGACGTCACGCGCCTGTGAAACCGGTGGACGCGCCGGAGCCCCCGGCCGTGGCCGGGGGCTCCGCCGTTCCCGCGGCTTCGCGGGCGCGGCGATCCCACCGCGCCCGCCGCAGCTCGTCTCACCGCCGCGACCAGCTGAGCCCCCACCCCAGCACCAGCCACACCCCGGCGACGGCGCACACCCCGCCCCAGCCGAGGTGGCTGTACGCGGCGCCCGCGAGGGCCGAGGCGGCGGCCCCGCCCGCGAAACCGGCGACGACATAGGCCGTGTTGGCGGTGGCGGGGGTGGAGGTCGCGGTCAGGGCGAGGGTCTGGTTGGCGACGTGGGACGCCACCAGCGCCGCGTGGATCAGGACCGCGGCGGCGAACAGCGCCACCAGCACGTGTCCGCCCAGCCAGAACAGCGGCACCGACACGGCGGCCAGCAGGTACGCGGACCGCACGACCCGGGCCGCGCCGAACCGGTCCACCAGCCCGCCGGCCAGCGGCGCCACCGCGGTCGCGGTCAGTCCGAAGAGCCCGAAGAGCCCGGCCGCCGCGGTGGACAGCCCGTACGCGGGCCCGGTCAGCAGCAGCGCGAGAGACGTCCACAGCGCGCTCCACGCACCGAACATCCCGGCCTGCCGCACGCACGCCCGCCACAGGTCGGGCGAGCTCCGCAGCACCGACGGCAGGGCGGCCAGACCCGAGAACAGCGGACCGGTCCGGCGCCGCCGCGAGGGCAGCACGGAGGCGGTGGCGAGCCCGAGGGCGAGCGTGAGCACGGCCGCGCCCGCGAACACCCAGCGCCACCCGAAGGCCTGACCGGCCAGGCCGCCCAGCACCCGCGCCGCGACGATCCCGGTGAACAGGCCCGCGATCACGGCCGCGACATGCCGGGCCCGCCGGTCCGCGGGAGCGCGTTCGGCGACCAGCGGCACGAGCAGCTGCGGTATCACCGTGGCCGCCGAGGCGACGAACACGGCCACCGCGAGCGCCCCGACGCCCGGCGCGACCGCGGCGGCGACCAGCGCGACCGTGGTGACGAGCGTCAGCCCGGCCACCAGCCGGCGCCGGTTGGCGCTGTCGCCGAGCGGGGCGAAGAACAGCAGGCCGACGGCGTAGCCGAGCTGCGCGACCGAGGCGATCCAGGCGACGGCCGAGGGCGCCGAGCCGAAGTCGCGGGCCATGAGCGAGAGCAGCGGCGCGGCGAGGTAGATGTTGGCGGCGGTCACCGCGCTGCACACGGCGATCAGCGTGAGGAAGAGACCCGGGGAGGGGGCGCGGTCCTGCCGTGCGGGGGCCGTGCGGGGTGTGGTCGCGGTCGCTGAGGACATGAGGGGAGGACTCCTTGGAGCCGGCTCTAACAACTAACTGGTTGGTTGGCTACTCGCCCAACAGCATGGGCGGCTCGTCCATTCCTGTCAACCAAACGGTTGGTTACCTGGCGCGCTACCCTCTCCCCATGGCAGCAAGGGACCCCGAGGCCACCAAGGCCCGGATCTTCGAGGCGGCGGTCGCCGAGTTCGCCCGGCACGGCATCGCCGGTGCCCGCATCGACCGCATCGCCGCCGAGGCGAAGGCCAACAAGCAGCTCATCTACGCCTACTTCGGCAACAAGGCGGAGCTGTTCGCCATCGTCCTGGAGCGGAAGATGCTCCACCTCGCCGAGGCCGTCCCCGTCGATCCGGACGACCTGGAGGGCTGGATCGACCGCCTGATGGACTACCACGCGGCCCATCCCGAGCTGCTGCGCCTGCTCTTCTGGGAGGGCCTGGAGTACGGCAGCACCGAACTGCCCCACGAGTCCGACCGCCAGGAGCACTACCGCCGCAAGGTCGCCGCCCTCCGGGACGGCCAGGACCGGGGCGTGGTCACCGACGCCATCCCGGCGGCCGACCTGCTCTTCCTGCTGACCGCCCTCGCCAACTGGACCGCCGTCGTCCCGCAGATGCGGCGCATCCTGGTCGGCGACGAGGACACCGACCGGGACCGCCTGCGCGCCTCGGTCAAGGAGGCCGCCCGCAGGCTCTCGGCCCGCTAGTTGGTGCCGATCCGGCTGAGCAGTTCGACGATCCGGGTCTGCACCTCGCCGCTGGTGGACCGCTCGGCCAGGAACAGCACCGTCTCTCCCGACGCCAGCCGCGGCAGGTCCGCCTGGTCGACGGCGGCGGTGTAGACGACGAGCGGGGTGCGGTTCAGCTGCCCGTTCGCCCGCAGCCAGTCGATGATCCCGGCGAACCCGGCCTGCCGCCGGTGCACCTGCAGCAGGTCCATCACGACCAGGTTCGGCCGGAACTGCCCCGCCAGCGCCACCGCGTCCGCGTCGCTCGCGGCCCGCGCGACCTGCATCCCGCGCCGCTCCAGCGTCGCCGTCAGCGCCAGCGCGATCTCCGCGTGCTCCTCGACGAGCAGGACGCGCGGCGGGTGCTGCTCGCTGTCCCGGGGCGCCAGCGCCTTCAGCAGCACCGCCGGATCGGCGCCGTACGCCGCGTCCCGCGAGGCCTGCCCGAGACCGGCCGTGACCAGCACCGGCACCTCGGCGGCCACGGCGGCCTGCCGCAGCGACTGCAGTGCCGTCCGGGTGATCGGCCCGGTCAGCGGGTCGACGAACAGCGCGGCGGGGAAGGCCGCGATCTGCGCGTCGACCTCCTCGCGCGAGTGCACGACGACCGGACGGTAGCCGCGGTCGCTCAGCGCCTGCTGCGTGCTGACGTCCGGCGCCGGCCACACCAGCAGCCGCCGCGGGTTGTCCAGCGGCTCCGGCGGCAACTCGTCGTCCATCGGCTGCTGCCGCGGCGGATCGGCCACCTCGACGGCACCGCCCGGCCCGTCCAGTGGCTCGGGACCCTCGGCGGCGTTCTCGTCCGGGGCGCCTATGGCGTACGAGCGCCCGCCGCGCTCGGCCGGTGGCGCGAGCCGGGACTGGCCGGCGAGCGACGGCTGCGCCGGAAGGGGCGCGGAGGCCTGGGCGGGCACCTGCGCCGGGGCGGGCGTGGGCTCGGCAGTTCGCTGCGGCCGCTGGGCGGCCTCGGGGCGGGGCGCCGGCTCGGGACGCGCCGGCTGTTCCGTGCGCGCGGCCGGGTCGGGCGGTGTGCCGAGCTTGCGGCGCCGGCCCGATCCGCCTGGCTGGTGCGGGGGAGGCGTCGCCGACGGCTGCTGGACCTGGGCCGCCTGCCGGTTGAAGGGCACGCCCTGACCCAGCGTCCGCACGCTGATCGCCCGCCCCTGCGTGGAGTGGGGATCGGTGGGCGCCGCGGCCTCTGCGGGCAACGGCTGCGCCGCCCGCGGCGCGCCCTCCGGAGGCAGCGGGGTGCCCGGGGCCGGGGTGCCGTGCTGCGGGGCGGCCTGGGGCGCCCGCGCCGCCGCGCCGTTCGGCGGTACGGCGTGCCCGGCACCGTTCGCCGCGTCGACACCGGCTCCCGAGGTGTCGTCGGCGGCGGGCCAGGACTGCGGCGCGGGCGTGCCCTGCGCCGGGGTCGCGGGCACCGGGTGCCCGGGCGCGGCCTCGGCGGGCAACGGCTGTGCGACGGGGACCTGCTGCTCCGGCGCGACACCGCCCGGCTGCGGCAGCGGCTGCGCGCCCTGCGCCGGCGGCAGCTGCCCCGGAAGAGCGGCCTGCACACTCTCCCCGAGCCCACCGGCAGCGGGCACGGACACGACCTGCGGGTGCACCCCGACGCCCTGCGGGGGCACGGCGACACCGTGGGGCGGTACGGCGGCACCTTGCGGAGGTGCGGAGATGCCGTGGGGCGGTACGGCGGCACCTTGCGGGGGGACGGCGACGCCCTGCGGCGGTACACCGACGCCCTGCGGGGGTACGGCGGCACCTTGCGGAGGTGCGGAGATGCCGTGGGGCGGTACGGCGGCACCTTGCGGGGGCGCGGAGATGCCGTGGGGCGGTACGGCGGCACCTTGCGGGGGCGCGGAGATGCCGTGGGGCGGTACGCCGACGCCCTGCGGGGGTACGCCAACGCCCTGCGGGGGTACGGCGACGCCCTGCCCGGGCGCGGCGACGCCCTGCGGCGGTACCGCGACACCCTGCGGCGGTACGCCGACGCCCTGCGGGGGTACGGCGGCGCCCTGCCCAGGTGCGGCGGCCACGCCCTGCGCGGACGCGGAGAGGCCCTGGGGCGGTACCGCTCCCTGGGGCGGAACGGCCGCGTGCTGCTGCGGCGGGACCGCGGTGCCCTGCGGCTGAGGGACGGGGGCCTGAGGGACGTCGGCCCGGGGGACGGCGCCCTGCGGCGGCACGGCCGTACCCGGCGCCACCTGACCGGCGGCCACCCCGACCTGCCCGGGCACGCCCTGCCCCGGGACGGCCTGCCCCGGAGGCACCTGGCCGGCGGCGTTCTGCTGGGCGACGGCCGCCTGTCCGGGCCCGGCGGGCAGGGCACCCGGCACGGCACCCACCGCGGCGGGCCCCACCGGCTGCGCGCCCTGCGCCCCCGGCACAGACCCTGTCGCGCCCGGCGCCTGGGCCCCGGTCGCGCCCTCGGCCGGCTGCGGTGCGACGGCACGCCGTCGGCGCCCGGTGGGCGCGCTCGTGGGATGCGGCTGCGGAGGGGTGTGATCGGCGGTCTGGTCGTGGGGCACGGCGTCATGCCGCCCCTCCTCGGCGCCGCCGTCCCCGGCGGCCACCGGTCCGCCCCCACCCGCGGCGCCGGTCGCCCCGGGGGCACCGGCCGCGCCGGGCGGAACCGTCTCGGCCCCCTGCCCGGCCGAAGCCGTCTGGTCGGCCTCGGCGGGCGGCAGCGCGAACACCGGACGCGGCCCCGCCGCCTGCTGCGCCGCGGCCGCCGCCCTCTCGTTCGCCGCGGCCAGTGCCCGCCGCCGGCGCCCGGTCGGCTGCTGAGCCTGCCCCTGGTCTTGTTCCTGTCCCGGTCCCGGTCCCTGCGCCGCGTCGCCCGGACCGTCGGAGGACTCGCCGGACGACAGCGCGGGCAGGGCCGGCGGCAACGCGTGCTGCTCACCCGGCTCCTGCCGGGCCCGCCGCCCGGACGGCGGCGCGGGCACGCCCTGCGGCGGCACGGTCCCGCCCAGCCCGGTCCCCGAGGCCGCGGTACCGGCCGCGTGCTCGGCCGCCGTGACGACGGCCCCCTCGGCGACGCCCTGGACGGCACTTCCGACGCCCCCGGCCGGAACCCCGGCGGCGGCAGCCGCGGCGGCGTCCTCGGCCGCCCGGCCGCGCCGCCGCCCGGTGCCGCCCGACACGGGGCCCTCACCGGAGGCCTGCGCGGGAAGCGCGGCCGGCTGTCCGGCGGCCCGCCGCCGGCGCCGCCCGGTCGGCACGGCCGCCTCGGCGCCACCGGCGCCACCGGCACCGCCGGGAGCGCCGGGAGCGCCGCCACTCGCGGCGCCAGGGGCCTCACCGGCCTCGTCACCCTCAGCGGCCGGGACGTCGGCGTCGAGGAACGCGTCGGTCGAACCGCGCCGGGCCCGGCGCCGCCCGCCGCCGGAGGTCTGCTCCTCCGGGGCGTCGGCTGCGGCCTCGTCCGCCGGCTGCGCGGGGACCGCCCCGGCGCCGCCCCCGAGCGGCACCTCCAGGACGTACGCGCTCCCGCTCATCCCCGGCACCTCGTGCGTCTGCAGCACGCCGCCGTGGGCCCGGACGATGCCCCGCACGATGGGCTCGTGGACGCTGTCGCCACCGGCGTACGGCCCACGCACCTCGATGCGGACGACCTCGCCGCGCTGCGCCGCCGCCACCACGACGGTGTTGTCCAGGTAACCGCCCGCCGACACGGGCGTGTTGCCCGTCGCGTCGACACCGGCCACGTCGGCGACGAGATGCGCCAGGGCGGTGGCGAGCAGCCGCGGATCGACCTCGGCCTCGATGGGCGGCGCGTGCACGGCGAACTGCACCCGCCCGGGCCCGATGAGCTCGACGGCCCCGTCGACACCCGCGGCGACGACCGCGTCCAGCATCACCTTGGTCCGGGCGACGTTCTCGCCGCCGGCGTCGAGCCGCTGGTAGCCGAGGACGTTGTCGATCAGCGTCGTGATGCGCGAGTAGCCGGCCGACAGGTGGTGCAGCACCTGGTTGGCCTCGGGCCACAGCTGCCCTGCGTCGTCGGCGGCGAGCGCGGCCAGCTCGCGGCGCAGCTCCTCCAGCGGCCCGCGCAGGGAGCGCCCGAGCAGGGTCAGCAGCTGCTCGTGCCGGGCGGCGAGCGCCTCGAACCGGTCCTTCTCCCGCTCCCCGAGGGCGGCGTACCGCTCCTCGTTCGCGGCGAGTTCCTCGGAGTGCCGCTCGCGCAGCTCCTCCACCTCGGTGACGTGCTGCTGGCGCAGGGCGGTCAGCTCGGAGGCGTGCTCCTCGGCGATCCGCTCCAGCTCCTCGGCGTGCCGCTTCTCGGCCGCCTCCTTCTCCTCGACGACGGCGTCGTAGGGCCGCCGGTCGGTGAAGGTCATGACGGCGCCGACGAGCTGGTCGCCGTCGCGCACGGGCGCGGTCGTCAGGTCGACCGGCACCTTCCCGCCGTTCTTGGCGTACAGCACCTGCCCGCGCACCCGGTGCTTGCGCCCGGAGCGCAGGGTGTCGGCCAGGGGCGACTCGTCGTAGGGGAAGGGGGAACCGTCGGCGCGTGAGTGCAGGACGAGCGTGTGCAGCTCGCGCCCGCCGAGGTCGCTGGCCCGGTAGCCCAGTATCTGGGCGGCGGCCGGGTTGACCAGGACGATCCGCCCGTCGGTGTCGGTCCCGACGACGCCCTCGGACGCGGCCCGCAGGATCATCTCGGTCTGCCGCTGCGAGCGCGCCAGCTCGGCCTCGGTGTCGACGGTCCCGGACAGATCGCGGACGACGAGCATGAGCAGTTCGTCGCCGGTGTAGCCGTAACCGTCGTAGGCCTGCTGCCCGTTCTCCAGGTTCGCACTGGTGACCTCGACGGGGAACTCGGTCCCGTCGGTCCTGCGCGCGACCATCCGGGTCGGCTTGGTCCGGGCCCGCGGGTCGAGGTGCTCGGGCCGCCGCATGGAGCCCGGGATGAGCTTGGAGTCGAACTGCGGCAGCAGATCCAGCAGCCCCCGCCCCACCAGGGCGGTGCCCGGGGTCTCGAAGGCCTCCAGGGCGATGGTGTTGGCGTTGACGACCGTCCCGTTGGCATTGACCAGCACCAACGCGTCCGGCAGGGCGTCCAGTATGGCTGCGAGGCGAGCAGCGCCTCGGGATGGCCTGCTGCTCACGAGACGCTTCCTCCCTGTTACCGCACCTTGCCGACCGCTCGGGCCATCTTGCCAACCGTCCCGCAGCGTGTCACGCGAGGGAGTCTAAGGGCTGGGGTTGCGCTCGCGACGCCGGATGAGAGGGAGGTCGCACGAGGACGTGACCCCGCACTGACGACCGAGTAGGCCCCAAACGCCCGCCCTCCTGCGACGACGTCGCGGGACCTTCGCGGGACCTTTACGACCGCGGCGTTTCTGTACCTTTCGGCCGAGAGGCCCGCAGCCGGCGGAATGAGGGCCGACTGTGGCGCAAACGGGCCCCGCGCCGGCCCTCCTTGCGTCCCGTGTCAGCCCCGGCCTTCGGCCTTCATGTCCGGCAGCAGCGGCACGAGCCGGTCCCAGCGGGCGATCCCGCAGCCGTCGCGGCGGTCGTAGCTCGCGTCGACGGGGCGTCCGGCCCAGGTGCCGGTGACGTGCGCGGTGGCCGGCCCGCCGTACTGCATGGTGCAGAAGCCGCCCTCGGGAGCGGGCGCGAAGAGGTCCTGCCCCCAGCGCGTGTCCCGCTCCAGCGCGGCGCAGGCTCCGCGCGGGTCGGGGTGGCTGCCGCCGTCGGGGCCGCAGTACAGCTCGTAGGTGCCGTCGGCGGTGCCACCGGCGTTGCGCACGGTGACGGTGAGGTGGTCGCGGTCCGGACCGCCGCCGGCCCGGGCGGGCGAGGCCGGGCCGGTCGCTTCGGCCTGGGCGTACGCGGTGGAGGGGGCGGCAGCCAGCGACCCGACGGCGGCGACGGAGGCGGCGCCGACGAGGAGGCGCCGCAGGGCGGGGCGGGCGGTGGCCCGGGGAGTGGCACGCAACATGCCCTGACTAACGCGGCACGCCCCCGGACGTTGCGCGCGCCCCCGCGCACGCCCTCCCTCCGGCCCTCCCTTGACCACGGGCCGCGGACCGGACAAGGCCTTTGCCCCGCGCCCTTCCCGCCTAGTACCGTGGGGGTCGATTGGTGACACCCCGCTCGACTGTGTCATCATCGGCACGCACCGATCCGCGCTCGCGCGGGTGGATGTGTGGAGGCGTCGCCTAGTCCGGTCTATGGCGCCGCACTGCTAATGCGGTTTGGGCCTTAAAGCCCATCGAGGGTTCAAATCCCTCCGCCTCCGCCGTGATCACGAAGCCCCGGTCCAGCGACCGGGGCTTCGCTGTTGCCGGGGGACCGCACCTACCCCACCCGAACGGTGTTTTCGCAGGTCACAAGGGGTATGGCTAACGGATTTCACATGGCGGCGGCAGTCATGTAATGTTCTTCCTGTCGCCGCGAGCGAGCCGGAAGGCCCGAGAGCGGCGATAAAACAGAACAAGCACTCGTAGCTTAACGGATAGAGCATCTGACTACGGATCAGAAGGTTGCAGGTTCGAATCCTGCCGAGTGCACACAGGTCAAAGGCCCCGGAGAGATCCGGGGCCTTCGGCGTTTCTGAGGCGTACAGCAGCGAAGTACAGCAACGGCCGATGATCAGCCGCTCTCCGCACCGCCCATCGCAGCGGACAGCTTGCCGAGCGCGGCCCGCACCTCCTCCTCACTCGCCTCCGCGTAGACCTCCATCGTCATGGCGATCTGCGAGTGCCGGAGGATGCGCTGCGCCACCTTGGGGTGCACCTTGAGGGCCACCATGAGCGAACTGCACGTGTGCCGGGTGTTCCTGAGCGGGATCACCCGGAGCCCGGCCCGCCGGGCGCGCAGGGCGAACATGCGAGTGAGATTCCCCGGCTCGATGGGCGTCCCGTACTTCGTCGTGAAGACCAGGCCGCGGGTGTCCTGCCAGAGATCACCGACCGCCTTCCGGTCCCCAATCTGCTGGGCCCGGCGCATCCGCAGGGCCTTCAGACAGAACTCGGGCAGAGGAAGGAAGTCATCCGACTCCTCGGTCTTCGTCTCACGGTGGAGGATCTGGCGACCCGCCCGCTGGATCTGGTGATCGACGTACAGTTCGCCCGTCTCGAAGTCGATCGACTTCCACGTGAGCCCGAGGACTTCGCCCCGGCGGAGACCGAGGCAAAGCACCAGGACCCAGGCGGCGAAGAGCGGATCTTCGCGAGTCAGCCCGTCGTCGAGGAAACGGCTGGCCTCGACCACGGACCAGGGCTTGATCCGATGCCTACGAGGCTTGGGGACCTTGACCAGAGAAGCCACGTTCTTGCTGATCTCCTCTTCGGCCACGGCATGGGTGAGAGCGGCCCGAAGGGCATCACGTGCCGCCTGGATCACCCGGCGGGACGGGTACGCCTCACAGCATTCGCCGACAGCGCAGCACCGACGCCGAGCCAGGGCCCGCTTCGTGTCCTTGCCCTGCGCGCAGCACTGGCAGATCCCTGCGAGTTTGGTCAGCCACTCGCGCACGTCCCGGACGGTCAGCTTGTCGAGCCGCTTCGCTCCCAGATGCGGGACGATATAGAGCCGTACTGACCCCTCGTACGAGACGTACGACAGCGGAGCGAGGTTCGGTTTGACGATTGACTCCAGCCAGTAGGAGAGGAACGCTTCCACCGTGCGGTGCCGAGTCCGTACAGGCCCCTTGCTCGCTTCACCGTGCAGCTTGATCCACTTCTCGTGGGTCTCCTCGCGGGTCTTGCCGTAGACGTACTTCCGCTTCCGGTTGCCGTCCGGGGTGGTCACCCAGACGTACGCAGCGAAGCCGCTCTTGTACGGGTAGATGGACCCTTCACCGTTGGCCCGCTTGCCGCTCATGCCGCCCGCCCCTCGGCGTCGGTGGCGCAGCGGTTCACGTACTCGTCGACCCAGGCCGGGAGGATGCGCCGGTTGCGGCCGATCTTCACGGAACGGATCTCGCCGCTCAGCACGAGCGCTTTGGTCTTGGACAGGCCGAAGCCGAGCATCTCGGCGACCTCGGCCGTCGTGTGCCACTTCCGCTGAATCGTCACCGTGGTCACTTCGCGGGTCCTCCTTCGGTTTCGGGGTCGAGTCGGTGAGAGGCGGCCAGCCACGTTTCCGCGGTGGTCAGGCCGGTGCCGGCGAACCGCCAGTGAGACAGCACGAGCACGGTGTCCGGGGCGGGCAGTGGGCGGATGGCTTCGGCCGCGCGTTCACGGGCCAGGGCTTCGTTGTGGTCGGCGCGTGCCTGGCGGAGGGCGCCGAGGGTGACGGAGTAGGCGCGGGACTTGGTGGAGAAGTGGCCGCGGAAGCCGAGCATGTGAGCCCACTTGCGCAGGCGTAGGTCTTCGAGTTCCGGGAGCGCGCCGAGGTGCCAGCAGGTGAGGATCATGCGCCGGGCGTGGTCGGTGACGCCGGAGCCGATCAGGTCGGTGATCGGGTTCCGGATGGGGCGGTCGAGGGTGCCCGCGGTTTCGGCGCCCTTGGTGGCGTACTTGGCGATGTAGGCGGCCACGGCGCGGCTGGACAGTTCCGAGGTGGCCGCGAAGTCGGCCGAGCGGATGGGGCGGATGTCGAGCTGGTCGCCGAAGCGGAATGCGTACGCGTGGCCGTCGAGGACGGGGCCGGGTGTCTCGGCGAGGCGGGCCGCCGATCGGATCGCGTCGGTGAGCAGTCCGGTGGTGGCCCAAGTCGGTGGGGCGTCCTCGGCGCCGTCCGGGCCGTCGAGGCGGATGACGGCGTGGAAGTGGACGGCGCCGCGCCGCTGGTATTCGGCGACCTTGGCGTAGGAGACCTTGATGCAGTCGCGCAGCGCCGAGCGGCTGATGCCCGCGTGTGAGGCGAGGTGCTGGCGCAGGTAGGTGGTGAAGCGGGCCCACAGTGCCCCGGCGTGTGCGTTCCACAGGACGGCCGCGCGGTAGTCGTAGCGGTCCGGGTCGAGGGGTGTGCCGAGGGCGGGGTCGTCGTCGGGGTGGTGGCGTCCGCAGCGGCACCGGCCGCCGCCGGGGCGGTTGTGGACGGGGCCGAAGGACGGGGCGGTGAAGGTGGCGAAGACCCGGGGGTGTTGGGCGACGGCCGGGCCGATGCCCTTGCCGCCGCTCAGGCCGGCGGTGACCAGGTGGAAGGTGTCTTTGCGGTAGATCTCGGCGCAGGCGGCACACCGGGTGGCACGGCGGTTGTTGCAGCGGATGAGGAGCTGTCCGGCCGGAAGGTCGCGGTCGGCGATCTCGCAGACGATCTCCCCGGTTGCGGCGTGGACGTCGAGCCGGTGGCCTTCCATGCGTACGGGCTGCTCGCAGCCGCCGAGACGCTGGATCTGGTGTGCGTAGGCGCTGAGGTCGCCGTGCTGGGCGAGTGCGGCCAGCTGGCGGATGGCTGCGGTCGGAGCCGCAGGGCGCATGTGCGGGTTCCTCCTTGGAAGAGACGGATGGGCGGTGCCAGCGCCCGGCCTGTCGAGGGGGCTAGACAACGTGGGCAGGTCGGGCGGGCAGAGGCGTGAGGTCAGCGGCGGGTGAGGATCGAGCGGATGACGACGGCGCACACGGCCACGGACGTGGCGCTGATGGCGATGGCGAGGAGCATGGAGACCAGGACGGTGCCGACGACCAGGACCGCGGCGGTGCCGCCGCCGACGAGGGCGAGCGCGCTTCCGGGCGTGAAGCGGGCTGCTGGGCGGGGTGAACCCGGAGCGACGGGGGCCGGGGACGGAGCCGGGGCACCCGGCGTGGTGGTGGTCGGCTCGACGACGGCGGGCGGGGCGGCCGGGCCGGTGGGCTGCGGCATGGTCGGGACTTTCGGTCGGAACATGAACGATCCCCTTTCGCGGGTCACTTGAGGAAGCTGTCGATGACGGGAGCAAGCAGGCTGTCGGCGAGCAGGTATCCGCCGACGAGCAGCACGGCGATGAGCCACACGGGCGGACGGATGAGCTTGACGCCGAGGACCCCGACGACGAGCAGGGCGAGCCAGAGCGGAACGTCCATTTCTGTAGGTCTCCTGTTCAGGCCGGGCAGCGGTGGAGGCGGGCGGCGAGTTCGGCGGCGGCGCGGCTGTCGTACTCGGCGGAGAAGTCGCAGCGGGGCGCGGTGCAGGCGGCCAGGTGGCGGTTGCGCCCGCGGTCGACGAACGAGGCGACGTTCACGGGGCCGATGCGACGAACGTTGCGGAAACGCCGGTTCATGGCGGTGCTCCTCTCAGAGGTGTGCAGCGACGGACGGAGTCATGGACGGGGGCAGGCCGAGCCGGACGCGTACGGCGTCGGGGTCGGCGGGGCGGCCCGTGGTCGAGCGGTGTTCCTCAGCCAGCGCCCGCGCCCGGTCGACGAGGGCGGGCGGCAGAGTGACCGTGGAAGGGGGCACCGGGGCCGGAGCGGCGGCCGGTTCGGTGGTGGGCTCCGGGGCCGGTTCGGGCTCGTCGGAGGGGGCGGGCTGCGCGTCTCGGTCGGCCCGGTCGACGGCACCCGCAGCCGGACGCGGAGTCGGGTCGGCGTCCGTCGCCGGGGAGGCCGGGACCACCGGGGCTTCCGGGACGGCAGGAGCGTGGGCTAGGAGCGTGCCGCCGAAGAAGGCGACGGCGGGCCAGCCCGCGACCGTCACGCGTAGCCAGGCCGGTACGTGGTCCAGGTCGAGGAGCCCGGCCGTGGCGACGTTGGCGCCGAGCGATGCGGCCAGGGCTACCAGGAACCACAGCCGCGGGCCACCGGCCGCCACTCCCGCTCGCTGCTGCTGACGCATCCGGCGCCAAGCCGCGACCAAGAGCAGGTCGACACTCACCGGGTAGGCCCAGGCCTTCCAGCCGTCCTGTCCGGCCGCCGCAGCGAGGTCGTGCAGGTGGGAGAAGGACAGGGCACCGGCGATGACGGCCTGAACGATCACAGCGTCCACGCGGGCCAGTTGGGCACGCATCGGCTCGGCCTCCTTCCGGTTTCGGGCATGAGAGGGGTAGGGACATGGCGCGAGGCGGTCACGCCGACCGTGGGAGTGGGAGTGCGGTTACTCGGTCACCGGGCGGGCGGTGGGCACCGCAGGAGCGGCAGAGGAAGGCCCGGCGGGCTTGGCGGCGACGAGGGGCCGGAAGGCGTCAATGCGGGGCAGGTCCGGGACCAGGCCCGCGGTGTCGCGGCAAACGGCCGCAGCGTCGTCGAGGGTGAGGTGGGGCGAGCGGACGCGGGACCAGCCACCGGAGGAGTCGCCGACGACCGCGACGCCGGGACGTTCGGCCGGGATGGAGGTTGCGGCCAGTGCCGCTTCCTGCGCGATGTCGCCGAGCGCCATGGTGGCGGAGGTCTCGTCGTTGACGCGGTGGCAGACGCGGCCGGTGAGCTGGGCGCGGAGCATGGTGGCTCCCTTGCCGAGCTCGGCGCCGAAGCGCTGCCCGCAGACCTCCAGGTAGATGCCGGCCGCGCGGCCGAGCTGGGCGAGCCGGATGAGCTTGGTGACCATGGCGTCCCGTCGCTTCTCGTCGTCCTTGCTCGCGGCGAGGAAGAGTTCGGCGACCTCGTCGACGACGACCACGACCGGCACCGGTCGTACCTTCTCCGGCAGGCCCCAGACATCGGAAGTCAGCCCGGCATCCGAACCGGCCCCGCCCCGCACACCGATGAGGCGGAACCGCGCCTCCATCTCGTCCACCAAGGCATTCAGCAGTTCGTTCGCACGGTCCGGCGTGTCGGCGAGTGCCGACAACCGCGGTGCGAACGGGGCCAGTTCGACGCCCCACTTGCAGTCGATACCGACAAGCGCGACGGGTTGCCGGGCCAGCCCGCACAGCAGGTTGCGCAGGTACACGGACTTGCCGGACTGCGTGGCGCCGAGGATCAGTTCGTGCGGCACGGTACGGAAGTCTCGGACGTGCCAGTGCCCGTCTTCCCGCAGCGCCAGCGGCAGCGAAAGCGGTTCGGTGCGCAGCCGCCGCCGAGGGGGCCGTACGTCGGTGAGGACGTCCCAGCCGACCAACCGCAGCTCCAACCGCCCCGGCCGGGTGGGACGGACGTGCACGGCGTGCGCGCCCCAGGCGTGCCGCAGCCGGTCGGCCGAGGCGGTGAAGTCCTCGGGTGACTGCCCGGCCGCCATGCGCAGGCGCATCACGAGCCCGGAGCCGGTCGGCAACGGGAACGACCGGCGAGGCGGCACGGGAGCAGCCTGCCGCCCCACCATCCGGGCGGTGGCCCGGCGCATGGCCGAAGCGGGCACCGTAAGGCCGCAGGCATCCATGGTGGCCCGGTACGAGGTGAGCACCCGCAGCGTGACGGCCGGATACCCAACCAGCCACCAGAACAGGACCGGCAGCCGACGACGCACAGCGACCAGGGCGGCCACCGCCACCAATCCCAGCATCAGGACCCACAGGGCATCGGTCATGACACTCAGCCCTGCGCCGTCGCCGGGGTGCCGACCATGACGGCGTCGGCCCGGTAGGCGATGCCGTGCCGGGCACGACCGCCGAACTCGCTCTCCCAGGGCCGGGCCACCAGTCCGGACAGGAAGACCGGCGCGCCCATGGCCAGCCCTTCACCAACGCCCTTCTCGGGGACGGTGACCTTGATCATGTCGGAGCCGCCCTGCGCGATGAACACCAGCTCCAGGACCATGAGCCGGTCGTTGGTCACCGGATCTACGGCCACTTCACCGGTCTGCCGGTCCCTCACCTTGACCTCGGGCAGCTTGGTGACCAGCAGAGTTGCGGACGAGGTGTCCACGGGGATGAAACGCATTCTGTGAACCTCACTCAGGTCGGGCGCCCATCGCGGGCGCCGGATCGAACTGGATACCCCCCTAGACAGCAAGGGAGGCGACCCGCCCTAACTGTCTAGGGGGGTTGACGGAAACCGTAACCGACACCCCGTCAAACTGTCTAGGGGGGTATACGAGCGGGTCTCGAAGACCGCTGGGATGCGCTACGACATGACCCAGTGCAGCGCGGTCGCATCGTCGCGGGTCTTGCCTCGCGGCCAGCGCCGGCCGTTGGGGTCGTCAGTCTCGGCCGCACGTACGCGCCGGATCAGTTCATCCGGTCCCGACGAGTTGAGGAAACCCAAGACCTCTTTCCAGTCGGCGAGTTCGAAGCTGTCGACGAGTCGCGTAGCGCCATCGCTCAGCAGCGTCACGGAGGCCAGTGAATCCAGCGGCACCGTCCCCGTCAGGGCATGGTCGGCCGCTTGCGGGTCGGGTCCGGCGATCCAGAAGCCGCCCGGCCGGTTGCGGAGACCGGTCAGAGCGTCCCGGTATTCCGCGAGGGCGGTGGCGTGTTCGGGTGAACCGGTGGGCAGTGCGTCGAGCGGTCCGCGCAGCCGTTCGCCGACGTCATCCAAACGCTGGTCGGTGATTGCGGCCGTAGTCCCGTCCGTCTCGGCGAGGAGGAGGGTCGAGTCACCGAGGACGAGGTACTCCAGGGCTCCCGCCTCGACCCGGACAGCGACGACCGTGCTGGTCGGACTGGCCCGGTAAGCGAGGTCGCATGTGTCCTCGTGCAGGGAGCGGACAGTCCGGATCGAGTCGGCGAGACATTCGGCGAGCGGCCGGGCAGGCCGCGCCGCGATACCGGCCAGCAGCAGCCCGCCCAGCGTCGAGGAGAACCAGGCGATGCCGTGCACGCATCCGGTCTCCGCCCCGGCCACACCGGCACCGTCGAGGAGAACGGCCGCACCGGGACCGGCTGCGGCGAAGTCCTCGTTCTCCCGTCCCGGGTCGGCCGGCTGCGTGCCGAGGGCGACGTTCATGCCGTTGCCTCCTCGTCGTGCAGGTAGAGGGGGCAGAGCAGTTCGACGGATTGCGGCTCGTCGGTCTCGGGGTCGTAGTCGACGCTCACCAGCGTGGAGAAGTGCCGCTCGCCCACCTGTCCCCACAGCGAGTTGAGGTCCGACGCAAGCAGATGGACCACGCCGAGGGAGCCTGCCGTGTGGATTCCGGCGATGGCGAGGACCGAGCCGTTGCCGTCCGGTCGGGGCAGCCGGCCGAGGTATCCGACGTCGTGCGGGCGGCGCGGCTCGATGTCCGCCCCCGCGTGATACGTCGCACCGGTGCGCCGGTCGACCAGCGCCCACGGTTCGCCCTCCGGATGTTCCCAGCCGAGTACCGGGTCTTGGGCGTACAGATCCTTCATGGCCTCGGACATGCCCGGCCCGCAGACGACGATCAGGCCGTCGCGGTTCAGGTCAATCTCACCGCTCACCTGCACGTGACCGGAGCTGACGGCAAGCCCGTACGACTTGGCCAGCTCCTCCAGCCGCTTCCCGGAGTTCATGTCGGCCATGGCCACGACCGGACGCTTCTTCTCGCCGTCCCACCGCAGCGGAGTCACCACGGTGACGGCACCCACGCCCAGGAAGGCTCCCTCAGGCGCCGGGCCGGTGTGGCGGATCTGGTGAATCCGCCCACGGCTCAGACCGGCCTTCTCAGCGATCTGCGCATAAGACAGCCCCTGCGCGTGGAGGTCCTGGACCACACGGCGGCGGAGACGGGCAAGCTCAGTCACCTCCTGCTGCGCGTCGGCCAGCCTCTTGGTGACCTCGCGCAGGAGCAGATACGGATCATCGATGGCCGTGATCCGCTGCAGCTCGTCCGACATGACCGCACCTCCTAGAAGTAACCAGGAGTCTAGGGCCCTAGACGGAACGGGTGGGAGGCGCCGCCCTGTACGCACGCCGACCACGAAGAGCCGGGACCGCCGCCGAGGCACACCCCGAGGACTCACCCGCCACCGCCCGCGGGATGGCCACCCACCGCCCAAGGGCCAGGCGTGATCACACCCCCTCCCGGACCAGATCGGCCCACACAGCGCGCCCCTGGGGCCAGTTCTTCACTCCCCAGTCCTTGGCGCAGGACGCGATCAGCAGCAGCCCGCGCCCGCTCTCTTCCTGGCTGGTCACGTCGCACAGGTGCGGCACCCGATCGCCGCCCTCGTCGACCACCTCGATCCGTACGAGGTCATCACCGAAGCAGACGACTACGAGGAACCAGCCGCCGGGCGCACCGCTCCGGGAGTGCCGCACGGCATTGGTCGCCAGCTCGCTCACGACCAGGACGGCATCGTCGACGGGGCCGTGCCCGTCGAGCAGGGCAGCGACGAAGTGACGCGCCTGCGCCACCTCCTCGGCCACACCAGGAAAGGCACGACACCACTTGGACCGCATAGAAGACTCCTCACCATCGTCTAGGGGGCTAGACAGCCAGCGGCAGCGTATTCGCAAGCGGACCCGACAGGCCAGGCATACAGAGGAATTATTCCTCTAAGGGGTGAGGGTGTCTCCCAAGTCGCGGAACTCCTGCATCACCTGCAACAGCAGCTCCCGCACCTCGTCGCCGAAGACCGCAGCCCGCTCGAAGCGACCGAACGTCTCCTCGTACGAGGCCACCTCGAGAGAGTCGGCCGACACCCGCTCGGCACCGAACGTCTCGACCACGACCGCACGCCGGTCGCACAACGTGAACCCATGTCGAGGCAGGACCGGAACCGGCTGACGCCAAGGGACGACCCCGAGCCGCACCGTGCTCAGACTCTCGACAGCCAGCAACCGATCCAGCTGGGCCAGCATCAGCGCCGGCGTCCCCGGCCACGTACGGAGCACCGCTTCGGTCAGCACGAACACCGACTCGCGCCCAGGTTCGTACAGCACGCTCTGCCGCTCAACACGGGCAGCAACGGCCCGGCCCACCGACTCGGGCGTCGTGGCCGGCGCACTCTCGAAGACGTGCCGGGCGTACTCCGCGCTCTGGAGCATGGCCGGGAGAACGACGCACTGGAATGAACGCACCAGCCGAGCGGAACGAACCTCGTCATCAACGGCAACACCGGGCGAGGCCGTGCCGTCGTCCGGTCCACCGGAGTCCGCAGCCGCCTCTACCGCGGCCAGGAGGTCACGCACCTCCAGGGCAGTCGTCTCGTCGAGGCCGAGGGCGCGAGAGAGCCGGTCCAGCACATCGAGGCTCGGGACCATGCGCCCGTTCTCCACCTTGGACACAGTCGGCTGCCCCACCTGTGCCCGCTGCGCCAACACAGCACCTGTCAGACCTGCCTCTGCACGAAGCGCACGAAGACGCACCCCAAGCGCCCGCATCCGCTCTCGCCGTTCACTCCCCATGCCCAGGGTTCTACACCACGAGCCAGCAGTCACCGGGCACAAGAGCAGCATCAACGATCAGCAGAGTGTGCGTGATTCAAAGTCTCCCTACTGGTTCAAGGCCCGCGCACGGCGCGGGCGCGCGCCGCCTCTGCGGCGCGGCCTGCCTCCTGTCTTCGCCCCGGCTGGCCGCGCCCGGCGGCGCGCTGCGTGCATGCGGGCAAGGGCGGGATGCTCCCCACAGGTCAAGAACGATGCCTCCGGCGGGGGATCGGCCGGCACCGGGTGGGAGGGGGCGCTGTTCCCGGCCGCGGGCACATCGTGGTGAGTGTGGTGGGCTCCCATCCCGTCCACCGTCGACCCAGGCAAAGCCGAGCAGACGCGGCCCAGGGGCGTCAAGGTCGTTCGTACAGTGGCGCGCTCCACCTTGACGCCCCTGAACCACGCCCGCTCCACAAACGTGTGGGTCGACGGCGGACGGGATGGGAGCAGGGGGCCCGTGCGTGTTCATGAGCGCCCCCCTTTGCCACCGGCAGGGTCAGCTAGGCGCCGCAAGCAATCGAGACTCCAGTCTAGGGATTACACCCTTTGCCTTTTCCAGATTCTGTTCTCGCGTTACCTGCAAATTGCGGCCAACGATATCGTGAACGCGATCAAGGATTTCCCTGAACCTCGCACCTTCGGCATCGCTCTTGAATTTTGGAGGCGTCAATTTCATTTGAAGGGTTGAAACTCCATCGACCACTACCGGCTGCTGAACCGTTAGCCTGTCTCGTAGCATGCGAAGAGCTCTATCTCCTGAGACCAGTGCTGCGACTTCAGGGATATCCCAGTGGATTCCTTGGAGTGCGAGATCGGCTCGCCTCATATGTGTAAGATCCCATGCGGCGCCCCAACTATTCTCCAATACTCGCTTTTCTTTTCCTGGCTTGAGGAGCAATTCCGCGTATCCGGTTGTGTTGCCGCCGGAGAACAGGAAGTCACAGGCAATTTGAAATTCGTACATGCCCACAAAGCCGAGGTCTCTGTCCAGCTCGTCTACATAGTCAGACAGAAGCCTTAGCTTGCGCTGTGTGTTAGCTCCACGGGACTTGCGGTACAGCAGCTGAAGGTTTAGCGCGAGCACGTACGATAGCGTCTGAAGTTGAGACTCCTTCTCGGGCATGCCGACGGAGAAGGCGTCCGTGGCTCGAACTGCCTGCGCCGGCACTCCGTCGTGATTCATTAGATCCATCAGTGCTTCTGAATCCAGGCTAAGCACGGTATTGACCGCCCGGATTATCTTCCTTGCCCTATGGTGGTTCACCGGAGCACTAAATCGCCCCCAGCAATTCTCTGCGACCCCAAGAGTGAAGTCGACATGCATCGGTCCGATTAGGGTGCGGAGCGTCAGCAATCCTTCCAGCTGTCGCCGCATCGTTGAGGTGTGCGGTCTACCTGCACCGTAGAACCAACGTTCGATACCGACGATCACATCTGAGTCAAGCATGAAGACTGTTGGATCCATTCCCGGGGCAATCTGTAACACCTTGTAGACCGCTTCGTCCGGTTTCTCTAGCGGTGCGATTGCACTGGCCGCGTCAAGCGTCGTGACGCGAACTCGCCCGTATGCGAGCGCGGAGTATCTTTCTCCGAAGTCCGGAGGGCCGAACCTCAGCAAGCCCACTCCTGCAATAAATTCAACAACGCCCGTTCTGGCGACTGCCTTTTTCCAGTGCGAGTTAGCTGACGACAAATCCACCTCGTCAACAATTCCGAACCCGCTGCGCGAGATGAATGCTCGATCGCCAATTACCGTCATTCTAGAATCCTGGCGATGAGAGATCAGAAGGTGTGACGGAGTGGAGTTTCTTGAGAGTTCGAATCCATGGGCTTCTGCATATAGTTTGGTGGCTGATTCGGCGTTTCTATGCCGTGGGGGGAGGCTATGCACGAACGCGGCAATATCAATCAACATTATTGGTTCACCGGAGGGCCTCAATCCCGTCAGGTGGTGAATCTGGCCCGTATTCGAACCTTGCGCAAAGGGAACGTCAGCCGGATCGAATCTCACGCGCGGGGCGGCGCATGTTGGGTGTGTAAGGAATATCCCGAATCCGCCATCTTGCTTAATCAATTGCACTGCCAAAAGGACATCATGATGGATCTCGATGTCGTTTTCGCAGCCAGCGCACGTTAGATCGACGCCCTCAAATTTCTTTAGGGCCGGCTTGAGGGCTTTCAAAACCTTTTTACTCAAGCCGTCAGGAAGCCACCATCTAATCCGAATCGAACCATCTGGATTCACTAATTCTTCCCCCTTGACTTCCAGCCCCAACCCTGGGCCTCGAACGGCATCGAGGACTTCAGGTTCGATGGTAAGACCAGAGTCGGTGCGCCCTTAAGTAATTTTCCGTTGGCAGCCGTAGGGGTAAGCACCCTCGTGGGCTGAACGTACGTACGAGCTACTGCAGCTCGGCCAGTGAAGCCGCAGGTCACTGCCCAGACGCCCAGCCTCTCTCCTGAAGCGGGTGTGACGTTGGCGGGGCGCAGCATCTCGACGTTTTCCCCGCATCGGAGCCCAGTGCGTGCGATGGCTCGCGCGCCAGCCTCGGTCTTGGCGTCGTCCTCGTACACCTCCCATCCGTCCACGAAGACCGACTCCCCGCTGGCAGACAGGAGAGCGATCTCGGGCGACAATCCGAACGGTTGCCAGCCGCCGAGGACTCAAGCTGGAATCAGTCGCCTAGCATTAGTTATCTTTATAAAGTCGTAGTGGGATTCCTCATCCCGGGTCATAGCAATGATTTCCACGGGCGGCAATGAAAGTTCCCAAAAGCCCATTCCTCGGATACCAGCCACATCCTCTCGGGAGCTGTAGATGATCAGGACATCCAAGTCGCGTGGTCGCTCCGACCGCAGCATCGATCCGAACGCCCAGATCTCCATGTCAGGGAAGCCAACGGCGCACTCGCATAGCTCATCGAGGATTTGCCAACGCAGCCTCAGGTCCATCTATCGCGGATCCTACTGGCGAAGTCGTCCAGTTTATACAGGGGAACATTGGCTTCGCGAGCGCTAGTAACCACGCGCTTCCCGAAGCCTTGCGCTGAAGGGTTAGTGATAACTAGCGCATCAATTTCGAGACTTGGATACTGATCAAGAATCCCGGAAAATCCTTCATCGGTCAGCTCGTAGCGGTCATGGGTCACCACGATCAACGATCGGAGCCCATTGATTCGCTGCAGCTCCCATGCCCGGTGACCTCGACGACTCACGGCGACCACAGCCCTTGTTGAAACCATGCGCTTCCTGAAATAAGCCTCTTCAGGATGGACGTAATCTGAGATATCGTCAAAAAACGTGATCGCACGGTTGAAGCCACCAAAGGTATCCACACAAACACCGAGTTCCAGTGCTCGCGAATGAACATCAGGCTCAACCGGGCGCCTGGTCACGATCACCATTCCCGCTTCGGGCAGATCTCCAAGCGCCTCTTCAAGCATGGCCACGGTAAATGGCAAGCTGTCCGGCTCCACACAGTATCCCGTAGCATCTAGCCGGCCTATACGCGCCACCCTCACGCCGCATTCGCCGACAGCCTGGACGGTTTCGCCGGAGTCCTTGAGCTGCTTGATCACCCAAGATCGGACGCTCATACGTCACCCTTCATAATCGAGTTCATCCCCTCGGGAAATCGTGTGGACCCTGGAGTCCAGTTTCCCTCCAGATGACGCTCCTCAAGTTGCTGAGCATGTATGGCAAAGATATCGAGAGTTGTCTTCTCGGTGACGGTCAGCAAGTCGCGATTCGATTGGAGGAGGTTCAGCAAGGCCCTATTATTTGGGATGACCGTATCCACCACATGCCGACTCCACTGATCGGCGCGAGTGTCATCGAATACGTCGTCGAGTGGGCCGTATAGCTGAAAAACTGCGCGGTTGGCACCCAAAAGGGGTTCTACAGCCGCCCGCGCTTCAGTCCTCGACGTGAACTGCGGCGTCCCGAAAGCGACGGCGCGCGCTCGTTGGCTCCGCTCTTTCCAGCGACGCAATACCCCCGCCGGGTAGTGACTAAAGCCTTTGTCAATCATGGTATGGCATGTAGGACACAGCACGAGAATGTTCGTTGGATCAGCACGCTCTGACTCTGTGAGGTCCGCACCCTCTGTTGCACGCGGCCCCTTAGTGCTTGCTGGAATGATGTGTGCAAGCTCGGCCACGTGCACTTGGTCTATAAATGCGTGTAGATCAACTCGGCATCCCGGATTTTGACAATGGCCACCAGATTCTGACCAAAGTATGTCTTTTGCGGACTGCGAGAGCTTTACCCTATGTTTCGAGCTTGCTGCCATACTTGCAACCTCCAGGAACAGCCGTACCAGGTGCCATTGTCCCACTGGGCAGGATCCTCGGAACGGGATTTGGGCACATCGCGATGTTGAGTGAGCATCAGCCGACACGGATGCAGTGCTTCGACGGCGCGAGACTCGATCACTGGCGGCGTGGCGCTACACAGCACGAAGCACAGCAGCCAGCGCGGCCGACCGAGTCAGAAGGTCGCTGACACCCACGGCTGACATGAACGACGCCGGCCGGACGCGGGAGCCCGTGTCCGGCCGTCACACCAATCGATGGCCCCAGCCGGAGCGGGCCCGGATCGAACTCTTAAAGCGAATGTCAGCGTGGCAGGGGTGCGTTTTTCTCCTTCTGCCTTCTGAAGCTTCGCCCCCATTACAGTTCGCATAGAGCCCGGCCCTCCTGCTCGGCTGCGTCCACTTTCTTGGTTAGCGCGTCCACCAAGCCGATGCGTCCCTCAAACAGCTGAGATATGTCGCGCCCCGTGAACATGATGATGTTGTTCCGACTGCCTCGAGAGTTGCGCACGAAGTGGTCAAGAACCTCGGTGTCGTACCCGGACATCGAGACGAAGGCGCCGCGGGTGCTGTCGAGCTTGCCGTCGACCTTTCCCTTGAAGTTGAGCAGGTCACCCAAGTCCGGCTGGGCCGTCCGCCAACGCGCCTCGACGAGGTAGGTGAAGCCTCGAAAGTGAAACGAACCGTCGAGCTGCTCGTGGATAGTGCGATAGGACGGACGATAGTCGAGGTCGTAGGCTCGGAAGAGCTGCGCCAGAAGCTCCTCAAGCTCGTATCCGCGCCGTTGGGCTGCCTCGCCAGCGTCTTGCCGTACGAGGTTCAGGAACTTGGGCCGCAGCTCTCCTAGGAGCTGCTGACGCTCTTGAAGTACCTGGACCCGTCTCTTGTCGGCAGCTCGGCGGGCAGCTGCGGCTGCAACCTCCGGGTCGACAAGGATCTTGTGGTCTTGGGCCGCTCTCTTCAACTCGGTCAGCGCTTCCGAACCAGCCTTCTGGTCCGGAGCATCGGCGTGCGGCCTCCGCATGCTGCAGAGCTCTTCAATGATCTTGCGCTGAACCACGTACCCAGCCGAACCTTGCTCGTGCAACTCGTCGAAGATGGCCCGCGCCATCTTCGCTTTGCTCATCCCGAGTTGGTCGTACCGTTCATAGAGTTGGCGAGGGACTCCCGCTGCCAAGAGGATGCCACGTAGATCGTCGCGCCAATGCAGAGCATCGCGGCACACAGCGATGGCAGCTCGCACCACGCTGGTCGACACAGGTCCAGCAGTCCGTGCGTTGCTCGTCGGCCCTAAAGACTGCACGGGCAGGCGTCCCTTCGCTTTGCTGCGCGTCCCAGGCCCCGACGGCCTAGTCGAACCACTGGTCGCCGGCGCTCGGTTCAGCGCGGATGGATCGGAAGAACTACCCATACTCCCATGTTGTTGCGCAAGTTCGAAGATGTAGTTTCCTCACACTCCCTTGGCTCGTGAGGGGGCATCCGACGGGCAGGTGAGTAACTCAGCAGTGACCGTCGCACCCGCAGCCCGGAGGAGGGGCCGTGCCAGACGCGTGCCAGATCGTCCGGGGAACCACGGGGAATACCGGGGACTGACTCGACGAGCAGTCAGGGGCCCGCGATCTGTCATCGCAGGTGAGTATGGCAACGAGCCTTGGAGCACCCCAGCTTCCCAAGCTGAGGGCCCATCTCCTCGTCGCGGGCCGGCTGTTGGAGCTTTCGACGGTCGATGGCAAGCCCCACTTCGGAAGCGCGTCCGACGACTGGGCCAAGTCGGACCCGAGCAGGACGGCCAGCCCTCAATGATGGGTCGGTGAGACGGGGCACCTGCAGGGCAGTACCCCGTCAACACTCGCTGGGTCAGCGACGTCGTACGTCAGTTGACCGCATCTCGTTGAGCTCGGCGCGCTGCGGGCTGCGGATCTCCTCACGAAGCTCGCGCACTGCACGCACCGCTTTCTTGGCCTCGCGACAGACAACGGGGATCTTCCTCAGAGCTGCCACGAGTATCCAAGACAGGGCACCGATGAACGCCACGATCACGGCGGCCCAACCATAGATTTCCACCGGACTATTCGGCCTCTCACTAGTGGGAGTGGTCAGTCCGGTCTGAAAAGGGCAGGCTCGGTCTGACCATGATCGTTGGTCAAAACCGATTCCCTGCCCGACGGCTCAGAGTCTCGTCAGTGCGTGGCTAACGCAGCTAAGCCTTCCGTCCCTCTTCTGCCGCATGAAGTCCTCACCCTGCCGCAGCCGTCGGTGTCTGCGTTGGGGTGCCCCGGGGCGCCACACTCGCATCTGCGGGGGCGCACACACAGGGGACAAATAACACCGCGAGCGTAGCGACAGAGCTACACGACGTCAACGAGCAGGCGAGCCGAATGATGACGCTCGGTCGGACGTGCTCCTAGGTCGAGTGACCATGGCCCCGTAAGCTTCCGGCGCGTCGGTCAGTCTGTGGACCTGTCGTACACAAGGCGGGCATGGCCGGATACGCAGCCGCGCGGAGCGACCTGGAGGAAGGCGTGCTGGGCGCCCCGTTTCGAAAGCGGTCCGAGATCATCGAGTGAGACTCGCGCTGCGGCCCGTCTCAGTTTCCGTCTCATTCAGCCCCGTTCGCGACCGTTCAGGCGAGACCAGGAGACAGGTGCAGCCCACGAGCGAGCCGCCCATGAACCCAGGTGAACGCCTACGTACGACGCCCCCCCCACCCCACCAGCACAGTTGGAAAGCGTACATCTGGTTCGGCATCGTGGGCGCGTGCCGCCCCGGACTGGCAGGCCACCGGTGCAGGCGAATCACGACAATGTTGCGCTTCCAGCCAATCCGCCTTGGTTGTACCTGAGGTGTCCTACCGTGATCGTCACGCACAGCGATCAGGGGGGACTGTGAGCACACCGCCGACACCGCAGCGACCGCCGCGCCCTGATGAAGTGCTGGCCTTCCACAACGGGGACACGCTGGAGAACATCCCCGTTATCCGCGACGAAGCGGCCTCCCGACCGCCGCAGTTCCCTTGGAAGGCGACGTTGACCGTGGGAGCGGTGGCAGCTGTTGTTGGTGCCTGCCTGGCCGTGGTTCTGCACCAGCAGACCGGATCGGGTCAGACCCCCGACGGAAAGGCGCTTCCCCAGGCGACACGCAGCACCACAGGGGACGGACACGGGAACACCCAAGCCTCTCCGGCGCCCCCAGAGCCGACCTCCTCGTCGAGCGTCCCACCGTCCCGCTCTGCGAGTGCATCGCCGTCCTGCATCTCGGTGACCTACAAGACGCCCGAAGGCCCAGCCAGCTGCGAGCCGAAGGCCGAAGTCTGCGTAGCTGGCGCACCATGGCAGGTAGAAGACATCGAAGGACTGTGCGGCGGCCCCGTACCTCTCCAGGCCATCCACGTCATTTCGCAGCCGGCCACCGGAGGGGACCCCGGAGCTACCTACTGCCTCGCGTGGACAGGTAGCAGTGACGGCGCAGGGAAGGACGCCACTCTTCTCATGAACGCGGCGGGCTATCAGTGTGGTGCCTACCTGGTCGGTTCGGACGGACAGGTGATCCAGGCGGATGGCACCTCTGTCTTCTCGGACACTCCTCAGTACTGCGAGGGGTCCTATCCAGGCACCAGGATGACCTACCCGGCCGTCTTGGACTTCCCGAACGAGGGCGGTGTGCAAGCGCCCATGTATGTCTGCGTTTCCGAGAACGCAGGCGCGTGAACGCGAGGAGCAGACCACCGTCGTCGCAGTGCCGAGCCTGCTGTACCGCAACGAAGTACAGCAACCACAGCGACCGACTATGACCCTCAACCGGTCTGAAGCACCTCGCGGCGGCCATAATGACCCCCGTTGACCGATCTCTGTAGAGCTACGGATCAGAAGGTTGCAGGTTCGAATCCTGCCGAGTGCACAGCACACCAGGGGCCCTGTGGAGAGATCCACAGGGCCTCTGGCTTTCTCAGTCGGTGCGGCGGTGCTCCGCCAGGTAGTCCGCCGCCAGGGTGCTCGCCCGGTTGAACCAGTCGGTGAGGACCGCGATCTCGGACGGGGAGTAGTCCGCGAAGAGTTCCATGAGGCGGGCGTAGTACGGCTCGTAGACCTCGCGGACGCGGGCGACCGCCTCGGGCCGGGCCGCGACGCGGACCCGGCGGCGGTCGTCCGGGTCGGGGCGGCGGGTGATGTAGCCGGCGCGCTCCAGGCGGTTGAGGATGCCGGTGACCGCGCCCGTGGTGACGTGGACCCGGGTCGCCAGATCCCCGGCGGTGGGGAGGTTCTCCCCGGCCTGGATGACATAGGCGAAGCAGGTGAGGTCGGTCACGCTCAGCCCCACCTGCTGGGCGATCTCGTGCTGTCCGACCAGGTGAGTCGCGATGAGGTGGTCCATCGCCGACAGCGCCTGCTCCGGTGTGGCGGCCGGGCGCGGCTTGGCTTGCATTCCCATTTCCCTTAGTTCGTGAGATGTTTGCTCGACAAAAGTCTTAGTAAGTGAGGGGTTCGGTTCCGGGTGTCGCCCCCGGAGGCCCCGAGGCTGAGGGGAAGCACGTGAGCGCACATCAGTATGACCACGGGCACACCGTCGCGGGCTGGGTCGGCTTCGGCATCGCGAGCGTCGGCGCCGCTGTCGTCGGAGCCGGGGTCTGCACGGTCTCCGGCCCGCTGGTGGCCACCGGGCTCGGCATCGGCGTGGTGAGTCTGCTCGTCACCTGGGCGCTCCACCTGTCCGGGTGGGGCAAGGGGCCGGGGGCGCGGCCCCGGGCGGAATGGGGATGGCGGGTACGGGACGCGGCGGCGCCGGGCGGGCACGCGGACTGCCTCGGGTGCCGGCTGGCCGGACGGGGGCGGAGCGCTCGCCGGGGCGGCGGCACGCCGGAGCTGTCCATGCCCGCGCAGCGCGCGGGGGAGCGGGAGGCGGCGGCCCCGCTGGGAGCGGACTCCACCCGCTGACCCGGCCGTCACCGGTCACGCCCCGCCCCCTCTCCCCCATGCCGTCCTCCGCGTCCCTTCTCGCCGACCCCCCTTGTCAGTGGTCCGCTCTACGCTCGGCAGCGATGGCACACGTATGGAAGTGCTCGGGGCTGCGGTGGTCCGTGGCGGGTCCCGTGCTGGTGTGGGACGGGGGCCGGCGCAGCGCGCTGACCCGGGGCGGACGCGTGGCCTTCGCGGTCGCGGACGAGGGGGTGCGGACCTGCGTGGGGGCCCGGGGGCACGCCTGCCCGGTGGGCGCGGCCGTACCGGCGCGGTCCACGGGGGCGCGGTGCGAGGAGTGCGCGCGGCTGGACCGGGCGCACTCCGTGGCGGCGGACACCCTCGCGGACGACCGGCGGCCCTACCACGTGTACCTGGCGTGGTTCGGGCCCGGCATGGTCAAGGTCGGCATCACCGCGGTGCAGCGGGGCCCGGACCGGCTCCTGGAACAGGGGGCCGTCTGCTTCAGCTGGCTCGGTGCCGGGCCGCTCATGGCCGCGCGGCGCACGGAGGAGCTGCTGCGGGCCGCGCTGCGGGTGCCCGACCGGATCCCCTACGCGGAGAAGCGGGCCGTGCGGGCCGGGCTGCCGGAGGCCGCGTCCGACCGGGCCCGTGAGGTCGCCGAACTGCACGCGCGGGCCGTCGCGCTCCCCGGCTGGCCGGAGTCGCTGGAGCGCAGGCCGCCGGAGGTGGTCGACCACGTCGGGGTGTTCGGGCTCGCGGGTGTTCCCGCGGCCGCCGGTGAGGTGAGCGAACTGGCCCCGGGCGGTGTGGTCGGCGGGGAGCTGGTCGCCGCCGCCGGGCCCGATCTCCACCTGTCGACCGGGGAGGGCGTCGTCGTGCTCGACACGCGCCTGATGACCGGCTGGGGGCTGGTGCCCGCGTCGGCCGGCGGACTCACCGTGCCGGTGCGGGAGTTCAGGGCGGCGGCGGGCGTGCAGGACGGGCTGTTCTGAGCCGGGCGGCCGTCCCGGGCGTTCCCCCGGGCGTTCCCTGAGAACCTCCTGTGGGTTTCTCAGGGAAATCACAGGCGGTGGAAAGGGCGCTCTCAGAGCTCCTCGACATCGTGTTCACATGACCACGACCTCGCCCCAGGGGCGCACCGAACTGCTGAGGCCGGACGGGAGCCCCGTCCGCGTGCTGGTGGTGGACGACGAGATGTCGATCACCGAGCTGCTGTCCATGGCCCTGCGCTACGAGGGATGGCAGATCCGGAGCGCCGGTGACGGCACGGGCGCCGTCCAGGCGGCGCGCGACTTCCGGCCCGACGCCGTCGTCCTCGACATGATGCTGCCCGACATGGACGGGCTGGCCGTGCTCGGGCGGCTGCGCCGCGAACTGCCGGACGTGCCGGTGCTGTTCCTCACCGCCAAGGACGCGGTCGAGGACCGCATCGCCGGGCTGACGGCCGGCGGGGACGACTACGTCACCAAGCCGTTCAGCCTGGAGGAGGTCGTCGCCCGGCTGCGCGGGCTGATCCGCCGCTCCGGCGCCGCCGACCGGCGCTCCGACTCCACGCTGGTCGTCGGCGACCTCACCCTCGACGAGGACAGCCACGAGGTGACCCGGGCCGGGGAGAACATCCACCTGACCGCGACCGAGTTCGAACTGCTGCGGTTCCTGATGCGCAACCCGCGGCGCGTGCTCAGCAAGGCGCAGATCCTCGACCGTGTGTGGTCCTACGACTTCGGCGGCCAGGCCAACGTCGTCGAGCTGTACATCTCGTACCTGCGCCGGAAGATCGACGCCGGGCGGGAGCCGATGATCCACACCCGGCGCGGTGCCGGTTACCTGATCAAGCCCGCGGCGTCATGAGCGGCAGGCGGCGGCCGCCTGCGCAGCGGCGGGCGCCCGGGAAGCGGACGGGCAAGCCGCGCACGCTGCGCACCCGGCTCGTCGTCGCGTCCGTGGCGCTGATCGCCGTGGTGTGCGCGGTGATCGGCACCGTGACGACGCTGGCGCTGCGCTCGCATCTGTACGAGCAACTGGACGGCCAGCTCGGCGAGGTCGCCGCCCGGGCCGCGCTGAGCCCTCCGCAGGACCCCGGCCGGGACGGGGACGACGGCCCCGCCCAGCCGAAGCAGACCAGCCTCACCGAGTTCGTCACCAGGGGACCGCAGCCGAGCGGCACGGTCGCCGCCGAGATCTCGAACGGGAAGATCACGGACTCCGCACGCGGCGAGAAGTCCGAGGACAACTTCCGGATGACCGCGAAGCCGCTCACCGCCGCCCAGAGCGCCGCGCTCGCCTCCGTCCCGCAGACCGACGGGACGAGGAAGACCGTCGACCTCCCGGGCCTCGGCGCCTACCGGGTCGAGTACAAGTCCGGGGACAAGGGCAGTTACTACGTCGCCCTCCCCACCACGGACGTCACCAGCACCGTCAACACCCTCGTGCTCGTCGAGGTCAGCGTCACGGCAGCCGGGCTGGCCGCCGCGGGACTGGCCGGTTCCGTACTCGTCGGCGTCGCCACCCGCCCCCTGCGCCGTGTCGCCGCCACCGCCACCCGTGTCTCCGAACTCCCCCTGCACACCGGTGAGGTGCACCTCAGCGAGCGCGTCCCCGACTCCGAGACCGATCCGCACACCGAGGTCGGCCGGGTCGGTGCCGCGCTGAACCGGATGCTCGACCACGTCCACGGGGCGCTGCACGCCCGGCAGCAGAGCGAGACGCGGGTCCGGCAGTTCGTCGCCGACGCCAGCCACGAGCTGCGCACCCCCCTGGCCTCCATCCGCGGCTACGCCGAGCTCACCCGGCGGGGCCGCGAACAGGTCGGCCCCGACACCCGGCACGCCCTGGGCCGGATCGAGTCCGAGGCCGGGCGGATGACGCTGCTCGTCGAGGACCTGCTGCTGCTCGCCCGGCTGGACGCCGGGCGGCCGCTGCAGTTCGAGCAGACCGACCTGGTCCCGCTGGTCGTCGACACCGTCAGCGACGCCCGCGCGGCCGGCCAGGACCACGTCTGGCGGCTCGACCTGCCCGACGAGCCCGCGCCGGTGTCGGCGGACGCGGCCCGGCTCCAGCAGGTCCTGGTCAACCTGCTCGGCAACGCCCGCACCCACACCCCGCCCGGCACCACCGTCACCGCCCGCGTGCAGCGCCGCGGCCCCTGGCTGTGCGTGGACGTCGAGGACGACGGGCCGGGCATCCCGGGCCCGTTGCTGCCGCACGTCTTCGAACGGTTCGCGCGCGGCGACTCCGCGCGCTCCCGGGCCACCGGCTCGACCGGTCTGGGCCTGGCCATCGTGCAGGCCGTGGCGACCGCGCACGGCGGTGCCGTGACCGTCGACAGCGTGCCCGGGCGGACCGTGTTCACGGTGCACCTGCCCGCCCTGCAGCCCCCGCCGCAGCGGGACTTCGGCCGGCAGCGGCACTCACAGGCACGCCACAGCCTCACCACATGGGCACAACAGGGCGCCTGACGACAGTCGGTTCCATGCGAACCGACTCTTCTCCCGGCACCCTGCCGGCGCGGGAGCACCTCCCGGCCGCACCAGCCGGTACGCCTGTCCTGGACGTAGTGATCCCCGTCTACAACGAGGAGAAGGACCTCCGGCCGTGCGTGCGCAGACTGCACGAGCACCTCGCCCGCACCTTCCCCTACGCGTTCCGCATCACGGTCGCGGACAACGCCTCCACGGACACCACCCCGCGGGTGGCCGCGCGGCTGGCGGCGGAGATCCCCGAGGTGTCCGTGCGCCGGCTGGAGCAGAAGGGCCGCGGCCGGGCCCTGCGCACCGTCTGGTCGGCCTCGGACGCCCCGGTCCTCGCCTACATGGACGTGGACCTGTCCACCGACCTCAACGCCCTGCTCCCGCTGGTGGCGCCGCTGATCTCCGGCCACTCGGACGTCGCGATCGGCTCCCGGCTCGCCCGCAGCTCCCGCGTGGTGCGCGGCCCGAAACGGGAGTTCATCAGCCGGGCCTACAACCTCATCCTGCGCGGCTCCCTCCAAGCCCGCTTCTCCGACGCCCAGTGCGGGTTCAAGGCCATCCGCCGCGAGGTCGCGCAGGTGCTGCTGCCCCTGGTCGAGGACACCGGCTGGTTCTTCGACACCGAGATGCTGGTGCTCGCCGAACGGGCCGGGCTGCGCATCCACGAGGTGCCGGTCGACTGGGTCGACGACCCCGATTCGACCGTGCACATCGTCCGGACCGCGACCGACGACCTCAAGGGCGTGTGGCGGGTGGGCCGGGCCCTGGCCACCGGGTCGCTGCCGCTGGACCGGCTCACCCGGCCGTTCGGCGACGACCCGCGCGACCGCGAGATCACGGACGTACCGAAGGGGCTGGCCCGCCAGCTCGTCGGGTTCTGCGTGGTCGGCGGTCTGTCCACCCTCTTCTACCTCCTCCTGTACAGCGGCTTCCGGGCCTTCACCGGCTCGCAGCTCGCCAACGCGCTCGCACTGCTCGTCTCCGCGGTCGCCAACACCGCGGCCAACCGGCGGCTCACCTTCGGGGTCCGCGGGCGCGGCGGGGCCGTACGGCACCAGGCGCAGGGCCTGGTCGTCTTCGGCATCGGGCTCGCTCTGACCAGCGGCTCGCTCGCGGCGCTGGGCGCGGCCACCTCCGAGCCGGCCCACTCCACCGAACTGGCGGTGCTCGTCGCCGCCAACCTCGCGGCGACCGTGCTGCGCTTCCTGCTCTTCCGGGCGTGGGTCTTCCCCGACCGGCGCGAGGACGACCCGGCGCCGGCCGCCCCGTACGACCCGGCGCCGGCCGCCCCGTACGACACCACTCAGTTCCGCGCCGGTGATGTCGCCGGCTCCTGGCGGGAGGCGACCGTGCAGCTGCTGCCGGTGCGCCCGCACGACAGCGATGCGAGGGACCTGCGATGACCGTCCACTTCCACGGGCGGGCCGGCGGCACAGTGACGCGGCCCGAGAGCCCGACCCGTCCGCCGGCACCGCCGCCCGCCCCCGGGGCCGGTGAGCCCGGCAGGCCATCGCTGCGGCGGCTGTGGCGAGGCCGGCCGGAGGACCCCCGCTGGGCCCGCCCGGCCTTCCTGGCCCTGCTGCTCGTCACCACCGCGCTCTATCTCCACAATCTGAGCGCCTCCGGATACGCCAACTCCTTCTACTCGGCGGCGGTGCAGGCGGGCAGCCAGTCCTGGAAGGCGTTCTTCTTCGGCTCGCTGGACGCGGCGAACGCCATCACCGTCGACAAGCCGCCGGCCGCGCTGTGGCCGATGGCCCTGTCGGTGCGGCTGTTCGGGCTCAGCTCCTGGGCGATCCTCGTCCCCGAGGTGCTGATGGGCGTCGGCACGGTCGCCGTCGTGTACGCCGCCGTGCGCCGCCGGTTCGGCCCGGCGGCCGGCCTGATCGCGGGCGCGGTGCTCGCGCTCACCCCCGTCGCGGCGCTGATGTTCCGCTTCAACAACCCGGACGCGATGCTGGCCCTGCTGATGGCGGTGGCCTGCTACCTGGTCATCCGCGCCCTGGAGGACGGCCGCACCAGGTGGCTGCTGTGGGCCGGTGCCGCGATCGGCTTCGCGTTCCTCGCCAAGACCCTCCAGGCCTTCCTGATCCTCCCGCCGCTCGCCCTCGTGTACGGCGTCTGCGCGCCGGTCCCGGTGCGCAAGCGGATCGGGCAGCTCGCCGCCGGCCTGGTCGCGATCGTCGTCTCCGGCGGCTGGTGGGTGGCGGTCGTCGAACTCCGGCCCGCGTCCTCCCGCCCCTACGTCGGCGGCTCGCAGAACAACAGCTTCCTGGAGCTGACCTTCGGCTACAACGGCCTGGGCCGCCTCAACGGCGAGGAGACCGGCAGTGTAGGAGGCGGCGGCGGGGGCGGTGGCGGCTCCTGGGGAGAGACCGGCTGGGACCGGCTGTTCGGCTCCTCCATCGGCGGCCAGATCGCCTGGCTGATCCCGGCCGCGCTGATCCTGCTCGTCGCCGCTCTGGTGGCCACCCGCGGGGCCGGGCGCACCTCGGTGACCCGCGGTTCCTTCCTCGTCTGGGGCGGCGCGCTGCTCACCACGCTGCTGGTCTTCAGCTACATGCAGGGCATCTTCCACGAGTACTACACGGTGGCCCTCGCCCCCTACATCGCGCCGCTCGTCGGCATGGGCGCGGCGCTGCTGTGGGAGAAGCGGGCCCGGGCGTGGGCGTCCCTGACGCTCGCCGCCGCGATGACGGCGACCGCGGCCTGGGGCTACGTCCTGCTCGACCGCTCCTCCGACTACCTGCCCTGGCTGAAGTGGCTGGTCCTGGTCGGTGGTCTCACGGCCGCCCTCGGCCTGATCTTCGCCGGGCGGCTCGGGCGCCGGCTCGCCCTGGGCGCGGCCGGGCTGGGCCTCGTCACCGCGCTGGCCGGTCCGGCGGCGTACACGCTCACCACACTGAACGAGGGCCACACCGGCTCCATCGTCACGGCGGGCCCGTCGGTCGCGGGCGGCCGAGGCGGCCCGGGCGGCGGTGGCACTCCCGGCGGCGGATTCCCGGGCGGGGGCCAGAACCAGCAGGGCCGGCAGAACCAGCAGAACGGCCAGGGCTTCCCCGGCGGCGGCCTGCCGGGCCAGAACCAGAACCGGCCGAACGGTGACGGCGGCGGCAGGGGCGGCATGGGCGGTGGCGGCGGTGCCGGCGGTCTGCTCAACGGCGCCGGCGTCGGCACCGAGGCGAAGAAACTGCTGGAGACCGACGCCGACCGGTACACCTGGGCCGCGGCGGCCGTCGGCGCCCAGAACGCGGCGAGTTACCAGCTGTCGAGCGGCGAGCCGGTGATGGCCGTCGGCGGCTTCAACGGCACCGACCCCTCCCCGACGCTGGCCCGGTTCAAGCAGTACGTGGCGGACGGGGAGATCCACTACTTCGTCGCCTCCGGCACGGGCGGCGGCATGGGCGGCAGCGGCGCCGGCACGTCCGCGCAGATCACCTCCTGGGTGGAGGCCAACTTCAAGAAGGTCACGGCCGGTTCGGCCACGTTCTACGACCTCACGCAGAAGGCGAGCGGCTGACCCCGGTCGCCGGGAACGGAGGGGCGGTGGCCGGGAGCCACCGCCTCTCCGGAACTCCGTTGTACACCGTATGGGAACTGTTCTACGGTGTAGAACATGACCACCTCCCCCCAGGAAACGGCCCCGCCGCGGACGGCGCACGGCGGGCACCCCCAACGCTGGCTGATCCTCGGCGTCATCTGTCTCGCGCAGCTCACCGTGCTGCTCGACAACACGATCCTGAACGTGGCCATCCCCTCGCTCACCCGCGAGATGGACGCCTCGACCGCGGACATCCAGTGGATGATCAACGCCTACTCGCTGGTCCAGTCCGGCCTGCTGCTCACCGCGGGCAACTCCGCCGACCGCTACGGCCGCAAGCTGATGCTGATGTCGGGCCTCGCGATCTTCGGGGTCGGCTCGCTGGCGGCCGGCCTGTCCCAGAGCCCGGCCCAGCTGATCGCGGCCCGCGCGGGCATGGGCGTCGGCGGGGCGCTGCTGATGACCACCACGCTCGCGGTCGTGGTGCAGATCTTCGACGACCAGGAGCGGGTGAAGGCCATCGCGCTGTGGTCCACGGTCAGTTCGCTCGGCTTCGCGGCCGGGCCGCTGATCGGTGGCGTGATGCTGAACCACTTCTGGTGGGGCGCGATCTTCCTGATCAACATCCCGGTCGCGGTCCTCGGCCTGGTCGCGGTGGCGGTGCTGGTGCCGGAGTCCAGGCACAAGGCCGGCGACCGGCCCGACCTGCTCGGCGCGGTGCTGTCGACCATCGGCATGACGGCGGTGGTGTACGCGATCATCACCGGGCCCGAGCACGGCTGGACCTCCGGGCAGGTGCTGCTCTCCGCGTGCACCGGCCTCCTCGTCCTCGGCCTGTTCGCGCTCTGGGAGCTGCGCGTCGACCAGCCCATGCTCGACATGCACTTCTTCCGCAACCGGAAGTTCGTGGGCGCGGTCGCGGGCGCGATCCTGGTGGCGTTCGGGATGACGGGGTCGCTGTTCCTGCTCACGCAGCACCTGCAGTTCGTGCTCGGCTACGAGCCGCTGGACGCGGGGCTGCGCACGGCTCCGCTGGCGCTGACCGTGGTCGCCCTCAACTTCACGGGCGTCGGGGCGAGGCTCGTGCTGAAGGTGGGGACGCCCGGGGCGATCGCGCTCGGCATGACCCTCGTCTCGGCCGGACTCGCGGCGATCGCGCTGCTCGGCGGGCACGGGTACGGGGGCATGCTGCTCGGCCTGGTCGTCATGGGCGCGGGCGTGGCCCTGTCCATGCCGGCGATGGCCAACGCGATCATGGGGGCGATACCGCCGGAGAAGGCGGGAGTGGGAGCGGGCATCAACGGGACGCTCGCGGAGTTCGGCAACGGGCTGGGCGTCGCCGTCCTCGGGGCCGTGCTCAACTCCCGGTTCGCCTCGCTGGTCGCCGTCTCCGCGGCGTCACTGCCCGCGGCGCTGGCCGCGGCCGACAGCGCCGAGGAGAAGGCCCGCATCTCCGACGCGTTCGCCTCCGGCCTGGAGACGAGCCAGCTGGTCGGGGCCGTCGCCGTGCTGGCGGGCGGACTGGTCGCGGCGGCGTTGCTTCGGCGGGCGGAGCGGGCAGAGTCCGCCTAGGAGGCCGGGCCGGTCGCAACCGTGCGGGCCCGCGTCCGGAAGTGACGGCGCGTCTAGCATGAGCGGCGTTCGAAGATCGAGGAAGGTGCGCCATGGCGAAAGCGGCCCGGCAGGATCAGCCGCGAACCAGCGTCTGGCTGGAGAGCAAGGCGCACCGCAGGCGTGGCGGGGGGCAGCCCTCGGGGCTGGACCGGGACCGGATCATCGAGGTGACCGTCCGGCTGCTGGACGCCGAGGGCCTGGCCGGGTTCTCGATGCGCCGCCTGGCCGGTGAGCTGAACGTCACCGCGATGTCCGTCTACTGGTACGTCGACACCAAGGACGACCTGCTCGAACTCGCCCTGGACGCGGTCATGGGCGAGATGCGGCTGCCCGACCCGGACTCCGGCGAGGACTGGCGCGAGCAGGTGCGGGCGCTCGCGCGGGAGTACCGGACGCTGCTGGTGCGGCACCCCTGGGTGTCCGCGCTGGTCGGTGTCTTCCTCAACATCGGCCCCAACAACCTGGCGTTCTCCCGGGTGGTGCAGCGCGTGGTCCGCGGCACGGGGATGCCCGCGCGGCGCCTGACGAGCACGATCTCGGCCGTCTTCCAGTTCGTCTACGGCTACGGCACGCTGGAGGGCCATCTCGCCACCCGGGCCGCCGCCTCCGGGCTGTCCGTGGACGCCTACTTCCAGCAGTCCCTGAGCACCGTCACCGCGGCCCCGCAGGCCGCCGACGTCATCCGCGAGTCCCAGGAGATCATGGCGGCACGCGGCGGCGACACGGTCGCCGAGATGCTGGAGCGCGACTTCGAGTTCGCCCTGGAGCTGCTGATCGCGGGCATCGAGACGATGGTCGCCCGCGGCTGACTACTCCCCTTCGACCAGCCGTGCCGGGAAGCCGCCCGTGGCGACCGGACCCCACCGCTCCGGCGTGATCCGGATGATCGACTTGCCCTGCTCGACCATGGCCGCGCGGTACTCGTCCCAGTCGGGGTGCTCGCCGGCGATGTTCCGGTAGTACTCCACGAGCGGCTCGACGGAGTCGGGCGCGTCGACGACCTCCGCCGTGCCGTCGACCTGCACCCACGGCCCGTTCCAGTCGTCGCTGAGGACGATGACGCTGACCCGCGGGTCCCGCCTGGCGTTGCGGGTCTTGGCACGCTCCGGGTACGTGGAGACCACGATCCGCCCGGAGTCGTCCACCCCGCAGGTCAGCGGCGAGCCCTGGGGGCTGCCGTCGGACCGCCGGGTCAGCAGGATCGCGTGGTGCCTGGGCCGTACGAAGTCGAGCAACCCGTCCAGGGAGACACGGGTGTTCGTCGCGATGTTCGGTGCCATGCCCGGCAGCCTACGACGCCAGCGCCTCCGGGAGGTTGTCGTACACGGGCACGTCCCGGCGCATGCCGGTCAGTTCCAGGACGCGGCCGGCGACCCCGTCGGGCCGGGCCACCAGCCGGACCCGGGCCCCGGGGCGCAGGCCCTCACGTATGTCGTTGATGAGGCGGATGCCCTGGGAGTCCATGAAGGAGGTCGGCCTGAGGTCCAGGACGAGGACCTCCAGCCGGTCACCACGGGCCTCGGCCGCGGACATGATGAGCGGGAGCAGCTCCGAGGCGGTGCAGAAGTCGATCTCTGCGGGCATGGTGAGGTGGACGCGGCCCGGTAGGTCGCGCGGCTCTGTGGGGTTCGTGAAGAAGGTCACGGCACTCACCTGGCAGACGTTCGTCCGGTTTCCGGTAAGGCCGCTTCCTGACCCGCCGCCATTCCATCACGCCGAGGGGTGGCCATGGAAGCGCCCTGGCCCGGCCGTCGGCCGGGCGTCACTTCGAGGCAACCGAACAGTTAGAGTGCTGTCCGTCCTGTGCTCGCAGTCGGGAATGTGCTGCGGAGCTCTCCTGCGCACGGCCATGGCCGTGCATGCCGAAGAGGTTCGTGGTGGCTGCGTCCGAGTTTCCTGATTTGCCCCGTTTTCCGGCTGGCGTAGAGCTGGCCGAGGCACTCACGGTGGCTTCTCAGCAACTGCACGAGACCTCCACCCCGCACAGCACCCTGCGCACGGCGGTCCGGCTGGCCGTCCACATCATGCCGGGCGCCGAACACGCCGGCATCTCCGTGGTCGAACGCGGTGACGGACTCCGCACACTCGCCTGGACCGACGAGGTCGTCCGCTCCGCCGAGTCCCGGCACACCGGCCGCGAACAGCACGGGCACTGGGACCAGCTGTGGCACAGCCCCGTGGCGCGGATAACGGACAGCGAGGCGGACGACGGCTGGGACGTGCTGGCGGCCCTGGGCCTGCGCTCGGCGCTGTCGCTGCGGCTGCGGGCCGACAAGCGCCGGCTGACCGTGCTCACGGCCTACGCGCGCAAGCCCGGCGTCTTCGACGAGGAGGCCACCCGCGTCGGCCGGCTGTTCACCGCGCACGTCAGCATCGCCCTGGACTCCGCGACCGTCCGCGAGCAGCTCACCGAGGCCATGCAGACCCGGGACCTGATCGGCCAGGCCACCGGCATCCTCATGGAGCGTCAGGGCATCGACGCGGCCGCGGCCTTCGAGAGCCTGGTGCGGGCCTCCCAGCGGGAGAACGTCAAGCTGCGCGAGCTGGCCCGGCGCATCGTCGGCACCCACAACACCGCCTGACCCGCGCCCCGGCCCCACCCCGGCGGCACACCCCGGGGCTTGTTCCCGGGGCGACGGGATACCCGTACGGTCATGACATCCGAGACGTCCGACACGCTGGACCAGGCGATGGTGCGCAGCAGTGGTCTCGACACCCTGCTGCGCGACCTGACCGACCGTGCGGTGCAGGAGGTGCCCGGCACCGCCGCGTGCAGCCTCACGGTGCGCCGCGCCGACCGGCTGCTCACGCTGGCCGGCAGCGACGGCCTGCCCAGCGGCCTGGACCTGCGGCAGTACGAGAACGGCTCGGGGCCCTGCGTCGACGCCGCGGAGACCGGCGCCGAGCAGTACGCCCCGGACCTGTCCCAGGAGTCCCGCTGGCCGGCGTACACGCCGTACGCGCTGTCCGTGGGCGTCCGCTGCCTCCTGGCGGTGCCGATCGCCGTCGAGGGCGAGAGGGGCGCCGCCTTCAACTTCTACGGCGTGCAGGCCGGGGCTCTGGACGCCGCCCGGGACACGGCCCGGGCCTTCGCCGCCCGGGCAGGGGACGCGATCAACGTGTCCCTGGCCATCGAGCGCCGCCGCCAGTCGGCGGCCGACGTGCGCACGGCGCTGCTCTCGCGCAGCGTCATCGACCAGGCGGTCGGCATCCTGATGGCCCGCGAGCGCATCGACGCCCGCCAGGCCATGGAGCGGCTGCGCCGGGTCTCGCAGGACCGCAACGTCAAACTGCGGGACCTGTGCGGCCAGTTGGTGGCGAGAGTCTCCCAGCCGCGCGACCCCTCCTCACGCCGCGGGCAGTGACTCGCCCTGCACGGCCTGGATGTCCAGCTCCACCCTGAGGGTGGTGCCGATGGCGGCGATGCCCGCCTGGAGGACCTGGTTGTAGTTCATCGCGAAGTCCTCGCGCCGCAGTTCGGTCGTGGCGCGGAACGCCGCCCGGGTGCCGCCCCACGGGTCCGGGCCGGTGCCCAGGTAGGCCAGGTCCAGATCGACCGGCCGCACGACCCCGTGCATGCCCAGCTCGCCCCGGACGGTCCACCGGTCGGAACCGGCCGCCGTCAGGCCCGTGGACCGGAAGGTGATCTCCGGGAACCGCTCGACGTCCAGGAAGTCCGGCGACTTCAGGTGCCCGTCGCGCATGCCGTTGCCGGTGTCGATCGACGCGGCCCGGATCACCGCCTCCACCCGGGACTTGGTGACGTCGTCCGGGGCGATCTCGATCGCCCCGGAGAACTCCGTGAACCGGCCGTGCACGCTGGAGATGCCCAGGTGCTGGGCGACGGCGGCCACGCTGGAGTGCACCGGGTCGATCGTCCACGGCCCGGGCGGCGGCAGCTCGGTGCCGCCCTGCCGGGCCAGCGTCACCGTGCCGACCTCGGCCCGCCCGCTCGCCGTCACGATCACACTCGACGCGGCGGGCGCGTACCCGACGGCCGTGACGATGACGGTGTACGCCCCCGGCTGCAGCGGCGCCGCGTCCCGTACCGCGCCCTCCGCGTCGGCCTCGGCCCGCAGCACCTGCGCGCCGCTCATGTCCGCCACCGTGACGACCGCGTGCGACACGGCCCATCCGTCCCGGGTACGGATCCTCGCGGTCAGTCCCATCTCACGTAACTCCTCAGAGAGAAACCGGCCCGCGGCAGGGGGCGCACCTCCGCTCGGAGCGCGCCCACCCGCCACGGGCCGGGGTCCGTACTACTCGCCGGGGTGGGCGAGTTCGATGTCGTGGGCGTCGGTGCCCGGGCCCGTGACCGTCAGGGAGGTGGCCACCGGCGGGTAGCCCGTGGCGATGACGGTGTACTCGCCGCCGTCCAGGTCGGTGAAGGCGTACGCCCCGTCCGCCCCGGTCGTGGCCGAGCCGACGACGTTGCCCGCCTGGTCGACCAGCGTCACCCGGGCGTCGGCCAGCGGGCCGTGCGGGGCCCGGACGACACCCTGGACACGGGCGCCCGCGTCGAGGTCGATCTCGACCCGGGTGACCCCGGTGCCCCCGACCTCCACCGGCAGGGCGCGCGGCCGGTACCCGGCGGCGTTCACCGCGACGGTCACCGCGCCCGGCACCAGCTCGGCGAAGGAGAACTCGCCCTGCTCACCGGTGGCCTGGGTGGCCAGCAGATCGCCGCGCACGTCGGTCACGATGACCATCGCGTCCTGCACCGGCTGCCCGCTCCCGGCGGCCCGCACCAGGCCGGTCAGCCCGCTGGTGCCGCTGAGCAGGATGTCGTAGGCAAGCGGCTCGCCGTTGACGACGACCGTGGACGCCTGCGGCTGGTAGCCGTCGGCCGAGGCGATCAGCACGTACGATCCCGCGCCCGGCGCGTCGACCGCGTAGGACCCGTCGGGCTGCGCCACGGACCGGCCCAGCTGGCGCCCGGCCAGCGAGATCAGCGTGACGGCGGCCTGCGGGACGGGCGCGGACTCGGCGCCACGGACGAAGCCGCGGACCGGGACACCGCCCCCACCGGAGGCCGGCTCGTCGGCCCGGGCCACCGTGGCGACCGCGGCGAGCCGCTGCGTGCCCTCGGGGCCGGTCCCGCCGGCGGCCTCGGTGTCCGCGACGGCCCAGCTCGGCACGGCCGTGCCGGCGGGGGCCTCCGCCGCCGCCCCGGCGGGAACCTGAGCGGGGGCGTCGGCGGCCGCGGCCTGTGCCAGCCCACCCTTCGTCTTCAAGGGGACCTCCTTGATGAACAGCGACACCAGCAGCGCGAGCAGCGCCAGCGGGGCCGAGTAGAGGAACACGTCCGCGACACCGTGGCCGTAGGCGCTCTCCACGACGGTGCGGATCGGCGCGGGCATCGTGTCGAGGTCGGGGATGCCGCCCCCGCCCGTGCCGGCGTGGCCGAGGGCCGCGCCCTTGGCGCCGAGGTCGGCGAGGCCGTCCTGGACGTAGTCGGTGATCTTGTTGCCCAGGACCGCGCCGAGCGCCGAGACGCCCACCGCACCGCCCAGGGACCGGAAGAAGGTCACCGTGGAGCTGGCGGCACCGAGGTCACCCGGCTCCACCTGGTTCTGCGTGCACAGCACCAGGTTCTGCATCATCATGCCGATGCCGAGACCCAGCAGCGCCATGAAGATCGCTATGTGCCAGTACTCGGTGTCGTACCGGATGGTGCCCAGCAACCCCAGGCCCGCGGTCACCAGCACACCGCCGGCGAGCAGCCAGCCCTTCCAGCGGCCGGTCCGGGTGATGATCTGCCCGGAGACCGTGGAGGAGACGAACAGACCGGCGATCATCGGGATGGTCATCACGCCGGACATCGTCGGGGACTTGTCCCGGGCCAGCTGGAAGTACTGGCTGAAGAAGACGGTCCCGGCGAACATCGCGACACCGACGAACAGCGAGGCCAGCGAGGCCAGCGTGATGGTCCGGTTGCGGAACAGCCGCAGCGGGATGATCGGCTCGCTCGCCCTGGACTCGACGAGGACGAACACCGCCAGCAGCACCAGCGAGCCGCCGACCATCGCGTAGGTCTGCCACGAGACCCAGTCGTACTTGTCACCGGCGAAGGTGACCCAGATGAGCAGCAGGCAGACGGCCGCGGTGATGAAGAAGGCGCCGGCCCAGTCGACCTTGACCTTCCGCTTCACCACGGGCAGGTGCAGGGTCTTCTGCAGCACGATCAGGGCGATCACGGCGAAGGGCACGCCGACGTAGAAGCACCAGCGCCAGCCGAGCCAGTCGGTGTCGGTGATGACACCGCCGACCAGCGGGCCGCCGACCATCGCCGTGGCGAAGACGGCACCGAGGTAGCCGTTGTACCGTCCGCGCTCACGCGGCGAGATCATCGCCGCCATGATGATCTGGGCCAGCGCGGACAGACCGCCCATGCCGATGCCCTGGACGGCGCGGAAGGTGATCAGCATGCCGGGGTTCTGCGACATGCCCGCCGCGGCCGATCCCAGGACGAAGACGACCAGCGCGATCTGGATCAGCAGCTTCTTGGAGAACAGGTCCGCGAGCTTGCCCCACAGCGGGGTGGTGGCGGTCATCGTCAGCAGGGACGCGGTCACGACCCAGGTGTAGGCGCTCTGGCCGCCGCCGAGGTCCCCGATGATCCGGGGCAGGGCGTTGGAGACGATCGTCGACGACAGGATCGCGACGAACATGCCGAGCAGCAGGCCGGTGAGGGCCTCCATGATCTGCCGGTGCGTCATCGGAGCGTCGCCGGAGGAGCCGTGGGAGCCTCCCCCGTGCTTGGCATGAGCCCGCACACCGGCTGGTGTGGTCGTTGCCATGGGCTTCCTTTTCTTACGTGCTTGCGGGTGTACGGGTGGTCCGTTCGAAAGCGGGCGGTGCCGCCCGGGCCGCGGGCCGGCAGTCGAAGCTCTCCCGCAGCCGCGCCATCAGGTCGGTGAGCTGGCCGACCTCCTCGTCGGTCCAGTCGCTCAGCCGCTCGGCCAGGACCTCGGTGGTCCGCCGGGACAGTTCGTCGAGCTGGGCGTGACCCGCGGGGGTGAGGCGCAGGATGCGCGAGCGCTTGTCGGCGGGGTCGGGGGAGCGTTCGATCCAGCCGCGGTCGACGACGTGCGCGACATGGCGGCTGGTGACCGACATGTCCACCGCGAGCAGCTCCGCGAGCTTGCTCATGCGCATGTCACCGTGGCGGCCCAGCAGGGTCAGCACGGCCGCCGATCCGCCGGGGCACTCGGCGGGCATGATCCGGCCGAGCTCCCGCTTCACGGCACCGAAGGCACTGAACTGGCGGACCAGCTCCTCGTACTGCGCCCTCCCGGCCATGACACCCTCCCGCCTTCGTTGCTTAGGGCAACCATAGAAGCCATTGGTTGCTACAGGCAAATAAAAAAGCGGAGTGCGGAGCCAAAAGTTGGCAAAGGCAAGTATTGCGAGAGTAAACAAGCAGGTGACGCGCCCGCCGCCACGGGTCACGCCAAGGCAAGCGGAAGACCAACCCCCACTTGGGGAGCCCCGACGTTTTCGCTAGGGTCTCGGGCCATGGCTAACAACCAGGCCCCCCAGGGCAATCACGACCCTGCCGGCAGCACCCAGATGTTCCGCGCGTTCGTCGACGAGGCGCCGCAGGGGCGCCAGGCCGCGGCGTCCGGCGGCGGGCCGCGCATCGGACTCATCCTCGGCGTCGTCGTCGCCGTGGCGGTCATCGCGGCGGTCGCCTGGCTGGCGCTGGGTTAACGGAGACGGCGGTCGCACGACTGCCCGCAGCTGGACGGCCGGCCCGCACCCGCCGACGTACGCAAGGGGTCGTGCCGGGGGGTGGCCGCCCGCAGCGGTTGGCGCGTCAACGGACAGTCAGTCGGCACGCACGTCGATCGCGCCGTTCCGAGGACGGACACCCCCCGGCACGGCCCCGACCCACCACAGACGGAAAGCCGAAGCCACCACGCCACGGCCATCCGTCCTGCAGCCCTGCAGTCCTGCAGTCCTCAGTCCGAGATCAGACCTTCCCGCAGCTGCGCCAGCGTCCGCGTCAGCAGGCGCGAGACGTGCATCTGCGAGATGCCGACCTCCTCGCCGATCTGCGACTGCGTCATGTTCGCGAAGAACCGCAGCATGATGATCCGCCGTTCCCGCGGCGGCAGCTTGGCCAGCAGCGGCTTCAGGGACTCCCGGTACTCGACGCCCTCCAGCGCCGTGTCCTCGTAGCCCAGCCGGTCCGCCAGCGACCCCTCGCCACCGTCGTCCTCCGGGGCCGGCGAGTCCAGCGAGGACGCCGTGTACGCGTTCCCCACCGCCAGGCCGTCGACCACGTCCTCCTCGGACACCCCGAGCACGGAGGCGAGTTCGGTCACCGTCGGCGACCGGTCCAGCTTCTGCGAGAGCTCGTCGCTGGCCTTGGTCAGCGCCAGCCGCAGCTCCTGCAGCCGCCGCGGCACCCGCACCGACCAGGACGTGTCGCGGAAGAACCGCTTGATCTCCCCGACGACCGTCGGCATCGCGAACGTCGGGAACTCCACGCCCCGTTCGCAGTCGAACCGGTCGATCGCCTTGATCAGCCCGATCGTGCCGACCTGGACGATGTCCTCCATCGGCTCGTTCCGCGACCGGAAGCGCGCGGCCGCGTACCGCACCAGCGGCAGGTTGAGCTCGATGAGCGTGTCACGGACGTACGCACGCTCGGGGCTGTCCTCGTCGAGCGCGGCCAGCCGCAGGAACAGGGAGCGGGACAGGGTGCGGGTGTCGATGGCCCCCGTGGCCGGAAGCACCGGCGCGGGCTCGGTCACGAGCTCGGCCGGAACGTCGTCGATGGGGCCGAGTGAGTCGAGAGCATGGGGAGCTGTGTCGCTCTCCGCGAGCGTGAGCACCTTCGAGCTGCCCTGTTCTGCGGACATGCCACCCCCTTTGGGTCGCGGGACGGTCGCGGCGGACGCTCCCGTCTGAGGAACGCAGCCTTCACCTGAATACCGGAGCCGAAGCCCCGGCAAACGCGCTTCACGCAGAATGTCACATGTCGGCAACACGCTGTAGTGACATGTCGACATCTGAGACGCGAATCCGCCCTGCAAACAAGGGGTCTGACGGCTTTTCGGCTCTCAACCGGGGGCAACGGCCCTGATGAGCGATTCCCTCTCCCCGGTGACCTCTCGCTCGTGTTTGCGATCAGGCGTCGATCCGGTTCGCAGACCGCAATCGCTGGAAGCTACGCGCGAGTAGCCGCGAGACGTGCATCTGTGAGACACCGAGCTCCGCGCTGATCTGGGACTGCGTGAGATTGCTGTAGTACCGCAGCAGCAGGATCCGCTGCTCCCGCTCGGGCAGCTGGACGAGGAGGTGCCGCACGAGGTCCCGGTGCTCCACCCCGTCCAGCGCGGGGTCCTCGTAGCCGAGCCGGTCCAGCAGCCCCGGCAGCCCGTCGCCCTCCTGTGCGGCCTCCAGCGAGGTGGCGTGATACGACCGCCCGGCCTCGATGCAGGACAGCACCTCGTCCTCGGAGATGCGCAGCCGCTCGGCGATCTCCGCGGTCGTCGGGGTCCGCCCGAAGGCGGTCGTCAGGTCCTCCGTGGCGCTGGTCACCTGCACCCACAGTTCGTGCAGCCGGCGCGGCACGTGGACCGTGCGGACGTTGTCGCGGAAGTAGCGCTTGATCTCCCCGACCACCGTCGGCATCGCGAACGTCGGGAACTGCACCCCCCGGTCCGGGTCGAAGCGGTCGATGGCGTTGATGAGCCCGATGGTGCCGACCTGGACGACGTCCTCCATCGGCTCGTTGCGGGAGCGGAACCGGGCGGCCGCGTAGCGCACCAGCGGCAGGTTGGCCTCGATGAGCGCCCCGCGCACGCGGTCGTGCTCCGGCGTGCCCGGCTGGAGCTCCTTGAGCTGGGCGAAGAGCACCTGCGTGAGGGCGCGGGTGTCGGCGCCGCGGCTGCGCTGAGGAGCGGCCGGTGGGGTCTCCCGGGGTTCAGAGGTGGGTGCCTGAGGCGCGGTACTGGCCAGCACGGTCAACTCCACCTCGTCATCGTCAACTCATCCGTCTACTCTTCCATCAAAAGCGGTCATAGCATCACAAGACATGTGCACTGTGTGCAAGCACCCCATAACTACGTGTTGAGTGATGAATGGCGCATAAATGAACTCATGCCACAGGAAAGCCCCCTGTCGCACCGACAGGGGGCTCGAGACGACCGGACCGGCCCGGGTCAGAACTCGTAGTCCGCGATCACCCACGTGGCGAACTCCCGCCACAGCGCCACACCGGCCTGGTGAGCGGGGTGTTCCACGTACCGCCGCAGCGCCTCCGCGTCGTCGAAGGCGGAGTTGATGGCGAAGTCGTAAGCGATGGGGCGGTCGCTGACGTTCCAGCCGAGCTCCCAGTGGCGCAGCTCCGGGATCTCGCCGTCGAGGGCGCGGAAGGCCTCGACGCCCGCCGTGACCCGGGGCTCGTCGCGTCCGACGCCCTCGTTGAGCTTGAACAGGACCAGGTGGCGGATCATCACTTTCCTCCGTCGGCGACCCACGTCGCGAAGTCGCCCAGGGCCTGGGCGGCGTCCGAGATGCCCTGGAACCCTACCTGGACGTAGTCCGCCGCCCCCTCCGGGTCCGTGATGATCACGTACGCAACGAAGACCACGAGAACGTAGACGGCGATCTTCTTCGCGTTCACCGCCATCGCGGCCTCCCCTGTTCCTGCTGCCACTGCTGTCGCTGGTGTCCCGGACAGCGCACATGATCGCACGAAGGAGCGATCACCCGAAGGGGCGGATCGCACGAAGGGCCCCGTCTCGCGACGGGGCCCTTCTCAAGCGGTAGCGGAGGGATTTGAACCCTCGGTGACTTGCGCCACACTCGCTTTCGAGGCGAGCTCCTTCGGCCGCTCGGACACGCTACCGAGGGAGACCTTACAGCAAGGTGGTGCGTGCTTCGAAATCGGTTTGCGGCGGCCGCTCAGCGGCCGCGGAAGAACGCCGTGAGCTGCGCGGCGCACTCCTGCGCGAGCACGCCCTCGATCACCTCGGGCCGGTGGTTGAGCCGCCGGTCGCGCACCAGGTCCCACAGGGAACCGGCGGCCCCGGCCTTCTCGTCGCGGGCGCCGTAGACGAGCCGGTCGACGCGGGACTGCTGGATCGCGCCCGCGCACATCGTGCAGGGCTCCAGGGTCACCACGAGGGTGCAGCCGGCCAGCCGCCACCGCCCGAGCGCGGCGGCGGCCCGCCGCAGGGCGAGGACCTCCGCGTGGGCCGTCGGGTCGCCGGCGGCCTCGCGTTCGTTGTGCCCGGCCGCGAGCACGGTCGTGCCGTCCGGCGCCAGGACGACGGCCCCGACCGGGACGTCCCCGCCCCGGACGGCCCCGGCGGCCTCGTCGAGGGCGAGCCGCATCGCGGGCCGCCAGGGATCGCGTACCGGGTCCGGCGGCCCGGGGGTGGGGCGAGCGGTCAGCGGACGGTCTCCAGGGTCTCCGAGGCGCCCAGCGACTCGGCGATCTCGGTGACGGCGTCCGACGTGAGCGCCCGCAGCTCCTTCTCGGTCACCCCGAGGTCGTCCAGGATCTGCGCGTCGCCGACCGGGCCGTGCGGCACGGCCTCGGCGGAGCCGGCCACCGGGTCGGCGTCGTCGGACTCCTCGTCGTCCCCGTCGCCGTCCTCGGTGCCGTCGAGGTCGAGGACGTCCAGGTCGTCCCCGTCGTCCGGATCCCGGCCGAGCAGCTCGTCGGTGAGCAGGATCTCGCCGTAGCTGCTGCGGGCAGCGGCCGCGGCGTCGGAGACGTAGATACGAGGGTCGTCCTCGCCGTCCACGCGGACGACGCCGAACCAGGCGTCCTCCTGCTCGATCAGCACGAGCACCGTGTCCTCGTCGGGGGAGGCTTCACGGGCCAGGTCGGCCAGATCCGACAGGGTTTCCACATCGTCGAGCTCTGTGTCGCTCGCTTCCCACCCGTCTTCGGTGCGCGCGAGCAGTGCGGCGAAGTACACCGTGACTCTCCCACTGGTCTTAGGCGTGCCGGTTGGGGGTCCCCCCGGCGGAGGTTGCGGGCGGGGAGTGCTCGTCCGAGCCCCACCCACTCGGAATCGTGGCAGAAACAAGGCGTTCAGGGGACGTCTTCGGCTCCCTGTGTCCGGCAGTTGCGCTCGCACGCTCGTTGCCGCCACCTGCGGATCGTACGCGGCTTTCCCCTGCTCCACGCACGGTCACCCGCCACGACGTCCCCGCGGTTCGTGATCTTCCCCGGAGGTTTCCTCCCGCGTTTCCTACCAGCGGAACGTGCGCATGCGCATCGCGTGCCGCAGCCGGGCCGTCTTGGCGCGGCGCGGCTGGACGCGGTCGCGCAGCTCGCGCGCCTCGGCCAGGTCGCGCAGGAACCGGGCGCGGCGCCTGCGGCGCTCGGCGTCGGACTCGTCCGCGCCGGGCGGTCCGGCCGTCACGTCCGGCCCGGCCCGCTCGGCCGTCCGGTCGGTCTCCGGGTCCGTCCCCCGCCGTACGCGCGGTGACGGATCGTGTCGGGTCTCCCGGTCGGGCATCTGGTTCACCACCCCCACTCCGTCTTCCCCACATTCCCCCGGACGGACGGTTTGACGCCAGGTGCCGGGTGACGTCCGGGCGGCGTGCTCGCCGTGCGGCCGGGGTCATCGGGCCCGGTTACTGTTGTGGACATGCGTCTCCACGTCGTCGACCACCCCCTGGTCGCCCACAAGCTCACCACGCTGCGCGACCAGCGCACCGACTCCGCGACCTTCCGCCGTCTCGCCGACGAGCTGGTCACCCTGCTCGCCTACGAGGCCACGCGCGACGTGCGCACCGAACAGGTCGACATCCAGACGCCGGTCGCGCGGACCACGGGCGTCAAGCTGTCCCACCCGCGCCCGCTGGTGGTGCCGATCCTGCGCGCCGGTCTCGGCATGCTGGACGGCATGGTGCGGCTGCTGCCGACCGCCGAGGTGGGCTTCCTCGGCATGATCCGCAACGAGGAGACCCTGCAGGCCTCCACGTACGCGACGCGCATGCCGGAGGACCTGTCCGGCCGTCAGGTGTACGTGCTCGACCCGATGCTGGCCACCGGCGGCACGCTGGTCGCGGCGATCCAGGAGCTCATCCGGCGCGGCGCCGACGACGTGACCGCCGTGGTGCTGCTGGCCGCGCCGGAGGGCGTGGAGGTCATGGAGCGCGAGCTGGCGGGCACGCCGGTGACGGTCGTGACCGCCTCGGTCGACGAGCACCTGAACGAGCACGGTTACATCGTCCCGGGCCTCGGCGACGCGGGCGACCGGATGTACGGGGCGGCCGAGTAGGCCGGACGGGCCCCTCAGCAGTCCTTCTTCGTCGTGGGCGCCGGCTCGGGCCTGGCCAGTTCGGTCAGCGCCCGGTCGGCGTCCGGCTTTTTCGCCAGATCCTTGAAGGCGTCCCCGATGACGAGGTCGACGGCGGCGCCCTTGCGGGCCGCCTCGGTACGCCGTTCGGCGCCGGGCAACTGGGTGCCGAGCACCGGCAGCGAGCCGTCCAGGGCGGCGGCGGGGCCGAGCAGCAGTCCGGTGCCCTTGACCTTCTTGTCGTACTCCTTGGGCGCGTTGCCCACGTCGCCGATCTTGAAGCCGCGCTTCTTCAGCTCGTCGGCGGTCTTCTTCGCCAGGCCGCTGCGGGTGGTGGCGTTGAGGACGTTGACCGTGATGGTGCGGGGCTCGGGCAGGGCCCGGGCGCTGGGCGAGGGGCTCGCCTTGGTCGTGGGGGCGCAGTCCCCGCCGCCGGCCGCCGAGGCCTTTCTGCCGCCGCCGGTGAAGACGTCGATGAGCTGCAGCGTGCCCCACCCGCCCACGCCCAGGACGACGACGGAGGCGGCACCCACGGCGACGAGCCTGCCGCGCCACCGGGGCCGGCGCATCCGGGGATACCTGTTGCCCGTGATGCGGTACTTGCCGCCCATGCCGGGGGGAGTCAGCATGCTCATGAGCGCAGCGTAGTGCGCCCGGGCGACGATGCCTACTAGATGATCATTCGACGTCGCCCAGCGGAACCCGAAAGGGTCAACCCGTGACCGGCGGGGGGCTAGTCGAGTTCGAGCACGCGCGCGTGCAGCACCTGGCGCTGCTGGAGTGCCGCCCGCACCGCGCGGTGCAGGCCGTCCTCCAGGTACAGGTCGCCCTGCCACTTCACGACGTGCGCGAAGAGGTCGCCGTAGAAGGTCGAGTCCTCGGCGAGGAGCGTCTCCAGGTCGAGCTGCTGTTTCGTCGTCACGAGCTGATCGAGGCGGACCGGGCGCGGCGCCACGTCCGCCCACTGCCGGGTGCTTTCCCGGCCGTGGTCGGGGTACGGCCGGCCGTTTCCGATGCGCTTGAAGATCACACGGAAAGCCTACCGGTCAAGACCTTCCGGGCGCAGCCATGGCGACCGAGTACGACGTTGAAAAAATCCCCTCAAGTCTGAATGAAACGGACCAGGGGTGTGCATATGCCGGGCCGTGCGCCCTCTTTGCCGGTGGTGGAGCGCCGCTGCTGCCCGGGAGGCGGTCATCCGGACCGTGCGCCCGATTCCCCCGAAAGGGGGCGCCCGGCCGGGTCGCGGGTCCGCTCCGGGGTGCGGACCCGCGGGTGCGGTCAGCCGCGGCGGCGGTCCTTGGGGTCCGACGGCCGCGGCCGGTGTTCGGCCGGCGGGGAGCTGGGCTTGGGGGCGCTGCGGGCGGCCTCGGCGCGCAGCAGGGCGCGCAGCACCGCGTACGGGTCCTGGAGCATGGCTGTGTTCCTCGTCCTTCTGGTTCCGTGCGGGACTGGTGGACCGGTGGACGGTCCGTTCAGCAGCGCAGGACTTCGGAACGCGGCGGGCGAGGGGGGTGCGCCGGGCCGGGCGGCACGGGCATCGGGCGCCGTGCGGTGCAGGCCGGGGCCGGACCCGTGAACGGGGCCGGGCGCGGCGGGCCGGCGGCGCGGCGGGCGCCCCGGCCGGTGGGCCGCAGGACGGTGTCGAAGGTGTCGTACTCGACGGTCGTGCTCTCCCCGGCGAGGGGAGCCGCGGGGAGCGTGTGCGCCGCGGCGTGCGCGCCGGGCACGAGGAGGGCGAGCAGCAGGACGAGCACCCGCGGCCAGGAGAGCCGACGGGTGCGGCGGGGAACCGGCTGCGCCGCGGGGTGCACGGGAGGTCACTCCCCGCCGCGGGCACGCCGTTCATCGCGCGGACCGGCAGATCCGCTCGCTCGGCGTACGAAGCAGGTGAGGCGTTCGCACGGGATGCGGCGTCCGGGTGCGCCGGGGGCGTGCTCCGGCCCCGGGGGGTCGTCGGTCGGTGGCTCGGTCATGCTCCATGCTGGGAACGGCCCCGGCCGCGCCACCACCCGGAGCGGTCCACACGGCTGACGCCGGTGCCCCCGCGGCTCCCGGTGCGCGGTCAGTCCCGGGCGGCCTTCGCCGCCTTCGCCGCCGCCTTCATCTCCTGCTTGTGGGCGCGGACCTTGGCCAGGGACTCGGGGCCGGTGATGTCGGCGACCGAGCGGAAGGACTTCTCGTCGCCGTAGGGGCCGGCCGCCTCCCGCCAGCCCTCGGGGCGCACGCCCAGTTGCTTGCCCAGCAGGGCGAGGAAGATCTGGGCCTTCTGCTTGCCGAAGCCGGGCAGTTCCGCGAGCCGCTTCAGCAGGTCCCTGCCGGTGCCGGCGTCCTTCCACACGGCCTCGGCGTCACCGTCGTAGTGCTCGACGAGGTACTGGCACAGCTGCTGGATCCGCTTGGCCATGGAGCCCGGGTAGCGGTGCACGGCCGGCTTGCGGGAGAGCAGCGCGGCGAAGGCCTCCGGCTCGTGCGCGGCGATCTCGTGCGCGTCCAGGCCGTCCGTGCCCAGCCGCTCGGCGATCGTCGCCGGGCCCTTGAACGCCCATTCCATCGGGATCTGCTGGTCCAGCAGCATGCCGATCAGCGCGGCGAGCGGACTGCGGCCGAGCAGCGCGTCGGCCTCGGGGTCCTGGGCGAGGTGGAGGGTGACGTCCATGCCCCGATCATCCCCCGGGCCGGGCCCGGCCGCGTCCCGAGGCCGGTCAGGGCCGCCAGTACCCGAGGGCGTGCACGCGCTGCTTGGGCAGGCCCAGTTCCTTGCGGACGTAGGCGGCGAGCGTCCGGGTCGTCGCCGTGTCGCAGGCGATCCAGACGTACGGTTCGGCGGTCGCGTCCAGCAGCCCGGGCAGATCCGCCTTCACGCGGTCGACCAGGTGGGCGCCGGAGTCCTGGCGGGGCACCGTGCGCACCTCGTGGCGGTCCGGGTCGGTGCGGAACGGCAGCGCGTCGTCGCCGCCCTCGAACCAGACGGTCGCCGGGGCGGAACCCAGCGCGTCCAGGAGGGAGTTGATGGCCGGCAAGGAGGCCGGGTCGCCGACGGCGAAGACGTGCGAGGGCGTGGGGCTCGGGTGCTCGAAGCCGGTGCCCTGGACGGTCGCCTCGATGGTGTCGCCGGGCTTCGCCGCCCGGGCCCAGTCGCTGGCGCATCCCTCGTGCAGGGCGAACTCCAGGCTGAAGGTCCCGGCTGCGGGGTCCGGGTCGACCAGGGTGTAGGCCCGCTGGTGCGGCTTGCCCGCGTTGTCGAACCAGAGGCGGACCCACATGGTGGGGTGCACGCCGGTCGCCGCCAGCAGTCCGCCGTCGGTGAAGCGCAGCCGCCGGTACTCCGGCGTGACGTCCTCGGCGCCCGTCACCGTGAACCGGAAATCCTTCGCGCGCAGCAGTTTGAGGACCGCGCCCTCCCAACCCCGCCCCTGCCCCATCGCGTTTCAGCCCTTCGCGTACGATTCCGGCCACACAGCTCTGACTTAGGCAAGGCTAACCTAAAGGAAGGTAGGGGTACAGGGTGTCCATCGAGATCTACCGTGACGCCTGGGGCATTCCGCATCTGCGCGCGGACAGCGCGACCGGGCTCGCCCATGCGCAGGGCCTGGTCACCGCCCGCGACCGGGCCTGGCAGCTGGAGGTCGAGCGGCACCGGGCGCAGGGCACCTCGGCGTCCTTCCTCGGCGGCGGCGCCCTGGCCTGGGACCGGTTCGCCAGACGGGCCAGACTCGACGACACGGCGAGACGCTGCTTCGCCCACCTGGAGAGACAGGACCCGGGGACGGCCGAGTGGGTGCGGGCGTACGTCGACGGCGTGAACGCGGGGCTGGCGCGGGCCGCGGCCCCGGAGTTCGCCCGCACCGGTCTGGCCCCCGGGCGCTGGAACCCCTGGACCCCCCTCGGCGTCTGGCTCGCCACGCACATCCTCTTCGCCGGGTTCCCGGCCAAGCTCTGGCGCGAGCAGGTCGCCACGCACCTCGGCGAGGACGCCGTCGCCCTGTTCGCCACCGACGGTCCCGGCACCTCCGGGAGCAACGGCTGGCTGGTCGGCGGGGAGCGGACCGTCACCGGGCAGGCGGTCATCGCCGGCGACCCGCACCGCTGGATCGAGGACCCGGGCGTCTACCAGCAGATCCGGCTGTCCTGCCCGGAGTTCGACGTCGTGGGCCTCGCCGTCCCCGGGGTCCCCGGCATCGCCCACTTCGGGCACACCGGCACGGTCGCCTGGGCCATCACCAACGCCATGGCCGACTACCAGGACCTCTTCCGGGAGCGGCTGCGGCGCACGGGCGCCGGCGTCGAGGCACTGGACCCGGACGGGGTCTGGCGGCGGGCGACCCGGCACACGGAGGCCGTCGAGGTGGCGGGCGAGGAGCCGGTCGAGGTCGAGGTGATCGAGACCGCGCGGGGGCCGGTGGTCGTCGGCGGGCCGGAGGGCCTGGACGGCGGCACCGCCGACCCGGGCCGGCCCCCGCTCGCCGTCAGCCTGCGCTACCCGCCCCGCGTCACCGGCGAGCTCGGCTTCGGCGCGCTGCTGCCCCTGCTGCGGGCCCGCCGGGTCGCCGACGTGGACCGGGCCCTCGACCACTGGGCCGAACCGGTCAACGTCGTCCAGGCCGCCGACACCGACGGCGGGGTCCTGCACCGCGTGGCCGGGTACGTACCGCTGCGCGCCGAGGCCAACCGGCTGCGCCTGGTGCCCGCCTGGGAGCCCGGCCACGCGTGGCACGGCCGGCAGGAGACGCCCCGTGCCGGGCTCACTGACGGCGTCGCCGTCATGGCCAACCAGCGCGGCCCGGCGGCACCCCTCGGCGTCGAGTTCGCCCCGCCCCACCGCCACGACCGCATCGCCGCCCTGCTCGCCGGCAAGGAGCGCTGGTCCGCCGCCGACATGCCCGCCGTGCACACCGACACCCACCTGGCCTCAGCGGGCGCCCTGCTGGACCGCCTCCGCCCGCTGACCGGCCTCACCCCCGACGCCGCCGCGCTCCGCGAGCGCCTCCTCGCCTGGGACCGCCGCATGGACGCCGGCAGCGCCGACGCGGCCCTGTACGCGGCGGTGCGCGGCGCGGTCGTACGGCGCCTCGCGGCCCACCCGGCCTTCGCGGCGCTCGCCACGCCGCCGGCCTACCCGGACGTGTTCCAGCCCTGGCTCGCCCTGCTGCCGCGGATCGGCTTCGCCCTCGAACACCTGCTGAGAGCCGAGGAGCTGTACGGCATCGACCGCCCGGCGGCCGTGCGCGCCGCGCTGGAGGAGGTGGCCGGGCGGCCGCCGGCCGGGGTCTGGGGCGACACCCACCGGCTCGCCCCGTGGCGGGCCCTGGAGCCGGAGACGCCGTACGGCGAACCGGCGCTGTCCGGCGACCACGACTGCGTGCTGTGCACCTCGGGCGTGCCGGGCCTCACCGACCTGGCCGCGCGCGGCCCGGCCGCCCGGTACGTCTGGGACCTGGCCCGGCGCGAGGACAGCCGCTGGGTGGTTCCGTTCGGCGCCTCGGGCGTCCCCGGCTCACCCCACCACCGCGACCAGCTCCCCCTGTGGCTCGCGGGAGACCTCGTCCCGGTCGTCACCGACTGGGCCCTGCTGACCAAGGAGACCGATGTCTGACCCGTACGCCTCCCGCACCGCCGTCCACGAGCAGGCCGTCGACGGATTCGGCACCGTCCGCGTGCTGCCCCTGGACGCCGGGGCCGACGCCGGCGTGATCCACCGCTGGGTGAGCGAGGAGCGGGCCGCCTTCTGGGGCATGACCGGCCTCACCGAGCGGCAGGTCGCCGAGATCTACGCCCACATGGACACGCTCACCACCCACCACGCCTTCCTCGTCGTGCGGGAGGGCGAGCCGGTGGCGCTCCTGCAGACCTACGAGCCGGAGGCGGACCGTGTGGGCGAGTGCTACGACGTCCGCCCCGGCGACATCGGCGTCCACCTGCTGCTCGCGCCCGCCGGGCCGGGCGGCGGCACGCCCGGCTGGACGGCCCGGCTGGTGGCCGTCGTCGCCGCGTACGTCTTGGTGGGCCTGAACCGCCGCCGGGTCGTGGTCGACCCGGACGTGCGCAACGACAAGGCGGTCGCCCGGTTCCTCAGGCAGGGCTTCACGGCCGGGCCGGTGGTCGTCCTGCCGGAGGTCGACCTGCCGGACGTGTACCTGCCGGAGAAGAAGGCCCAGCTCGCCTTCCTGGACCGGGAGCTACTCTTCCCCGGGTGACGCCCGACGACCTCATAGCGCACTACGGCCTGGAGCCGATCCCCCGTGAGGGCGGCCTGTTCCGCCAGACCTGGGCCGGCCCCGGCCGGCCGGACGGCAGACCGGAGGGCACGGCGATCGTCGCCCTGCTCACGGCGGACGACTTCTCCGCCCTGCACCGCCTGCCCACGGACGAGATCTGGCACTTCTACCGGGGCGACCCCCTGGAGCTCCTGCTCCTCGCCCCGGACGGGGACACCCGCACGGTCGTCCTGGGACCGGAGGTCCTCGACGGCCAGCACGTCCAGTTCACGGTCCCGGCCGGCACCTGGATGGGCGGACGGGTCCGGCCGGGCGGCGCGTGGACCCTGTTCGGCTGCACCATGGCCCCCGGCTTCACCTTCGAGGGCTACGAGCACGGGGACGCGGCGGAGCTGGCGGCCCGCCACCCGGAGGTGGCCGACGCGATCCACGGGCTCTCCCGGCCCGCTTAGGGGAGCGCCGGTGAGCGGAACGCGGCTGCCGTCCGTACATGAGCGGGAGCCGTACCGCCCGATCCCGGAGACCCACGTGGAGCGCAATGTCGGACACCCCCGGCGAGCCCGAGCCCTGGTGCTGCTCGGCGCCGTGCTGGTACTGCTCCTCGGGGGAGCGGCCCCCGCCACGGCCCACTCCGCCCTCCGGGGCACCGACCCGGAGGACGGATCCGTCGTCCCCCGCGCCCCCCGCCACGTCACGCTGACCTTCACCGAGTCCGTCGGCCTGCTCGACGACTCCTTCCGGGTCTTCGGGCCCGACCAGCGCCGGGTCCCCACCGGGGAGGCCGCGCACGCGGACGGCCGCGCCGACACCGCCCGGGTCCGGCTGACCGGCAAGCTCGCCCAGGGCACCTACACGGTCGCCTGGCGGGTCGTGTCCGCCGACAGCCACCCGGTCTCCGGCGCCTTCTCCTTCTCCGTCGGCAAGCGCTCCGCGACCACCTTCCAGGTCGACACCGGCCCGGACGAGGACCCCCTCACCGACGGCCTGTACGACCTCGCCCGCTACCTCGCCTACCTCGCCGCCGCCCTGCTCGTCGGCGCGGCGGCCTTCGCGTCGCTGTGCCGCCCGGCCGACGCCTCCCCGCTGCGCCGGCCCCTGGTGATCGCCTGGTGGACGCTCCTGGGCGCCACGGCCGTCCTGCTCCTGCTGCGCGCCCCGTACGAATCCGGCGCCGGTCCCCTCACGGCCTTCGACGCGAGCGCCCTCGACCGCACCCTGTCCGGCCGCCCGGGCCGGGCCCTGCTGGCGCGGCTGGTGATCCTGCTGCTGATCGCGGCCTTCCTGGTCCGGCTGTCCGGGAGCCGGTACCGCCACCGGCCCGCCGTCCGGGCGGCCGGTGGCGCCCTGGCCGTCGCCCTGGCCCTGACCTGGGCGGCGGCCGAGCACGCCTCGGCCGGTATCCAGGTGCCGCAGGCGATGGCGTCGTCCGTGCTGCACCTGCTGGCCACGGGCGTGTGGCTCGGCGGGCTCGTGGCGCTGCTGCTGGTCCTGCGCGGCGGGGCGGTCGACGACCTGACCCGGGTCGTGCCCCGCTTCTCCCGAGTCGCGTTCGCCTCGGTCACCGTCCTGGCGGTCACCGGCCTCTACCAGTCCTGGCGCGGCCTGGGCTCCCTGTCCGCGCTGACCGGCACGTCGTACGGCAGGCTGCTGCTCGCCAAGCTGGCGGTGGTGTGCGTGCTGGTGCTCGCGGCCGGTCACGCCCGGCGCTGGACGGCCCGGATCGCCGCGCCGGCCGCCGCCGCCCGGACGGCCGAACCGGCCCGGGTCCCGCAGCCGGCGGGCGCGCACGCGGCGGTCCCGGGGCCGGCGGAGTCCGGCCGTACGGTCCCGGGGCCGTCGGCGTCCGGCCGCGCGGACGCGGACGCCGGCGACAGCGGTGCCGGCGGTGACGCCGACGCGGGCGGTGCCGGCGGCGAGGGCGGCCCGGACGAGGCCGACGTCCGGCGCCGGGGCCTGCGCCGCTCCGTCCTGGTGGAGGTCGCCGTCGCCGCCGTGGTGCTGGCGATCACGACCGTGCTGACCGGCACGCTGCCCGGCCGCGCCGAGGCCGAGGCGGCGCGGCGGGCCCCGGCGGGAGCGCTGCCGCCCACCGCCCAGGTGACGGTGCCCTTCGACACCGGCACGGGCACGGTGACCGGCCGCGGCACGGTGCAGGTCACCCTGGATCCGGCCCGGGTCGGCGAGAACGGCGTGCAGGCCGTGGTCTACGGCGCCGACACGGGCCTGGTCGTCGTCCCCGAGGTCCGCATCACCTTCAGCCTGCCCTCCCGCGAGCTCGGCCCGATCGACGCCGAACTCACCGACCGGGGCGGCTACTGGAGCACGAACGACGTCAATCTCCCGCTCGCCGGGACCTGGACGATGAAGACGACCGTGCGGGTGTCGGACGTGGACCAGGTGACGCAGGAGAAGCGGGTGCGGATCGCGCCCTAGGCACCCGCGGCACCGCCGCGGGCCCGCCGTCGAGGAGCCGCGTCATGGTCTCGGCGGCCCGCACGGCGGCGTCGCCGCAGCAGTTGTTGAACAGGACGTGGACCTGTTCGGTCCGCTCGGCCAGCCGCCGCAGGCGCGGCAGCCACTCGGCGAGTTCGTCCTCGCGGTAGTCGTGGCGGAAGCGGTCCTCCTTGCTGCCGGTGCCCCAGGCGGTGCTGCGGCCGTGGAACCGCACGACGGCCAGCCGGGGCGAGGTCACGCACGTCACCGGCGGCAGGGAGGACGGCAGGGCCTGGGTCATGTCGACGGCGACCGCGGCCATGCCGTGCCGGGCCAGCAGCGCGCCCGTCTCCTCGGCCCGGCCCGGCTCCCACCAGGACGGATGCCGGAACTCCACGGCGACGGGCCAGCCGCGGGTCCGCCGCGCGCAGTCGTCCAGGAACGCCTCGGCCCGCGCGCCCGGCCGGAACCACGGGGGGAACTGGAACAGCACGCTCCCGAGGCGCCCGGCGCCGCGCAGCGGCTCGACGGCGGCCGCGAACCGCGCCCAGACGGCGTCGAGCACGGCCGGGTCCCGGTGCTCGGCCGGCAGCCCGTCCGGCATCACCGCCTGCCGGGTGGGATGCCCGGTCAGCAGCGAGAACGCCTTCACGTCGAAGACGAACCCGTCCGGCGTGCGCTCCACCCACAGCAGGCTGTTCCGCTCGCTCGGCAGCGCGTAGTAGGAGGCGTCGACCTCCACGACCGGGAACCGCTCGGCGTAGTGCCGTAACCGCCCCTCGGCGTCCCGCCGCCCGGCCGGATACCAGCCGCTGCCGACCAGCGCCCGGTCGGTCCAGGAACACGTGCCCACCAGGATCTCGCCCAGCATCTCGCCCATGGGGGAGCGGTTACCCGCGCCGGGCGGCGGCAGGCTCCGCCACCGGGCGGGGGTGGCACGATGAAAGCGCTCGAATAGGGGTAATCGGGTCATAACTGTCTATTGCGGTGCCCTGGTCGATGCCCCGCGAGAGCGAGATGACCGAACATGGAGCAGCCCGTCACCGTCGGCCGGGCCGGCCGCCCGCCCGGCGAAGCCCGTGAGGCTCCCGGCGCTCCCGAAGCCCCGGGCGCCCTCGACGCCCTGGCCGGGGAGGACCTCACCGCCCGCGTCACCCTCGACGAACAGGGCAGGGTGACCGGCTGGAACGGCGGCGCCGAGCGGCTCCTCGGGCATCCGGCCGGGCAGATGCTCGGCCGCCGCGCGGCCGGCCTGCTGGCCGAGCCGGTCCCGGTGCGCGGCGGCCCACGGGCCCTCGCGGGGCTGTCCCGGTGGCACGGCGACGTCGTCCTGCGGCACCGTGACGGCCGCAGGCTGACCGTCCGCGTGCTCGCCCACCACCGGCCGCCGGGCACCGGCGCCGGCGCCTGGCTCGTCGTCTCCGCGCTGACCGGCCCCGGGGCGCGGCCCGACCTCGACGCGTCCCTGGTGGGCTGGAGCTTCGCCCAGTCCCCGTGCTGCGCCCAGGCGCTCTACGACACCCGGCTGCGGTTGCGCCGGGCCAACGCCGACATGGAACGCTCCACGGCCCTCACCGAGGAGGAGATGCGGGGCCTGCGCGTCAGCGAGATCATCGACGACGCCGCCGGCGAGCGGGCGGAGCGCAGCATGGCCCGGGTGCTGCGGACCGGGGAGCCGCAGTACGACGAGAACTACCTCCAGGCCCCCGGCGAGGACCACGAGCACGCCTGGTCGGTCTTCATGTCCGCGCTGCGCGACCAGGAGGGTGTCATCCGGGGCGTGTGCCTGTCCGCGCACGACATGACGGAGCAGTTCTGGGCCCGCAAGCGGCTCCAGCTGATCGCCGAGGCCGGCCGGCGCATCGGCAGCACCCTGGACGTGACGCGCACGGCCCAGGAGCTGACCGACGTGACCGTCCCGGCCCTGGCCGACTTCGTCAGTGTCGATCTGCTGGCCACCCTGGACGAGGAGCCCGAACCGCCCGTGCACGCCCTGCCCGCGGACGGGCCGCTGCGCCTGCGGCGGGTCGCGCTGCGGTCCGTCACGCCGGGCGCGCCGGAGTCGGTCGTGGCCGCGGGCGAGGTGGGCACCTACCGGCGGGGCTCGGCACCGTTCGAGAGCCTGCGCTCGGGGCGGCCCACCGTGCAGGACGCGACCGACCCGGCCCTGACCGCGTGGTTCGCGCGCGACCCGGCCCGGGCGGTCCGGGCGCGCGGCTTCGGTGTCCACTCGGTGCTGACCGTGCCGCTGGCCGCCCGCGGGACGACCCTGGGCGTCGCCTTCTTCGTCCGGCACCGCAACCCGGACGCCTTCCGCCACGACGACCTGGTCCTGGCCGGGGAACTGGCCGCGCGGGCCGCGGTCAGCATCGACAACGCCCGCCGCTACACCCGCGAGCGCGCCACCGCCGTCACCCTGCAGCGCAGCCTGCTGCCCCGGCGGCTGCCCCGGCAGGCGGCCGTCGAGGTCGCCTCCCGCTACCTGCCGGCCGGCGGGCACGCGGGCGTCGGCGGGGACTGGTTCGACGTCATCCCGCTGTCCGGGGCCCGGGTGGCCCTGGTGGTCGGCGACGTCGTCGGCCACGGCCTGCACGCCTCGGCGACCATGGGCCGGCTGCGTACGGCGGTGCGCACGCTGGCCGACATCGACCTGCCGTGCGACGAGCTGCTGACGCACCTCGACGACCTCGTGGCCCGCCTGAACACGGAGGAGGACGACGACGGGGATCCGGGCGCCGGGGCCGGGGGAGCGGCGAAGACCTCCGCCGACGTGGGCGCCACCTGCCTGTACGCCGTCTACGACCCCGTCTCCCGGCACTGCTGCTTCGCCGGGGCCGGGCACCCCCGGCCCGTCGTGGTGCGCCCCGACGGCACCGTCGACCTGGTCGCCCTCCCGGCCGCGCCCCCGCTCGGCATCGGCGGCCTGCCCTACGAGGCGACCGACGTCGAACTCCCCGAGGGCAGCCTGCTGGCCCTGTACACCAACGGCCTGGTCGCCACCCGCGACCGGGACATCGACACCGGGATCCACCGGCTGCGGGAGGCCCTCGCCCGCCCGGCGCCCGCACTGGACACCCTGTGCGACCGGGTGCTCGCCGAGCTGCTGCCGCAGCGCCCGGCGGACGACGTGGCGCTGCTCATCGCCCGCACCCGCGCGCTCGGCGCGCACCAGGTCGCCACCTGGGACGTGCCCTGCGACCCGTCCGCGGTCGCGCAGACCCGTAAGGACGTGGTGGCGCAGCTGGAGCGGTGGGGCCTGTCCGACGCCGTCTTCGTCACGGAACTGGTCGTCAGCGAACTCGTCACCAACGCCATCCGGCACGCCGAACCGCCCGTCCGGCTCCGCCTGATCCACGACACCACCCTCGTCTGCGAGGTCTCCGACGGCGGCAGCACCGCTCCGCACCTGCGGCGCGCCCGCAGTTACGACGAGGGCGGCCGCGGCCTGCTGCTCGTGGCCCAGCTGACCGAGCGCTGGGGCACCCGCCAGAGCGCCACGGGCAAGACCATCTGGGCGGAACAGACCCTGACCCTCCCGTGAGGAGCCGCGGCCATGACCACCCCCACCGACCGCCCCACCGCCCGCACCCCCGTCCAGCAGGCCGCCCTGCTGGTGGGCGTCGTCTTCGTGCTGGTCGGCGTGCTGGGCTTCGTGCCCGGCATCACCACCGGCTACGGCTCGATGGAGTTCGCCGGCCACGACTCGGGCGCCGAACTGCTCGGCGTCTTCCAGGTCTCGGTGCTGCACAACCTCGTCCACCTGGCCTACGGCCTGGCCGGCCTGGTCCTGGCCCGCACGGCCGCCGGGGCGTACTCGTACCTGCTGGTCGGCGGTGCCGTCTACCTGGTGCTGTGGATCTACGGCCTGTCCGTCGGCCACGACAGCGGCGCCAACTTCGTGCCGGTGAACTCCGCGGACGACTGGCTGCACTTCGCCCTCGGCGTCGGGATGATCGGCCTCGCCCTCGCCCTCGGGCGGCGCCCCGCCGGCCGGCACGCGCGGTGAGGGGGACGGACCCGGTATGCAGACGTTCCTGCCCTACGCCGACTTCCGGGAGACCGCCCTGGCCCTGGACCGCCGCAGGCTCGGCAAACAGCGCGTGGAGACGCTGCAGGTGCTGCGCGGCCTGATCGTGCCGGGCTACGGCTGGCGCCGGCACCCGGCGGTGCGGATGTGGGCCGGCTACGAGGAGGCCCTGGTCCGCTACGGCCTGGAGATCTGCCGGGCCTGGCGCGAGCTGGGCCACCAGGACAGCTGCGCGGCCACCCTGGTCGCCGACCTCGCCACCGCACGCCCCCACGCCCCGGTCCGCGACCAGCGGGAACTGGCCGCCGAGAGCGAACTGCCGCCCTGGCTCGGCGACACGCCCTTCCACCGCAGCCACCGCTCGGCCCTGGTGCGCAAGGACCCGGACACCTACGGGGCGCTCTTCCCCGGGGTGCCGGACGACCTGCCGTACGTCTGGCCCGCCTCCGACCGCCCCGCGTAGGCTCACCGCCCCCAGCGGTCAACTCCCGTCCGTGCGGCACCCGTTGTCGGCCGGACGGTTCCGTGTTCCACTGGATCTTTTCCGGCACAGCGGTCACGGGTTCGGGCGGGCAGGACGTCATGGGGGAACCGTGTGTGAGGAACTGGGCTTCGAGGGACTCCTCGCCGACGGGGGCTTCTTCGCGCGGCTGTTCGGGCGGGCGCCCTCGGGTGCGGGACGGGAGCCGCTGTACGGCCCCGACCTGCCCGTGGTGCTGCTCACCGGCGGCCCGGGCATGGGCAAGGGGCGGCTGCTGCGCGCCGTACGGGACCGTTTCGGCGCCAAGGTGCCGGTGATCCACCTGGACTGCGCCTCACCGGTGTACGAGGACCGGGCCGCCCCGGAGCCCGGCGCCCGCTCGGCCGCGACCGAGGCGCTGGTGGAGGTGGCGCGGCGGCTGAGCACCTGGCAGGGCACGGGCGGCTCGTTCGCCTTCCCGCGCCTGTTCACCGGCCTCGCCATGATCGCGACCGGCGCCGCCGACGGCACGCCCGCTGCGGTCGCGACGGAGGCCGAGCGCTACGAGGACCTGCCCCAGCGGCGCCGGGTGCGCGGCGCGATCACCGGCGACTTCTGGCGGGGCGTGCTGCGCGGCACCATCCGCAACCTGCTGACGACCCTCTACGGGCAGGCCTTCGACCCGTACTCGGCGGCCGTGAGCAACGCCCTGCTGGACGCCGTCTTCGAACGCGCCGCCCCACGGGGCCGGGCGGAACTGGAGCGGACCTACGGCGCCTATCCGGGCGCGGCCGGCCAGCCCAGGATCGGGCTGCGCATCCTCGCCGCCGACTTCCGGGCGGGCGGCGAGGCGCGGGAGGTCGCGGAAAGCTTTCTCTTCCGGGCCCTGCGCGAGGACCTGGAGGCGGCGTACGCCGCGCCCATCGGCTGGCTGCGCCGGGTCGGCCGCCCCGGACTGCTGCTGGACCACGCCGAGGCGCCCCTGGGCGAGCAGCTGCTGCGCGCGGTGCTCACCGACCGCCGGGGCGGGCGGCGCGACCGGGTCGTCGTCGTGGGCACGGCCCGCCGCCTCGACGGCGGTGCCTTCCTGCACGGCGGCCTGCCGCCGGAGCTGACGACACCCCCGGCCGAGTACCGCCCCACCGACGGCGCCCCGCCGGCCTGGTCCCGCCGCAGGGACGAGGGCGCCGACCGGGCCCCCCTCGCCGACGGCGTGCTGCTGCTGCGGATGCCGCTGCTCACCGGCGACCAGCTGCGCCGGGAGACGGTGCGAAGACAGCAGCGCGCCGAGCCGGAGGGCGGCGGCAACCGCCGCCGTATCGACGCGGCCGTGGCCCGGCTGAGCGGCGGACGGCCGCACACGGTGATCCGGCTGGCCGCCGCCGCGGCGGCGTTCCGGATGCCGGCCGACGCCAACGACCGCGACCTCCTGGACGCCCCCCTGCGCCTTCCCGGCGACGACGCCGAACACCCGGTCGCCGAGGTGCTGTTGCGGGAACTGGTCCTGGACCAGCTGCCCGTGCGGCTCCCGGCCGAGCACCACGCCCACTGGCTCGACCTCCTCACCCACCTGTCGGTGGCCCACGACACCGAGTGCGCGGACGTCCTGCTCCGCCACCACCAGGCCGGGCACGTCCACCAGCTGACCGCCCATCACGTCCTGCGGCTGCTCACCGACACCGGCTGGCCCACCTGTGCCCGCCACTTCATCGGCGACTTCGGCCTCCGCCAGCTCCTGGTCCACCGCCTCTACGGGCTGCTCCCCGACGGCGCCGCCTGGTACGCCGACCACCACCTGCTGCGCGACCACTACGCGCGGCGGGCGGCGGGGGAGGACCCCGGCCGCGACGAGGACCCGCCGGGCGACGACCCGGCGGGCGACGGCACCCCGCACGAGGGCGCCTTCCGCTCCCTGACCGCCCACCGGATGAACCACCACCTGGTCTCCGGTGGCGCCGACGACGTCGTCGGCCACCTCGCCGCCACGCTCCCGGGCCGTCCCCGCGCCTGGTGCGCCGAACTCCTGGAGATCGCCCAGGCCCCGTACCCGGGCGGCGCCGACGCCCGGCGCGAGCGCGCCCAGGGGCTGGTGCCGGCGGACGGCCCGCCGCTGCGCCGCACGGTCGACCAGCTGCTGCACGCGGTGTGGCTGTGCGAGGAACGGACCCGCCCGACCGGCAAGGAGACCGCCCGCACGCTGGCCAAGCTGCTGGACCTCCTGTCGATCATGGACTTCGACGGCGCCGGCCGGCTCAGCAGGACCGCGGCGGACTGGAGCGCCCTGGCCGAGAACGAACAGCCCCTGCTGCGCTGCGCCTGCACCGAACAGCTCCGGCGAAGGAGATGACGGCATGCCGAGATGGAAGAAGATCCTGTACTCGCTCTTACTGGTGGGGGCCCTGGTCGCCGGTGTCGCGGTCACGACCTCCCTGGTCCGCAAGCCGGAGACCTGCGCCGACGGGGTGGAGCGCGTCGACGGCGAGTGCGTCGGCGTCAACGGCGAGGGCTACGACTTCGGCACGCCGGAGATCGCCGACGTGGCCCGCGCGGTCGCACGCGAGAACGACAGGATCGAGGACCAGCCGCATGTCACGGTCGCGATGATGCTGCCCCTGCAGTCCGACCGCGAGGCGCTGCGCCGGCAGATGCGCAGCGACCTGCAGGGCGCCTACCTCGGCCAGCGGCAGGCCAACGCGGGCGAGGGCGAACCGCCGAAGATCCGGCTGGTGCTGGCCAACCCCGGGCGGGACTACGGGCACCAGGCGAAGGTCGTCGACACCCTGCTGCGGATGGCCGCCTCCCCGCAGGACCGGCTGCGCGCGGTCACCGGCTTCAACCTGAGCCTCGCCGCCACGGAGGCGGCCGTGAAACGCCTCACGGAGAACAAGGTCCCGGTGCTCGCCGCCCGCATCAGCGGCGACCGGATCGCCAACGAGGACCGGGCGGACGGCATGGCCGAACTCCGCTTCCCGGGCCTGGCCCGCATCCTGCCCACCAACAACGACGCGGCCCGGGCGCTGGCCGACTTCAACGGCGAGCAGGGCCGCCGCAACGTCCGGACGGTCCTGGTCTACGACAAGCGCCCCGACGGCTACAACGAGTCCCTGGCCAGGGCGTTCAGCCGGATCAAGGAGGAGGGCCCGGCCGGTCCCGCCGCGATGTCCTTCGAGTCCCCGGCCATCGACGAGGCCGGCTCCACCGGCAACCAGTTCACCCAGACGGCCAACAACATCTGCGACTCCGAGGCCGACACGGTCTACTTCGCGGGCCGCACCCTCCACCTGCGCATCTTCGCGCTCAAGCTCGCCCAGGTGGGCTGCAAGGGCCGTCACTACACCATCGTCAGCGGTTCGGACGCGGCCTCGCTGCGCCAGGACATGACCGAGCGGGACTGGGCCTCGCTGCGCGGCGACGACGGGCGGCCGAAGGTCACGGTCCAGTACGCGGCCCCCGCCCACCCCGACGCCTGGAGCACGGAACTGGCCGCCTGGACGAAGAAGTGGACGGCCGCCCACCGGCGCGCCCCGAAACCCCAGGAGCTCCCGCAGTACCTCACCGAACCGAAGGCGGCCCTGGACACCCTGCGCGACCTGATCACCGCCACCCGGCGCGAGGGCATCTCCCTCGGATCCACGCCGAACCTGGAGGACTCGCGCACGATGCTCGTCCACGACGGACTGCTCACCATCGGCAAGGCCCTGCACCAGGCCCAGCAGGGAGCCCCCGCCACGACGGTCCCCTCCCGCCAGGACGTGGGCCGCCAGTGGTCCCTCCTGCACTCCCGCCACCGCGTCCAGGCCACCAGCGGCCTGATCTGCCTCACCACCGGGGGCAACGCGTACGACAAACCGGCCGCCGTCGTCGAACTGGACCCGGGCCGCGAGGGCCGGGGCACGCTGAAGTTCGTGGGTCTGGGCTGGCCGACGGGACGGCCGCAGCCGAAGAACTGCGTGATCCCGAGCGAGACACCGTGAGGGAACCGGACCGGGACGGCAGAGAGTTCACCGGTATCTGAATTCATAAATCGCTGAACTCGGATACGCTCGGGGGATGCCGACCCTTGCTCCCGACATCGACGTCCTGGTCCGGTTCGGCCGGGCCCTCGCCGATCCGGTCCGCTGCCGGATCCTGCTCGCCCTGCGCGAGGCCCCGGCCCATCCGGCCGACCTCGCCGACGCGCTCGGCGTCTCGCGCCCCCGCCTCTCGAACCACCTGGCGTGCCTGCGCGACTGCGGCCTGGTCGTCGCGGTCCCCGTGGGCCGCCGGACCCGTTACGAACTGGCCGACGCCCGCCTGGGCCACGCGCTGGACGACCTGCGCACCGCGGTGGTCGCCGTCGAGACCGACCGCACCTGCCCGGACGCCGCCACCGAAGGGTGCTGCTGACCATGACGGCGGAGATCTCCCTGGCCCCCGGCCCGGCCCGGCGTGACGCGCTGGCCCGCCGGATACGGCTGCTGGTCGCCGCGACCATCGCCTACAACGCGGTCGAGGCGGTCGTCGCCCTCACCGCCGGCGCGCTCGCCTCCTCCACCGCCCTGATCGGCTTCGGCCTGGACTCCGTCATCGAGGTGTCCTCCGCCGCCGCGGTCGCCTGGCAGTTCTCGGCACGGGAGCACGCCGTGCGGGAGGCGCGGGAGCGGACCGCGCTGCGCGTCACCGCCCTGTCCTTCCACGTGCTGGCGGCCTACGTCGCGGCCGACGCGGTACGGGCCCTGACCGGGACCGGTGAAGCGGAACGCTCGGTGCCGGGCATCGTGCTGGCGGCCCTGTCCCTGGCCGTGATGCCGTTCCTGTCCGCGGCCCAGCGCCGGGCCGGCCGCGAGCTGGGCTCGGCGAGCGCGGTCGCCGACTCCCGGCAGACACTGCTGTGCACGTACCTGTCGGCCGTCCTGCTGGCCGGTCTGGTCCTCAACGCCACCGTCGGCTGGTCCTGGGCGGACCCGATCGCGGCCCTGGTCATCGCCGCCGTGGCGGTCAAGGAGGGCCGGGACGCGTGGCGGGGCAAGGGCTGCTGTGCGGCACCCGCGTCACCGTCGTCGCGCTCGGCGCCGACGTCACCGTCCGCGCCGCCGCGGGGCGGGGAAGAGGGCGAGGAGGGCTGCGGTTGCCGCGCCGGGGGCGGATGCTGCGGCGGGACCGGCTGAACGGCCTGCGCGAAGGCGCGCCGGAGGAGCCGGGGTAGCTGCGACTGCCGCCCCGCAGCCGCGCACGCCGGTCCGGGTCGGGAGGGATCCGGACGGGCCGGGGTGGATCCGGTGGGGCCGGAGTGGGTCCGGCCTGGCCGGCTAGGCCGCCCTGCGGCGCGGACGCGACGCACGCCTGTTCTGCGCGGGCCGCTCCACCTCCCCGGGCTCCTGGAACTCGGGGAACTCCTCGGGCGGGAAGGTCTCGTCCTCACCGAAGTCCGGGGCTCGGAAGGGATTGGTCACCGGGGGAGGCGATGCCGCGGTGGAGCGGCGGGTCTGCCCTTCCGGAGCGGAGAACAGCGAAGTCGGTTCGATGAGAGGACTCTCTTTCGTTGGGAGCGGCCCCCTGACGGGGTCGCGGGTGCCGTGACCCGGCACGTGGTCCTACAGCTTGGTCATCTTGGCGTAGGGGCTCAGGATCCGCATCTGTGCGGAGCCGAAGTCCACGAGCGCCGCGATCCCGTCCTCGACACCGATCACCCGGCCGAGGCCGTACATGTCATGGGTGACCTGGTCCCCGACGGCGAAGTGCTTCGGCGCCGGCGCGACAGGGGCCGCGAAGGGGCTGGTAGGCAAATGACGCTTATGTGCAGCACGCTTTGTCATCACGCCCCAGTATGCGCCCCGGGGGGTGTTTGTGGGGACGGGCGAGCTCGAATCCGTGAAGAACGCGGACGCCACCCGGGCTCACTCCGCCCGCGCGGCCGGACGCCGAAGGCCCCGACCGGCGAACGGTCGGGGCCTTCGAGCTGCCCTTTCGGGCGGAGGCGGAGGATACGAGATTCGAACTCGTGAGGGGTTGCCCCCAACACGCTTTCCAAGCGTGCGCCCTAGGCCTCTAGGCGAATCCTCCGCCGGAAACATTACATGACCGAGAGGAGTGCTCGCGAACTCGTGAGCTGCCCCGGACATCAGGTAGCCTTGGCGCAGCCCCTCACGCGGCGCTATCTGACTGAACTCCCCCAGGGCCGGAAGGCAGCAAGGGTAGGTCGGCTCTGGCGGGTGCGTGGGGGGCGTCTGCGTTCCCGGGCCCGTGTCCCGGACGGAGCCCGATGTCAGTGGGCGCCTATAACCTCGTATGCGTGTCGTCTCTCGCTCTGTACCGCCGCTACCGCCCGGAGACCTTCGCCGAGGTCATCGGGCAGGAGCATGTCACCGACCCGTTGCAGCAGGCGTTGCGCAACAACCGGGTCAACCACGCGTACCTGTTCAGCGGGCCGCGCGGCTGTGGCAAGACGACCAGCGCGCGCATCCTGGCCCGCTGCCTGAACTGCGAGCAGGGACCCACGCCCACCCCGTGCGGCGTGTGCCAGTCCTGCCAGGACCTCGCCCGCAACGGCCCCGGTTCGATCGACGTCATCGAGATCGACGCCGCGTCCCACGGTGGTGTGGACGACGCCCGTGACCTGCGTGAGAAGGCCTTCTTCGGTCCCGCCCGCAGCCGGTACAAGATCTACATCATCGACGAGGCCCACATGGTCACGTCGGCCGGCTTCAACGCGCTGCTGAAGGTCGTCGAGGAGCCCCCGGAGCACCTCAAGTTCATCTTCGCGACGACGGAGCCCGAGAAGGTCATCGGCACCATCCGCTCGCGGACGCATCACTACCCCTTCCGGCTCGTCCCGCCCGGCACTCTCCGGGAGTACCTGGCCGCGGTGTGCCGGAAGGAGGACATCCCGGTCGAGGACGGGGTGCTCCCGCTGGTCGTGCGCGCCGGTGGCGGTTCCGTGCGTGACTCGATGTCCGTCATGGACCAGCTGCTCGCCGGTGCCGCCACGGACGGTGTGACATACGCCATGGCCACCTCCCTGCTGGGCTACACCGACGGCTCGCTCCTCGACTCCGTCGTCGAGTCCTTCGCCACCGGTGACGGGGCCGCCGCCTTCGAGGTCGTCGACCGCGTGATCGAGGGCGGGAACGACCCTCGCCGATTCGTCGCCGACCTGCTGGAGCGGCTGCGCGACCTGGTGATCCTCGCCGCCGTTCCGGACGCCGTGGACAAGGGGCTCATCGACGCCCCGGCCGATGTGCTGGAGCGCATGCAGGCCCAGGCGGGCACCTTCGGCCCCGCGGAGCTGAGCCGGGCCGCCGACCTGGTCAACGAGGGCCTGACGGAGATGCGCGGCGCCCACTCGCCCCGCCTCCAGCTGGAACTGATCTGCGCCCGCGTCCTGCTCCCCGCCGCCTACGGCGACGAGCGCTCCGTGATGGCCCGGCTGGACCGGATCGAGCGCGGGGTGAACTTCTCCGCCGCGGCACCGGCCGGCCTGCCCGCCACGGGATACGTGCCGGGACCGCAGGACGGCCACCAGGAGGTGCCCGGGGGCGCGCCCACCGCCCACGCCCCGGTTCCGCCGGTTCCACCGGGTGCGGGCCCCGCCGCGGCCCGGGCGGCTGTCCGGGGAGCCGGAGCACCCGGAGCACCCGGTGGCCCCACCGGCGGCCCCGGTGCCGGTGCGCCGGCCGCGGCGGAGCACGCGCCCGCGGCAGCCGGCCCGGGCACACCGCCCCAGGGGCCCGGTACGCCCGCCGGACCCGGCCCCGGCGCACCCACGCCGCCCGCCGACGCTCCCGCCCCGCCGCCGCGCGCCCCCCAGGCCCCTCAGGCCCCGGCCGCATCCGCCCCGGCCCCCGGCGCCTGGCCGACCGCCGCCTCCGCGGGCAGCGGCCGACGCCCGGGCGGCTGGCCCACGTCCGCCCCGGGCGCCCCCGCCCCGGGCGCCCAGGCCGCGGGCCCCGCGACGCCGAGCGCCCCCGCGCCCAGCGCCCCCAGCGCTCCCCCGCCGGCGCCCTCCGCGCCGTCGGCGGCCCCCGCCCAGCCGGCCCCGGCCCCGGCAGCCCCGGCCGCGGGCGGTCTCGACCCCCGCATGCTCTGGCCGAACATCCTGGAGGCGGTCAAGAACCGCCGCCGCTTCACCTGGATCCTGCTCAGCCAGAACGCCCAGGTCGCCGGCTTCGACGGCACGACCCTCCAGCTCGGTTTCGTCAACGCCGGCGCCCGGGACAACTTCCTGAGCAGCGGCAGCGAGGACGTGCTGCGGCAGGCGCTGGGCGAGCAGTTCAACGTCCAGTGGAAGATCGAGGCGATCGTCGACCCCTCCGGCGGCTCCGCGCCCCCGGCCCCGGGCGGCCCGTCCGGTTACGGCGGCGGCCAGCCCGGCGGCGGCTTCGGCTCCGGCGGTGGCGGCGGCTTCTCCTCCGGATACGGCTCCGGCGGCGGCACGGCGACCGCCCAGCGCTCCGCCCCGGCCCAGGCGACGGCTCCGGCGGCCCCCACCGCCCCGTCGGGCGGCCCCGCCTCCGCGGCCCCGGTGTCCGCTCCGGCCGCGCCCGTCCCGCAGCCCTCCGCGCCGCAGCCGCGCCACGTGTCCGTGGAGGAGGACATCCCCGAGGACGACGACCCCGACCTCGACGAGTCGGCCCTGTCCGGACAGGAACTGATCGTGCGGGAGCTGGGCGCCACGGTCGTGGAGGAGTTCTCGAACGAGCCGTAGAGGGAGCCTCTGAAGGAGCCGTAGAACGAGCCGCAGGGAGTGCCGCGGGGCAGGCCGGAAGGTGTGCCGCCACAGGTGCCGCGGGGCGCGCCGGCCCCGCGCCGCGCCGCCCGCTTCGGAGGAACCTCCAAGCCCGCCGCCCCGCCCCCTTCGGAAGCCCGCACAAGGGAAACCCGGCACCTCCCGTTAGGCTGACCCCCGTGAAGGTCCTCGTCATCGGTACCGGCGCCCGCGAACACGCCCTGTGCCACGCCCTGTCCCACGACCCCGACGTCACGGCGCTGCACTGCGCCCCCGGCAACGCCGGCATCGCCGAGGTCGCCGAGCTGCACCAGGTCGACGCCCTGGACGGCGCCGCCGTCACCGAGCTGGCCCAGCGCCTCGGCGCGGACCTCGTGGTCGTCGGCCCGGAGGCGCCGCTGGTCGCCGGAGTCGCCGACGCCGTGCGCGCGGCCGGCATCCCGGTCTTCGGCCCGTCCGGCCAGGCCGCCCGGCTGGAGGGCTCCAAGGCCTTCGCGAAGGACGTCATGGCGGCGGCCGAGGTGCCCACGGCCCGCTCCTACGTCTGCACGACCGCGGAGGAGGTCGACGCGGCCCTCGACGCCTTCGGCGCCCCGTACGTCGTCAAGGACGACGGGCTCGCCGCAGGCAAGGGCGTCGTCGTCACCGACGACCTGGAGACCGCCCGGGCCCACGCGGCCGCGTGCGAGCGCGTGGTCATCGAGGAGTACCTGGACGGCCCCGAGGTCTCCCTGTTCGCCGTCACCGACGGCGAGACGGTGGTGCCGCTGCAGCCCGCCCAGGACTTCAAGCGCGCGCTCGACGGCGACGAGGGCCCCAACACCGGCGGCATGGGCGCGTACTCCCCGCTGCCGTGGGCCGACCCCAAGCTGGTCGACGAGGTGCTGCAGACCGTGCTGCAGCCGACCGTGGACGAGATGAACCGCCGCGGCACCCCCTTCTCCGGGCTGCTCTACGCCGGTCTCGCGATCACCTCCCGGGGCGTGCGCGTGATCGAGTTCAACGCCCGCTTCGGCGACCCCGAGACGCAGGTCGTCCTGGCCCGTCTCAAGACCCCGCTGGCGGGTCTGCTGATGGCCGCGGCCACCGGCAACCTCGGCCACCTGGAGCCGCTGCGCTGGAGCGACGAGGCGGCCGTGACGGTGGTCGTCGCCTCGCACAACTACCCCGGCACCCCGCGCACCGGCGACCCCATCACCGGTCTCGACGAGGTCGCCGCCCAGGACGCCCCGCACGCGTACGTGCTGCACGCCGGGACCCGGCGCGAGGGGGACGCGATCGTCAGCGCGGGCGGCCGCGTCCTGTCCGTCACGGCCACCGGCAAGGACCTCGCCGAGGCCCGTGAGCGCGCCTACACCGCCGTCGGCCGCATCCGCCTCGACGGCTCCCAGCACCGTACGGACATCGCTGCCGGAGCGGCGGGCGCGTAGCCGGCCGCTCACCCAGCGGGGTGAAACCACCCGCGCCGATGAACCTCCAAGGCCCCGGATCCGTCTCAGGATCCGGGGCCTGACGTATGCGGTGGGCAGGGGCCTGACCCTCTCCGTGCGTCATCCACCTTTCCCCAGAGCCATTCCATCGAGTGACCGATGCCCTATCCGGCTGACGGGGGGCGAGGCCCCAACTAGGGTGCGGCGCAAGCGTTCCGGCACTTGGCCCACCGGCATTGCGATGTCGGTGGCGGGTGCCACAGTGGGGGAGTGAGCAAGGAAAGCGTCAGGTCAACGGGGAGGGGGTGAGGTCGGTCGTGACCGGAATGGGTGTGGAGGCAGGCGCGCAGGCCGCGCGGTCCCGGGCGCTCGTCGTGCTGCGCATCCGCAGCCGCGCGCTGGCCGTCGCCCTGCTGCCGGCGGCCGCCGCGGTGATCCTGATCGCGGGTGTCCCGACCGGCCGTCTGACCGGTCCCGGCTGGGACGCGGCCCGCTGGGCCCTGACGCCGCTCGCGCTCCTGGTGCTGCTGGCCGCCGCCGGTGTCGCCCTCGTCGTGGCCCGGGCCCGCCCGGCCATGAGCCCGACGGTCGCCGTCGCGGAGGAGGCGGCCCCCGACCTGTACCGGCTGGTGCGCGATCTCGCCGACCGCCTCGACGTGCCCGCGCCCTCGGCGATAGCGCTCACCCCCGACTGCGACAGCTGGCTGGAGGACCGCACGCACCGGGCCCACGGCCCGCCCCCGGCGGAGGAGCACGAGGACATAGCGGGCGCGGGCCGGCACGCCCACCGCCGGCACCCGGTCGCGCCGGTCCTGGTCATCGGCTCTCCGTTCCTGTGGTGGATGCGGGTCGGCGAGCTGCGCGCGGTCCTCGCCCCGGTGGTGGCCGGCACGGGCCCCTCGGCCCACCCGGACATAGCCGCCGCCCGGCGCTTCGTGCGGGGCCTGGACGCCGCCGTCGCGGTGACCTCGGCGCCCCGCCGCGATCCGGTGTCCCGGCTGGTGCTCGCCGGTGTCGGCCGGGTTGCCCGGCTCCTGCTGCGCGGATGCCGGGTGCACGCCGCCGAGATGGAGCGGGGCGTGGCGGCAGCGGCGGCGGAGCGTGCACAGGCTGTGGATTACGGGCTGCGGATCGTCGCTCAGGAGCAGGTGGGCCTGGCGTACGCGGGCTGGGACCGGCTGCTGACCCGGGTCGCCCTGCCCGCCTGGCGGATGGGCCGCTGGCCGTCCCGGCTGGACGCGGGTGTCGTGGCGGCCCTCACGGAGCTGTCCCGGCGCGACCGCCTGGCCGAGGGTTTCGCCTCCCGTCTCGGCGAGCGGCCCGCCTGCGACCTGCTGGAGGAGCCGGGCACGATCGACGAGGCCGCCTCCCTGCTCGCCGCGCGCCTCTTCCACGGCGGCCCGGCGGGGCCCGGACCCGACTGGTCGCCGGTGGACTGGAGCGACTATCCGGAGGAGGTCGTGGACCGCAAGTGGCGCTTGGACGCGGCCCGCCTCCACCGCGTCCTGGACGCGCTGGGCGTCCGTCCCGCCCCCGGCCCCACCGAGTCCGCCACCGGCGCGCCGACCCTCGCCCGCGTCCTGGACCACCTGACGGACACCGCCGCCGGCAGCCCTCCGGCACCGGACGCCGACGACGGCGCGGCCGCCGGAACGGGGCCGGCAGCCCGCCCCACCGCAGCCGACGCCGACGACGACGAGGAAGACCTCTCCGGCACGACGCCCCGCAGCGCCGCCCTCGCCGCCCGCCTCAGCGCCGAACTGTCCCGCGAGGAGACCGCGGCCCCCCGTCCGTCCCCCACGGCCGCCGACGCCCCGGCCGCCGACCCCGCCGCCCTCTGGGACGACCACACGCTGCCCCTCTTCCCCCTCCAGCCCCCGCGCACGGCCCGCGAACTGCTCGCCGACCACCTCACGGCGATGGTCTGCTGCGCCGCCATGGACACCGCCGGCGCGACGCCCGGCCTGGACTGGCTGGACGGCCCGACCCTGCTCCTCGACGGCGCCCGCACGCCGGATCTCGCCCCGAAGGTCCTCGCCCTGATCGAGGAGGGCGACGCCCTGCCGCTCCGGACCTGGCTGGCCGACCTGGGGATACGGCCGGAGAAGCCGGTCCGCCTCGCCTGAACCGGCCGCTCCCACGGCGTCCGCCCGCCGGAGCCGCGCCTTCCGCTTCTGGCCAATTCACAACGAACAGTGACGGAGTGCGCGCGTTATGTGATGTGCTTGGACCGTTCGCGTGCATGGCAAGGGCGCGCGACATACGACAAACGCACAGGACCTCACACGACACCACACGTCACATCGGGCAGGCACCACCACGGGGGCGAAGGGGAGGGGAAGCGACTATGCGTTCGGAGCAGATCCGCCGCTGGGAGTCCGGAGCACTGGCGCACGCCGTGACGGATCCCTTCGGGCAGGGCCCCGTTCCGTGGCTGCGCGGCGATGTCACCTACTTCGACGACACCGGGCAGATCGTCCCCTGGTACGCGGACCAGGACGCCCTCCATCCGCGGCGCAAGGGCGGCCGCTCCGGCGGGCCCCGCGCGGCCGACGACGTCAACCGCCAGATCAAGGGCTTCACCTCGACCGGCGCGGTCGCCCCGGGCGAGGCCGTCGACTTCCACATCACGGTCGACCCGCCCCAGCAGTTCGCCGTCGACATCTACCGCATCGGCCACTACGGCGGTGACGGCGCCGCCAAGATCACCACCAGCCCGCGGCTGTCCGGCATCGTCCAGCCCCCGCCCCTCACGGCCGACCGCACGGTCTCCTGCCATCACTGGTGGCTGTCCTGGCGCCTGCAGGTCCCGTCGTACTGGAGCATCGGCGCGTACGTGGCGGTCCTCACCACGGCCGACGGCTACCGCTCCCACGTGCCGTTCACCGTCCGCCACGACCAGCCCGCCGACCTGCTCCTCGTCCTGCCCGACATCACCTGGCAGGCCTACAACCTCTACCCCGAGGACGGCCGCACGGGCGCGAGCCTCTACCACGCCTGGGACGAGCAGGGCCGCCTGCTGGGCGAGGCGGACGCCGCCACGACGGTCTCCTTCGACCGCCCGTACGCGGGCGCCGGCCTGCCGATGCACGTGGGCCACGCCTACGACTTCATCCGCTGGGCCGAGCGCTACGGCTACGACATCGCCTACGCCGACGCCAGCGACCTGCACGCGGGCCGTGTCGACCCCACCCGCTACCGCGGCCTGGTCTTCCCGGGCCACGACGAGTACTGGTCGGCCGGGATGCGCCGGACCGTGGAGGCCGCCCGCGACGCCGGCACCTCCCTCGTCTTCCTCTCCGCCAACTCGGTGTACTGGCAGGTGGAACTGGGTCCCTCCCCGTCCGGCGTCCCGCACCGGCTGCTCACCTGCCGCAAACGCAAGGGCCCCGGGAAGCCGGTGCTGTGGCGGGAGATCGACCGGGCGGAACAGCTGCTCCTCGGCATCCAGTACGCGGGACACGTGCCCGAGCCGCAGCCGCTGATCGTGCGCAACGCCGGCCACTGGCTGTGGGAGGCGACCGGGGCGCACGAGGGCGACGAGATCGCGAACCTGGTGGCGGGCGAGGCCGACCGCTACTTCCCGCGCACCCCGCTGCCCGACCACGAGGAGCGCGTCCTGCTCGCCCACTCCCCGTACACCGACAAGCAGGGCGTCCTGCGCCACCAGGAGACGTCCCTCTACCGCGCTCCCTCCGGTGCGTGGGTCTTCGCAGCAGGAACGTTCGCCTGGTCCCCGGCCCTGGACCGCCCCGGCCACGTCGACGCGCGCGTCCAGCGCGCCACCGCCAACCTCCTGGACCGCATCTGCAAACGCGACTGACCCGCTGTCGGTGATCAAGCTCGCATACGGGAGAATCGAGCCACTCGTACAGAACCACGGGGAGGAACCGTGTCCGGATTCGTCGAAAAGCCCGAGCCGCTCCAGATTCCGGGCCTGGTGCATCTGCACACCGGCAAGGTGCGCGAGCTCTACCAGAACGAGGCGGGCGACCTCGTCATGGTCGCCAGCGACCGCATCTCCGCGTACGACTGGGTGCTGCCGACCGAGATCCCCGACAAGGGCCGGGTCCTCACGCAGCTCTCCCTGTGGTGGTTCGACCAGCTCGCCGACCTGGTCCCGAACCACGTCCTGAGCACGGAACTGCCGGCGGGCGCCCCGGCCGACTGGCAGGGCCGCACCCTGGTCTGCAAGTCCCTGCAGATGGTCCCGGTGGAGTGCGTGGCCCGCGGCTACCTCACCGGCTCGGGTCTGGCCGAGTACCGGCAGACCCGTACGGTGTGCGGCCTCGCCCTGCCCGAGGGTCTGGTCGACGGCAGCGAGCTGCCCGCCCCGATCTTCACCCCGGCCACCAAGGCCGAGGTCGGCGAGCACGACGAGAACGTCTCCTACGAGGAGGTCGCCCGCCAGGTCGGCGCCGACACCGCGGCCCGGCTGCGCCAGGCGACCCTCGCCGTCTACTCGCGCGGCCGGGACATCGCCCGGGAGCGGGGCATCATCCTCGCGGACACCAAGTTCGAGTTCGGCTTCGACGGCGACACCCTGGTCCTCGCGGACGAGGTCCTCACCGCCGACTCCTCGCGTTTCTGGCCGGCCGACCAGTGGCAGCCCGGGCGGGCGCAGCCGTCGTACGACAAGCAGTACGTGCGCGACTGGCTGACCTCGGCCGAGTCCGGCTGGGACCGCACGAGCGAGCAGCCGCCGCCGGCCCTGCCGCAGCAGGTCGTCGACGCCACCCGGGCCAAGTACGTGGAGGCCTACGAGCGCCTCACCGGCACGAGCTGGTCGTAGCACACGAAGAAGCCCCCCGGCCGGAACCGGGGGGCTTCTCGCTGGAGCGAACGACGAGGTTCGAACTCGCGACCTCAACCTTGGCAAGGTTGCGCTCTACCAACTGAGCTACGTTCGCATGCGCCGTGGCGCGGGAACCACTATACCCAACCTCGCTCCCGCGCGAGCCGCACCGCGGCATGCCGGTTCTCCGCCCCCAGCTTCGACACGGCCGACGAGAGGTAGTTCCGTACGGTCCCCTGCGACAGCGCGGCCCGCTCGGCGATCTCCGCGACGGGCGCCCCGTCGGCGGCGAGCTCCAGCACCTCGGCCTCCCGGGCGGTCAGCGGCGAGTCCCCGGCGGCGATCGCGTCGGCGGCCAACTCCGGGTCGACGTACCGGTTCCCGGCGTGCACGGTGCGGATCAGCTCCGCGAGCCGCTGCGCGCTCACCGTCTTCGGCACGAACCCCCGCACCCCGGCCGCCAGGGCCCGCTTCAGATGCCCGGGCCGTCCGTGGCTGGTGACGATGAGCACCTTGCAGCCGGGCAGTTCGGAGCGCAGGGATGTGGCGACCTTCACACCGTCGGCGCCGGGCATCTGGAGATCCAGTACGGCGACGTCGGGCCGGTGGGCCCGGGCCATCGCCAGCGCCTCGGGCCCGGTGGCCGCCTCGGCGACGATCATGAGGTCCTCCTCCAGCGCCAGCAGCGCCGCGAGCGCCCCGCGGATCAGGTGCTCGTCGTCGGCGAGCAGCAGCCGCACGGGCTGGACGGCCGTCATCGCGTGACCTCGCTCACCTCGTGGGCGGAGCCCTGCGGGGCGGTCCCCGACGGCAGGGCGATCTCGGCCCGCAGCCGGAACAGCCGCTTCCCGGCGGGCCCCGCCTCCAGCGTTCCGCCGATCTTCGCCAGCCGCTCCCGCAGACCGGCGAGCCCGGAACCGGACGCGCCGGACGAGCCGCCTCCCGCCTCCGTGACCCCGTCGTTCTCCACGGACAGCACCACACGCCCCTCCCGTACCCGCAGTTCCACCGCACACCGCCGCGCGTCCCCGTGCCGCAGCACGTTCGTCGCGGCCTCCCGCACCACCCACCCCAGGGCCGACTGCACCGCCGCCGGGAGCCCGGTCACCGCGTCCGCGCTCACCGTGCAGTCGATGCCGGCCGCGGCCAGCACCCCCCGCGCACCGGCCAGTTCCGAGGCGAGGTCGGCCTCCCGGTAGCCGCGCACCACCTCGCGCACCTCCCGCTGCGACTCCTGCGCGAGCCGCTGCACCTCGACCATCTGCGCCACCGCCTCGGGCCGCCCCCGCTGGGCCAGTTGCGCGGCCAGCTCGCTCTTGAGCGCGATCACGGCCAGATTGCGCCCCATGACGTCGTGCAGATCCCGCCCGAAGCGCAGCCGCTCCTCGGCGACGGCGAGCCGGGTCCGGGTCTCACGGGCCTCGTCGAGCTCGTAGACGGCGTTGAGCAGCCACACGGAGAAGACGGCCGTGAAGGCGATGAAACAGCCACCGGCCAGGACCACCATCGCCGTGACCAGCGCGGCCTGGAAGGGGGCGCCGAAGGCCAGGGCCACCATCCCGGCCCCCAGCGCGAAGCCGGCGGCGATCCCGAACGCGCGCCGCCGGTCGCGGACGCCGAGCGCGATGATGCCGGGACCGAAGATCAGTACGACGCCGAAGACGCCGCCCGCCGCGGTGTCGGCGGAGTCACCGCCCGGCCCGTGCTCGGCGACGCCGAGGGCGGCGACGGAGAGCACGGCGGTGACGGCGGCCAGCGTCCACAGCAGTCCCACCGGCTGGGGCCTGCGGCCCCGCGTCCAGTCCACCGCCCGGGAGACGGTGGCGAAGCACACCGCGGCGTGCAGGCCGACCATGAGCAGCACCGCGCCGCCCAGCCGGGGCCCCAGCGGGACGGCCGACGTGATCCCGACGGAGAAGAACTCCATCACGGCGAAGAGGTGGAACGACGCCCGCGTGTAGGTCTCGACCTTCGCCGGGGTCGTCTTCCCCCGCCACCACCTGCCCGGCCCGCGCATCAGCCCCTCACTCCCCGTCCGCTCAGCGCCGAGGTTCCCAGTGGAACCTCCGCCGTACAGCAAACACGGCGATGGCGGTCCAGGCCAGCGCGGTGGCGACGGCGCCGAGCGCCTCGTAGGCGGACAGGTCGCCGGTCCAGCCGCCGCGCACCAGGGTGACGGCGGGCGTCAGCGGCAGCAGCTCGCACACGGAGGCCACCCGGTCCGGCAGCAGCTCCAGAGGGACGAACATGCCGGAACCGACCATCGAGACCATCACCAGCGGCATGGGCGTGACCTGGGCGCTCTCGCCCGTCCGGGTGAAGCTCGCGGTGGCCGCGGCGAGCGCGGCGCACAGCACCAGCCCCAACAGCAGACCCAGGGCGGCGAGATGGGGCGCGGGCGGCGCGGCCACGTCCAGCAGCACGGTGCAGCCCGCGGCCAGCAGCAGACTCTGCGCGAGCCCGGTCAGCACGGCCGGCAGGGACGCCCCGGCCAGGATCTCGGCGTCGCGCAGCTCGCCGGTGCGCAGCCGCTTGAGGACGAGTTCCTCCCGCCGGACGACGAAGGTGCCGACGAGTACCGAGTAGACGGCGAACAGCAGGGAGAAGCCGATCGCGGCGGGCAGCACGAAGGTGCCGGTGTCGAGCCCGGCCTGGGCGAGGTCCATCTCCTTGGCCGCTTGCGACGCGCTGACCGGCAGCACCAGCGGCACGAACAGCGCGGCGACGAGGGCGCCCCTGGTCCGCCCCAGCAGGGTCAGTTCGGCGCGGGCCAGGGCCGTCATCCGGCCCAGCGCGGTGGTCGCCGCGGGGCGGGGGGTGGTGGGGACGGCGCTCATGCCGCGTACTCCTTCGTGGTCGTGGCCCGCCCGGCGGAGGCCTCCTTGGCGATTCCGAGGAACGCCTCCTCCAGGGAGGCCGACCGCACGTCCAGGCGGCGCAGCTCGACCCCGGCCCGGTCGGCCCACACCAGCAGCCCGGTGGCGGTCCGCTGCAGTGCGTGGGTGCGCAGCCGGACCGTCCGGCCGTCGCTCTCGTGCCCGCTCACGCCCAGCTCGCCGAGCGGCGGGAGGTCGCCGACGAAGTAGCCCTCGGGCAGCTCGAAGGAGATCCGCGAGGGCTCGGCGGCGGTGACCTCGGCCGGGGTGCCGGTGACGGCGATGCGTCCCTCGTGCATGATCGCCAGCCGGTCGGCGAGGTGCTCGGCCTCCTCCAGGTAGTGCGTGGTCAGCAGCACCGTCGTACCGCCGTCGCGCAGCGCGCCCACCAACTCCCAGGTGTCGCGGCGGCCTTCGGCGTCCAGGCCGGTGCTCGGCTCGTCCAGGAACAGCACCTCGGGGTCGCCGAGCAGGGCGAGCGCCAGGTCCAGCCGGCGCCGCTGGCCGCCGGACAGCTGCTTGACCCGGGTGCCGGCCTTCGACTCCAGGCCGACCAGGGCCAGCACCTCCGCGGGCGGCCGGGCCCCGCTCACGCACCCGGCCCACATCCGCGCGGTCTCGGCGACGGTCAGCTCGGACGGGAACCCGCCCTCCTGCAGCATCACGCCGGTGCGGGGCCGTACGGCGGCCCGCTCGGTGTACGGGTCGTGCCCGAGGACCCGGATACGGCCGGCGGCCGGCGCCGCGAGTCCTTCCAGCAGTTCGACGGTCGACGTCTTTCCCGCGCCGTTGGTGCCGAGCAGCGCGAAGATCTCCCCGCGCCGGACGGAGAAGCTGATTCCGCGTACCGCCTCGAACCCGCCCCCGTACACACGCCGCAGGTCGGTGACCTCAATCACGTGTTCGTGTCCGTTGGTTTGCATGCTTCCAGCGTTCCGTCCGCACGGCCCGCGGAGCAGTGCGCGCTGTCATCACTCGGCATGACAAATGTCAGAGAGTCCCGGGGAAACGAAAAGACCCCGGTCCATCAGGACCGGGGTCTCATTCCCGAGCGGACGACGAGGTTCGAACTCGCGACCTCAACCTTGGCAAGGTTGCGCTCTACCAACTGAGCTACGTCCGCATTGCTCCCGACCAGCTTTCACTGACCGGTGCGGGCACCAGCCTACCTGATCCACAGGAGTGGTCGGTACGGCGATGCAGAGCGGGTGACAGGAATCGCACACTGCGCCTTCCCCCTGGAAGGGGGATGTTCTACTACTGAACTACACCCGCGTGTTCCGTGAGCTGGGCCTTTCGGCCTCGCCCCTCGGCGTGCTCCAGACTCTAGCTGATCAGCGGGGGTGCTGCGCAAGTCGGTTGCCGCGAGGGGTCGGTGGCCGGTCGTCGGCGGGGGCCCGCGAGGCCGTCACTGCGCGGCGCTGAACGCCTCGTAGACCTTCTTGGGGATGCGCCCGCGCGCGGGGACCTCCATGCGGTTGGCCTGGGCCCAGGCGCGCACCGCCGACGGGTCGGGGGCGACCTCGGTCTGCCGGTACGCCCTGCCCGAACGGGACCGCTTGCGGCCGGCCTCCACGTAGGGCGCGAGCGCCTTCCGCAGTTCGCCGGCATTGACCTCGCTCAGGTCGATCTCGTACGACCTGCCGTCCAGTCCGAAGGCGATCGTTTCCGTCGCTTCCGAGCCGTCGATGTCGTCAAAGAGAGTGACCACGACCTTCTGCGCCACGAATATCGGTCCCTTCTTGCGGCACTTGCCAATTCATTTCTACAGTGCCCGGCAATGCATGGTGAAGCCCTGACTAAATCCTTCTGCGTGTCCGAACGCAATGGGTTCCGGGTGTCGATCGGGAATCTTTCCCGGAAATTTCCGTGTGTGCGCTCGTCGATGCCGGATCGTGATGACGGTCACGTAGCTTCCTACAAGTCGACGCGCGTAGAAATTTTGTGCGGGTAGTCTGAAGGAACCTGCTCAGCACCACACACCGGGAGTGCCAGTGGCACGCGTCGTAGTCGACGTCATGCTCAAGCCGGAGATCCTCGACCCCCAGGGCCAGGCGGTGCAGCGCGCACTGCCGCGGCTGGGTTTCGAGGGGATCTCGGACGTCCGCCAGGGAAAGCGTTTCGAACTGGAAGTTGACGGGCCGGTCGACGAGGCCGCCCTCGCCCGCATTCACGATCTTGCGGAGTCCTTCCTCGCGAACACCGTGATCGAGGACTTCACGGTCCGCGTCGAGGAAGTCGCGGAGGCCGTGAAGTGACCGCTCGTATTGGCGTCGTCACTTTCCCGGGTTCGCTCGACGACCGCGACACCCAGCGCGCGATCCGTCTCGCGGGCGCCGAGCCCGTCGCCCTCTGGCACAAGGACAAGGACCTCAAGCAGGTCGACGCCGTGGTGCTGTGCGGTGGTTTCTCCTACGGCGATTACCTGCGCGCCGGGGCCATCGCCCGTTTCTCGCCGGTGATGGAGCCCCTGCTGGAGCAGGCGAAGGCCGGACTGCCGGTGCTCGGCATCTGCAACGGCTTCCAGATCCTCACCGAGGCCCACCTGCTGCCCGGCACGATGCTGCGCAACGACCACCTGCACTTCATCTGCCGCGACCAGAAGCTGCGGGTGGAGAACGCCGAGACCGCCTGGACCACCGACTACACGGCCGGCCAGGAGATCCACATCCCGCTGAAGAACAACGACGGGCAGTACGTCGCCGACGCGTACACGCTCGACCAGCTGGAGGCCGAGGGCCGCGTCGCCTTCCGCTACGTGGACTTCAACCCCAACGGCTCGCAGCGGGACATCGCCGGCGTCACCAACGAGGCCGGCAACGTGGTCGGCCTCATGCCGCACCCCGAGCACGCCGTCGAGCCGCTGATCGGCACCGGCCGCACCGACGGCCTCCCGTTCTTCACCTCGATCCTCAAGAAGCTGGTCAACGCATGAGCCGGACGCCTCTGGACACGGTCGAGCACGCGGCCGCGACCCCCGACGTCGAGCTGCCCTGGGCCGAACTGGGCCTGAAGAAGGACGAGTACGAGCGCGTGGTCGAGATCCTCGGCCGCCGGCCCACCGGGGCCGAACTCGCCATGTACTCGGTGATGTGGTCGGAGCACTGCTCGTACAAGAGCAGCAAGGTGCACCTGCGCCAGTTCGGTGAGAAGGCCCCCGAGTCCGACGCCATGCTCGTCGGCATCGGCGAGAACGCCGGTGTGGTCGACGTCGGCCAGGGCTACGCGGTCACCTTCAAGGTCGAGTCGCACAACCACCCGTCGTACGTCGAGCCCTACCAGGGCGCGGCCACCGGTGTGGGCGGCATCGTCCGCGACATCATCGCCATGGGCGCCCGTCCGGTCGCGGTCGTCGACCCGCTGCGCTTCGGCGCGGCCGACCACCCCGACACCAAGCGCGTCCTGCCGGGCGTCGTCGCGGGCATCGGCGGCTACGGCAACTGCCTGGGCCTGCCCAACATCGGCGGCGAGGTCGTCTTCGACTCCTGCTACCAGGGCAACCCGCTGGTCAACGCCGGTGCCATCGGCGTCATGCGGCACGAGGACATCCACCTCGCGAAGGCGTCCGGCGCGGGCAACAAGGTCATCCTGTACGGGGCCCGCACCGGCGGCGACGGCATCGGCGGCGCCTCCATCCTGGCCTCGGAGACCTTCGACGACGCCAAGCCCTCCAAGCGCCCGGCCGTCCAGGTCGGCGACCCCTTCCAGGAGAAGCTCCTCATCGAGTGCACCCTGGAGGCGTTCAGGGAGAAGCTGGTCGCCGGCATCCAGGACCTCGGCGCCGCCGGCCTGTCCTGCGCCACCTCCGAGCTCGCCTCGAACGGCTCGGGTGGCATGCGCGTCACCCTGGACGACGTGCCGCTGCGCGACTCCACGCTCTCGCCCGAGGAGATCCTCATGAGCGAGTCGCAGGAGCGCATGTGCGCGGTCGTCGAGCCGGAGAAGGTCGACCGCTTCCTGGAGATCTGCGAGAAGTGGGACGTCATCGCCACCGTCATCGGTGAGGTGACCGACGGCGACCGCCTGGAGATCTACTGGCACGGCGGCAAGATCGTCGACGTCGACCCGCGCACGGTCGCCCACGAGGGCCCGGTCTACGAGCGTCCCTACGCCCGCCCGTCCTGGCAGGACGCGCTGCAGGCGGACGACGCGAACAAGCTGCCGCGGCCGGAGACGTCCGAGGAGCTGAAGGACCAGGTCCTGAAGCTGGTGGGCTCCCCCAACCAGGCGTCGAAGAAGTGGATCACCCAGCAGTACGACCACTTCGTGCAGGGCAACACCGTCCTGGCCCAGCCCGAGGACTCCGGCATGATCCGGATCGACGAGGAGACCGGCCTCGGCGTGGCCATCGCCACGGACGGCAACGGCCGGTACGCCAAGCTCGACCCGTACCACGGCGCCCAGCTCGCGCTGGCGGAGGCGTACCGCAACGTCGCCACCACCGGCGCCAGGCCGCTGGCCGTCTCCGACTGCCTGAACTTCGGCTCGCCCGAGGACCCCGCGGTGATGTGGCAGTTCGCGGAGGCCGTGCGCGGTCTGGCGGACGCCTGCCAGCAGCTCGGCACGCCGGTCACGGGCGGCAACGTCTCCCTCTACAACCAGACGGGCGAGGCGGCCATCCACCCGACGCCGGTCGTCGCGGTCCTGGGCGTCATCGACGACGTGGCCCGCCGCACGCCGGTCGCCTTCCAGGAGGAGGGCCAGCTGCTCTACCTCCTCGGCGACACGCGTGAGGAGTTCGGCGGCTCGGCCTGGTCGCAGGTGATCCACGACCACCTCGGCGGCCTGCCCCCGCAGGTCGACCTGGAGCGCGAGCGCCTGCTGGCCGAGATCCTGATCTCCGCCTCCCGCGACGGCATGATCGACTCCGCGCACGACCTGTCCGACGGCGGTCTGATCCAGGCCGTGGTCGAGTCGGCGCTGCTCGGGGACAAGGGCGCCCGTCTGATCGTCCCGGACGGTCTGGACGCCTTCACCTTCCTGTTCTCCGAGTCGGCGGGCCGCGCGGTCGTGGCCGTCCCGCGCTCCGAGGAGCTCCGCTTCACCGACATGTGCGGCGCCCGGGGCCTCCCGGCCACCCGCATCGGTGTCGTGGACGGCGAGACGGTCGACGTCCAGGGCGAGTTCACGCTCACCCTGGCCGAGCTCCGCGAGACCTACGAGAACACGATCCCGGCGCTGCTGGCGTAAGCGACGGCTCGAAGCCCCCGTCCGGTCCGTCCGGGCGGGGGCTTCGCCGTGCCCGGGGCGGCATCCCCGCGAGAAGGCTTGCACGCTATTACGTACTTCCGTAATCTCGGAGTGTGGATCTGGAACAGCGCGTCGCCGACCTCGAACGCCGCCTGGCGGCTCTGGAAGGCGACCGGCACGCCGGCCCCCGTGTCGACGGAGGCGACTTCTGGGCCCTGAACGGGCTCAAGGACCAGCTCTCCGGCGCGGGCGTCGCCGACGGAGGCGTCCTCTACACCGGCGCCGTACGGCTGCCGACCGGCGAGGAGTACGCCTGGCAGATGACCGCCCTCACCCAGGAGCTCCTGGACGGCGACGGGGCCGCGGCCGCCGAGTCCTTCGCGGCGCTCGGCCACCCCGTCCGGCTCCGGCTGCTGCGCGAGATCATCGGAGGCCGCCGCACCGCCGCCGAACTCGCCGAACTGGACGAGGTCGGCACGACCGGCCAGATCTACCACCATCTGAGCCGGCTCATGGGCACGGGCTGGCTGCACTCGACCGGCCGGGGCCGCTACGAGGTGCCGCCGGCCCGGGTCGTCCCGCTGCTGGTGGCGCTGGCGACGGCCCGTCCGTAGCCGAACAGGGGGAGAGATGTCCGTCCGCAAGCTCGGCATGGTCGCCTTCCGGGCTCTCCAGCTGCTCTTCATCGGCCTGGTGATCGCCCACGTGAGTCTGGGCTGGAGCCATCCGGCCCTGTGGGACCTGCTGCCGCTGGTGCTCGCGTACGGGGTCGTCACGGTCGCCAACCGGTGGGGCGGCGCCCCGGACAGTCCCCGGGTGGCCCGCGAGCCCGTCGAGGTCGCCCCGCCCGTCACCGGCCGCTGGCGCGCCCTGAACAGCCCGGCGGACCGCACCCCCAGCCACGGCGTCCACGCCCACGGCCAGACCTACGCCATCGACGTCGTGGCCGAACCGGCGCCCGGTGCCCGCCCCGCCTTCCGCCCGCTGTGGCCGCTCGCCCGCCGCCCCCGGGAGTTCCCGGCCTTCGGCGCCCCGGTCCTCGCGGTCGCCGACGCCACCGTCGTACGGGCACAGCACCGCCGGCGCGATCACCTCAGCCGCACCTCCCTGCCGGGGCTGCTCCACCTCATGCTGATCGAGGGCTCGGTGCGCGAGCTGTGCGGCACCGGGCACATCCTCGGCAACCACGTCGTCCTCGACCTCGGCGACGGCACCTACGCCGCCTACGCCCACCTGCGGCGCGGCTCCGTCACCGTCCGCGAGGGCGACCGCGTCCGCGCCGGGCAGCCGATCGCCCGCTGCGGCAACTCCGGCAACTCCTCCGAACCCCACCTGCACTTCCAGCTGATGGACGCCCCGGACCCCGACGCCGCCCGGGGCGTGCCCTTCACCTGGCGCGGGATCGGCGTCCCCCGCAACGGCGAGACCTTCGACGCGCCCGCCGCGGCGCCCGCCCTAGGCTGACCCCCATGCCCCCGGCCAGGAAACGCCCCCGCAGCTACGACCCCGTCAAGATCCGCACGGCCGTGCTCGCCCAGTTCGGGCACGTGCGGACCGCCGTCGCCGGGCTCACGCCCGAGCAGCTCGCCCTGCCCACCCGGCTCGGCGACTGGACGGTCCGGGACCTGGTGGCGCACGTCGGGATGATCCTGCGGGCCGTCTCCCGCCTGGTGGACCTGCCCGAGCCGGCCCGGCAGGACGCCACCCTGCTCGACTGGCCCTTCTCGATCGCGGCCGAGGCCCCGGACATCGCCGCGTACGCCCGCGAACTGGCCGAGCGCCACCCGGACCCGGTGGCCTACCTCGCCGCCGCCGAGGAGCGCTTCACCGCCGACCTCGACGCGCATCCCGGCACCCGGCTGCTCGCCACCGGGGCCGGCGCCCTGCCGCTCGCCGACTACCTGGTCACCCGCACCGTCGAACTCGTCGTCCACACCGACGACCTCAACGCCGCCGTCCCCGGCCTGGACGTCCCCTGCGACCGGCAGGCCCTGGCCGCCTGCACCCGGCTGCTGGCCGACGCGCTCGCCGTGAAGGCACCCGGCGGTTCGACGGAGGTGCGGGTGCCGCCCTACGCGGTGGTGCAGTGCGTCCAGGGGCCGAGGCACACCCGGGGGACCCCGCCCAACGTCGTCGAGACGGACCCGCTGACCTGGATCCGGCTGGCGACCGGGCGGCTGGAGTGGGCGCAGGCCCTCGGGGACGCCCGGGTGCGCGCGAGCGGGGAACGCGCGGACCTGTCGGTCCACCTGCCCCTGATGACATGAGGGGAACCGATCCCCCCGGGTGTCCCGTCGAAGGGGCATGGACAGGCAGAAGCAGCGCATGACACTGACGGCCGCCGCCATGCTCGTCCCGCTCATGGCGGCCTGCGGCAGCGAGAAGGCGGACGGCGGCAGCGGCTCGGTCGGCGCCGAGCGGCCGGTCACCGGCGTGCGGTGGAGCGTGGACAGCGTCACCGCCGACGGGAAGACCCACAAGGCCCCCACCGGCGCCCACGTCACTCTCGCCGACGGCCGGGCGGAGGGCAGCCTCGGCTGCAACACCTTCGGCGCCGAGGCCACCGTCGACGGCGACCGCGTCCGGCTCGGCAGGACCATGGCCACGGAGATGGCCTGCGAGGACACGCCCATGGCGTTCGAGGAGACCCTCGCGCGCACGCTGTCCGGCCACGAGTTCCGGGCCCGGGTGGAAGGCGACCGCCTCACCCTCACCACCGACGGTGGCGAGACCGTCCGCCTCACCGAGGCGAAGGACGCGCGGCTCGCCGGCACCCGCTGGACCGTCACGAGCCCCCGGGCCGACGGCCGCGCCCACCTCACCTTCGACGCGAAGAAGGGCACCGTCTCCGGCAGCCTCGGCTGCAACAAGGTCAACGCCAGGGCCACGGTCCGCGACGGCCATATCACCCTCGGCCCCCCGGCCACGACCCGAATGATGTGCGAAGACTCACTCATGGCCGACGAGAAGACCCTGCTGCGACTTTTCGACGGGAAGCTGAAGTACGGAGTCGATCACCAAACTCTGACGCTGACCAGCGAAAACGGCACGCGTGTGCGAGCTGTCGCCGAGCGGTGATCCCCCGGAAAGTCCGGTATCCCCAATTCGGACCAGTGGTCGACCTCGCCTACACTCGGTGGCGTGCCACGTGGTGACGGACGACTCAACCACGACCTGCTCCCCGGTGAGAAGGGCCCCCAGGACGCTTGTGGCGTCTTCGGTGTCTGGGCTCCGGGCGAAGAGGTCGCCAAGCTCACGTACTTCGGGCTCTACGCCCTCCAGCATCGAGGCCAGGAATCCGCGGGAATCGCGGTCAGCAACGGCTCGCAGATCCTCGTCTTCAAGGACATGGGCCTGGTCTCCCAGGTCTTCGACGAGACCTCCCTCGGCTCGCTCCAGGGTCACATCGCGGTCGGACACGCCCGCTACTCGACCACCGGTGCGTCCGTCTGGGAGAACGCCCAGCCGACGTTCCGTGCCACCGGGCACGGCTCCATCGCGCTCGGCCACAACGGCAACCTCGTCAACACCGCCCAGCTCGCCGAGATGGTCGCCGACCTGCCCAAGCAGGAGGGCGGCCGTACCCCGCGCGTCGCGGCGACCAACGACACCGACCTGCTCACCGCGCTCCTCGCGGCCCAGACGGACGAGGAAGGCAAGCCGCTGACCATCGAGGAGGCCGCCCACAGCGTCCTCCCGCAGGTCCGGGGCGCCTTCTCCCTCGTCTTCATGGACGAGCACACCCTGTACGCGGCCCGCGACCCGCAGGGCATCCGCCCGCTGGTCCTCGGCCGCCTGGAGCGCGGCTGGGTCGTCGCCTCCGAGTCCGCCGCCCTCGACATCTGCGGCGCCTCCTACGTCCGCGAGATCGAGCCGGGCGAGTTCGTCGCCATCGACGAGAACGGCCTGCGCACCTCCCGATTCGCGGAAGCGAAGCCCAAGGGCTGCGTCTTCGAGTACGTCTACCTGGCCCGCCCGGACACCGACATCGCCGGCCGGAACGTGTACCTCTCCCGCGTGGAGATGGGCCGCAAGCTGGCGAAGGAGGCCCCGGTCGAGGCCGACCTGGTGATAGCGACCCCGGAATCGGGAACGCCCGCCGCCATCGGCTACGCGGAGGCCTCCGGTATCCCGTTCGGCGCCGGCCTGGTCAAGAACGCCTACGTCGGCCGGACCTTCATCCAGCCCTCGCAGACCATCCGCCAGCTGGGCATCCGCCTGAAGCTGAACCCGCTGAAGGAAGTCATCAAGGGCAAGCGCCTGGTCGTCGTCGACGACTCGATCGTGCGCGGCAACACCCAGCGCGCCCTGGTCCGCATGCTCCGCGAGGCGGGTGCCGCCGAGGTCCACATCCGGATCTCCTCGCCGCCCGTGAAGTGGCCCTGCTTCTTCGGCATCGACTTCGCCACCCGCGCCGAGCTCATCGCCAACGGCATGACCATCGACGAGATCGGCACCTCCCTGGGCGCCGACTCCCTGGCCTACATCTCCATCGACGGCATGATCGAGGCGACCACCATCGCCAAGCCGAACCTGTGCCGCGCCTGCTTCGACGGCGAGTACCCGATGGAGCTCCCGGACCCCGAGCTGCTCGGCAAGCAGCTGCTGGAGACGGAGCTGGCCGCCGGCCCGGCCGCCACGGCCGCCGCCGACGCGATCCGCCGTCCCTAGACGGCCCGTCCTCCCCGCCGTACGACACGAAGGTTCTCTTTAGCCATGTCCGAGAAACCCATTGCCGAAGGCGGCGCCAGCTACGCAGCCGCGGGCGTCGACATCGAAGCCGGCGACCGCGCCGTCGACCTGATGAAGGAGTGGGTGAAGAAGGCCCAGCGCCCCGAGGTCCTCGGCGGCCTCGGCGGCTTCGCCGGCCTCTTCGACGCCTCCGCCCTGAAGAACTACGAGCGCCCCCTGCTCGCCTCCGCGACGGACGGCGTCGGCACCAAGGTCGACATCGCCCGGCAGCTGGGCGTCTACGACACCATCGGCCACGACCTGGTCGCGATGGTCATGGACGACATCGTGGTGTGCGGCGCCGAGCCGCTGTTCATGACCGACTACATCTGCGTCGGCAAGGTCCACCCCGAGCGGGTCGCCGCGATCGTCAAGGGCATCGCCGAGGGCTGTGTGCTGGCCGGGTGCGCCCTGGTCGGCGGCGAGACGGCCGAGCACCCGGGCCTGCTGGGCGCGGACGACTTCGACGTCGCCGGCGCCGGCACGGGCGTCGTGGAGGCCGACCGGCTGCTGGGCGCGGATCGTATCCGTACGGGTGACGCGGTGATCGCCATGGCGTCCTCCGGTCTTCACTCGAACGGGTACTCCCTGGTCCGGCACGTCCTGCTGAACCAGGCCGGCCTCGCGCTGGACGCGCACCTCGAGGAGCTCGGCCGCACCCTCGGCGAGGAGCTGCTGGAGCCGACGAAGATCTACTCGCTGGACTGCCTGGCCCTGATGCGCACCACCGAGGTGCACGCCTTCAGCCACGTCACCGGCGGCGGACTCGCGGCCAACCTGGCCCGGGTCATTCCCGACGAGCTGCACGCGATCGTCGACCGCTCCACCTGGACCCCCGCGCCGATCTTCGACCTCGTCGGCCGCACGGGCAACGTGGAGCGCCTGGAGCTCGAGAAGACCCTGAACATGGGTGTCGGCATGATCGCGATCGTGCCCCAGGAGTCCACCGAGGTGGCCCTGGCGACCCTCGCCGACCGAGGCGTGGACGCCTGGGTGGCAGGAGAGATCACGGAACGGGGCGAGCACCCCACCGGTGCCGCCCTGATCGGTGACTACGCCGCCTGAGCACGGTTGTCACCCCGCACGCAGCACAGAACCCGGTCGGTGACCGGAGTCACCGACCGGGTTAATGCTCTAGTGCAAGGTCAAGCGCCGCGACGATGCTGCGAGGACTGGTCGTCCTCGTCGTCGTCGTCCTCGTAGAGGTCGGCGTACCGTGCGTACAGGTCGTCGTCCTCATCGTCTTCGAACGGCTCGCCGTTAGGCGGCTGCGGATTCGAAGGCGATGCACCCAGCTCCTCGGCCAGGCGTGAGAGGTCAGTCCCACCGCTGTTGTACTTCAGCTGGCGGGCGACCTTCGTCTGCTTGGCCTTGGCCCGGCCGCGCCCCATGGCTCGACCCCCTCAACGACGGGGCTCGACGGCCCCAGAGTCTTGACACGCGTTCATGGTCCGGCACGGACTCTCCGCAGAGAGACCGGTCCGTAGGGCTTCCACGGTACCTGAGCCCGCGCCCATACGGTACGTCGCCCGCATGACGTGCCCGCGCCCAGGACCTTCGAGGCGCCCCGTCCTCGCTGGTCAACCGCGATTTTAACCACTTATCGGCGGTCGACCCGCCGGTAGAAGTGAGAGTTGTCTCTAACTGCCCACCGGCGGGTACCGGCCAAACGTGCGAGTCGCGGTGCCCGGACCCGGGTCAGCGCGCCCGGCGCGCCGCGGCCGCGTCGTGCATCCGCTGCTCGGCGATCCGGTCGGCCGCGGCGGCCGGCGGAATACCGTCCTCCTTCGCACGTGCGAATATGGCGAGCGTGGTGTCGAAGATCCCGGCCGCCTTGGCCTTGCACCGCTCGAAGTCGAAGCCGTGCAGTTCGTCGGCGACCTGGATGACGCCGCCGGCGTTCACCACGTAGTCCGGCGCGTAGAGGATCCCGCGGTCGGCGAGGTCCTTCTCCACGCCCGGGTGGGCGAGCTGGTTGTTGGCGGCCCCGCAGACCACCTCGGCGGTCAGCACCGGCACGGTGTCGTCGTCCAGCGCCCCGCCCAGCGCGCAGGGGGCGTAGATGCCCAGACCGTCGATGCGGATCAGCTCGTCGGTGTCCTTCACGGCCATGACGTCCCGGTGCCGCTCGGTGATCCGCCGTACGGCGTCCTCGCGCACGTCCGTGACGAAGACCTCGGCGCCCTCCTTGACCAGGTGCTCCACCAGGTGGTGGCCGACCTTGCCGACGCCGGCGATGCCGACCCGCTTCGCGCGCAGCGAGGGGTCGCCCCACAGGTGCTGGGCGGAGGCCCGCATGCCCTGGTAGACGCCGAACGCGGTGAGGACGGAGGAGTCCCCGGCGCCGCCGTTCTCCGGGGAGCGGCCGGTCGTCCAGCGGCACTCCCGGGCGACGACGTCCATGTCGGCCACGTAGGTGCCGACGTCGCAGGCGGTGACGTACCGGCCGCCGAGCGAGGCCACGAACCGGCCGTACGCCAGCAGCAGCTCCTCGGTCTTGATCTGCTCCGGGTCGCCGATGATCACGGCCTTGCCGCCGCCGTGGTCGAGACCGGCCATGGCGTTCTTGTACGACATGCCGCGGGCGAGGTTCAGCGCGTCGGCGACGGCCTCGGCCTCGTTCGCGTAGGGGTAGAAGCGCGTACCGCCGAGCGCGGGGCCCAGGGCGGTGGAGTGCAGGGCGATGACGGCCTTGAGGCCGCTCGCGCGGTCCTGGCAGAGCACGACTTGCTCATGGCCTCCCTGGTCCGCGTGGAACAGGGTGTGCAGGACATCAGCAGGTGCGCCGGTTACGTCGGTCACGGTGGTGACTCCTGAGTAAGTTGCGGCGGGTGGAAGCAGCCCCCGTGCGGGTGGCGGGGACTGTTGAGCATGAGATTAGAGCCTGGGGGCCCCGCCGGCCGCCCGGTGCTCAGGATCACCTCCGACCGGAGTACAGCCGTGCGACGATTTGCCTGGGTTTCCCGTGCGATCGTGAGCGGGTTCCGCAGGTTTTCGCGGCGATACGCGGGGGAGGGAGCAGGCGTGCCCAAGGTGTCCTCGGTGATCGTCCCCTATGCGACCTACCTGCGCGTGTACGAACCGCTGGCCGCCTTCCCGGAGCCGGAGCGCGACCACTGGGCCCGGTACGCCCGCCGTCCGGACCGTCCCTCGTACCAGGACGAACTCCGCGGCGCGCTGGCCGACTTGGCCCCCACCCCGCCGGTCCCGGTGCCGGTGCACGAGAGCGAGGACGCCTTCGTGCTCGACGTGGACGGGGTCGTCTGCGTCTGCCCCTGGCGCACCCGGCTGCGCGGCTGGCTGGCCCTGGAGGAGCTCTCGGACGAGCTCCCGCCGCCCGTCCTGGACGCGGTCCTGCCGCCCGTCCTGCGCCACCAGGCCGCCCAGGACTACGAGCGCTGGCTGGCGATCAACCCCGACGCCCGCCCGTGGATCCGCACGGCCACCTGGCAGGTACCGATCAGCTGGTTCGTGCTGGTCTCCGACGAGGAGCGCGAGTACGACAAGGGCGCCAGCGCGGACAGCCCGCCCGTGCTGCGCTACCGCACCCCCATGGTCGAGGCCCGGCGGCGCGTGGCCCGCGGCCTGCGCGCCCTGCGGGAGGCCATGGACGAGGGGCCGCTGATCGACGGCCTGCTGGACGTCGGGCGCTGGCTGGAGGAGTTCCACCCGCGTTCGCTCGTGGAACTGGACTACGGCGGTCTGGTGCACGCCGTGCCGGCCGGGACGCTGGAGGACGACCACTCGGCCGCCGACGTGGCCGAGGGGATCGCCGCGCTGCGCCGGGGCGACGGCGCGGCCGCCGGGGTGGCCTACGCCCGGCTCGTGGAGCGGTGGCGCTCGGTACGGGATCTGCGGTCGGCCAACTGACCCCTGACCTTGCCGTCCGCACGGACCGCTCGCGGTCGGTCACGAACTGACGTTTGACGAACCGCCCGATTTGGGGTTTCGTCCTCGCACCGAGTTCCTGAAGCGGGCTGTGCGTTTCCTGAGGCATCGTCAACAAGGGACGTAGGACCCGATCCGGGCGTACCTCTCAAGTGGGCCAAGCGTGACGGACTACACGTACGAGGCCCTTGCGTCCCTTGCCCCTCCTCATGCCAAAATAGGACAAGGAGTCCGGGGAGGGCTCCTTCCGTCCCGTAGTGCTGCACTATGGGCGGAATCTCGGCATTGCACGCTTTGGGGGGTCTGGTGACTCCTGATCGCCCCTGTGACTGATCGTCACAGTGGCGTGACTGTCCGCTATGGCATGGTCCATCGGGTTCCGTCGCTGATGGACACCTGGAGGGGCAATTCCATCGGTTTGGCCGACGCGGCTGGACAGATGGTGTAGTTGTAGTGCCGAGGACAAGCCGTTCGTCCTATAACCGACTCGACTCGCGTCCGCCATTTCGGGCAACGCGGGTCAAGGTGCAGAATTTAGAGGAAAGAACCGAGAAGGTTCGGTTCTCCCGAGGAGGCCGCTCATGACCGCTCGCACCCCTGATGCCGAGCCGCTGCTGACCCCGGCTGAGGTCGCCACGATGTTCCGCGTCGACCCCAAGACGGTCACGCGGTGGGCGAAGGCCGGCAAGCTCACGTCGATCCGCACGCTCGGCGGGCATCGGCGCTACCGCGAGGCCGAGGTCCGCGCTCTGCTCGCGGGCATTCCGCAGCAGCGCAGCGAGGCCTGAACAACTGAATACCGGGCATAGCGGTCCGTCCCCCAACTGGCCGTGACGTCCGGACCCACAGCTCCAAGCGACGCGGGGTCCTGCCCCAACAGGCCCCACGCCCAAGCCAGTAAGAGCTTTCCGGGCATGTAACAGGGTGCGTCGTCGATCGCGCTGGACTCCGCCGGGTCCAGCGCGATCTTTTTTGTGCTCCGGGCACGGGCGGCCGACCCCGCTGTGAGCGGGCTTGTCGGAGTCTGGGGAGGGGTGTCGGATCAGCTGTGTGCGGCACCTCGGACAAGGTGCAATTGCACATATTAAATTGACCCTTTGTAGGAGGCGGGTAAGTACCGCACTTCGGAAAACTCATGCGGTGACACCCGTCACATACCGAGCGGCTTGTTAGCTCCGCCGCCGGTGCGGTAGAGGAGCCTCCTGCTCCAGCTCCCCCTGCGCGCACGGGTGTTGAGGAAGCCTCACGCGGGTGCGGGGCTCTCGTCCTCGGTGACCTCGTCCTCCGCCGGGTGCGCCGCCGGGGGTGTGTACGGGGTGGACTCCATCGCCAGCCGCAGCAGGTGACGGCAGATCGGGCAGTGCCGGGTGAGATGCCCGTAGGACGACGCGGCCGCCAGGTGCGCGCGGAGCAGGGCCCGCGTCTCGTGCCTAGCCGATGCCGCCATACGCCACCTCCAGGGGCCGTACGGGGAACGGCCCTGGTTCTGGGGTACCGAGCGAATGAGGGGGCGTCAAGACGGCGCGTGGGGGCGCACGGAGCCGTGCACGCACCGGCGCTGACCCGGAGGGCCCGCAGGGCAGACAAAAGGGCCCGGATCCGAAGATCCGGGCCCTCTGCTGCGGTCCTGACGGGATTTGCTGCGTCTGATGGCGGCTGTGCCGCGGGCGCGGCCTCCGCCTTGTCGGGCAGCGCCGCGGCCGTGATTGGCGGGCACGGAGAAGGCCCACGCCCCTTGCGGGGTGTGGGCCTTCTTCTTTGCTGCGGTCCTGACGGGATTTGAACCCGCGGCCTCCACCTTGACAGGGTGGCGAGCACTCCAAACTGCTCCACAGGACCAGGTTTTGCCGCGCTTTTCTTGCGTTGCGCTGCGAGAAGAGACTGTACAGGAGGGTGAGCCCCTGGTCGAACTCACCCAGGGTGCGCGGACGGTCACGGTGCCAGCGCGTCGATCGCCTTCACGATCCGCTTGTCGGAGATGGGGTATGCCGTGCCCAGCGCGTGGGCGAAATAGCTGACCCGGAGCTCCTCCAGCATCCAGCGGACGTCCAGGACCTGACGCGGCACCGGCCGGCCCTGCGGCATCTGCTCCAGCAGCCAGGCGTACTCGTCCTGCATCTCCCGGACCTTCTCCATGCGCGTGGTGTCGCGCTGGACGTTGGTCGGCATCTGCTGCAGGCGCCGGTCGGCCGCGACCAGGTAGCGCATCAGGTCCGGCAGCCGCCGCACGCCCGCCGCCGTGACGAAGCCGGGCTTCACGAGGGCGTCCAGCTGCTGCCGCACGTCCTGGAGGTTCGGCAGCAGCGCCGGGCTGCGCACGGCCTTCAGACGGCGCTCACAGGCCTGCCAGGCCGCCAGGACCTGCTGCACCTGGCCCACCGCACGGACGGTCGTGTCCACGATCTCGGCGCGCACCTTGTCGTACAGCTTCCGGTAGGACTCCTCGTCCCACGCGGGCCCGCCGAAGTCGCCGATCAGCTTGTCCGCCGCCGCCGTCGCGCAGTCGTCGAAGAGGGCCTGCACGGAGCCGTGCGGGTTCGAGGACAGCGCGAGCTTCTGGGCGTTGGTCAGCTTGTCGGAGGCGAACTTCGCGGGGTTCACGGGGATGTTGCGCAGGATCAGGCGGCGGGTGCCCTTCCACATCGCCTCGGCCTGCTCGGCCTCGGTGTCGAAGAGGCGGACCGAGACCGTGTCTCCGTCGTCGACCAGCGCCGGGTAGGCCTTGACCGGCTGGCCGGCCCTGCGCGTCTCGAAGACGCGCGTGAGCGTGCCGATCGTCCAGTCGGTGAGGCCCGTGCGCTCCAGGGACGGGCCGCCCTGGCGTTCGGCCGTCGCCGCTGCCGCCTGTGACAGGGCCTTGCGCGCCCTGGGCTTCAGCCGGAGCTTCAGCGCCTCCAGGTCCTTGTCCTCGGCCAGCTTGCGGCGCCGCTCGTCGACGATCCGGAAGGTGATCTTCAGGTGCTCGGGAACCTTGTCCCAGTCGAAGTCCTCGGCGTCGAAGGGGACTCCGACCATGAGCCGCAGCTCGCGGGCCATCGTGGCGGTGAGGGGTTCCTGGAGCGGGACCGCCTTGTCCAGGAAGGCCTTCGCGTAGTTGGGCGCGGGGACGTAGTTGCGCCGGATCGGCTTGGGCAGCGAGCGGATGAGCTCCGTGACCAGCTCCTCCCTGAGGCCCGGGATCTGCCAGTCGAAGCCCTCGTCCGTGACCTGGTTGAGGACCTGCAGCGGGATGTGCACGGTCACGCCGTCGGCGTCCGCGCCCGGCTCGAACTGGTACGTCACACGGAACTTCAGGTTCCCCTGGCGCCACGAGTCGGGGTAGTCGGCCTTGGTGACCTCGCCCGCCTTCTCGTTGATGAGCATCTCGCGCTCGAAGTCGAGGAAGTCGGGCTGCTCGTGCCGCTTGTGCTTCCACCAGGAGTCGAAGTGCGCGCCGGAGACGACGTGTTCGGGGATGCGCCGGTCGTAGAAGTCGAACAGCGTCTCGTCGTCGACGAGGATGTCCCGGCGCCGGGCGCGGTGCTCCAGCTCCTCGACCTCGGTCAGCAGGCGGCGGTTGTCCGAGAAGAACTTGTGGTGGGTGCGCCAGTCGCCCTCGACGAGCGCGTTGCGGATGAACAGCTCGCGGCTGAGCTCCGGCTCGATCCGGCCGTAGTTGACCTTCCGCTGCGCCACGATCGGCACGCCGTAGAGCGTGACCTTCTCGTAGGCCATCACGGCCGCCTGGTCCTTCTCCCAGTGCGGCTCGCTGTAGGTGCGCTTGATCAGGTGCTGGGCGAGGGGCTCGACCCACTCCGGCTCGATCTTCGCGTTGACCCGGGCCCACAGGCGCGAGGTCTCCACGAGTTCGGCCGACATCACGAAGCGCGGGGGCTTCTTGAACAGGGCCGAGCCCGGGAAGATCGCGAACTTGGCGTTGCGGGCGCCCAGGTACTCGTTCTTCCCCGAGCTCCTCCCGCCCTCGCCGCCGGCGTCCTTCACCTCCTTCATGCCGATGTGGGAGAGCAGGCCCGCGAGGAGGGAGACGTGGATGCGGTCGGCGGGGGCGTCGTCCTCGTTGAGGTGGATGCCCATCTGCTTGGCGACCGTGCGCAACTGCGTGTAGATGTCCTGCCATTCGCGGATGCGAAGGAAGTTGAGGTACTCCTGCTTGCACATCCGGCGGAAGGAGGACGAGCCGCGCTCCTTCTGCTGCTCGCGGAGGTAGCGCCAGAGGTTGAGATAGGCGAGGAAGTCGCTGGTCTCGTCCTTGAAGCGGGCGTGCTGCTGGTCGGCCTGGGTCTGCTTGTCGGCGGGGCGTTCGCGCGGGTCCTGGATGGACAGCGCCGCGGCTATGACCATGACCTCGCGGACGCAGCCGTTCCTGTCGGCCTCCAGGACCATCCGGGCCAGGCGCGGGTCGACGGGCAGCTGGGCGAGCTTGCGGCCGGTGTCGGTGAGCCGCTTGCGGGGGTCCTTCTGCGCCGGGTCGAGGGCACCCAGCTCCTGGAGCAGCTGCACGCCGTCGCGGATGTTGCGGTGGTCCGGCGGGTCGATGAAGGGGAACTTCTCGATGTCGCCGAGGCCGGCCGCGGTCATCTGCAGGATGACGGAGGCGAGGTTCGTCCGCAGGATCTCGGCGTCCGTGAACTCCGGGCGGGCGTCGAAGTCGTCCTCGCTGTAGAGGCGGATGCAGATGCCGTCGGAGGTACGGCCGCAGCGGCCCTTGCGCTGGTTGGCGCTGGCTTGTGAGATCGGCTCGATCGGCAGGCGCTGGACCTTGGTGCGGTGGCTGTAGCGCGAGATGCGGGCGAAGCCGGGGTCGATGACGTACTTGATGCCCGGGACGGTCAGGGACGTCTCGGCGACGTTCGTGGCCAGAACGATCCTGCGGCCGGTGTGCGGCTGGAAGACGCGGTGCTGCTCGGCGTGGGAGAGCCGGGCGTAGAGCGGCAGGATCTCCGTGAAGCGGTAGTTCTTCTTGGTCAGGGCGTCGGCCGTGTCGCGGATCTCCCGCTCGCCGGAGAGGAAGACCAGGATGTCGCCCCGGCCCTCCTTCTGGAGTTCCTCGACGGCGTCGATGATCGCGGTGATCTGGTCCCGGTCGGCGTCGTCGCCGTCCTCCTCCAGCAGGGGGCGGTAGCGCACCTCCACCGGATACGTACGGCCGCTGACCTCGATGATCGGGGCGTCGCCGAAGTGCCGCGAGAAGCGCTCGGGGTCGATGGTCGCCGAGGTGATGACGACCTTGAGGTCGGGGCGCCTGGGCAGCAGCTGGGCGAGGTAGCCCAGCAGGAAGTCGATGTTGAGGGACCGCTCGTGGGCCTCGTCGATGATGATCGTGTCGTAGGCGCGCAGCTCGCGGTCGGTCTGGATCTCGGCGAGCAGGATGCCGTCCGTCATGAGCTTCACGAACGTGGCGTCCGGATCGACCTGGTCGGTGAAGCGGACCTTCCAGCCGACGGTCTCGCCGAGGGGGGTGTTCAGCTCCTCGGCGACGCGCTCGGCGACGGTGCGGGCGGCGATCCTGCGCGGCTGGGTGTGCCCGATCATGCCGCGCACGCCCCGGCCGAGCTCCATGCAGATCTTGGGGATCTGCGTGGTCTTGCCGGAGCCGGTCTCGCCGGCGACGATCACGACCTGGTGGTCGCGGATGGCCGCCGCGATGTCGTCCTTCTTCTGGCTGACCGGCAGCTGCTCGGGGTAGGTGACCTCGGGCACACGGGCCCGGCGGCGGGCCATCCGCTCCTCGCCCTTGGCGATCTCCGCCTCGATCTCGGCGAGCACGGCGGCCCTGGCCTCCGGCTTACGGATCTTGCGCGCACCTTCGAGCCTGCGCCCGAGCCGCTGCGCGTCGCGCAGGGACAGCTCGGTCAGGCGGGGGGCGAGGGCGCCGAGGGCGGGGGCGGATTGCGTAGACATACGGAGTCCAGGATCTCATCCCCGGGAAATTCGTGGCGAACGCTTTTGCCCCAGGGCGGGGGCGGTGCCGCCCCCGCCCTGTTCGGCGCCTCGATTCCGGCGGTTCAGCCCCAGATGTCGTACTGCTGGAAGCCGGTGCCGACCGAGACCCGTGGGGCGAAGATCTCGCTGGTCGCCTTCGCGGTGCCCTTGTAGAGGTAGAGGGTGCCGCCGGGGGTGCGGGCCAGGAAGTCGGCGAGGCCGTCGCCGCTGACGTCGCCGACCGCGTCGAAGGCGTTGTAGCCGGTCCAGGCGCTGCGCACCTTGATCCGGGAGGAGAAGGCCTCCGAGCCGGTCCTGCCGGTGCCCTTGTACAGGTACAGGTCGCCGGTGCCGGACTGGCGGGCGAGCAGGTCGGCCCGGCCGTCGCCGGTGAAGTCGCCGTGGCCGCGCACGGAGTTGTACTGGTTCCAGCCGGTGCGGGCCGAGAAGCGGGAGCCGAAGGTGCCGTTGCCCTTGCCGGGGTAGATCCACAGGGTTCCGCTGGAGTCCACCGACAGGAGGTCGGGCAGGTAGTCGCCCGTGACGTCGCCCGGCGCGATGATCCGGGTACGGGTCTTCCAGGCGGTGGCGATCTTCGTGTCCGTCCAGGAGCCGCCGGTGCGGGCGCTGTTGAGCACGAAGTGCTTCCAGTACACGTCACCGGTGGAGCCGACCCGGTAGATCAGGTCCTGGTAGCCGTTCCGGTCGAGGTCCGTCTGGAGGATCAGGTTGGCGGCGCCCCAGTTGCCCCAGGAGGCGCGGGCGCCGAACGAGGTGCCGCTGGAGTCCTTCTCGTAGCCGGTCTTCGTGGCGGAGTTGCGGACGAAGAGGTCGGCCTTGCCGTCGGGCCTGCCGTTGAAGGTGCTCAGGTTCGTGTCGTCGATCTGGCGGTAGGCGGAGCCGGCGTAGGCGCTCATTCTGGTGAAGACGCTGTAGTAGCCCTGGGCCACGCAGTCCTTGATACCCCAGGAGACCACCCCGGCGATCCGGCCGCCGACGACGAGAGGGCCGCCGGAGTCGCCGTTGCAGGCCGCGGTGGTGCCGGTGTCGGTCCCGCTCTGGGTGCCCGCGCAGACCATGCGCCCCGGGACGAAGGCCGTGTCGTAGACGCCGGAGCAGGTGCTGTCGGAGCGCAGGGTCAGCGTGGCCGTCCGCAGCGTCTGGGAGAGGTCCTGGCCGGTCGAGGTGGTGCGGCCCCAGCCGTAGATCCTGGCCTGGGTGCCGGCGGTGTACGAGGCGGTGTCGCCCTGGGTGACCATGCGGATCGGCGTCGCCTTGACCGGGACGGCCAGGGTGAGCATGCCGAGGTCGCTCTGGTACTTCCCCTCCTCCCTGTCCACCGGGTCGTACCCGCCCTGCCACCACTGGCGCTGCACGGCCGTGGCCTGGCCGCCGTGCAGGTCGACGGCGCCGGTGGAGTCGATGGTGCGCAACTGGTCCGTACCGGTGACGACGGCTCCGTGGGCCTTCCAGTTGTAGTCCCTGCCGTCCTCCCGGAGGCAGTGGGCGGCGGTCAGGATCTTCGTCGGGGCCACGACCGCGCCACCGCAGAAGAAGTTGACGTCGTCGCCGGTCTCGGGGGTGCTCCTGTCGTCGTGGTAGTAGAGCTGGGCCATCCACGGGGCCGAGCTGAGCGTGGTCTCGGTGCCACCGATGACCTTCGGGTCGATGGTCGTCGGGGCCGTACCGGAGGTCAGCGGCGACGTCTCCGTCGTGCCGCCCGCTGTGCCGTCACCGGCGAGGGCACCCGCGATGCGCTTCTCCAGCGCTGAGGGCGAGGGCGAGCCGATGACCGGCTCGACGGCTGGGGCCGGCAGGGCGGTGGCCGCACCGGCGGACGAGGTCATGAGGCCGGCGGCGACGGCGGCGGCGAGGCCGGCGGCGGCGATGGGCAGCGCGATGCGTATCCGGCGTCTGTGACGACCACCGGACGATGACGTGATCAACGAGTCCCCCCTGAGGAACGTGAGACAGGTGGGACAGAGAGATGCGTCCCAACCGTCTCAGCGCCGCAGGGCGGATCTTCGTCACGAGCACCGGAAGCCGACCGGCCCGGTCGCTGCATCGTGACCGGGCCGCGACCGGGCGAGCCAACGACAGAGCCCCTCTCCGGACTCCCGGAGAGGGGCTCAGGCCCTGGTGAGGGCTGCGGTGGCTGGGGCCGGGGTCGAACCGGCGACCTTCCGCTTTTCAGGCGGACGCTCGTACCAACTGAGCTACCCAGCCACGAGGTTTCACGTGAAACCTCAGCGGTCCTGACGGGATTTGAACCCGCGGCCTCCACCTTGACAGGGTGGCGAGCACTCCAAACTGCTCCACAGGACCAAGCTTCGTACGACAGTGTCGCACAGGGTGGTGCGTGCCCCCAACGGGATTCGAACCCGTGCTACCGCCTTGAAAGGGCGGCGTCCTAGGCCGCTAGACGATGAGGGCTATCGGCCCGCCTGGGCGCTTCTCAGCGCGTCGGGGACGTGAGAAGCATATGGGATGGCGGGAGCTATCGCCAAAACGGTTTAGGGGGAGGGGGAGGGCGAGCCCTCCGGGGCGGTGCTCGGGGAGGTGCTCGGGGACGGGGCGGCGCCGGGTTGGTTCTCCTCCGGGAGGTGGCGGCTGACCTCGGCGGTCGTGAGGCCGAGGCCGCCCAGTTCGATCTCGTCCCAGGCCTGGAGGTGGCGGGTGTCCCGGTCGAAGTAGAGGATCGACGCCTCGATGGGATCGGGATGCCGGCCCTCGATGGCGCGCAGCCCGCTGCCGCCCGTCGAGCCCTCGATGCGCAGCCGGGTGCCGTACTTCAGGATCTCCATCTCGTCGTGGTGGAGGTGGCCGGCCAGGACCAGCGGGACCTCGCCGTCGACCCCGCGGGCCGCGGACGGCTCGTGCGCGATCGCCACGTCCACCGGGGTGCCCGCCGCGCGCTGGTCGCGCAGGGCCGTGGCCAGCCGGGCGCCCGCGAGCTCCTGGGACTGCTCGGCGCCGGCGCTCCTGGAGCGGTCGGGGGTGAACTGCGGGTCGCCGATGCCGGCGAAACGCAGGCCCTTGATCGTCTCGGCCCGTCCGTCGTCCAGCACGTGGACGTTCCTCAGGCCCTCCAGATACCGCTGGGTGATCATCGAGTCGTGGTTGCCGCGGACCCAGACGTACGGGGCGCCGAGGTCCTCGACGGGGTCGAGGAAGCCGTTCTCGGCGGCCGTGCCGTGGTCCATCGTGTCGCCCGAGTCGACGATCACGTCGACCTTGTACTGCTCCACGAGCGAGGCGATGATCTTCCAGCTCGCCGGGTTCAGGTGGATGTCGGACACGTGCAGGACCCGGATGGTGGAGGGGTCGGGCGCGTACGCGGGGAGCGTCGAGGTGGCGTCGTAGAGCTTGGTCACGTTGGTGACCAGGCGTGCCAACTCCTTCTGGTAGACGTCGAATTCCGTGACGATGCTGCGCGCGTTGCCGACCAGGGAGGGGGCCGAGGTGAGCAGGCCGGAGAACTTGGGCTCCAGGACCGAGTCCGGCCGCCAGGTGGCGTACGCCGTGCCGCCCGAGGCGGCGAGCAGGGTGAGGGCCAGGCCGCCGGCGGCCATCGCGCGGCGGGGGCGGCGGTAGACCGCGAGCCCGAGGGTCGTGGCGCCGACGACGACCGCCACGCCCGAGCGCACGGCCAGGTCGAGGGTGCCGCGGCCGACGTCCTCGGTGACCTCGTCCTGGAGGCCGGAGAGGCGCTCGGGGTGGTCGACCAGGGCCTGTGAGCGGTCGGGGTCGAGCTGGTCGACGTTGACGTCCAGGCGGACGGGCGCGATGTGGCTGTCCAGTTCCAGGGCGCCCAGCGGCGAAATGTTGATCTTCGTTCCGCCGGTGAGGGACGGGCGCAGGGTCATCGTCGTGTTCATGGGGCCGACCGGGACCCGGACGTTGCCCACGACCAGCAGACCGAGCCAGGCGCCGACGAGGACGACGGTCACGAGACCCACCGCACGGGTCCACGGGTGCGGCTGCGGCACGAGCTCGATCGTGGTGGGCGCCTGGCGGGACCGGTACTGGCGGGCCAGGGCGCGGGGGGCCCTGCGGATCGGGTTCAGGACACTCAGGACTGCGGCGGGGACGCGGGCCATTGATCCCGTATGCCCAAGTCCGGGGCCGGATATGCGGGACCGGGAGGCTCTCGTACGGAGGCGGCGTGGCCGACAATGGGCCTGTGCTGGAGATGACGCGCGAGGAGTTCGAGGAACTGGTCGCCGAGGCGCTCGACCGGATCCCGCCGGAGCTGACGCGACTGATGGACAACGTCGCGGTGTTCGTCGAGGACGAACCGCCGGCGGACGATCCCGAGCTGCTCGGCCTGTACGAGGGGACTCCGCTGACCGACCGGGGTGAGTGGTACGCCGGTGTGCTGCCGGACCGGATCACCATCTACCGGAACCCGACCCTGCGGATGTGCGAGTCGCGGGAGGACGTCGTCGCCGAGACGGAGATCACGGTGGTGCACGAGATCGCCCACCACTTCGGCATCGACGACGAGCGCCTTCACGCCCTGGGTTACGGCTGACCGGGTTGTGAATACGGGGCGCGTGTCCTCTTGTGGGCGGCGGGAGTTGGAGGTGTTGACTCCATCACCCCTCCCGGAGGTGGCCCCGTGCGCCCCTTGTACGTACCCGTCCGCCTGGCCGCCACCGTCGTGGCCGTCGCCGCTGCCGCCGGCTGTATGAGCGTGGGCGACGACGACGCGGGCGGGCACGCCAACCCGTCTCACTCCGCCGGGCAGCGGGGTGGCGAGGCGTCCGGCGGCGGTTCGACGGTGTCGGGTGGGGCCGGTGGGTTCGGGCCCGCCGCGGCCGACGGGGAGCGCGGGCGGGGCAAGGGCAAGAAGGGGAAGAAGGACAAGCGGGGTGGACCGGGGGAGTCGGCGCCGCCCGAGGCGTCGCCGACGCCGGACGCGAGTGCGTCCGCGCCCGGCGTGGGCAAGCCCGGGAAGCCGGTCAAACCGACGCCGAAGCCCCCGGCGCAGCCGACGCCCACCCGGACGACCGAGCCGGAGCCGACCCCGACGACCCAGGAGCCGACGACGTCCCCCGAGCCGACTCCGGAACCGTCGTCCTCGGCCCATGAGCCGCCGGGCCCGCAGCTGGCCCAGCGCGAGCCGGCACCGGAGGCCGGGGCCCCGGCCTGAACCGGCCTGAACCGTCCTGAACCTGTCGGGACCGGCATGACCCGGTGGGGACCGGCCTTGAACCAAGGCCGTGGCCCGTTCCCGAGGGGCCGGAGACCGGTTCGGCCGGGCGGGAACATCTGGCGGGGCGGGGTGGTTGGAAGGTCTCGGGACGTGCTCCGGGGCGGCTGCCTCGGGACGGGTTCCCGCTGTCTCCTGCACGGTCCGGTTTGCGCAATGCGGCCCGGACTGCGTATGGTGGCAGATCGTTTGATCCCATCTTGCCCGGCGCCAACGCAGAGCGCGCCGTGTGGCGCGTACTCTCCCTTGCCGTGGTGGACCGCATTGAGGCGGTCGTATTGCGAATCGCGAATCACGGAGTTGACGGGCGCGTGCCGACGAGACTCCGGAAGGTTTCGCATTCGCATGTCCATCGCCAGTACTGATCACGTCGTCGTGCCCGAGAACGAGGCAGCCGACACCATCCCCGCCAGCACCCCCGAGGCCACCTTCGCCGATCTCGGCCTGCCCGAGGGTGTCGTGCGCAAGCTCGCGCAGAACGGCGTGACCACCCCCTTCCCGATCCAGGCCGCGACCATCCCGGACGCCCTGGCCGGCAAGGACATCCTCGGCCGCGGCCGCACCGGCTCCGGCAAGACGCTGTCGTTCGGTCTGCCGACCCTGGCGCAGCTCGCCGGCGGCCGCACCGAGAAGCACAAGCCGCGTGCCGTCATCCTGACCCCCACGCGCGAGCTGGCCATGCAGGTGGCCGACGCGCTCCAGCCCTACGGCGACGTCCTCGGCCTCAAGATGAAGGTCGTCTGCGGCGGTACGTCCATGGGCAACCAGATCTACGCCCTGGAGAAGGGCGTCGACGTCCTGGTCGCCACCCCGGGCCGCCTGCGCGACATCATCAACCGCGGCGCCTGCTCGCTGGAGAACGTGGAGATCGCCGTTCTCGACGAGGCCGACCAGATGTCCGACCTGGGCTTCCTGCCCGAGGTCACCGAACTGCTCGACCAGGTCCCGGCCGGCGGCCAGCGCATGCTGTTCTCGGCCACGATGGAGAACGAGATCTCCACGCTGGTCAAGCGCTATCTGACCGACCCGGTCACGCACGAGGTCGACAGCGCCCAGGGCAACGTGACGACCATGTCGCACCACATCCTCATCGTGAAGCCCAAGGACAAGGCGCCGGTCACGGCCGCGATCGCCTCCCGCAAGGGCCGCACGATCATCTTCGTCCGCACGCAGCTGGGCGCCGACCGCATCGCCGAGCAGCTGTGTGACTCCGGTGTGAAGGCCGACGCGCTGCACGGCGGTATGACGCAGGGCGCGCGTACCCGAGTGCTGGAGGACTTCAAGAAGGGCTACGTCAACGCGCTCGTCGCCACCGACGTCGCCGCCCGCGGCATCCACGTCGACGGCATCGACCTGGTGCTGAACGTGGACCCGGCCGGCGACCACAAGGACTACCTGCACCGCGCGGGCCGCACCGCGCGGGCCGGCCGCACCGGCACGGTCGTCTCCCTCTCCCTGCCGCACCAGCGGCGCCAGATCTTCCGGTTGATGGAGGACGCGGGCGTCGACGCCACGCGCCACATCATCCAGGGCGCCGGCGCCTTCGACCCGGAGGTCGCCGAGATCACCGGGGCCCGGTCCATGACCGAGGTCCAGGCCGAGTCCGTGGGCAACGCGGCGCAGCAGGCCGAGCGCGAGGTCGCCCAGCTCACCAAGGAGCTGGAGCGGGCGCAGCGCCGTGCGAACGAGCTGCGCGAGGAGGCCGACCGGCTGCTCGCGCGGATCGCCCGTGAGCGCGGCGAGGAGCCCGTGGCCGCCGGCGCCGAGGCGGGGGACGCCCCCGTCGCCGTCGAGGTGTCGGTGCCCGAGCAGCCCACCGCCCAGGACGCCGAGCGTCAGGACCGTGCCGAGTCCTCCGCGCCGTACGAGCGCCGGGAGCGCCGCGAGGAGCGCGGTGGCGCCGGGCGCGACCGGTACGCCGACCGCGACCGTTCCTTCGACCGCGACCGTTCCTCCGACCGCGGTGGTGACCGGGGCGACCGCGGTGGCCGTTCCTTCGAGCGTCGTGACGACCGTGGCGGGCGTTCCTTCGAGCGCCGTGACGACCGCGGTGGCTTCAACCGCGACCGTGACCGTGACCGCGGCGGCCGCTCCTTCGAGCGCCGTGACGACCGGGGCGGCTTCCGCCGCGACGACCGGGCGGACCGGGGCGACCGCGGTGACCGCGGCGGCTTCCGGCGCGACGACCGGGGCGACCGCGGTGGCCGTTCCTTCGAGCGTCGTGACGACCGTGGCGGGCGTTCCTTCGAGCGCCGTGACGA
>NZ_JBNCNM010000002.1:0-19062 GCF_049846985.1 Streptomyces sp. DT190 | reverse complement strand
CCGCGGTGGCTTCAACCGCGACCGTGACCGCGGCGGCTTCCGCCGGGACGAGCGCGGCGGGCACCGCGGCAGCGACCGTCCGTTCAACCGCGACCGCCGTGACGACCGTCCGGGCTTCCGCTCCGGCGGCCACGACCGTCCGGGTCACGACCGTCCGGGCCACGACCGCCCCTACGGCCGTCGTGACGAGCACCGCGGCGGCGGCTCCTTCGGCCGCCGTGACGACAAGCCGCGCTGGAAGCGCAACGGCTGACATCCCCGCGTGACGAGCGCCGCGGCCCCGGCAGGGGCCGCGGCGCTCGGCCTTTCCGGCCCCTGTTTCGCCCTCCGGCACGACCGGGACCCCGATACCCGATCGGAGACTCGGCGTCGTCCGGCTATGCTCGTGGGGGCAACATCGCCCGGGCCCTTAGCTCAATTGGCAGAGCAGTGGACTTTTAATCCATTGGTTGTGGGTTCGAGTCCCACAGGGCCTACCGCTCGGCCCCGGTTCGGAGTGCATCCGACCCGGGGCCTTCGCGTTGCGCGGGTTTTGGTCCGAAGCGCGGAAGGAGCACGCGCGCACACGCTCGTGCGCCTGGCGGCTCCCTCCCGGACAGCGGGGCCCGCCGGCCGGCCGGTCTCCCGTCTCTCGGCCCAGTCGCGCAGCTCGAAGCGTTTCTGCACGTCTGTGTGCGGGCCGGTCGTCCCTCGTATGACGTCGGATGAAGCTCTGCTGTGCGGTTCGGCGCGCCGGGCCGCTTCGTCGCTCTTCATATGATCTGACGGTCTCCCATGCTCTTGTCCTGCACGCCGGTTGTGCAGCTATCTGGGTGCTGCGCCCCGCGTAAGCGGTAGCGCAACCGCATCAGAGGAGGAGAGATCATGAAGAAGGCGTACGAAGCCCCGACCCTCGTCCGGCTCGGGACCTTCCGCGAGAAGACGGGTCTCCTGCAGCGCTCCGGCAACGACCGGCTGATCTTCAGCAAGAACTGACGGACGACGGTCCCTGACCCGACGTCATGACGGAACTGCACGCAAGTGCGGGGACGGGCCCCGGCGACGCGCACTTCACGGTCTTCACCGACCGGGAGGACGCGGCCGCCGTGGCCCGCTCCTTCGCCCGCCCCGGCACCCGAACCCTCCCCCATCCCTCCGGCCGGCCCTGGCTGGTCGGCCGGTGGTCCGACGAGGAGATCGTCACCGCGCGGGCCGGCCGCGCCGCCCTGGCCGTCGTCGGCTGCTGCCCGGTCGGCACCGGCGAACTGCGCCGGTACGCCGAGCGGTTGCGCGATCTCGCCGACGCCGCCACCCTCGCCCGCTCCCTGCCCGGCAGCTTCCACCTGGTCGCCGCGCTCGACGGCCGGCTCCGCGTGCAGGGCACCGCCTCCGGACTGCGGCTCGTCTTCCACGCCACCGTGGACGGCGTACGGGTGGCATCCACCCGGGCCGACGTGCTCGCCCGCGCGCTCGACGCCGAACCCGACCCGGAGCGGCTGGCGGTACGGCTGCTGTGGCCCGCCCCCTACCCGCTGTCCGAGACGTCGCTGTGGCGTGAGGTCACCGCCGTGCCCCCGCAGGACGCGCTGTTCGTCGGGGCGGACGGGCGCAGCGCCCGGCACGCGCGCTGGTGGACGCCGCCGGAGCCGGTGCGGCCGCTCGCCGAGAGCGCCCCGACGGTCCGGGAGGCCCTCACCGCCGCCGTCGACGCCCGCACCCGCGCGGGCGGCGTGGTCAGCTGCGACCTCTCCGGCGGCCTGGACTCGACCTCCCTGTGCTTCCTGGCGGACCGCTCCCCGGCCCGTGTGGTGGCCAGCACCTGGCCCGGGCGCGATCCGGCCGACACCGACCTGTACTGGGCCGAGCAGGCGGCCAAGCACCTGCCGGACGTCGAGCACGTGGTGTGGGACGCCGACGCCTCGCCGCTGGTGTACGAGGACCTCCTCGCCGTCGACGACCTGCTGGACGAACCCACCATCGGCGTCATGGACCGCTCCCGGGTCCTGCACCACCTGCCGGCCATGGCCGAGCGGGGCAGCAGGCTCCATGTGACCGGCATCGGCGGCGACCACGTGGCCTGGTGCTCCGAGGCGTACTACCACCGGCTGGCGCGCACCCGGCCGCTGTTCGCCTGGCGGCAGCTGCGCGGCTTCCGGGCCCTGTGGCAGTGGCCCCTCGGGGACACGGTCAGGGCGCTGGCCGACTCCCGCCCCTACGGCAGGTGGCTCGCCGACGCGGCGGGGCGGCTGCGTGCCCCGATGCCCGCGACCGTCACCACCAGCCTGGGCTGGGGCATGCCCCCGCGCCTGTTCGACTGGATCACCCCCGACGCCGAGCAGGCCGTGCGCACGGCACTGCGTGAAGCGGCCGCGACGGTCACGCCCCTGCACCCCGACCGCGGGCTGCACGCCGACCTGGAGCAGATCCGCTCCTGCTCCCGCATCGTCCGCCAGTGGGACCGCATGGCCGCCGGGGCCGGGGTGCCGATGGCCTCGCCGTTCCTCGACGACCGGGTCATCGAGGCATGCCTGGCGGTACGGCCGAGCGAGCGCGTCTCGCCCTGGCGGTACAAGCCCCTGCTCACCGCCGCCATGCGCGGCGTCGTGCCCGAGACGTGCCTGCGGCGCACCAACAAGGCCGCGGCCTCGATGGACGCCGCCGACGGGCTGCGCACGCACCGCGGCGACCTGCTGGCGCTGTGGGAGGACTCGCGGCTCGCGGCGCTCGGCCTGGTCGACGGCGCCGCGCTGCGCCGCCTCGCCCAGCGCCCCGCCAGCCCCGGGCTGCGCGACGGGATCCTCTACACGACCATCGCCGCCGAGGTCTGGCTGCGCGGACTGTCCCGCACCCCCTGAGAACGCCACGCCACGAAGCGAGACACCACCGGCGAAGCCGGAGAAAGGCAGGCGCAGCATGGCCCTGCGGTTCGGCCCCGACGTCTCCACAGCGGAGACCGCGTACGGCACCGTCCTGCTGGACGAGCGCAGCGGCGACTACTGGGAACTCAACCCCACCGCCACCCTGGTGGTCACCACACTCCTCGAAGGGGGCGACGAGACCGCGGCGGCCGACGCGCTCGTCGCGCAGTTCGACATCGACCGGGCCCGCGCGGAGCAGGACGTCACCGCGCTCGTACGGGAGTTGCGGGAATCGGGGCTGGCCCGATGACCACACCCAGCGCCCTGGAGCGCCCCACCGGCGTGCCGTTCACCCGGCGCCTGGCCGCCCGCCTGGTGCTCCTGCCCGCCCTCGCGCTGTCGTTGCTGCCCCCGCGCCGGATCCGTGCCGTCCTCGCCGTGCTGCGCCGCGGAGCCGCACCGGCCACCACCGCGCAGGCCCGCAGCGCCCGGGACGCCCTGTGCGCGGTCAGCCTGCGGTGCGCCGGGCCGCAGGGCTGCCTGCCCCGGTCCCTGGGCAGCGCCCTGTTGTGCCGGCTCGGCGGCACCTGGCCGACGTGGTGCACCGGCGTGCGGGTCGTGCCGCCCTTCACCGCGCACGCCTGGATCGAGGCGGACGGGCGTCCCGTGGGCGAGGGCGTGCCGGACGACTACTTCGCCCGGCTCATCACCGTCACCGCCGCGAGCCGCACGGCCCGATGAGCGACCCCGCCGCCGAGCACGACCGGGCCGGGCCCGGGCCGGACCGCTCCACCCGGACCGCCGTCCGCACCCTGTACGGGCTCACCGCCGGCCACCGGCCCTCCATGGCCGTCGCCTCGGTCCTCACCCTGGTGGGCTCCGGGCTCGGGCTGGCCCAGCCCCTCGTCGCCAAGCGGGCCGTGGACGCCGGCGGCGGCCAGGTGGCGTGGGTCCCGCTGCTGCTTCTGGCCGTGCTGTTCGCGGCCGAGGCGGCGACCGGCGCGGTGGGCCGTTTCCTCCTGGAGCGCACGGGCGAGGGCGTCGTACGGCAGGTGCGGCACAGCCTGGTGGCGCGGCTGCTCCGGCTGGAGATGCGCGAGCACGACCGGCACCGCACCGGCGACCTCGTCTCCCGGGTGACCGCCGACACGACCGTGCTGCGGGACGTGGTCTCCCAGGCGCTGGTCGACCTGGTGACCGGGGCCCTCGTCGCGGCCGGCGCGATCGCCCTCATGCTGTGGATCGACGCGCTGCTGCTGTTCCTGGTCGCGGTGACGGTCGCGGTCGCGGCCCTGGTCGTGGCGTCCCTGCTGAAGAGCATCCGGGCCGCCTCCGAGCGGATGCAGAACTCCGTCGGCGCCGTCGCCGCCGACCTGGAACGCGCCCTGGGCGCCCTGCCGATGGTCCGGGTGCACCGCGCCGAGGAGCGCGAGGCCCGGCGCATCGGCGAGCGGGTCGAGGAGGCGTACGGCGCGGGCGTGCGGACGGCGAAGCTCGCGGCGGTGATGAGCCCCGCCGTCGAACTCGCCGTCCAGGGGTCGTTGCTGCTCGTCCTGGTCATCGGCGGCCTGCGCGTCGGCGGGCACGCCAACTCCCTCGGGGACCTGGTCGCCTTCCTGCTGTACGCCTCCTACCTGGTGCTGCCCCTGTCGTCGGTCTTCCGCGCGGTCGGGCTGATCCAGCGGGGCATGGGCGCCTACGTCCGTATCGAGCAGGCCCTGGCGCTGCCCGCCGAGCCGACGGAGGCACCCGGGCCCCGGAGCCCCCGCGCGGCTGCGGCCGTCCGGGCCCGTACGCCCGCGCCGGCCGTGGCGCGCGAGGAGCCCGTACTCGCCCTGCGCGACCTGACGTTCGGCTACGACCCGGACCGGCCGGTGCTGCGCGGGGTGAACCTCACCGTTCCGCACCGGAGCCAGATCGCCCTGGTCGGCCCGTCGGGCGCCGGCAAGAGCACGGTGTTCGCCCTGGTGGCCCGGTTCTACGAACCGGACTCCGGAACGCTGCTGTTCGACGGGCGGCCCGCCACCGAGCTGACCCGCTCCGCGTGCCGGGCCCGGATCGCCGTCGTCGACCAGAACACCCATGTCGTCCACGGAACGCTCCGGGACAACATCGCCTACGCCGTGCCCGGCGCCGGCGAGGACGAGGTGCGGCGCGTCGTCGAACTCGCCCGCCTCGACGACGTCGTGCGCCGGCTGCCCGGCGGCCTGTCCGGCATGCTCGGCGAGCGCGGCGCCACCCTCTCCGGAGGGGAGCGCCAGCGCGTCGCCCTGGCCCGCGCCCTGCTGGCCCGCCCCCGGCTGCTGCTGCTGGACGAGCCCACGTCCCACCTGGACGCCATCAACGAGACCGCGCTGGCCCGGGTCATGAAGGACGTGGCGCGGGAGTGCGCCCTGCTGGTGATCGCGCACCGGCTCTCCACCGTGCAGCACGCCGACCGGATCGTCGTGCTGGAGGACGGGCGCACCAGCGCCTGCGGCACGCACGAGGAACTCCTCGCCGGCAGCCCCGTCTACCGGGAGCTGGCGGCGGGTCAGATGCTGCGTCCGGCCCCCGGCCCGTTCCACGGGGCGAGGACCGCCCGGCCCCACCCGGGCAGCCTGCTGTAGGGACCGCGGCCGGGGTTCAGGAGCCCGTGCCGCGCCCGAGCACCACCACGCAGGTGTCGTCCCCCGCGGGCCGGGCCGCGCTTCCGGCGTCCCGCAGGAGCACCGCGGCCACCACCGCCGGATCGCACCGCAGCAGGACGGCGTCGTCGGGCGGGGTCCAGCGGGCGGGCATGCCGTCGCTGTGCAGGACAAGCAGGCTGTCGTCGCGCCAGGACTCGCGCCGCACGGGGACGGTCGCGGGGGCCTGGGCGCCCACGATGCCGGGGTGGGAGAGCAGCGGCCTCCAGCCGCCGTCGGTGCGCAGGCGGGCGCCGACGTTGCCGATGCCGGCGAAGTGCAGCCGGCCCGCGCCGAGGTCGACCTGGGCGACGGCGGCGGCCGCGCCCCGGGTGCGCCGCAGCGCCCTGTCCAGGTGGCGCAGGATCTCCGCGGGAGGCAGGTCGGCCACGCCGCGCAGCTCGGACACCGCGGTGGTGGAGGCCTCGGCCGCCTTGGCGCCGTGGCCGAGGCCGTCGGCGAGCAGCAGGGTCAGCCGGTCGCCGGTGTGCACCCAGCCCCAGGCGTCCCCGGAGTGCTCGGCCCGGCCGAGGGGGACGTTGACGCCGCCGGCCCGCGGGTGCGGGGAGGGCGAGGAGCCCCGGACGGCCGGGTCGTGGTCGATGCGGGCCACCGCCACGGTGCCCCGGCCGGGGGCGCTGTGCAGGTCGAAGGCGTTCGCTATGCGCCGGCACGTGCCGAGCCCGGCGCCCAGGGTGGCGGCGGTGCTGTAGCCGTCGCGCATGGCCTGCGCCACGTCCGGGATGCCCGGGCCGTGGTCGAGGGAGAGCAGCTGCACGGCCGTCCGGTGGTCGTGCGCGCTCTCGACCAGGTTGATGATCACGCGGCCGTCGTCGGCGTGCCGCAGCAGGTTGGTCGCCAGCTCCGTCGCCACGAGGGCGGCGGTCGCGGTCCGTTGCGGCGGCAGGCCGGCACAGGCACTGGCCTGCTCGGCCGCCACCCGTACGTCCCGCACCCGGGTCGAGTCGGCCACCGGCACGTCCCAGACCCTGCTCATCACGTCCCCGGACGGGTCGGCGCCATGACGGTGGCCCAGGCGGTGACGGTGACCGTGGTCCCCGCGCCGGGCGTGCTGTCCACCTCGAACTCCTGCACGAGCCGCTTGGAGCCGCTCAGACCGAGGCCGAGCCCGCCGCCGCTGGTGTAGCCGTCGGTCATGGCCTGGTCCAGGTCGCGGATGCCGGGCCCGGAGTCGACGAAGGCCAGCCTGAGGCCCCGTGTCTGCGCGGTGTGCAGCGGGGTGATCTCCACGTGGCCGCCCCCGCCGTGCACGAGGGTGTTGCGGGCCAGCTCGCTGGCTGCGGTGACCAGCTTGGTCTGCTGCACCAGGCCGAAGCCGAGTTCGGCGGCGGCCTGCCGGACCTGCTGGCGCACCCAGGCCAGGTCGGCGTCCGAGCCGATGGGCAGGGTGGCGGGGGCGGCGTGGCGGGAAGCGGTCACCGAGGACTCCTCCGGCCGTCGCGTGGGTCGGCGGCGAGCAGTTCCATGGCGCGTTCGACGTCCAGGGCGGTCCGCAGCCCGGGCAGGGTCAGCCCCAGCTCGACCAGGGTGATGGCGACCGCCGGGCGCATGCCGGCCAGGACCGTGCGCGCGGCCAGCAGTCCGGCTCCGGCGGCGATCTCGGCGAGGACGCGGCCCAGGAAGGAGTCGACGATGTCCACGCCGGAGATGTCGATGACCACGCCGGTCACCCGGGACTGCGCGATCCGGGCCGTGACGTCGTGCTGGAGCTGCTCGGCCATCCCGTCGTGCAGCTCGCCCTGGAGGGTCACCAGCAGGGTGTCGCCCAGCCGGAGGACCGGCACCGTGTAGCCGTACCCGGTCATCGGGGGCCCCGCCGCCCCGGTCACCGCGCGCCCGCGTCCGCCGCCGGGTCGGCCGTCCGCAGCGGCGCGATCTCGACGCCCTGCTTGCTGAGCGCGTAGGCCAGGGCGTCGGCGAGGCTGGCGCGGGTGAGGACCGTGCCGAGGTCGATGCCGAGGTGGACGATGGTCTGCGCGATCGCGGGCCGGATGCCGGACACGATGCACTCGGCGCCCATCAGCCGGGCCGCGGCCACCGTCTTCATCAGGTGCTGGGCGACGAGCGAGTCGACCGTGGGCACGCCGGTGATGTCGAGGATGGCGTACCGGGCGCGCTCGGTGACGATCGCGTCGAGCAGGCTCTCCATGACGACCTGGCTGCGGGCGCTGTCCAGGGTGCCGATGAGCGGGACGGCGACGGTGCTGTCCCAGAGCTTGATCACCGGGGTGGCCACCTCGTGCAGCTGCTCGCGCTGGCGGGCGATCACCTCCTCGCCGGCGCTGATGGTGGTCTCCAGCACGACCAGGCGCAGCGTGCCCATGAGCACGGTGAGCGCCACGACGCAGTCCAGGGCCCGGGGATCGCCGGGGTCCTCGAACTCGGCGCGCAGCAGCTCGGTGGCCGGCTCGCGCAGGGCGGCCACTTCACGCGCCACCCCGTCCGGGTCGGTCCCGGTGCGGGCGCGGGAGGCGGCCATCCGCCCCAGCTGGTCGCGGACGGCCTCGAAGCCGGACGCCCGGATGTCCTCCAGCTGCCCGGAGGCGGCCACCGCCGCCAGCGCGGCGGCCACGGCCCGGCCCGCCTCCACCGCCTCGTCGCGTGAGACGGTGAAGACCGTGCGGAACAGGGCGGCGTCGGCCCAGCGCTGGGCGATCTGCTCCCGGCGCCGTTCGAGAAAGGCACTCACCTGGTGTGCGGCCGGCTGCTGCTCCGCGTTCTCTTCCGACACCGACACGTGCATCGCTCCCTTGCGCGGGCCGGACCGGGACCGCTCCGGCGCCTCAGTCCGTTACTTGTCGTATGACAAACATTAGTGCCGACGTTCGGCACCACCAAACATCGTGCTGCGAACCCCCTCGACCTGCGCTTTCCCCGATGCTCACCGGCCACGCCAGTCGAGGCACACCACCAGCGCGTCGTCGTCCGGGTCGGGCCTGCCGCGGTGTCCGGTCAGCTCGCGCAGCAGGGCCCGGGGCACCTCGGCGGCCGGGAGCAGCCGGGTCGACTGGATCGCCCGGGCCAGGGCGGCGTCGCCGTACGTCTCGCCGCCCGGGGAGGCGACGTCGTACACCCCGTCGCTGACGAAGATCAGCCGGTCCCCGGGCTCGACGTGGAACTCCTGGGCGACGTAGTCGGTCTCCTCGAACATGCCGAGCGGCAGCTGGGCCTCGAAGGCGACCCGTTCCACCGTGCCGGCCCGCAGCCGCAGCAGCCGCGGCGACCCGGCGTCCACCGCCCGGACCAGCCCGGTGGCCAGGTCGACGTCGAGCATGAGCACGGAGAGATAGCAGCGGCCCCGGTAGTGGGCGTACACCGCCTGGTCGGCCAGGGCCGCCTGGTCGGCCAGGGAGAGCCCGGCCCGGCGGGCGTTGCGCAGGGCGTTGATGGCGAGGTTGGTCAGCAGGGAGGCCTCTATGCCCTCGCCCATGCCGTTGGTGACGTAGAGGCTGAGCCGGTCGGCCGAGGCGGACCAGTCGAAGTTGTCGCCGAAGATGGCGTACGCCGGTTCCAGCTGGGCGCCCAGCTCGTACTCGGGGCGGGCGCAGGAGCGGCCCGGCAGCAGCTGCCACTGCATCTCGGCGGCCAGGGTGAGCCGGTCCCGGCGGCGGGCCTGGAGGTAGAGGTCGGTGTCCCGCTCGGCCACGACCACCTCGTGCCCCAGCACCTCGGCGATCTCCGCCAGTTCGGCCAGGACGCCCTCGGCGTGCCCGTCGCCCCGCAGGGTCACGGTCAGCACGCCGAGGCGGTCGCCGCGCACGGTGACCGGCAGATGCGCGCGGACGAGGCCGTCCCGGAGGTCCTCGACGTACGGCTCCTGCGCTCCGAAGGCCCGGCCCGCCGGGCTGTTGTGCACCGGCACCGGCTGGAGGGTGTGCGGCAGGACGGACACCGGCTGAAGCACCGTCAGTCCGTAGTCGGCGAGGAAGAGCTCGACGGAGTCCGCCGCGTACTGATCGGTCAGTACACGACGGACCGCGTCCAGCAGCTGATGGGGTGCCGCCGTGCGCAGGGCGCGCTCGGCGGCCACGAATCTGTTCTCGATCGTCGTCACGGGGTTGCTACACCTGTCTTCGGTCGGATGCCGACGGGTCGTGAGCCGGCGTCGAGGGGTTCTCTGCGGATGAGGGGCCGGGATGCGGGGCGGCCCCGGGTATGGGCGGGCGGGCGGCCCGCGGCGGTGCGGGCGGGCGCGGCCGGGGGCCGTCGCCACCGCCGGTTCCCCGTGCGCCTAGTACGCTGACGGCCATCCCGGTGCCTGCGAGAGTGTGACTGTGACTTCCCTCCGACCCCGCCCTGAGCCCGCAGAGGTCGCCCGTGTGACCTCCACGGCCGCGGAGTTGCTGGAAGTCCTGTGGGGCCGGGCCTCGACGGCGCCCGCGTCCGCGTCCCAGCTGCGCGTGCTGCTCATCCTCGAACACCACGAGGGCATCAACCTGCGCACGCTCGCCGACTCCCTCGCCTCCACACCGCCCTCGACCAGCAGACTGTGCGACCGGCTCCAGGCGGCCGGGTTCGTCGAACGCGTGGTGAGCCCGGTCGACCGGCGCGAGCTGCGCCTGCGGCTCAGCGGCCGGGGCCGCGCCTTCCTGGCCGATCTGCGCGCGCGCCGGGAGGAGGCGCTGCGCGCCGTGCTGGACCAGATGCCCGCCGCCAAGCGGGTCGCGCTGCTGCAGGGTCTGGAGGCGTTCTGCGACGCGGCGGCGGCCCAGATACACGACGACTCCGACGACTCCCGTGCGTCCGGTACCCGGACTGCCTGAACTGCCCGCCGCGGCTCCGGGCCGTCCCTTCCGGGCTCTTCCCGTCACCTGCTCGGCACCGCTACTTTGTGGCTCCACGACTATAGTTGTCAAACGACAACTGTCCGTTCCGCGTGTCCCCCGGTCTCTTTCGCCGCACCGCAACCGCCCGCCTCCCGTTCGTACCGACACACCTGTCGTGCGGATACCCCGACACCGCCCCGACCTGCGCCGACTGTGGTCTACGTCTCGGCAGGGCCGGTGCGGGGCATGACCGGGGCGAGGGCGGGTAGCGGCGGTGGAGGTGGCCTGTCGGGGGATCGGAGCGGGCCGGAACTACGAGGGAGGGCCCGTGACCGCGACCACGCGCATCGGCACGACGACGGATTCCGCCACCTACGCAGGCGAGGAGCTGCCGCAGATCGCGGAGCCGCAGAAGGTCCCTCCGCAGGACGCGCGCGAGCTGACGGGACAGTTCCTCGACCGCCTGGCGGTGCTGGAGGAAGGCACTCCCGAATACCAGTACGCGCGCAACACGCTCATCGAGATGAACATGTCGCTGGTGCGCTTCGCGGCCCGCCGGTTCCGCTCCGGCGGCCAGTCGATGGAGGACGTCGTCCAGGTCGGCGTGATCGGCCTGATCAAGGCCATCGACCGGTTCGAGGTCTCCCGCGAGGTGCAGTTCACCAGTTTCGCGGTGCCTTACATCGTCGGTGAGATCAAGCGTTTCTTCCGGGACACCTCCTGGGCGGTGCACGTGCCGCGCCGGCTGCAGGAGGCCCGTACGGAGCTGGCCAAGGCCACCGAGGAGCTGGCGTCCCGGCTGGGCCGCGCGCCCCGGGTCGCGGAGCTGGCGGCGCTGATGAACCTGTCCGAGGAGGAGGTCGTCGAGGCGCAGATCGCCGCCAACGGCTACCTGTCCTCCTCGCTCGACGCCACGATCACCGGTGACGCGGAGGAGAGCGACACCAAGCTCTCGGAGTTCATCGGCGGGGAGGACCCGGCGCTGGAACTGGTCGAGGACTTCCACGCCCTGGCCCCGCTGGTCGCCGAACTCGACGAGCGCCAGCGCCTGATCCTGCACCTGCGCTTCGTGGAGGAGCTCACGCAGGCGGAGATCGGCGCCCGGCTCGGCATCTCGCAGATGCACGTCTCCCGGCTGCTCTCCCGCACGGTGGCCCGCCTGCGGTCGGGGATGCTGGCGACCGGCTGAGGCCCATGGGTGAGAGGTGAGCGCGGGACGTGCCGGGGCCGGGCACGTCCCGCGCTCATCGTCGCCCCCGCGGCCCCTCCGTCCCGTCCACGCGGGGGACCGCGGTCCGCCGGGCGGCCAGGAACCCCCGCAGCCCGCGGCTGAGCGCGGCCCGTTCCGCCGGTGCCATCGCCTCCAGTGCCGCGGTGAGGGCCTGGGCGCGGCGCACCGCCACATCGCTCAGGATGCGCTGGCCGTGGGCGGTGAGCCGGAGTTGCACCTCGCGGCGGGTGCCGGGGTGCGGGGCGCGTTCCAGCAGGCCGGCGGCCGCCAGGCGGTCGCAGAGGCGGCTGGCCGTGGGCAGTCCGATGTCCAGCCGGTCGGCCAGGGACGTCAGGTTCAGGCCGGGCGCCGCCTGCAGGGTGCGCAGCGCGCGCAGCTGATGGGGGGACAGTCGCAGCGAGGCCTCCTGGGCGGCGACCGCCCACAGGGCCGTCAGGCTCTCCACGGCATCGGCGATCTGTGCCGCGACGGCTTCCGGGCCATCGCTCCGTCCCCTTGCCCGGTGGTCTCCGGGGCCGTCGAGATCGGTCACGAAACGGTCACTTTCCATAAGCTCCGGGTACTGCGGAGGTCGCCCTCATTCAAAGGCTGTACCCGTAGAGCCGAGTGGCAAGCAGTCCCGTTCGGCGCCGGATCGGACCCGGGTGGCTCAGCCGGCGCTCAGCTCCGTCAGCGCCGCGAGCGGCAGCGTGTGCTGCGTCTGCAGGACCTTGGCGCGCAGATAGCGGACGTTGTGCGCGGTGGTGAAGACGCCGGTCGGTATCCGGTCGCGGACGCCGACGCCCAGGGCGCGCAACTGGGCGGCCTTGTCGGGGTTGTTGGAGAGCAGGTCCAGCTCGCCGACGCCGAGGGCCCGCAGCATCTGCGCCGCGGCCGTGTAGTCGCGGGCGTCCTCGGGCAGTCCCAGCGCCGCGTTCGCCTCGTAGGTGTCCAGGCCCTGGTCCTGCAGGGCGTACGCGTCCAGCTTGTTGTAGAGGCCGATGCCCCGGCCCTCCTGGCGGAGGTAGAGGAGCACGCCGCCGCGCTCGGCGATGCGCTCGACGGCCTCGCGCAGTTGCGGGCCGCAGTCGCAGCGGGCCGAGCCGAACACGTCCCCGGTCAGGCACTCCGAGTGCAGTCGCACCAGCGGGACCGGGCCGGGCTCGCCCAGGACGACGGCCACGTGCTCCCGGCCGTCGGCCAGGCCGTGGAAGGTGACGAGCTCGGCGTCGGCCTCGTAGCCGTCGTGGAAGCGCAGCGGGACCCGGACGCGGGAGCGCGGGGTGGCGAGGACGCTGGGGGTGTCGGGCACGCGGGGCCTCCGGGTTCCGTTCCTGTTCGGCTGCACAGCCGTCTGCCGGGTTGCTTCAGATTTGAAGCAGACCCACGACCGGAACCCTACGCTTGCTTTAAAGTTGAAGCAATAAGGGGTGCCCCGGTGTGGCGTGCGTCACGAACAGGCGCCCGAGGACCGTCGTCGCCACGGCACCTCGTCCGCGTCCGGCCGTCCCCCGTCCTCCTGCAACCCGTGTGCGATCGCCGCGGAGATCTCCTCCAGCTGGCCGACCTGCTCCGGGCTGAGCCGGTCGAACAGGAAGCTCCGCACGGTCGCGACGTGGCCCGGCGCCGCCCGCTCCAGTACGGCGAACCCCTCGTCGGTCAGCGCCGCGACGCTGCCCCGCCGGTCGTCCGCGCACGCCTCGCGCCGCACCATGCCGTCCTTCTCCAGCCGGGTCACGGCGTACGTCAGCCGGCTGCGCGTGATCTTCAGCCGCTCGGCGAGATCCGTCATGCGCAGCCGCCGTTCCGGAGTCTCCGACAGGACCGACAGGATGGAGTAGTAAAGGTGGGGCATGCCGGCGTCCTGCTGGAGCTGCCGGTCGATCGCGTCCTCCAGGAGCAGCGAAGCGGCGATGTAGGCGCGCCAGGCGCGCTGCTCCTCGGGGGTGAGCCAGCGGGTCGTCATGCCGCCAGTGTAAGTTTGTTTCAAACTTGAACCAAGTCTTGTCCCGTCCGCCGTCCCGACCAGCCGCGGAGCGCCGATGTCCCACCCGTACGTCCTGCTGTCCGCCGCCGTCTCCCTCGACGGCTACCTGGACGACACCGGTCCCGAACGCCTGCTGCTGTCCAGCCCGGCCGACTTCGACCGGGTCGACGAGGTACGCGCCGCCGCCGACGCGATCCTGGTCGGTGCCGGGACGATCCGCGCCGACAACCCGCGGCTGCTGGTGAACTCGCCCGGGCGCCGCGCCGCTCGGGTGGCCGCCGGCCGGCCCGAGTACCCGCTCAAGGTCACCGTCAGCGGCTCCGGCGAGCTCGACCCGGACGCCCGCTTCTGGCACACCGGCGGCGAGAAGGTCCTGTACACGACCGACCGCGGCGCCGAACGGGCCCGGGCCCTCGGCATCGCCGCCGACGTCGTCCCGCTCGGCCCGGATCTCGACTGGCGCCGGCTCCTCACCCACCTGCACGACGTCCGGGGCGTGGGCCGGCTCATGGTCGAGGGCGGCGGCCTGATCCACACCCAGCTGCTCACCCAGGGCCTCGCCGACGAACTGCAGTTGGTCCTCGCCCCGCTCTTCGTGGGCGACCCGCAGGCCCCCCGCCTCTTCGGGCCGGGCGGCTACCAGGGCGGCCGGCTCCGGCTGCTCCAGACGCGGCGGATCGAGGACGTCGTCCTCATGCGCTACGCGCCCACCGCCCCGGGCACCGGCGGTCTGCCCGTCGCCGCCGACCACCACTGGCTGGCCCTGGCGTGCGAACTGGCGGAGCGCTGCCCGCCCTCGGACACGGCGTTCAGCGTGGGCGCGGTGGTGGTCGCCGCCGACGGTACGGAACTCGCCCGCGGCCACTCCCGCGAGGGCGGCGACCCGGTCGTGCACGCCGAGGAGGCGGCCCTGGCCAAGACCGACCCGGCCGACCCGAGGCTGGCCGGCGCGACGGTGTACTCCAGCCTGGAGCCCTGTGCCCGCCGGGCCTCCCGGCCCGCGCCCTGCGCCCGGCTGATCCTCGACGCGGGCGTGCGCCGGGTGGTCACCGCCTGGCGCGAGCCGGACACCTTCGTGGCGGCGGCCGACGGCAGCGGTGTCCTGACCGCCGCCGGAGCGCAGGTCGTGGTCCTGCCGGAGCACGCCGAGCGGGCCCAGGCGCCCAACCGCCACCTGCTGTCCTGAGCACCCGGGGACGGGTGTGGCACGAGCTGTCCTGCGCATGGCGTACACTGGAGTCACAACGACGCGGGGTGGAGCAGCTCGGTAGCTCGCTGGGCTCATAACCCAGAGGTCGCAGGTTCAAATCCTGTCCCCGCTACTGAAGGCCGAGGGCCGGAATCCGAAAGGGTTCCGGCCCTCGGCGTGTTCGGCCCTCGCCGTCACCGGCACACCGGTCCTCACACAGGGTGATCGAATCCTCCCTCTGTGCATAACAACTGACACACCGTCAGAACTGTTGTGGCGCCTGGGGGGCAGTCAACTCGCCCGATTTAAGCCAGTCATGGCAGGTAAGTCCACGTGAAAAACGTTAATGATCAAGCGGAACCGCTGGAATACGCACCGCGCCTCCATTAACGTTCGATAACGCAGCGCGGTCGTCCCAGCCGTCACAGAAGGCGGCTCCGTGCGCACGCGCCGAATCCCGAAAGGGAACCGGGGAACCACCACTTGGGGTGAATCGAGCGGATGCCGCCGTGGAAGCACGGCCGGTATACGCGCGTAGGAGACCTTCCTGCTCCGAACCCGTCAGCTAACCCGGTAGGCGAGAAGGAAGGAAAGGAGTACGCCCACGTGGCGTCCAACCGGCCTGCCCCCGCGGCCCCGTTCGCGACGGAACAGCGCGACACCGAAGTCTTCGGCTACGGCGGTCAGCGCACCGACGAGGGCCCGTTCCAGGAGTGGAACCCCACCGCGGAGTCCATCCGTCCCGTCCGTGGCCGGCATCGCGTCACCAAGCAGCGCGGCGGAGGGCTCGCCCGCAGCTCCACCGTCCTGGGCGTCGGCGTCATAGCCGCCGTCGGCGCCGGCGGCATGGCCAGCGCCCAGACCGGCAAGCCGCCGGTGTCGATCTCCGTGCCGGACCTTCCCTCGGTGGGTTCCCTCATCTCGGACGACGACACCCCCGAAGGCTCCGCCACTCCGCTCAGCGACCTCACCACGGCCGCGGCGGACACCGACCAGAGCGGCTCCGGCGCCGGTGAGGCCCTGCGCGCCCGGATCATGGCCCAGGTCGAGCACCAGCAGGAGCAGATCGAGACCAAGGCCGCCGAGGAGGCCGCCGCCGCCGCGGAGAAGGCCGCGGCCGAGGCCGCCGCCAAGGCGGAGAAGGAAGCCAAGGCCAAGGCCGCCGAGGCCAAGCGCAAGGCGGAGGAAGAGGCCCGCAAGAAGGCCGAGGCCGAGCGGCTCGCCGCCCTCGCCAAGCAGTACACGCTGCCGACCTCCTCGTACACCATCACCTCCAGCTTCGGCCAGGCCGGCGCCTACTGGTCCTCCGGCTACCACACCGGACTGGACTTCGCCGCCCCCACGGGCACGCCGATCAAGGCGGTCCACAGCGGCACCATCACCGAGGCGGGCTGGAACGGCTCGTACGGCTACAAGACCGTCCTCACCCTCGATGACGGCACGGAGATCTGGTACGCGCACCAGTCGTCCATCGGCGTCAGCGTCGGCCAGAAGGTCAGCACGGGTGACGTCATCGGGCGCGTCGGCGCCACCGGCAACGTGACCGGGGCGCATCTGCACCTGGAGGTCCACTCCGGCGGTTCCAGCAGCGGCATCGACCCGATGGCCTGGCTGCGGGACAAGGGCCTCAACCCGTAAGCGCCGAGCACCTCGAGAAGCACCGGCAGCCCTGACGACGCCCCCCCGGCGTCAGGGCTGCCGGTCTTTCCTTTCGGGCTTTGGGCTGTGGGCTGTGGGGTTGCGGGCTGCGGGGGTGGGGGCGGGTTCTGAGGGCCGGAGCCCGGTCTGGGGTCAGGACCTGTAGGGGTTGTATGCCGGGTGCGCGGTGGGGCGGGGGGCGTAGCCGGTGGGGTGGCCGTGGGCGGGTGTGTGGCCGTAGGTGTGGCCGTATGGGTGGCCTTGGCCGTACGTCCCGGGCATCGGCCACGACGGGGGCGTCACCGGTGTCGGAGGGGCCGTGATCCGGGCCGCGTGGTCCAGGGCCGGGCGGGCCGCTTCCCGGCGGCGCCACAGTTCGGCGAGCAGTTCCATCTCCCGTACGGCGAAGTCGGATCCCGCCCGGCCGCGGCGGGCCCGGTGCCGCAGGAACGCCAGGGACGTCGCGTACGCCTCGTACCGCGCCACCTCCCGGGCCGCCGCCTTCCCCGCGTGCCGGCGTGCGTACTGGCGGGCGATCCGGCGTGCCCGCATCGAGCCCAGCGCGTACGGCTCGGTCGGGGCCAGCCAGCCGGCGACCGCGTAGGCGGGCAGCTCCGCGCGCACGGTCCGCAGCTCACGCTGCCGCGTCCAGATCACCAGCCAGGTCAGCAGCGCGAAGATCGGCACCATGAAGGCCGCGTACACGGCGAAGAACCCGTACTCCCCGAACGCCGACGAGCCGTTCCACATCGCGTGCATCCCCATCGCCAGCAGCAGCCCGGCGAGCGGGAAGGCGACGCGGCGCAGGTGCTGGCGGTCCGCGGAGAGCGCCGCGACGCCGAAGCCGATGCCGGTCAGGACGGTGAACAGCGGGTGCGCGAACGGCGACATGATGATGCGGACGAAGAAGGTCGCCGCCGTGACGGAGGCGATGCCGCTGCCGCCGGTGAGCTGGTCGGTGCCGAAGGCGGTGCCCAGGTAGAGGATGTTCTCCGTGAACGCGAAGCCGGTCGCGGTGACACCGGCTATGACCACGCCGTCGACGATGCCGGTGAAGTCGCGGCGGCGGAAGAGGAAGACCAGGAGCACGGCCGCCGCCTTGGCCGACTCCTCGACCACCGGCGCTATCACCGTCGCGCCGAGGGTGTCCGCGCTGGACGGGTCCGCGGTCGCGGTCGCTATCCATCTCGTGGCGAAGCTGTTGGCGACGATCGCTATGAGCGCCGCCGCGCAGGCGCCCCAGGCGAAGGAGAACACCAGGTTGCGCCAGGGGCCCGGTTCGACGCGGTCCAGCCAGCGGAACGAGGCGATGAGCAGGGGCACGGGCAGGAGGGCCAGGCCGAGCCCGACCAGGAAGCCGTCGGTGCCGGTCTCCTCGCGGACCAGGGCGAGGATGACCAGGCCGGATATCGCGAGAAGGGTGGTCGGCGCGCCGTAGCGCACCCAGGGGCGCTGCCACCAGTGGGCGTGCCGCAGCGGGTCGGCGGCCGGAGTGCCGTCGGTGGGGGCGCTGGGGTACGACGGGTGTGGGGGGCAGGTGGCCACGGCATTGACCCTAACGACGGAGGGGCGCTGTCCGCAGGCGCGAGGAGGTGCCAGGGGCGGTGCGGTGCGGTCAGACGCCGGCGGGGGGTTGGTCCGCGTGTGGTACGCGGCGGAAGAGGAGGTCGTTCACGACATGTCCCTTGTCCAGTCCCTGGCCCTCGAAACGGGTCAGGGGCCGGAAGTCGGGACGCGGCGCGAAACCACCGTCCGCCTGCGTGTTCTCGAAGTCGGGGTGAGCCGTGAGCACGTCGAGCATCTGTTCGGCGTACTCCTCCCAGTCGGTCGCGCAGTGCAGGATCGCGCCCGGCTTGAGGCGGGTCGCGGCGAGCGACAGGAACTCCGGCTGGATCAGTCTGCGCTTGTGGTGCCGCTTCTTGGGCCAGGGGTCCGGGAAGAAGACGCGCAGGCCGTCGAGGGCGTCCGGGGCGAGCATCTCGCGGAGCAGGATGATCGCGTCGCCGTTGGCCACGCGGACGTTGGACAGGCCGTTGTGGTCGGCGAGGTTGAGGAGGTTGCCCTGGCCCGGGGTGTGGACGTCGACCGCGAGGATGTTGGTGCGGGGGTCGGCGGCGGCCATCTGGGCGGTCGCCTCGCCCATGCCGAAGCCGATCTCCAGGACGACGGGGTTGTCGTTGCCGAAGAGGTCGGGCAGGTCGAGGGTGCGGCTGCCGTCGATGTCCAGGCCCCACTTGGGCCACAGGCGCTGCAGCGCGTCGGCCTGACCGGCGGTGACGCGGCTGCGCCGCGGCTGGAAACTCCGGATCCGCCGTTCGAAGTGCGACCCGGCGGGGTCGGCCTTCGGCCCGTCGGGGAAGCGTGGCTCTCCCTTGGCCCGGGTGTGCCGGGCGGGGGCACCGGGGGTGTGCGGGAGCGGGGTTTCGGGGGAGTTCGCGGAGTCAGACACAGTGAGGACGATTTTACGGGGTGGGGGTGGGCCGGGGTCTTCGGCTGCGCGGCGGGGGCGGGTGGGCCGGGGTCTTCGGCTGCGCGGCGGGGGTGGGTGGGATGCGCGTCTTCGCCTGCGCGGTGGGGGTGGGGCGGGGGGGGGGGGGGGGGGGGGGGGGGGGGGGGGGGGGGGGGGGGGGGGGGGGGGGGGGCGGGGGGGGGGGGGGGGGGGGGGGGGGGGGGGGGGGGGGGGGGGGCGGGGGGGGGGGGGGGGGGGGGGGGGGGGATCCGGAGGTGGCGCGGTCAGCGGTCGGGGGG
>NZ_JBNCNM010000001.1:572866-784922 GCF_049846985.1 Streptomyces sp. DT190 | reverse complement strand
CCCGGCATGACGATGTTCCGCATGCCGATCTTCACCTGGAACGTGCTGCTGACCGGTGTGCTGGTCCTGCTCGCCTTCCCGGTCCTGGCCGCGGCCCTGTTCGCCCTGGAGGCGGACCGCAAGTTCGGCGCCCACATCTTCGACTCCGCCAACGGCGGCGCGTTGCTGTGGCAGCACCTCTTCTGGTTCTTCGGCCATCCAGAGGTGTACATCATCGCCCTGCCGTTCTTCGGCATCATCAGTGAGGTCATCCCGGTCTTCTCCCGCAAGCCGATGTTCGGCTACACGGGCCTGATCGGCGCGACCATCGCGATCGCGGGCCTGTCCGTGACGGTGTGGGCGCACCACATGTACGTCACCGGCGGTGTGCTGCTGCCGTTCTTCTCCTTCATGACGTTCCTCATCGCGGTCCCCACCGGTGTGAAGTTCTTCAACTGGATCGGCACCATGTGGAAGGGCTCGCTGTCCTTCGAGACCCCGATGCTCTGGGCCACCGGCTTCCTGATGACGTTCGTGTTCGGCGGGCTGACGGGGGTGCTGCTGGCCTCGCCGCCGCTCGACTTCGCCGTCTCCGACTCGTACTTCGTGGTGGCGCACTTCCACTACGTCATCTTCGGGACGGTGGTGTTCGCGATGTTCTCCGGCTTCCACTTCTGGTGGCCGAAGTTCACCGGCAGGATGCTGGACGAGCGCCTGGGCAAGATCACCTTCTGGACGCTGTTCACCGGCTTCCACGGCACGTTCCTGGTCCAGCACTGGCTGGGCGCCGAGGGCATGCAGCGGCGGATCCCCGACTACCTGGCGGTGGAGGGCCTGACGACACTCAACACCCTGTCGAGCGTCTTCTCGTTCCTGCTCGGGATGTCGATGCTGCCGTTCTTCTACAACGTGTGGAAGACGGCCCGGTACGGCGAGCGGGTCGCGGCCGACGACCCGTGGGGCTACGGCCGTTCCCTGGAGTGGGCCACCTCCTGCCCGCCGCCGCGGCACAACTTCGTCGCCCTGCCCAGGATCCGCAGCGAGTCCCCGGCGTTCGACCTGCACCACGCGGCCGTCGCGGCGGCGGACCGGGAGCTGACGCTCCGATGACCGCGACGGGCGAACCCCCCGTGGATCTGCGGGCGTTCCACAACGAGGTCGAGGGTCATCTGCTCGCCGCCGCGGCGCGCGAGGAGGCCCGGTGCGCCGCCGCCCGCTTCGCCGCCGGTCTCGACTGGCTCCCGGCGGCGCAACGGGCCGAGGTGGAGCGGCGGTTCGCGGCGGAGCACCTCGCCCTCGCCCGGGCCTCCTGGGAGCGGACGGCGCGACGCGCTCGGGAACTGCGGGACGAGTACGAGGCCGTGTACCGCGGGCTGCGGGCGCGGTGGCTGGCCGGTTTGCTGCTGGGGCTCGCGCTGGTCGCGGCGGTGGACCTGGCCGTCCTGGCGTCGGGCTGACCCGCTCAGTCCCGCGGGGCCGGGCGCAGTACCTCGATGAGGCTGGCGTAGCTGTCCTGTCCGTGGCCCGCGGCGCTCGCCTTCTCCATCGCGGTCCTCAGCAGCTCGGGCAGGGCGTTGTCGACGCCCCGGGCTCCCGCCGCGTGGATCAGATGGCCGATGGCCGCGATCTGCACGTCGACGGTGGCGTCGTCGCCCGGGTAGCGGCCGGCGTCGACCTGCGGCGCGTACCGGGTGAGGAAACTCGCCACCGCCGTCAGCCAGCGGACGGCGACGGGGGTGTACGCGGCGGCCGGGGTGCCCTCGGCGCCGACCAGGGCCGCGCCGTGCAGCCAGCCGGTCATGGTGGACCACATCAGGCCGAGCAGGGCGGCGTCGTAGAGGGAGGCCAGGCCCGGGTCGGCGCCCAGGTACAGGGGGTCGCCGAGGGCGGTGAGGACCGGGCGATGGGCCTCGAAGACCTGCCGGGAGCCGCTGTAGAGGAACATCATGGCGGGGTCGCCCACGCCGGGTGGGGTGGTCATGACGGCGCCGTCGAGGTAGTCGGCCCCGAGGGAGCCCGCCCACGCGACGGCCTCCCGGGCCTGCTCGGGGGAGCCGGAGGTGAGATTGACCAGGGTCGTGCCCCGCAGCGCCGGGGCGGCGGGGTCGACGACCGTGTGGAGCGCCTCGTGGTCCAGGACGCAGGCGACGACCAGCGGTGAGGCCGCGATCGCCTCCCGGGCGGTCGCGGCCGCGCGGGCGCCGCGCTCGACCAGGGGTCCGGCCTTGTCCGGTGACCGGTTCCAGACCGTGGTCGGGTGACCCTTGTCGAGCAGCGCGGCGGCCAGGGCCGAGCCCATCTGGCCCAGGCCGAGGACGGTGACGGCCTGCTGTGGTGCGGTCATGCTGCAACTCCTCGCGTGTGCAGGGGTGTCCGTGCCGTGATCACGTACGCACACGCTCGCAGGGCGCGGGGACCGGGGACAGTGACAGCGGTGACGGCCGCCACCAAATTCCTGCCATACGCTTCCGGGCATGAGTGCCGGTTCCGTGGCCGTGGTGGTCACCGAGGAGATCGGGGTCCCCTCGTGGGACCTGTACGAACTGAGCATCCCGTGCACGGTGTTCGGCAAGCCGCAGCCCGACCTCGCCGACCCCTGGTACGAGCTGCGGCTGTGCCGGGTCGGAGCCGGGGAGGCGGACGGCCCCGGGCTGAGTCTGCGCACGCCCTACGGTCCGGACGACCTGGTCGGTGCCGACACCGTCGTCGTGCCGTCGGTGCCCGACGCGTGCGTCGAAGAAGGCAGGCCGCTGCCGGTCGAGCTGATCGACGCCCTGCGCGAGGCCCATCGGGCGGGCGCGCGGATGGTGTCCCTGTGCACGGGCGCCTTCGCGCTCGCCGAGGCGGGACTGCTGGACGGGCGGCGTGCCACGGCCCACTGGATGCACACCGCGCAACTGGCCGAGCGCTACCCGAAGGTGGAGGTCGACGCGTCGGTGCTGTACGTGGACGAGGGTGACGTGCTCACCAGCGCCGGGCTGACGGCCGGCCTCGACCTGTGCCTGCACCTGGTGCGGCGCGACCTCGGCGCGCACGTCGCCAACCAGCTGGCGCGCCGCATGGTGGTGCCCGCCCACCGGCCGGGCGGGCAGGCGCAGTTCATCGAGCTGTCCGTGCCCGCCCGTGACGACGAGGGGCTGGCGCCCGTCCTGGCGTGGGCGCGGGCCCACCTGGACCGGCCGCTGACCGTCGCGGACCTGGCGCGCCGGGCCGCGATGAGCCCGCGGACGTTCTACCGGCGCCTCCAGGCGGCCACCGGCACGACTCCGCTGCAGTGGCTCCTGGACCAGCGGCTCGGGCGGGCGCGGTCCCTGCTGGAGTCGACGGACCTGCCCATCGAGAAGGTCGGCGAGCTCAGCGGCCTCGGCACGGCCAACAACCTCCGCCATCACTTCCTGCGGCACCTCGGGGTGTCGCCCGGCGACTACCGCCGGGCCTTTCCCGGGGCCGGGGCCGGCGGGCGCGGGTCCGCCCGGGTCTGACTCAGCCGCCCGGGCTCCAGCCCGGGGGCCGCAGGATGGCGAGGAGCTGGCGGACGAGTTCGTCGACGACCTCGTCCAGGGTGGCGTCCACCCAGCCGGCGCTCCAGTCGTGCAGCAGGCCGTTGACGCTGCCGATGAAGCCGGTCGCCGCGAGGCGGTAGTCGCGCGGGGCGGCCTCCCCGCGCGCGGCGGCCGCCTCGGCCTCGGCGCAGATGAGGTCGACCCAGCCGGCCCGGCGGGCGAGCCGCTGTTCCTCCAGGCGCGGGCTGACGCCGATGATCTCGACGAAGGTGATGCGGATCCGGCGCGGGTCCGCGGCGAGGTTCCCCGCGTAGGCACGGAAGATCGCGGCGGCGCGCTCGACCAGCGGGAGTCCCGCGGCCCCGGCGGCCGCCTCCAGCACCGCCGCCTCGGCCCAGCCGTTGACCTCCAGGTGCAGCGCGGCGAGCACGTCCTCCAGGGTGCGGAACTCCTCGTAGAACTGACGGGTCGACAGCCCGGCCGCCTCGCTGAGCGCCGCGACGGTGGTGGCGCGGAAGCCGGGGGTGTCGCCGAACAGGCCGAGCGCCGCGTCGAGGAACCGCCGGCGCCGCTCGGCCTGCCGCTGCGCGGCGGTCTTGCCGCCGTAACGGCCGGTCGGCGCCCTGAGTCTGCCCGGCACCGCTCTCCCTCCTCGCGCGCGTGATCCTCGTTCGCTCACCGATGTCCGCTCACCGACGTCCGCTCGCCGATGTCCGCTCGCCGATTTTGTCGTGTACGCGGTCTTGTGGTGAAGGCCGCCCCTTCCTTACTTTGCAGTAAGTTCACTCTGAAAGCACGTGTGTTCAGATTCCTCACCCCACCGCAGAGGAGGGATCAGCCATGTCCGTCTTCCGACGACGGCACCTGTGCTCCCTGACCGCCGCCCTCGCCCTGACCACCGCCCTGCCCGCCGCCGCCACGGCGGCCCCGGACTCCCCCGCCGCGCCGCGCGAGGTGCTGTTCGTGGGCAACAACTGGGACGGCACCGCCGATGTCATCGAGTCCGCCGGCGACTTCGCGAGGATCGGCCGGATCAACGTGGTTCCCGACAAGGCCGAGCGGATGGCGGAGATCAACGCCGATCCGATCAGGTGGATCGCCTTCATGACGATCCGCAACAGCGTCGGCGAGGGACACGACCAGTTCGTGGACGACATGTACTCCACACCGGACGGGACGTCGGTGGTCGTCTCGCGGCCCAGCTTCGCCGACGTCGTCTCGATCGACCTGGCCTCCGGGCGGCTCAACTGGCGCTTCCCGGTGTCCGGTTTCCGCGCCGACCACATGGCCGTCTCCCCCGACGGCAAGCGGGTCGCGGTGTCGGCCTCGACCGGCAACGCCGTGCACGTCCTGGACATCGAGACCGGCAGGCAGCTCGGCAAGGCCGCCACCGGCGACAAGCCGCACGAGAACATCTTCACCAAGGACGGCAAGTACATCTACAACATGTCGATCGGCGAGGTGAACACGCAGACCGACGCGCCCTGGCTGGACTGGACGAAGGGCGACCGCCGCATCACCGTCATCGACGCGACCACGTACCAGCAGGTCAAGGTCATCGACATGCGCTCACGCCTGGACGCGATCGGGCTGAAGGACTACTCCGACGCGGTGCGCCCCGCGGTGTTCTCGCCGGACGAGTCGAAGCTGTACTTCCAGGTGTCGTTCTTCAACGGCTTCTTCGAGTACGACCTGGCCACCGACAGGATCACCCGCACGAAGACCCTGCCGAAGAACCCGGCGACCAGCGACGACCGCACCACCTTCGTCAACGACTCGCGCCACCACGGGCTGTCCATGAGCCCGGACGGCAGGAAGCTGTGCGTGGCCGGGACCATGGACGACTACGCCACGGTCGTCGACCGCGCCACCCTCCAGGAGGGACCGCTCGTCACCGCCTCCAAGCCCTACTGGGCCACGGTCAGCGGTGACGGCAGGTCCTGCGTGGTCTCCGAGAGCGGCACCGACCAGGTCACGGCCATCGACTTCGCCACGGGCAGGAAGGTCGTGTCCGTGCCGGTCGGCGACCACCCGCAGCGCGTCCGCCTCGGCCGGGTGGCCGCCGGCTGGACGAGCCCGTCCGCTAACTGACCTCCTCAGCCGCCCAGGCCGACAGTTCGGAGCGGGCGGCGGCGAGCAGGTCCGCCGGGGGAGCCGCCGCCCCGTTGGTCACCAGCGCGTAGTGCAGGACCCCGGAGTCCGGCGCGGTGAGCAGCAGGCGGCGGCTTCCCGTGCCGCCCGGCTCCTCGGCCACCCCGACCGGGGTCCTCGCGGAGTACGCCGGCGGGGCGTGGACGGCGCCCAGATCGGAGACGACGGTGGTGGCGCCGGCCGGGAAGCTCGCCGGCAGGTGCAGCTCGGTGGGCGCCGGGCCGCCGTCGGAGCGCCACAGCAGCAGCCCGTACTGCCCGGAGCCCACCAGCCGCCGCACGTGCGGCAGGGAGCTCGGCACCGGGTTCCAGGTCAGGGTCGTGGCGCCGTCCCGGGAGCGGTCCTCGTAGGTGAAGCCGACGGTCGTGCCGGCCGTGGCGCTCGGGTAGAGGCGGTCCAGCAGCCGGGCGTCCTGGCGCAGCACCGGCCGGCCCGCGTCGTCGAGGCGCACGGCCGACAGGTCCTCGTCGTTCCAGGCGTCGCCCTCGGTGAGGATCTTCCCGGGGTTGCCGTTCATCGGCTCGCGGTGGCGGCCGTTGTAGAGGTCCCACTGCCACTGGGAGCCGGACAGCACGGGTCCCGAGGCCGCCGGGTCGGACCACCAGTCGGCCCCCTTCAGGCGCGAGTCGAGGGCCTGGTACATCGCCTTCAGCACGGTCGGCGCCTTGTCGGAGACGGGTCCCGCGAGCGGGTGCCCGAACTCGCTGACCACCGCGGCCGTGCGCGCCCCGGCGGCGCGGTCCCGGACCGTGCGGAAGTCACCCGCGTACTGGCCGTCGGCCGCCTTGCCCCACATGAAGACACCGGAGATGGCCTTCTGGTCGTAGAAGTGGGTGTTGAAGACGTAGCGGGGTCCGAGCGGGCCGGCGTCCAGCAGGCCGCCCTCCTGCCTCTGGAAGTCGAGGTTGGCGTTCCAGAAGAGGTTCGGCTCGACGAAGGCGGGCTTGTCGTGCCAGCCGGCGGCGTCCATGCGGGCGCGGAACCTCTCGTAGAACGGCCACAGGACGTCCTTCTCCCAGGCGCGGCTGGTCTGCCCGGAGTCGAACACGCCGGCGTGCGGCTCGTTGTAGGGGTCGAAGCCGGCGACGCCCCTGAACCGGTCGGCGCCCAGGTGCTGCCGGATGTACGTCATGGTCTTCTCGGCGGTGGCGAGGAAGGCGTCCTGCACGCCGTGCGCGTTGTGCCAGAAGTCGTACGAGGCGCGCTTCACGGCCTCGTTCTGGGTGATGTTCTGCCCCCAGAACAGACAGATGCCGCAGGACTCGTCGGGGTAGTTCCCGGCGTCCACCGCCCACCGGGGGGCGCCGTCGCCGGTGTACCAGCTGTCGGCGTCGAACAGGTACCGGGAGTAGAGGTCCTGGTGGAAGTCGGGGTAGACCCGGACGCCCGCGTCGAGGAAGGCCCTCATCTGGTCGGTCGCGGCGGCCAGGTAGGCCGTGTCCACCCGACCACGCTCGGGCTCGGCGTACGCCCAGGAGAGCAGGAAGCGGACGGTGTTGCCGCCGCCCAGGGCGCGCAGCGCGGTCGCCGACGTGCGGGCGTCGGCGACCGAGGCGAAGGGCAGGCCCTTGTTCTCCGCGAGTTTGGTCTCACCGGAGACGTTGTAGCCGCGCAGCACGATCTCGCGGCCGTGGGTGTCGGTGAAGCGGCCACCGCGCACGGTGACCGCCGGGTCGTCGAACCAGAGGGAGCCGGGCGGGGCGCGGCGGTGGCGGGCGGGACGCCCGCGACCGACAGGGAGCCGAGGAGGACGGCCAGGACGACCAGGAGTCGCACTCGCGAGATTGGCATGTCCACTACATTCCGGTGATATCAGGACACCGTCAACACCCCTGACTCCGGAGTAAGTTCCCGCTCCCCGGCCGCGCACACTCAGCCGCCGATCCTTCGCGTCACGTTCAGCAGGTACTCCTTCCTGTTCAACGGGTTGTGGTCGGTGCGCGGACGCGCGGGAGGGGTGCCGTGGGTGACCGGCGCGTAGTGGGCGAAGGAGCTCTCCAGCTCGCCCTCGCCCCGGGTCAGCCCCGGCAGCCGCTGTTCGAGGGCGTGCACGCGGGCGGCCGGCACAGTGCCGTGAAGGACGCAGAGCTCGTCCCGGTGGTGCGTCGCCTCCGGTACCGCACCGAGCCCCGCGAGGACGGGCAGCAGGGCGCCCAGGGTGTCGGCCGGGGCCTCGACGCGGAAGCGGTGCAGGGGCTCGTGCACCCGGGTCCCGGCCCGCCGCAGCGCCTCCACGAGCACCAGCGGGGTCACCCCCCGGAAGTCGGCACCCGTGCTCGACATGCTCTTGTCGAACCCCTGGTGGGCGTGGCTCTGCCGGGGCGAGTAGCCGCTGTGGGTCATGGTGACCGTGCAGTCGGGGACCTGCCAGCCGCGCAGCCCCTGCTGGAGGGTCTCGCGCACCGAGTCCTCGACGGCCTTGAAGAAGGCGTACGGCATGGAGCCGAGCTCCACCTCCAGCCGGAAGGCCACGCCCGAGCCGGGCGGGGCGGGCTCGACGCGCAGCCCGACCGTGGCCAGGAACGGGTTCGCATCCTTCTTGTTGAACTCGACCGCGTGTCCCGAGCCGACGACCCGTTCGACGCACAGCGGGGTCGTCTCGCGGAAGGTGACGTCCAGGCCGTACTCGTCGGCGAGCGTGGCCTGGAGGACCTCCTTCTGCACCTCGCCGTAGAGGGAGACGGAGGTCTCCCCGCGGCGTTCGTCGTGGCGCAGGCCGATCAGCGGGTCCTGCTCGGCGAGCTGGGTCAGGGCGAGGTGGAGCGCTCCCCGGTGCGTGTCCGGGCCGGGGACGACGACCGTCTCCAGGGTGGGCGGGGCGAAGAAGTGCCGTCGGTCCGTACGGGGTTCGCCCAGGGCGTCGCCGATCCTGATGTCCGCCAGTCCCCGCAGCCGGGCGATCCGGCCGGCGCCGACGGCGTCCGCCGGGGTGTCGGTGCCGTGCTCGAAGACGCTGATCCCGGTGACCCGGCCCTTCGCCCCGTCGGCGCCGAAGGGGATCCGGTCGCGGACGCGCAGGGTGCCGGAGAACATCCGCGCGTAGGCGATCTTCTCCCCCGCCGGGCCCCGTTCGACCTTGAACACGGTGCCGGACACCGGCCCGTCCGCGTCCCCCTCGGCCGGGGGCAGCAGTTCCTCGATGCCGGACACCAGCGCCCGCACCCCGGCGCCCGTGGCGGCGGAGCCGAAGTAGACCGGGTGGACCCGGGCCTCCCCGGTCCGGGCGACGAGGGACCGGCGCAGGAGGGTGTCGGTCACCTCGCCGCCGACGTACGCGGACAGCAGGGCGTCGTCGTACTCCGTCAGCACGTCGAGGGCGCCTGCCCGGCCGGGCCCCGGTTCGGCGGTGCAGCGTGCCGCGCGGGTGCCGAGGCCGGTGACGGTCCCCATCGGGACGATCGCCGGGGTCAGCCGGGCCGCGATCTCCCGCAGCACGCCGTCGTGGCGCGCGCCGCCGCGGTCGATCTTGTTGACGAAGAGCAGCGTCGGGATGCGCAGCCGCCGCAGCGTCCGCATCAGCACCCGCGTCTGCGCCTGCACGCCCTCGACGGCGGAGACCACCAGGACGGCGCCGTCCAGCACGCCGAGGACGCGTTCCACCTCGGCGATGAAATCGGGGTGACCCGGGGTGTCGATGAGGTTGACGGTCACGCGGTCGAGCGGGAACGACACGACGGCGGACTTGATGGTGATGCCGCGCTGCCGCTCCAGCGCGAGCGTGTCGGTGCGGGTGCTGCCGTCGTCGACGCTGCCGAGTTCGTCGATCACCCCGGCCGAATGGAGCAGCCGCTCGGTCAGGCTGGTCTTACCGGCGTCGACATGGGCGAGAATCCCGAGGTTGAGCAGGTGCACGAAGCGTCATGTCCTTCGAGGAGGGAGTCGTTGCTGACTGGGGGGACATGAACGCGGTGCGCATCCGGCTTCTCCTCGGGACTCGGTGACGTCGTCGTCCCGTGCAGTGCAGCAGACCGGCCCGGCCGGCCACAACGGAATTTGACCGCCGCCGGGGTACCCGGCGGGGTGCCCGACGGAGAGGAGCGGCTCGTGCGTGACGTCCTTCCGGTGCTCGGCGGCTGGTACGCGGCCGGGCTGCCGTTCGGCCTGGCGACGGTCGTCGAGGTCAGCCGCAGCGCGCCCCGCGATCCGGGCGCGGCGATGGCGGTGGGCCCCGGCGAAGAGGTCGTGGGCAGCGTGTCGGGAGGCTGCGTGGAGGGTGCGGTGTTCGAGCTGGCGCAGGAGGTGGTGGCGAGCGGCGCGGCCCGGCTCGAAACCTTCGGCTACAGCGACGAGGACGCCTTCGCCGTCGGGCTGACCTGCGGCGGCGCGATCACCGTGCTGGTGCGTGCCGTGACGCCCGAGCGGGATCCCGCGTTCGGCGCGGTCGCCGATTCCGTCACGGCGGGCGAGCCGGTGACCGTGGCCACGGTCACCGACGGACCCGCGCCGCGCGGGGCGGTGCTCGCCGTCTGGCCGGACCGGGTGCGGGGCACGCTGGGCACGGACGGCCTGGACGCGGCCGTCACCGCGGACGCGCGCGGCGAACTCGCCCTCGGCGCGACCGGCCTGCGGCACTACGGCCCGCGGGGGCAGCGCCGGGAGGACGCCGTCGCCGTGTTCCTGCAGTCCTTCGCCCCGCCCCCGCGCATGCTGGTCTTCGGGGCGATCGACTACGCGGCGGCCGTGGCCCGGATCGGTGACTTCCTGGGCTACCGGGTCACCGTCTGCGACGCCCGCCCGGTCTTCGCCACGCCCCGGCGCTTCCCCGAGGGCGTCGAGGTGATCGCCCAGTGGCCGCACCGCTACCTGCGCGACACGGACACCGACGACCGCACGGTGATCTGCGTCCTCACGCACGACCCCAAGTTCGACGTGCCGCTGCTGACGGAGGCCCTGCGCCGGCCGGCCGCGTACATCGGGGCGATGGGCAGCCGCCGGACCCACGACGACCGGACCGCGCGGCTGACCGAGGCCGGGCTGTCCGGGCGCGAGCTGGCACGGCTGCGCTCACCGGTCGGTCTCGACCTGGGCGCCCGTACGCCCGAGGAGGTGGCGGTGTCCGTCGCCGCCGAGATCGTGGCGCTGCGCTGGGGCGGCACCGGCGCGCCGCTGTCCGCGACGGAGGGGGCCGTACATCCGCACCGGCCCTCCTGACCACCGAGGACACTCCCCGTCCCGCCGCCGGAACCGGGTCCGTACGACCGTGTCGCCCCACCGGCACATCCAGCACATCCCCCACACCAGCACACCAGCACACCAGCACACCAGTGAAGGGCATCTCATGATCTTCATCACCGCCAAGTTCCCGGTCCGGCCCGAGGACGCCGACCGCTGGCCGGAGATCGCCGCCGATTTCACCCGGGCCACGCGCGCCGAACCCGGCTGCCTGTGGTTCGACTGGTCGCGCAGCGTGGACGAGCCGACGGAGTACGTCCTGGTGGAGGCCTTCCGCGACGAGGCGGCCGGAGCCGCGCACGTGCAGTCCGCGCACTTCAGGGCGGCGCAGCGGACGCTGCCTCCGCATCTGGCCGAGACGCCGCGCATCGTCAACGCGAACGTGGCGCAGGACGACTGGTCGCCCCTCGGGGAGATGGCGGTGCCGGAACAGGAGTAGCTCCCGGTACGGACCGGCCATCGGCGCGAGCCGCAACTCGTGGCGGACCGGCTCTTGCCTCGCGCGGCGGGCATCCGTACGCTCACGGCCGTACCGACTGGACGGTATGGGATCGAGGGAGTCGCCGCAGATGAGCACGATCAATCGCCAGATACGCCTGGCCGCACGTCCCGTGGGAGAGCCGCGTCCCACCGACTGGCGGCAGACCGAGGAACCGGCCGGGGAGCCGGGCGACGGGGAGTTCCTGGTCCAGGTGCTCTGCCTGTCGATCGACCCGGCCATGCGCGGCTGGATGAACGCGGGCAGGTCCTACATCCGCCCGGTGGAGGTCGGCGAGGTGATGCGGGCCGGCGCGGTGGGCAGGGTGATCGCCTCCCGGCACTCCGGGTTCGCGGTCGGCGACCACGTGTCGGGCACGTTCGGGGTGCAGGAGTACTGCGTGTCGGACGGGCGCGGCGTCACCGTGGTCGACCCCGCGGCGGCCCCCCTGCCGACCTATCTCGGCACGCTCGGCATGTCGGGCCTGACGGCCTACTTCGGCCTGATCGAGGTCGGGCGTCCCGAGCCGGGGCAGACCGTCGTGGTCTCCGGAGCGGCCGGCGCCGTCGGCAGCGTCGTCGGACAGATCGCCAAGATCCTCGGCTGCCGGGTCGTCGGCATCGCCGGCGGCGAGGCCAAGTGCCGGATGGTGGTGGACGAGTTCGGCTTCGACGCCGCGATCGACTACCAGAACGAGGACGTCCGCAAGGCGCTGCGCGAGCACGCCCCCGACGGCGTCGACGTGTACTTCGACAACGTCGGCGGAGACGTGCTGGACGCCGTGCTGCTGCGGCTGGCGCGCGGCGCCCGCGTGGTCGTCTGCGGCGCGATCTCCCAGTACAACAGCACCAGGCCGCAGGGCCCCGCCAACTACCTGTCCCTGTTGGTGAACCGGGCCTCCATGACGGGCATCGTGGTGTTCGACTACGCCGACCGGTACGCGGAGGGCATCGCGCGGATGGCCGCGTGGCGGGCCGAGGGCCGGCTGAAGTCCCTGGAGGACGTGGTGCCCGGCTCGGTCGCGGACTTCCCCGAGACCCTGATGCGCCTGTTCCGCGGTGAGAACCACGGCAAGCTGGTGCTGAAGATCGCGGACTGACGGATCCGAGGGGAGGGAGAGATCCGATGAAGGCACTGACCTACCACGGCCGTCATGACATCCGCTACGGCGAGGTCCCCGACCCGGTCGTCGACGGCCCCGCCGACGCGGTGGTGCGGGTGACCGCGGCCGGCATCTGCGGCAGCGACCTGCACATCTACGAAGGCCACGGCTTCAGCCCGGGCCTGGGCTACACACCGGGACACGAGTGCGTGGGCGAGGTCGTCGACACCGGCGGCCACGTCACCCGCTTCAAGCCCGGTGACCGGGTCCTGGTGCCCGCCTCGGTGGGCTGCGCGCAGTGCCGGCAGTGCGCCGCCGGGTTCACCGCCCGCTGCGAGCGCGCCGAGTCGGGCACGGACCTCTGCTACGGAGTGAGCCCGAAGCTCCCGGGCAGCCAGGCGCAACTCCTGGCCGTGCCCTGCGCCGACGTCAACCTGGTGCCCTTGCCCGAGGACATCTCCGACGAAGCCGCCGTCGTCCTGACGGACAACGCTCCCACCGCCTGGTACGGCTGTCGCCGCGCCCGCATCCAGCCCGGTGAGACCGTCCTGGTCGTCGGCCTCGGCCCGGTCGGCCTGATGGCCGCCCAGTCCGCGTTCGCGATGGGCGCCGCCCGGGTGCTGGGCGTGGACCTGGTCGCGGAGCGCCGGGCCTTCGCCGCCGGCCTGGGCGTGGAGCCGGTCGAGGGGGAGGACGCGCGGGCGGCGATCCGGGACATGACGGCCGGCCGCGGGCCGGACGCCGTGGTGGAGGCGGTGGGTTCCGACGCCACCATCCAGCTCGCCCTCAAGGCCGTCCGGCAGGCCGGCCGGGTCAGCGTCATCGGGGTCAGCCAGAACAAGGCCTTCCCGTTCCACATGTACCTGGCCCAGGTCAAGGAACTGGAGTTCGCCATCGGGCTGTGCTCCGTGCACTACGAGCTGCCTCCGCTGATCGCCCTCACCCGCGCCGGCCGGATCAGGCCCGAGGCCGTGGTCTCCCACCGCTTCGCCCTCTCCGAGGGCCCGGCCGCGTACGACCTGTTCGCGGGCCGCTCCGACGGCGTCCGCAAGATCCTCCTCGACCCGACCGGCTGACCTGTGCCCGGGCACTCCGCCTCGCGGCCGGGTTCTCCGCCTCGCGGCCGGGCGGTTCAGCGGGTGACGCGGGGCGGCAGACGGTGGAGTTCCACGTCCGTGAGGAGCCCGTCGGCGACCGTGGCCGTCAGGTACGTGCAGTGCGGCTGGCGGCGGCGGTCCGTCGGGGAGCCCGGGTTGAGCAGGCGCAGGCCGGTGGCGGCGGTGGTGTCCCAGGGGATGTGGCTGTGCCCGAAGACCAGCACGTCCAGGTCGGGGAAACGGGCGGCACACCGCTGCTCCCGGCCCTGCGCGGGGCCCGTCTCGTGGATCACCCCGAAGCGCAGCCCGCCGAGCTCCGCGTACGCCACCTCGGGCAGCCGGGCCCGCAGCTCCGCCCCGTCGTTGTTGCCGTACACCCCGACGAGCCGGCGGCAGCGGGCCTCCAGCAGATCGAGGGTGTCCGTGTCGACCCAGTCCCCGGCGTGGAAGACGACGTCGGCGTGCGGGAGTTCGTCGAGCAGGGGGGCGGGCAGGCTCTTGGCACGCTTGGGCAGGTGGGTGTCGGACATCAGGAGCAGTCGCACGTCCTCACTCTAGAGGGTGCCGTTCGATCTCCACTTATACGGATGAATCGGCATCCGGGTTGAAGGGCCGGTGAAGATCCCTCCATCCTTCCTCCATGTCTCTCCTCTCCCCCGCCTTCGATGCGTCCGGCCTGCGCGACTACGCCCACGACTGGGCGGTGGTCGACGTGGAGACGTCCGGGCTGGTCGCCCGCCGGGACCGGGTGCTGTCCCTGGCCGTGGTGGTCCTGGGCCCGGACGGGGAGCAGAGGGACGAGTTCTCGACGCTCCTCGACCCGGGCTGCGATCCGGGGCCGGTCCATGTCCACGGGCTGACGTCCGAGAGGCTGCGCGGTGCTCCGGTCTTCGACCAGGTCGCACCGCGGATCGCGGCGATGCTGCGGGACCGGGTGCTCGTCGCGCACAACGCCCAGTTCGACTACGACTTCCTCGCCCACGAGTTCGCCCGTGCCGGCACCGCGCTGCCGGTGGCCCGGCGTCTGTGCACGCTCGCGCTGAACCGGCGGGTCGATCCGCCGACCGAGGATCTCCGGCTGGGCACGCTCGCCGCCCACTACGGCGTCCACCAGGTCAGGGCGCACGACGCGCTCGACGACACCCGGGTGCTGGCGGGCGTACTGCGTGCCTCGCTGCGGGAGGCGGCGCGCCTGGAACTGCCCTTGCCGTTCGTGACCTGCCCGCCCCGCCAGGATCCCCGGTTCGCTCCCCGGACGCCCAAGGCGCCCTGCGCGTACCGCAATCCGGGACGGCCGGAGCCGGGCGGGCCCCTGGTGCAGGGCATGAAGGTCGCGATCACGGGTGAGACGCTCAGGCCGCGCGCGGAGCTGGAACGGCAGGCCGTCGAGGCCGGGCTGAACGTCATGGGCTCCGTCAGCCGGCACACCAGCGCCCTGGTCACCAACGACGCCTCGTCGGGCTCCGGCAAGGCACGGCGCGCCCTGGCCGAGGGCGTGCCGGTGCTCGACGAGTCCACGTTCGTCGCGCTGCTCGCGGACGTCAGACCGGGAACACCGCATGAGCGCACCCGCAGTTCGGGCGCCGTCATCCCGTCGCCCGCGACGCCCGGCACCACGAACCCCGCACGCCCGGGCCCGACGCCCGCCGACACGACACGTGCGCGGCCCGCCCCGACGCCCGCCGCCACCAGCCCCGAGCGGGCCGAGCCGGTTCCCGCGGCCCTCGCCCCGGCCGGCCCGGTGGAGCCGGTGCCGGTCGCGCCGCCGCGTGCGGCGCACCCGCCGCGTGCGGCGCACCCGCCGCGTGCGGCGCACCCGCCGCGTGCGGCGCACCCGGCGCGACCGGCCGCCGCGGACCGTCCCCTGGCCGGCCGGCGGGTTCTGGTGCTCGGTGGTACGCACCCCGAAGCCGTCGCGGCCCGCGCCAGGATCGTCGCGCTCGGCGGGGCGGCGGCGATCAACCTCTCCTCCAGCGTCACCGACGTCGTGCTCCTGGACGGCGGAGAGCGGGACCGCCGGATGAAGCGGATCACCGCCCTCGCGTTCCCCACGCACGGCGCCGCGTGGCTCGACGCGCCGGTCATCGCCCCGCTCCCCCGGCAGGGCGGCGGGCCGGCGGCACCGCGCGTCCTGCCGCGCGGCGGCGTCGTCGACCTGCCGCAGCCGAGCGGGTCCGCGCCCGCGGTCCCCTGGACCGTCACCGCGGCCTGGGCGCAGCAGACGTCGTGCGAGATCGACGTGGTCGCCTTCGTCGTCGACGACGACGAACAGGTCTGCTTCGACGAGGACTTCGTCTTCTACGGCGCACCGGAGAATCCCGGCGGGACGGTGCGGCTGCACAGCGACGGGCCGACCGAGCAGACGATCGGCGTGGACCTCGCCGCACTGCCGCCCTCGGCCCACAAGGTCGTGGTCGCCGCCGCCATCGACGGCTCGCCCACCTTCGGCGACGTCGGCGCCATCCACATCAGCTCCGGGCCCGGACCCAGCGCCGCACCTCTGGTCCAGGCCACTCTGGACGCCGCGACCACCGAGCGCACCCTGCTGCTCGCCGAGCTCTACCGCCGCGGCCCGCTGTGGCGCCTGCGCACCGTGGGGCAGGGGTTCGACCAAGGGCTGGACGCCCTCGCCCGGAGCTACGGTGTGCAGGTTGCCGGCTGATCGCCGGCTGAACCGCTTTGACCGCGAACAGACAGACGTCGCAGCTCAGTTGCCGTGGGGCGGGATGATCACGGCGAGGTCTCGAAAGGTGAGGGGGCCTCGCCGACCGGGTTAGCATCGGGCAACACCCAGTACAACAGGACGTCAACGGCAAGCGACCCGAAGGGGCCCGGAAACCCGATGCCGGTCAAGGTCAGCGTCATCGTCCCCGTCTACAACCCGGGGATCTACATCGAGGACTGCATCTCCTCGCTGCAGCGGCAGTCGCTGCCTCCCGACGAGTTCGAGGTGATCTTCGTCGACGACGGCTCGACCGACGAGACTCCGGCCCGGCTCGACGCGCTCGCCGCCGAGGACCCCCGGATGAAGGTCATCCACCAGGAGAACTCCGGCTGGTCGGGCAAGCCCCGCAACGTCGGCATCGAGGCCTCCCGGGGCGAGTTCGTGATGTTCGTCGACAACGACGACTACCTGGGCGACGAGGCCCTGGAGCGGATGTACGACTACGGCGTCGCCAACGGCGCCGACGTGATCGTCGGCAAGATGGCCGGCAAGGGCCGCGGGGTGCCGGTGGAGCTGTTCCGCCGCAACCATCCGCGCGCCACCGTCGAGAACGCCCCGCTCATCGACAGCCTCACCCCGCACAAGATGATCCGGCGGGCCTTCCTGGACCGCATCGGCCTGCGCTTCCCCGAGGGCAGGCGGCGCCTGGAGGACCACGTCTTCATCGCGGAGGCGTATCTGCGCGCGGAGAACGTCTCCGTGCTCAGCGACTACGTCTGCTACTACCACCTGCGGCGCGACGACAGCTCCAACGCCGGGTTCGAACGCTTCGACCCCGTCGGCTACTTCAAGAACCTGCGCGAGGCCCTCGACGTCGTCGAGCGGTACACCGAGCCGGGTCCGGTGCGCGACCGGCTGTTCCGCCGCTGGCTGCGCGTGGAGATGGTGGAGCGGCTGCGGGCCCGGCGGCTGCTGAACCTGCCGGACGACTACCGCAGGGAGCTGTTCGCCGAGATCCACCAGGTCGTGGTCGAGCGGTTCGGGCCGGGTGTCGCGGCCGGGCTGCAGCCGACGCAGCAGGTGGTCGCGGCGCTGACGGCCGCCGACCGGTACGACGACGTGGTGGCGTTCGCCGAGTGGGAGGCGAGCGTCGCCCCCAGGGCGACTCCCGGCGGCATCGAGTGGCGGGAAGGCACGCTCAGGATCGGCTTCACCGCCGAGTACGTGTCCGCGGGCGAGCCGATGGTGTTCCCCGCCGGTGCCGAGGCGGCGCCGCTGACCGACGCGCCGAAGAACGTGACCGAGGCGGTGCGCTGGGTGGCCTCGGAGACCGCCGCGCGCTTCGGCCAGGCCACGGCCGATCTGCTGCTGCGGGAGCGCTCCAGCGCCGCGCAGTACTTCCAGCCGGTCGAGTTCACCCGCGAGACGGTGCCCGCCGGGGACGGCGAGCAGGTGCGGCTGGTGCTGCGGGCGACCGCCACGGTCGACCCCGCCGCCCTGCCGGCCGGCGGTGTGTGGGACGCGCTGGTCCGGGTCAAGCTGGGCGGCTGGACCAAGGAGTGCCGGCTGGGCCCCGCGCCCCGCGAGGACCGGCCCGCGCCGGGCGCCGGTGTCGTCGGCGACCGCACGGCCCTGCCCTACTGGACGCGGCCGCACGGCAACCTCTCCCTGGAGTTCGGCACCCGCGGCAAGCGGCTGGGGCTGGGCCGGGTGCCGCGGACGGACGTCACCGTCTCCGGCCGTCGCTTCCGGGTGCCTCTTCCGCTGCACGTCCCGGCGCAGACGGAGGTGCGGCTGCGCCTCGTCTCCGCCAGCCGGTTCTTCGACGCGGCCGGCGTCCTCTCCCCCGCCCCGGACAACGCGGGCTCGGTGCTGGAGGCGGACCTGTCCGTCGAGGACCTCTCCAACGGGGTGTGGCGCGTGGCGCTGTGCCCCACCCCGGGCGGCGAGCAGGCGCGCTTCACCGGTCTGCCGTTCGCGCTGCGCGCCTCCGACGGGCGGCTGCAGGTCGTGGAGGTGCCGCGGCCCGGAGTGGCGCTGCGGCTGGCGCGGCGGGCACGGCGTGTGCTCGGCAGGGCACGGCGCACGGTGTCGTCCCGTATCAGGACCGGAGGAAAGTGACGGAATGCGACCACTGGGCATAGCAGGCGCCTGGGTTCTGGAGCCCAAGGTCTTCCCGGACGACCGGGGCAACTTCCACGAGTGGTTCCGGAGCGAGGAGTTCCGCGAGGCGACGGGCCGTGACCTGTTCCTCGCCCAGGCCAACTGCTCGGTCTCCCGGCGGGGCGTGCTGCGGGGCGTGCACTTCGCCGATGTGCCGCCCAGCCAGGCCAAGTACGTCACGTGTGTGCGCGGCGCCGTCCTGGACGTGGTGATCGACATCCGCGTGGGCTCCCCCACCTACCGGCAGTGGGAGGCCGTACGGCTGGACGACGACACCCGGGCGGCGGTCTTCCTCGCCGAGGGCCTGGGCCACGCCTTCATGGCACTGACCGACGACGCCACGGTGGTGTACCTGTGCTCGGCGGGGTACGCCCCGGAGCGCGAGCACGGCATCCACCCGCTCGACCCGGCGCTCGGCATCGAGTGGCCCGAGGGCATCACGCCGGTGCTGTCCCCCAAGGACGAGCAGGCTCCGACACTGGCCGAGGCGGAACGGCAGGGGTTGCTGCCGTCGTACGAGGCGTGCCTCGCGTACTACGAGGAGCTGCGCGGCGGACGGCGATCCGACTGACCCCGCGCCGCCACGGACGACGCCGGCCGCCCCGAGGGCGGCCGGCGTCGCTCTCTCAGCGGCTGACGCCGACCTGCTGCAGCGCCTTGCGCAGCGGCTCCCAGCCCACGGACCGCGGCAGACCGCGGTTGCGGGCCTGGGCGAGCGGGCGCCAGAAGCCGGCTTCGAGGAGCGCCTCGGGGCGTACGGCGCCGGCCCGCTCCAGGATCGCCTCCGGGACCTTCTGCGGGTCCGGGACCTTGTACTCGGCCATGATCTCGTCGTACTTGTCGTGCAGGACCCGGTTGTTCGGGTCGGCGCCGAAGACGACCAGCTGGCCGGTGGGCGCGGTGTCCACCTGGACGGTGACCAGGTCGGGGCGGTAGCGGGCCAGCACCTCGGTGATCTTGAAGACGTCACCGGTCCAGGCGTTGGTGTGCCGGTCCCGGGCCGCCTCGTCGACGCTGCGCGGCAGCATGTCGTCGAGGACGATCACGCTGGACCAGTCCGAGTACTTCTCGACGTTCATGAAGTCGCGCAGCGCGAACTCGAACAGGTGCATGCCGTCGATGAAGGACAGGTCGAGCGTGGTGCGGCGCCAGTAGCCGATCGGGCTGCGGCCGCGGCGCAGGTTGCGCAGCGGGTGCCGGCCGCCCTTGAGGTGCTGCAGCGGGTTGTCGCGGGCGAAGAAGTCGTCGCTGGTGGCCTTCACCAGGTGGACGTCGCACTTCAGCTCCGAGACCACCTTGAAGGCGGGGTCGATCGCGATGCTGGGGACGCGGGACAGCGTCAGGCTGCGCCCGTCGTTGACGCCGATCTCCAGGTAGTTGCGATTGGCGCTGACCTTGTGCAGTTCCCGGAGGAACTCATGGCGTTTCACGAAGAAGACCTTCCTTGCGGATGCGGGGCAGTGCTTCGTGCAGGGCGGAGCGCCACTCGCGGGGCAGCGGCAGGCCGATCTCCTGCCACCGGTCGTGTGCGAGGGCGCTGTACGCCGGGCGGGGCGCGGGCCGCGGGAAGGCCGCGCTGCTGGTGGGGCGCACCCGGTCCGGGTCGGCGCCGATGAGGGCGAACACCTCGCGGGCCAGCTCGTACCAGCTGGCCTCGCCGGAGCTCGTGGCGTGGAAGACGCCGTGCGCGTCGGGGCCGAGGCGGGGTCCGAGGTCGGCGAGCCACCCGGCGACGTCCGCGCTCCAGGTGGGCTGCCCGCGCTGGTCGTCGACGACGTCGAGGGTGTCCCGGCGGGCTTCCAGACCGATCATGGTCCGGACGAAGTTGCCGCCGTGCACCCCGTAGAGCCAGGCCGTCCGCACGATCGCGCTCGCCCCGGGCAATTCCTCCAGCACGGCGCGCTCGCCGGCCAGCTTGGTGCGGCCGTAGGCGGTGCGCGGGCCCGTGGGGTGGTCCTCCGGGTAGGGGGTGGTGCGGGAGTCGCCGGAGAAGACGTAGTCCGTGGAGACGTGGATCAGCCCGGCGCCGTGGGCGGCGCAGGACCGGGCGAGCAGGCGCGGACCCTCGCCGTTGATCAGCAGGGCGCGGGCCTCGTCGGTCTCGGCGTCGTCGACGGCCGTGTAGGCGGCGCAGTTCACGACGAGGTCGGGGGCGTGGTCGCGGACGGCCGTGCCGACGGCCTCGGGGTCGGTGATGTCCAGGGCGGCGCGGTCGAGGCCCACGACCGTCTCACCGCGCCGGGTGAGCTCCTCGGTGACGTCGTGCCCGAGCATGCCGCCCGCGCCGGTGATCAGCCACTTCATACCCGCTCCTGCGCGACGCGCCGCTTCAGGGGCTCCCACCAGGCGCGGTGGTCGCGGTACCAGGCGACGGTCTCGGCGAGGCCGGTGGTGAAGTCGTGGCGGGGGCGGTAGCCGAGTTCGTCGCGGGCCTTGGACCAGTCGACGGAGTAGCGCAGGTCGTGGCCCTTGCGGTCCTCGACGTACTCCACCCGGTCCCAGCCGGCGCCGCAGGCCTCCAGCAGCAGGCCGGTGAGCTCCTTGTTGGTGAGCTCGGTGCCGCCGCCGATGTTGTACACCTCGCCGGGCCGGCCCGCGGTGCGGACCAGGTCGACGCCCTGGCAGTGGTCGTCGACGTGCAGCCAGTCGCGGACGTTGCGGCCCTCGCCGTACAGCGGCACCTTCTGCCCGTCGAGCAGGTTGGTGACGAACAGCGGGATGACCTTCTCGGGGAACTGGTGCGGGCCGTAGTTGTTGGAGCACCGGGTGACGCGCACGTCCAGGCCGTGGGTGCGGTGGTAGGCCAGGGCGAGCAGGTCGGAGGAGGCCTTGGAGGCCGAGTACGGGGAGTTCGGCCGCAGCGGGTGGTCCTCGGGCCAGGAGCCGGTCTCGATGGAGCCGTAGACCTCGTCGGTGGAGACGTGCACGAACGGGCCGGTGCCGTGGCGCAGGGCGGCGTCGAGCAGGGTCTGGGTGCCGAGCACGTTGGTGCGGACGAAGTCGGCGGCGCCGGTGATGGAGCGGTCCACGTGGGACTCGGCGGCGAAGTGCACGACCTGGTCGGCGTCGGCCACGAGCTTGTCGACGAGTTCGGCGTCGCAGATGTCACCCTGGACGAACTCCAGGCGCGGGTGGGTCAGTTCGAGGTTGTCGAGGGTGCCCGCGTAGGTCAGCTTGTCCAGCACGGTGATGCGCGGCGCGTCGGGCGCGTCCGAGGCGAGCAGTGCGCGCACGTAGCGGGAGCCGATGAAGCCGGCGGCGCCGGTGACGAGGAGGTTCATGAAGTGATCCGCACCTTGCTCATGAAGTGATCTGCACCTTGCTGTGGTCTCCGAGGACGAATCGGTGGGCGCTGGGGACGCTGGGGGCCGGCGTCACCTCGACGTGCCGGCCGATCAGCGAGGACTCGATCCGGCCGACGCCCTGGATCGAGGAGTCCCGCAGCACGATGGAGAACTCCAGTTCGCTGTCGGTGATCCTGCAGTTCTCCGCGACGGAGGTGAAGGGACCCACGTAGGAGTTGCCGACGTACGTGCCGGCGCCTATGACGGCGGGGCCGACGATGCGGGAGTTGACGATCCGCGCGCCCTCCTCCACGACGACCCGGCCGACGGTCTCCGAGACCTCGTCGACGTCGCCGTCGATGCGGCGCTCCATGCCTTCGAGGACCATGCGGTTCACCTCGAGCATGTCGCCGACGTTGCCGGTGTCCTTCCAGTAACCCTTGATGACCGTGGACCGCACGTCGGCGCGGGAGTCGATGAGGTGCTGGATGGCGTGGGTGATCTCCAGTTCGCCGCGCCAGGACGGCTCGATGGCGCGCACCGCCTCGTGGATGCGGGGCGTGAACATGTAGACCCCGACCAGGGCGAGGTCGCTCTTGGGCTCCTGGGGCTTCTCCTCCAGGCCGATCACCCGGCCGGACGGGTCGAGTTCGGCGACGCCGAAGGCCCGCGGGTCGGCCACGCGGGTCAGCAGGATCTGGGCGTCGGGCCGGTGGGCGCGGAACTCGTCGACGAGTCCGGTGATGCCGCCGACGATGAAGTTGTCGCCGAGGTACATCACGAAGTCGTCGTCGCCGAGGAAGTCCCGGGCGATCAGCACCGCGTGGGCCAGCCCGAGGGGCCGCTCCTGCGGGATGTAGGTGACCTTCAGGCCGAACCTCGACCCGTCCCCCACCGCTTCCTCGATCTCCGCTGCCGTGTCCCCGACGATCATGCCCACGTCGGTGATGCCGGCGTCGGCGATCGACTCCAACCCGTAGAACAGCACGGCTTTGTTGGCCACGGGCACCAGTTGCTTGGCCGACGTGTGAGTGATCGGCCTCAGCCGTGTTCCTGCACCGCCGGACAGCACGAGAGCCTTCATTCAGCTCACCTTAGTCGCCATCCGGCGGATGTGAACATCACTTCTTTGGGTTGCCGACGTGCACCGTTCCCCGGGACGTCACCGGGCCGCTTCCCGGGAGGCGGTCAGTCCTCGCCCCGGACGATGTTCCACTCCGTCCCGGAGTGCGCGGTTCCGGGGGTGGCCCGGTCCTCCACGGCGGGGAGGCAGGTGCGCGGCGCGGCCTGGCCGCGCAGGCGCCGTGCCTTCGACCAGCCGGTCTCGGGCCGTCGGACGGCGGTCTTGTCAGGGGTGTCCATGGGCGTCACGACTCATCATCTTCCTTCTGCATCCGCAGGTGTTCGAGTCCCCAGGCAGAAACCGAACAAACCCGGGTGCACCCCGCCGAGCGCCGTTCGCCCCAACCCCCCGCCCGGGCTTCGCTGTTCACCGGAACGTGCGACGGCCCCACGCACCGGCGGGTGCGCGGGGCACGTGCCTTCTCGTCGCGGTCAGGTGTTGGGGCGCGCGGCGCTGATGTCGCCGAGCGCCGACTCCGGGTCGCGTTCCATGGCCAGGTCACCCAGGGAGACGATGCCCACCGGGTGCCCGTGGTCGACGACCGGGATCCGGCGCACGGAGTGCTCGCGCATCAGCTCCACCGTCTGACCGAGGTCCTCGTCGGGGCCGACGGTGACCAGCTCGTCGCTGCAGGCGCTTTCTCCGTCCTGCGCGGTCCGGGTACCCGGACCGCGCGCCGCATTCACCATGCGCGGCCGGCCTCCAGCAGCCGCTCGCGGACGAGGGCGACGTGCGGGTTGCCGGAGGCGCCCGGCCGCTGGACGAGGTAGCCGGTGTTGATGGGGGCGTCCTCGGGAGCGGCGAGGAGGACGAGGGCGCCGGACGCCAGTTCCCCGGCGCACAGGTAGCGGGGCAGCACGCTGAAGCCGGCGCCGGCCGTGACCAGCGCCAGGACGGCCCTGAGGTCCGGTACCGAGACGGCGGCACGGCAGTTCAGGCGCCGGCCGAAGACGTGCCGCCAGTAGCGGCGCACGATGGGCAGGTCCTCGGCGTACGCGATCAGCGGCACGTCGTGCAGCGCGCCGGGCCCCTCGGTGGCCAGCCGCCGCGCGACCGGGCCGGCCCGCGCGGGGGCGGCGACCAGGACGAACTCCTCGTCCGTCAACGGCACCGCCGACAGGGTGCGGCCGCGCGGCCGGGTCGTGGCGATCACCAGGTCGTGGCGGCCGGCGCGCAGCTCGTCGAGGAGCGGCTCGGTCAGTCCCATGACGACGCGCAGCCGTACGCCCTCGGTGACGAGCGGGGCCAGGGCGGGCAGGGCCCGGGTGGACAGCAGCTCGGCGGGGCCGGCCAGGTGGACCGGCTCGGCGCGCGACTCCGTGCGGGGGCCGTGCCCGGCGGCTTCGGCGAGCGCGTCGAGAGGGGCCGCGACCCGGGCCGCGAGCTCGTCGGCCACGGCCGTCGGGGCGACGCCGCGCGGCAGCCGTTCGAACAGTTCCCGGCGGGTCTGGCGCTCCAGCGAGCGGATCTGCGTGGTGACCGTCGGCTGGGACAGGCCCAGCAGCTGGGCGGCGGCGGTGAAGGAGCCGGACCGGTAGACGGCCAGGAAGGTGCGCAGCAGGTTGAGGTCGGGCTGCGCGGGCACCCCGGCGGCACCGAGGGGGTCCAAAGGTCTCACGCCGTCCGACCCTACCGCCCCGAGCCATGAGGATTCTTATGGCAGCCATCGGTTTCGCCATTGGAAAACCGGCGGTCGGGGCGCCTACGGTCGGCCGTGTCCCAGTCAGTCGCCGCGCTCACCGCCGCGGCCGTCCTCACGGAGCAACACCACCATGTCGAAGATCCTCTTCGTCGTCACCGGCGCCGACAGCTGGACCCTGGCCGACGGCACCGAGCACCCCACCGGCTTCTGGGCCGAGGAGGCCGTCGCCCCCTACGAGGCGTTCCGGGCCGCCGGCCACGAGGTCGTCGTCGCCACGCCCGGCGGTGTCGTGCCCACCGTCGACAAGGCCTCCCTGGCACCCGAGGTGAACGGGGGACAGGAGAACGCCGACCGGATCGCGAAGGCGCTGGAGTCCTTCAGCGAGCTGCGGCGTCCCGTCCGCCTGGAGGACGTCCGGCCGGAGGAGTACGCGGCCGTCTTCTACCCGGGCGGCCACGGTCCGATGGAGGACCTCGCCGTGAACGCCGACTCGGGCCGGCTGCTCGCCCGGGCCCTGGAGTCCGGCCTTCCGCTGGGCGTGGTGTGCCACGGGCCGGCCGCGTTGCTGGCCGCGGTCGGGGACGGCGGCGAGAACGTCTTCGCCGGGTACGAGGTCGCGGCGTTCACCAACGCCGAGGAAATCCAGGGCGGCCTCGCCGACCGCGCGAAGTGGCTGCTGCAGGACCGTCTCACCGAGGCCGGGCTGACCGTGCGGGCCGGCGAGCCGTGGGCCCCGCACGTGGTCACCGACCGCACCCTGGTCACGGGCCAGAACCCGGCGTCCTCCGCGCCGCTGGCCCAGGAGCTGCTGAAGCGGCTGGGCTGAGCCCGCCGGCCGCCGCGCCCGGCCGGTCGCGGCGCACCGCTCAGCGGCCCAGCACCAGCTCCGCCCACACCTGCTTGCCGCCGCTGACCGGCAGGGTGCCCCAGGTCGCCGAGAGCGCCTCGACGAGGAGGATGCCGCGGCCGCCGGTGGCCTCCCAGCCGATGCTGGTGGGGCGGACCGGGGTGCGCGGGGAGGCGTCGGCGACGGCGACGCGCAGACGGTCGTCGATGAGGGTGAGGTCCATGCGGACCCGGCCGTCGGTGTGGACGAGGGCGTTGGTGACGAGCTCGGAGACGACCACGAGCACGGCGTCGAGGTCGTCGATGACGCCCCAGGAGCGCAGGCTGCGGCGGGCGAAGCGACGGGCGTGCCCGACCGCCTGCGGCACCCGCCACACCGTCCAGCTCTCCCGCAGCGGAAGCAGGTCCATGCCGTCGTAGCGCAACAGCAGCAGCGCGACGTCGTCGCTGCGCCGGGCCTCGCCGAGCAGGCCGTCGGCGACGAGCCCCAGATCGACGGGGGCGGCCTCGGCCAGCCGGCCGGCGAGGCGGTCCATGCCGTGGTCGATGTCGGTGTCGGGCGTCTCGACGAGGCCGTCCGTGGCCAGCGCGATCAAGGTGCCGGGCGGCAGCCGGAGCGGGCTCATGGGGAAGTCGGCCCGGGTGACCACCCCGAGGGGCGGGCCGCCCTCGGCCTCCGGGATCTCGGTCCGGCCGTCGGGGTAGCGCAGCACCGGCGGCAGGTGCCCGGCCCGCACGTACCAGGCGGCCCCCTCCTCCAGGTCCAGGTCGACGTAGCAGCAGGTGGCGAAGAGTTCGCTGTCCATGTCCATGAGCAGCCGGTTGGCGTGCGCGACCACCACGTCCGGCGGGTGCCCCTCGACGGCGTAGGCGCGCAGGGCGGTGCGCATCTGGCCCATGAGCGTGGCGGCTCCGGCGCTGTGGCCCTGGACGTCGCCGATGACGAGGGCGACGTGGTGGTCGGGCAGCGGGATGACGTCGTACCAGTCGCCGCCGAGTTCGAGCCCGGCCGTGCTCGGCAGGTAACGGGCGACGGCCACCGCGCCCGGCAGCAGGGGCAGGCGGCGCGGCAGCAGCTGCCGCTGGAGCATGCCGACGAGTTCGTGTTCGGCGTCGAAGGCCCGGGCCCGCACGAGGGCCTGTCCGGCCAGCCCGGCGCAGGCGGTGAGCAGGGCGCGTTCGTCGGCGCCGAAGTCGTGCGGGGCGTCCCAGCCGATCAGGCAGGCCCCGGCCATGCGGTTCCCGGCGGGCAGCGGCAGGACGGCGAGACCGCCGGGCCCGACCTCGCCGAGGGCCCGTTCCAGGGGGCTGCCGGCGGGCCAGATCCGGGCCCGGCCCTCGCGCAGCGCCGCGGCGAGGGTGGGCATGGCCCGCACGGGCGCGTCGGGCCACTCCCCGCGCCACTCCGTGCGCCACAGCTCGGGCCAGGCCTCGGGTTCGGGCGGGTCCAGGACGGTGACGACGAGCCGGTCGCTCTCCAGCTCGGCGAGCGCGATCCGGTCGGCCCTGAGCGGCCGGCGCAGCGCCGCGACCACGGCCTTGCCGACGTCCCGGACGGTGACGGCGGTGGCCAGCGCGGCGGCCAGGCGCTGCACCCGGGCCACGTCGGTGACGTCGGAGCGCAGGGCGGAGGCGTCGGCGACGGTGCCCACGAGCCGCGCGGACCGGCCCTCCCCGCCGTGCAGCAGGCGCCCGCGCAGCCGGAGCCATCTGGGCGGCCCGGCCGGCTGGAGCACACGGAACTCCAGCTCCCGGTCGCCGATGGACATGTGGTCGGCCTCCACCACCGACATCAGGGAGGGCAGGTCCTCCGGCACGGTCAGGCCGAGCAGCGTCTCGACGCGGCCGTCGAAGTCGGCGGGGTCGAGGCCGAACAGGTCCAGCAGGTCGTCGCCCACCCGGACGCGGCCGGTGTCCATGGCGAGGCTGAACGCGCCGGGCGGCAGTTCGGCGCCCTCGGCGGGCGCGGCCGGGGCGGTGTAGGCGACGGCCTCGGCGACGAGTTCGAGGCACTCGCGTTCGCCGGGTCCGAAGCCGTCGGGGCGCTCGCTGACGGCGAGCAGGCTGCCGCCGCCGTCGCCGCGCACGGGCAGGGCCGTCAGGTGGAAGTCCCTCGACGGCACGCGCCGGGACTGGGCGTGTGCGGCGAGTTCCGCCGGGCCGAGGGAGACCGGCCGGCCACCGCGGTGGGCCTCGGCGACCGGGGACCGGCCGGCGCGCGGGTAGCTGTCGCGCAGCCCGTAGAGGGTTCGGGGCACCCCGGCCGACTCGACCAGGCACAGCAGTTCGCCGTCCTCGCCGGGCGTGTAGACGGCGGCGAACGCCGCTCCGGCGAAGACGAGTGCCTGTTCGAGGACGCGGCGCACCCGGTCGGGTGACTCCTGATCGGCCGCGATCGCTTTGAGGACACCTTCGGCACGCAGCGTTCGCGTTCCGCGTTCTCGGGCGCCCGGACTGACCACGTTGGCCATTACAGCGCCAATGAGACATCCGCGCAGCCCTTGGGGGCGTTCCGGTGGGCAGGAGCCCTGGACGATCCCGGTGATCCGCTCCGCCTTCACGCGGTCGCCGAGGCGTGGATCGTCCGAACCCGTCCGCCCCCCCGAACCCGTCCGAAGCCGGCTCCGGTTCCCTCACGGGGGCATGGGTCGGGGTGGCCGGGGTACACGGGGCGCCCCCTCCGGACCGCCGGTTTCTGTGACCGTCGGTAACCGGGTCCGCCGCCGTCCGCTCGTCGTGCGCGACGGGCCGCCAGGGGGGAGATTTGTTCCTGGGTCCGGCCGCGCGGCCGTGCGAGGAGGTGGTCGGCGTGTCCGACGGGCAGTCGTCCGCGCAGGCGCCGGCAGCCACCGGGGCGCCGGTGGGCCGACCGCTGCTGTCGCTGGCCCTGGCCTCGATGATGGACGAGGTGCACGCCCACTCCGGTGCCGTGTACCTGCTCGCGCCGGACCAGCCCGTGCTGGAGATGGCGGTGATGGCCGGGCTGCCCCGGGCGTTCGCGGCCCCCTGGGAACGGGTGGGCCTGAGCGCGCCGATCCCGGTCAGCGACGCGGCCCGCGAGCGGCGGCTGGTGTGGGTCGGCGGCGAGGAGGAGATGGCCCGCCACTACCCGCGGATCGCCGTGGTGCTCCCCTATCCCTTCGCCCTCGCGGCGGTGCCGGTCGCCACCGAGACCACGGTGTACGGCGCGGTCTTCGTCACCTGGCCGGGCGCGCATCCCACGGAGCTGTCCGACCACGAGCGCGAGCACCTGACCGCGGCCTGCGGCCGGCTGGCGGTCCGGCTGGAGCGGGCCGCCGAGCACAGCCTCCCGCCGTACCCGGAACCCGACCTGGTCGGCGCGCCCCTGGTGGGCGGCGTGGCCGGCACGCTGGGGACGGTCGAGGCGGCCCGGATGGTGAGCCGCCTGCCGTACGGGCTGGTGTCGCTGGACCTGCACGGACGGATCGGCTTCGTCAACGCGGCGGCGGCCGAGCTGCTGAACGTCCCGGTCAGCCGGCTGCTGGGCACGCAGCTGTGGGCGTCGGTGCCGTGGCTCAACGACCCCGTGTACGAGGACCGCTACCGGGCCGCGCTGCTCAGCCAGCACGTCACCTCGTTCGTGGCGCTGCGCCCGCCGGGCGAGTGGCTGTCGTTCCGGCTGTATCCGAGCACGACGGGGCTGAGCGTGCGCATCACCCGGTCCCGGGCCGTGTCGCAGATGAACCGGACCGCACCGCCGCCCGGCGGGGCGCCGCCCCGGCTCGTCACCATCTCGCAGGTGCTGGACCTGGCCGGCGCGCTCACCGAGGCGGTCGGGGTGCAGGACGTGGTGCAGCTGGTCGCCGACGAGATCGCGCCGGCCGTGGGCAGTCAGGCCCTGGTGCTGCTGGGCTCGCGGGCCAAGCGGCTGCGGGTGCTCGGGCACCGCGGCTACCCGGACGCGCACGTGGTGGAGCGGTTCGACGGCATGCCCCTGACCGAGCCGACGCCCGGCACGCAGGTGCTGCGGACGGGCGTGCCGGCGTTCTTCGAGTCGCAGGAGCAGCTGGAGCGCCTGTACCCGGCGCGGCTGGCCACCCCGGACGGCTTCGCCGCCTGGGCCTACCTGCCGCTGATCGCGCAGGGCCGACCGGTGGGGACGTGCGTGCTCTCCTTCGCCGAGCCGCACCCGTTCCCGGCCGAGGAGCGGGCCGTCATGACCAGTCTGGCGGGGCTGATCGCCCAGGCGCTGGAGCGGGCACTGCTCTACGACGCCAAGCACCGGCTCGCGCACGGCCTCCAGGAGGCGCTGCTGCCGCACTCGCTGCCGTCACTGCCCGGCATCGAGGCGGCGGGCCGCTACGTGCCGGCCACGCAGGGCATGGACATCGGCGGCGACTTCTACGACCTGGTGCGCACCCAGGGCATGGCGGCGGCGGTGATCGGGGACGTCCAGGGCCACAACGTCACGGCGGCCGGGCTGATGGGGCAGGTCCGTACGGCGGTCCGGGCGTACACGGCCGTGGGCCAGGCGCCCGAGGAGGTCATGCGCAGCACCAACCGGCTGCTGCTGGAGCTGGGCTCCGACCTGTTCGCGAGCTGCCTGTACCTGCGGCTGGACCCCGCGCACGGCCGGGCCGTGATGTCCCGGGCGGGCCATCCCCCGCCCCTGCTGAGACGGCCGGACGGGCGGATCCGCGTCCTCGACCTGGCCGGGGGCCCGCTGCTCGGCATCGACGCGGACGCGGTGTACCCGACGACGGAGGTCGCCCTCGCACCGGGCTCCCTGCTCGTCCTGTACACCGACGGGCTGGTGGAGTCCCCCGGCACGGACTTCGAGGAGGCCGTCGCGGAACTGTGCCACCGCCTGGCCGACATCGGGGACCGGCCGCTGGACGAACTGGCCGACCGCCTCGTGCACCACGACGGACGGCACAACGACGGTGAGGAGCGGCTCGACGACATCGCCCTGCTGCTGATCAGGGCGACGGGGTAGGGCGGCGGGACGCCGGGCGGAGCCGGCCGCGCGCGACGGCAGCGGGACGGGCCGGTCCTCCGGCGGGAGGACCGGCCCGGTTCACCGGCGGCCGGCCGGGTCCCGCCAGGAAGGGGGGCGGGACCGGACCGGCCACCGACGCGGTGGGCGGTCAGCGCGACTCGGTCAGCTCCGAGTCGCCCTGGACGCCCTGGCCGGTGTCCTGACCGGCCCCGGCTCCGGCGGCGTCCTCACCGGCTCCGGCTTCCTCACCCGCGCCGGCTTCCTGGCCGGCCCCGGCCTCCTCACCGGCACCCGCACCCGCTTCCTCGCCCGCGCCCGCACCGGCCTCGTCACCGGCCCCGGCCTCGTCACCGGCGCCCGCTCCGGCTTCGTCGCCCGCGCCCGCTCCGCCGCCCGCGGCGCCGCCGCCGAGGGTGGCGCCGACCGCCTCCAGCGCGGTGGTGACCGGCTGGAAGAACGTCTCGCCGCCGACGGTGCAGTCACCGCTGCCACCGGAGGTCAGGCCGATCGCGAGACCGTCCTGGGTGAAAAGGGAACCGCCGCTGTCGCCGGGCTCGGCGCAGACGTCGGTCTGGATGAGCCCGGTGACCGTGCCCTCCGGATAGTTCACCGTGGCGTCGAGGCCGAGGACCTGGCCGTCGGCGAGCCCGGTGGTGCTGCCCATCCGGAAGACCTCCTGGCCGACGGTCGCCTCCGCGGCCTCGGTGATCGGGACGGTCTGGTTGCCGAGGTTGACCTCACTGGGTGCCTCGGTCGCCGGGTCGTCGTACTTCACGAGTGCGAAGTCGCCGGCGCCGGGGAAGGTCGACTGGTCGACCGTGGCGATCGGCTGGCCGCCCTGCGCGTCGGACCACTCGTTTCCGCCGAGGGTGCAGTGACCGGCCGTCAGGAACGCCGGGGAGCCGTCGCCCGCGGTGACGTTGAAGCCGAGGGAGCAGCGCGAGCCGCCCGCGAAGATGGCGTCACCGCCGGAGACGAACGGCTTGAAGGTGCCCTGGGACTTCTTGATGGTCGCCATGCCGGAGCCGAGGCTCCGCACGGTGGACTCCAGCCGGTCCCACTTGGCGCCGGTCACGGTGCTGTCCGCCGTCACCAGGAGCTTGTTGGTGCGCGGGTCGATCGACCACGAGGTGCCCGCGATGGTCGCCTCGGACTTCAGGGTCGACGCCCCCTGCTGGAGCTCCGACCAGCTGTTGTCGACCTCGCGTACCTTCGCGCCCGCCGCCTTGGCCTGCACGATCACGTTGTTGTTGTCGCCCGGTACGACGTTGACGACCAGCTGCTGGTTGTCGCCGTCGTAGTAGGAGCCGCCGAACGCGTCACCGAGGAGTCCGGCGAGCTGCGAGGCGAGATCCGAGGCGTCGCCCGCCTTCAGGGTCTTCGGCGCGGCCGCCGCGCCGTCGGACGAGTCGTCCTGCGACGCGTTGGCCTGGGGCAGCAGGATCGCGGCCGCGCCGAGCGCCACCACGCTGCCCGCCGCTATCGCGGCCTTGCGCTTCGGAATTCGCTTGTGACTCAAACTTCTCTCCTCCTGGGGGACGGAGTGGGTGCCGCCGTCCGGCAGCTTCTGGGGGGCGCCTGGATGGCTGTTGGTACGCACGGGTCCCGTGGGGCGTTCAATCCCGTTTGCAAGCGATCTCTTCGCAGGACGGAACCGGCCAACTCCCGGCACCCGGACGGCCGGACGAGCGGCTCGCCACCGCCCGGGCGGCGACCGGCCCGGGGGCGACACGATCAGTGATCACCCAGAAGCAGTCCGTTGCGATCACGAAGTTGAATCCACCCTTCAGCGAATCTGCACATCGAATGCCCAACCCGGTCACCGGAAAGAGGGTTGCCGCCGTGCCCTTCGCGTCGGTCACGCCTTTGGGACGGGAGTGCCGGATTCGCCGCGCGGAGATACAAGAGCCGGAATGGGCCGATGCCGTGGGGCATGTGAAGAAGTCGCCACCAAGGCGTGCGCGAACCTGCACGGAAAAGCGCCTCAGGGGCGCAATTCCCCTGGTGAGACGGTTGGTTGATTGGAAGCCCGTGCCCGCAGCGTGCTTTGATCCATCGCACCGCGGGGGCCGCCCAGGGCATTCGGAAACGCATGTCCGGCGCTCGCGGTCGCGGCCGTCATCTGTCCCCAGAGGGGGCCGCTCCCCCCTTGTGAAATATCCATACGAAGGGAAGTTCCATCATGAACTCCACCCCCCAGGTCGAGACCGTCGAGATCGCCGACGCCGAGCTCGACGCCGTTTCCGGCGGCCTGTCCCTGAACGCCGTGAACACCGTCACCGACACGGTGGACGGCATCGCTCCGGTCTCCGGCCTGGTGAACACCGCCGTCGGCACCGTCGAGGGCGTCACCGGCCTGAACACGGCCCCGGTCACCAACCTGGTCGCCGGTCTCTGACCTGGCCCAGTGCCGTTGACTCCCGGAGCCGCAGCCGGCGGTTCCGGGATCTTCGGGTGCCGTGACCGGGCACCCCGACCGTCTCCGCCACGTCCGTAAGAACCTCTTCTACGGGTGAGGGAAGTTCCTTGCAGTTCCGCCAACAGGCCCTCGCCAAGCTCCAGTCGCCGGAGGAGCTCGACCTGCCGGTGCGCTTCGCCCGCCCGCAGGGCTGGCTCGTGCTCTCGGTGACGGTGGTCGCGATGGCGGCCGCCTCGGTGTGGGCGGTGACCGGCTCGGTGGCCTCCACCGTCAGCGCGCCCGCCATCCTCACGCACGGGCAGGGCAGTTACGTCCTGCAGAGCCCCGTCGCGGGCCAGGTCACCGCCGTCCTCGCCCGGCAGGGCCAGCGGCTCCCCGCGAACTCCCCCGTGCTCAAGGTCCGCACCCCCGGGGGTGAGACCGTGGTCCGCACGCTCGACGCCGGCCGGGTCTCCGCACTCGCCGCGAGCGTCGGGCAGATCATCCGGACCGGCGCGAACGTCGCCGCCGTGGAGAAGGTCGCCCGCACCGATGCCCCCCTCTGGGCCACGGTCTACGTGCCCGCCGAGAACGCCGCCTCGATCCCCGACGGCGCCGCCGTCGACCTGACCGTGCAGTCGGTGCCGACGCAGGAGTACGGCGTGCTGCGCGGCCATGTGAAGACGGTGGACCGCTCGGCCCAGTCGCCGCAGCAGATCGCCGCGTTCCTCGGGGACAGCCAGCTCGGCGAGCAGTTCACGAAGAAGGGCAGGCCCGTGGCCGTGACGGTCCGGCTCGACAAGTCCTCCGCCACGAAGAGCGGTTACGCGTGGTCCTCCGCCGAGGGGCCCCCGTTCGAGCTGTCGTCCATGACGGCGGCCACCGGCTCGATCAAGCTGGCCGACCAGCGCCCCGTCGACTGGCTGCTGCCATGAGCGCGACCACGCGGGAGAGCCGGGGCAGGCGCCGCGCCGCCCCGCCGAAACGCACGGTGCCCAAGGCCCGGGCGAAGACCGTGCGCACCCCCACCGTCCTGCAGATGGAGGCCGTGGAGTGCGGTGCCGCCTCCCTGGCGATGGTGCTCGGCCACTACGGCAGGCACGTCCCGCTGGAGGAGCTGCGCATCGCCTGCGGCGTCTCGCGGGACGGCTCGCGCGCCAGCAACCTGCTGAAGGCGGCCCGCAGTTACGGCCTGACGGCCAAGGGCATGCAGATGGACCTGGCGGCCCTCGCCGAGGTGAAGTCGCCGGCCATCCTGTTCTGGGAGTTCAACCACTACGTCGTCTACGACGGCATGGGCCGCCGCTTCGGCCGCCGGGGCGTCTACATCAACGACCCCGGCAAGGGCCGCCGGTTCGTGTCCATGGAGGACTTCGACGGCAGCTTCACCGGTGTCGTGCTGGTCATGGAGCCCGGTGAGGACTTCGCCCGGGGCGGCCGCAGACCCGGCGTCCTGGGGGCGATGCCCGCCCGGCTGCGCGGCACCGCCGGCACCCTGCCCGCCGCCGTTCTGGCGAGCCTGCTGCTGGTGGCGGTCGGTGCGGCGGTGCCCGCGCTCAGCCGCACCTACATCGACGAGTTCCTGATCGGCGGCCGGACCTCCCTGCTGGGTGTGCTGTTCACGTCGATGGCGGCGTGCGTGCTGCTCACGGTCGTGCTGACCTGGCTGCAGCAGGCCAACCTGCTGCGCGGCCGGATCATCTCCTCGACCCTGTCCAGCGCCCGGTTCCTGCGGCATCTGCTGCGGCTGCCCGTGACGTTCTTCTCGCAGCGCAGCCCGGCCGACCTGGTGCAGCGCCTGCAGTCCAACGACGCCGTCGCCGAGACCCTGTCCCGCGACCTGGCGGCGGCGGGCGTGGACGCGATCGTGGTCGTGCTGTACGCGGTGCTGCTGTACACCTACGACCCGCAGCTGACGGCCGTCGGCATCGGCGTGGCCCTGCTGAACATCGTGGCCATGCGGGTCGTCGTACGGCTGCGCGCCACCCGCACGGCGAAGCTGCGCGCCGACACGGCCCGGCTCACCAACACCGCCTACACCGGCCTGCAGCTCATCGAGACGATGAAGGCGACCGGCGGCGAGGACGGCTACTTCCGCAAGTGGGCCGGGCAGCACGCCACCACGCTGGAGGAGCAGCAGCGCCTCGGGGTGCCGAGCGCCTGGCTGGGCGTGGTCGCGCCGACACTGGCCACCCTCAACAGCGCCCTGATCCTCTGGATCGGCGGCATGCGGGCGGTCGAGGGGCACATCTCGGTCGGCCTGCTGGTCGCCTTCCAGGCCCTGGTCACCCGCTTCACCGCCCCGCTGACCCGGCTGAACGGCGTCGCGGGCCGCATCCAGGACTTCGCCGCCGACGTGGCCCGGCTGAAGGACGTGGAGAACTTCGAGGCCGACCCGCTCTACGGCCGGCCGGGCGCCGGGGAGTCGACCCGCCGTCTGCAAGGCCATGTCGAGCTGGAGAACATCACCTTCGGCTACAGCCCGCTCGACAAGCCGCTGCTCACCGGCTTCGATCTGACGGTCGGGCCCGGGCAGCAGGTGGCGCTGGTCGGCGGCTCGGGCAGCGGCAAGTCCACGGTGTCCCGGCTGATCTCCGGCCTGTACGCGCCGTGGGAGGGCGTGATCCGCATCGACGGGCAGCGCATCGAGGACATCCCGCGCGGGGCGCTGGCCGCCTCCGTCTCCTTCGTCGACCAGGACGTGTTCCTCTTCGAGGGCACGGTCCGCGACAACGTGGCGCTGTGGGACCCGTCGATCCCGGACGAGGCGGTGGAGGACGCGCTGCGCGACGCCGCCCTGTACGACGTGATCACGCGCCGGCCCGGCGGCATCCACAGCAAGGTCGAGCAGGACGGCCGCAACTTCTCCGGCGGGCAGCGCCAGCGCCTGGAGATCGCGCGGGCGCTGGTGCGCCGCCCGAGCATCCTGGTGCTCGACGAGGTGACCAGCGCGCTGGACGCGGAGACCGAACTGGCCGTGATGGACAACCTGCGCCGGCGCGGCTGCGCCTGCGTGGTGATCGCGCACCGGCTGAGCACCGTGCGCGACAGCGACGAGATCGTCGTCCTGCAGCACGGCACGGTCGTGGAGCGGGGACGGCACGAGGAACTGGTGGCGCGCGGCGGCGCCTATGCGGCACTGGTCAGGGAACGGTGACATGACGACCGTCCACGAAGGACACCACGGGGACCTCGTGCTGGGCGCCTTCGGGCAGCTGGGCTCGCGCGTCGACTGCGCCGGGTTCAACCGTCTCGACCTCGAAGGCCCCCAGGTGCTGTGGCTGGTCGCGTCCGGCGCCGTCGACCTGTTCGCGGTCGACGCCGGTCAGCAGGGCCACTGGCACCACCTGGGCCGGCTGGAGGCGGGGTCGCTGGTGCTCGGCCCGGTGGCGGGACCGCAGCACACCCTGGTGGCCCGGCCGCTGCGCGACTGCGTGGTGCACCGCATCGGCCTGCGCGAGCTGTACCAGCCCGCCCAGACCGCGACCTGGTCCTACGACGACTACGGCAACCCGCAGTACGTGCCGCCGACGACGAGCCCGCTGGAGTACGCGCTCGCGCTCGGCGTCGGCCGCAGCCTGTCCATCCTGTTCCAGGCGCCGATGGCCACGGAACGGGCGGCCGCCCCCACCGACGACGACGTGTTCTGGATGCAGGTGCCGCCGGGCAGCGTGCAGTACGGCTCGCTCTACGGCGCCGAGGCGGCGGCCGACCTGCTGATGGACCCGGCGCTGTGGCAGTCCATGGTCGACCAGCAGTACCGGTTGCTGACCACGCTGGACCGCTGGATCGAGCAGCTGGAACGCACCCACGAGGACCGTACGGCCGAGGGCATCAAGGCCGGTGAGGCAGTGCGCGCCCGGGCCGACCAGACCCTGCTCGCCTCCATCGGCAAGGGGTCGTCGCAGCGCACCACGGCGGCCGACGCCGACGCCACGTACGCGGCGTGCAGACTGGTCGGGCGGGCGGCCGGCATCGGCATCGCGGAGCCCACGCAGAAGGGCACCGGCGGTGACCGCCTCGACCCGGTCGAGCAGGTCGCCCTGGCGTCCCGGGTCCGCACCCGGGCGGTACGGCTGGACGGCCGGTGGTGGCGGGACGACGTCGGGCCGCTGGTGGGCCGGCGGGCCCTGTCGGGCGCGCCGGTGGCGCTGCTGTGGCGGCGCGGCGGATATGTGGCGGTCCACCCCTCCACCGGGCGCGAGACGCCGGTCGAGAAGGCGAACGCCGACGAGTTCGAGCCGCGCGCGGTGATGTTCTACCGTCCGCTGCCCGAGCGCGGGCTCGGTCCGCTGGGACTGCTGCGGTTCTGTGTGCGGGGCATGCGCGGCGACCTGACGGCCCTGCTGCTCAGCGGTCTGGTGACGGTGGCGATCGGCGCGCTGGTGCCGCTCGCCACGGGCCGGGTGCTCGGCGAGTTCGTGCCGAAGGCGCAGACGGAGCTGATCGTGCAGGTGTGCCTGGCCGTGATGCTCAGCAGCGTGGTGGCGGCGGCCTTCATGCTGCTGCAGAACCTGACCATCCTGCGGCTCGAAGGGCGTATCGAGGCCACGCTCCAGCCGGCCGTGTGGGACCGGCTGCTGCGGCTGCCGACGCGGTTCTTCACCGAACGCTCCACCGGCGAACTGGCCAGCGCCGCCATGGGCATCAGCTCCATCCGGCGGCTGCTCGCGGGGGTCGGGCCGACGGTCGCCCAGTCGGTGACCGTCGGGGCGATGAACCTCGGCCTGCTGCTGTGGTTCAGCGTGCCGATGGCGATGGCCGCGATCGGCATGCTCGTCGTCATCGCCGCCGTGTTCCTCGGACTGGGACTGTGGCAGGTGCGCTGGCAGCGGCGGCTGGTGGTGCTCTCCAACAAGCTGAACAACCAGGCGTTCCAGACCCTGCGCGGCCTGCCCAAGCTGAGGGTGGCCGCCGCCGAGAACTACGCCTACGCCGCCTGGGCGTCGGAGTTCGCCCGCAGCCGGGAGCTCCAGCAGCGGGTCGGCCGCATCAAGAACGTCACCGCGGTGCTGGGCGCGGTCTACCTGCCGCTGTGCACGCTGCTGATGTTCATGCTGCTGGCCGGCCCGGCCCGGGGCTCGATGTCGGCGGCGGCGTTCCTCACGTTCAACACGTCGGTGACGATGCTGCTGACCTCCGTCACCCAGCTCACCGGCGCGTTCGTCTCGGCGGTGGCGGCGCTGCCGCTGTTCGAGGAGATCAGGCCGGTGCTGGACGCCACGCCCGAGGTGCGCACGGCGAACACCCGGCCGGGTCCGCTGACCGGGGCGATCGAGGCACGGCGGGTGTCCTTCCGCTACGCCGACGACGGGCCGCTGGTCCTGGACGACGTGTCGTTCGAGGCACGGCCGGGCGAGTTCGTCGCGATCGTCGGCCCGAGCGGCTGCGGCAAGTCGACGCTGCTGCGCCTGCTGATCGGCTTCGACCGTCCGGTGTCGGGCAGCGTGCTGTACGACGGCCAGGACCTGGCGGCCCTCGACCAGTCGGCGGTGCGCCGCCAGTGCGGTGTGGTGCTGCAGCACGCGCAGCCGTTCACCGGGTCGATTCTGGACGTCATCTGCGGCACCGAGCCGTACACGCCGGAGGAGGCCATGGCGGCGGCCGAGATGGCCGGGCTCGCCGAGGACATCAAGCGGATGCCGATGGGCCTGCACACCATCGTCTCGGGCAGCGGGGCCGTCTCCGGGGGCCAGCGGCAGCGGCTGATGATCGCCCAGGCGCTGATCCGCCGGCCGCGGATCCTCTTCTTCGACGAGGCGACCAGTGCCCTGGACAACGAGACGCAGCGCACGGTCATCGAGAGCACCAAGGCCCTGAACGCCACCCGGATCGTCATCGCCCACCGCCTGTCCACCGTGCTGGACGCCGACCGGGTCGTGGTGATGGAGGACGGCAAGGTCATCCAGCAGGGCCCGCCGGCACAACTGCTCGCCGACACGAACGGCCGGCTGCACGAGCTGGTGCGGCGCCAGATGGCCTGAACCGGCCGCTCGCGTCCGGTGGCGCATCCTCGCCCTGTCCAGGGACCGATCCGTTGCTCCGGCCCGAGAATGGGTACCTGCCGCGCATGCGAATCAGCGTGGTGGACGTGGGATCGAACACGGTCAGACTTGTGGTCGCGGACGCGGAGGGCGGGGTGCCGCTGCCCGTGCACACCGCCAAGTGGCGCCTGAGACTGTCCGAGCAGGTCGCGCCCGGGGGACCCGTTCCGGAGCAGGCCGTGGAGCAGCTGGTGCACGCGGTCGCCGAGGCGAGCCGGACGGCCGCCCGCTGGGGCGCGGCCGGACCGCTGGCCTTCGCGACCGCCGTGGTGCGCAACGCGCCGAACCGGCACGAGGTGCTGCAGACCGTCCGGGCCGGCACGGGCGTGGACCTGTGCACCCTGCCCGGTGAGGTCGAGGCGGAGCTGACGTTCCTCGGGGCCCGCCGCTGGATGGGCTGGCGTTCGGGTCCCCTCGCCCTGCTGGACATCGGCGGCGGCACCCTGGAGGTCGCCTTCGGGCGCGGCCGCCTGCCCGACTTCGTGGCGTCGCTGCCGCTCGGGGCGCGCCGGCTGACCCACGAGCACTTCGAGGACGAGGACCCGCCGTCGCCGGAGCGGCTGCGCGCCCTGCGCCGCAAGGTCCGCCACCAGCTGCGGGACGTCGCGGCCCGGATCCGCTGGGAGGGCCCGCGCACCGCGGTGGCCACGTCGCGCACGTTCCAGCAGCTGGGCCGGCTGTGCGGTGCCGCACCCGGGCGGCACGGTCCGTTCGTGGACCGGGAGATGCGCCGGTCCGACCTGCGGGAGGCGATCGCCCAGCTGGCCGCCCTGCCCGCCGCCGAGCGGGCGCGCCTGCCCGGCATCTCCGCACCGCGGGCCGCGCAGAGCCTGGCCGGCGCCGTCGTCGGGCACACGGCGATGAAGCTGACCGGCATCCGGTCCCTCACCGTCTGCCCCTGGGCGATCCGCGAGGGCGTGCTGCTGCGGCACATCGAGGACGGCCCGTCCTGGTGGGCGGAGGTGACCCGGCACAGCGCCGAGGCGGCCCCCGCCGAACCCGTGCCGCTGCGCATCGCGACCACCTCGAACTGAGCCGTTCCGGCACCCCGCGCCCCCACGATTCGCCCACCGCACCGAGGAAAGGAGACCCCCGTGGCCCACGACCAGGACCGCAACCACTCCGCCGAGCAGCCCGAGACGGCTCTGGAGGAGGCGCTGCGCGAGATCGAGGACGCCGAGACGCGCACGCAGGACTCCGCCGAGCAGCGGCGGCACCGCGGCGAGGCCGGTGACGCCACCACGCCCAACACCGGCGCGCAGGAGCAGGCCGAAGGGGACTGAACGCGCAAGGCACGGGCGCGGGCCCGGGCACGGCGGCGCGCCGAGCGACCGCCGGCGGCCCGGGCCCGCGCCCGTGCGCGCACCGCCCCGGCCCGTCGCCCACCGGCCCACGACCAGGAGTTCCTCCGGCGGCGGTGACCTTCCTCCCGGTCCGGGTACCCGGCGCGCATGGAGCACGAAGAACCAGGACTGCCGACGCCGCGCGGCCCGCTGAGCCGGGGCGTCGATGCGTATCTGCGGGGCGCGGGCCGGCTGCCCCGCATGGAGGACGTCGCCCGGGCCGCCGTCTACGGCGAGGACCTCCAGCTCGCCCTCTACCTCTGCTACGAGCTGCACTACCGCGGTTTCGCCGGGGTGCCCCCGCAGCGCGAGTGGGACCCGGACCTGCTGCGCGTGCGCGCCGCGATGGAGCACCGCTTCCTGTCCGCCCTGCGCACCGACGCCCATGTGCACGACAGCGTGGACGAGGCCCTGGCGGCCCTGCTGGTCGAGCCCGTGGAAGGCACGGGCGTCTCGTACTTCCTGCGCGACGAGGGCGAGCTGTGGCAGCTGCGCGAGTACGCGGCGCAGCGCTCGCTGTACCACCTCAAGGAGGCGGACCCGCACGCCTGGGTGCTGCCGCGGCTGTGGGGCCGGGCGAAGGCGGGGATGGCGGCGGTGGAGTTCGACGAGTGGGGCGGAGGCCGCGCCGACCGCGTGCACGCCCGCCTGTTCGCCGACCTCATGACGGACCTGGGCCTGGACACCACCTACGGCCGCTATCTCGACGCGGCGTCCGCCGAGGCGCTGGTCACGGTGAACATGATGTCCCTGTTCGGCCTGCACCGGTCCCTCAGGGGCGCCCTGGTCGGCCATTTCGCGACGGTCGAGATCACCTCGTCACCGGGCTCGCGGCGGCTGGCCGAGGCGATGCGCCGCACCGGCGCCGGGCCCGCGGCCGAGCACTTCTACGACGAGCACGTCGAGGCCGACGCGGTCCACGAGCAGGTCGTGCGCCACGAGGTCATCGGCGGGCTGCTGGAGCAGGAGCCGCATCTCGCCCCGGACGTCGCCTTCGGCATCGACGCCACCGAGTTCGTCGAGGAGCGCTTCGGCACCCGGCTGCTCACCGACTGGCGCGCGTCACGTTCGTCACTGCGTGAACCGCTTGCCCGTGAAGCGACCCATATCTCCTGAACAGCGGGGTACTCGGCGCCCGTGAATCCACTGGTACTCCCGGGCGTGTACGCCCCACAGGAAGACACCGAGCTGCTGGCCGGTGCCCTGTCCGACGAACCGCTCCCGCCGGGCGCGGAGGTACTCGACGTGGGCACCGGGTCCGGCGCCCTGGCCCTGGAGGCCGCCCGTCGCGGTCTGCGGGTCACCGCCGTCGACGTGTCCTGGGGCGCCGTCCTGGCGGCCCGGCTCAACGCCAAGCTGGCGGGCCTGCGGGTCCGCATCCGGCACGGGAACCTCTTCGGGCCGGTGCGCGGGCAGACGTTCGACCTGATCCTGGCCAATCCGCCGTACGTGCCGGCGCCGCACGGCCACCGCGAGCCGCGCGGCGCGGCCCGGGCGTGGGACGCGGGCGGCGACGGGCGGCTGGTGGTCGACCGGATCTGCCGGGAGGCACCCGGGATGCTGCGCCCGGGCGGTGTGCTGCTGCTGGTGCAGTCGGCGCTCAGCGGTCCGGACCTCACCGTGGAGCACCTGCGCGGGGCCGGTCTGAAGGCCGCGGTGACGCACCGGCAGCGGATCGCGTTCGGCCCCGTGCTGCGCGGCCGGGAGCACTGGCTGCGGGAGCGGGGGCTGCTCTCCGCGGACGAGGACAAGGAAGAGCTGGTGGTGGTCCGTGCCGAACTCCCCGTCTGACCGGTCCGGCGCGCCGCGCCGCGTCTCCGTCCAGCGCAAGGGCCCGCTGCTGATGGAGGGCCCGGTGGAGGTGGAGCTGGAGGACGGCTCCGTCGTCTCCTCCGACCGCTTCCGGGTGGCCCTGTGCACCTGCCGCCGCAGCCGTCGTTACCCGTGGTGCGACACGAGCCATCGCGACCGGGGCTGAGCCCCGGGCCATGCAGGACCCGGGGGCCGGCGGGCGGCCCCACTCCGCCCGCCGGCCCCCTTGTACGAGATCGCCCTCTCCCGTGACAGCGGCCCGGCTCCCCAGCCACGGTCCGCTGTGCCTCACGGGAACGGCGCGATCCCGGTTCATGGGAGTGCGCCCTAGAAGGAGAAGACGCCCGTTCCGTAGGCGTTCTTCATGCACTCGTTGGAGAAGGTGCGCTCGTAGGAGACGCGCTGGCCCTGCCAGACGCCGTCCACGGTGACGACCACCGGGTCGTACTGCTTGGTGCACATCACGCCCTCGGTGGCGGTCAGGGCGTCGAGGTCGCCGCTGACGCCGCGCAGCTCCGCGCAGGCCTCTCCGGCGGCCGGGTGGGTGCCCGAGGGCCGCGGGGCACAGGTCAGGGTGACCGCGCGTTCCGGAGTCGCGGAGATCGCGCTCTCGCCGTGACCCACCGTGAGGACGAGGGCCGACGGGGCGTAGAGCGCGGTGGGGGCCTGACCCGGGTCGGCGAGCGCGGCCCCCGTGAGGGGTCCGCAGACGGCGGTGGCCGTCAGTCCGACAGTCATGGCCCAGCGCGCGGTGGTCCGCATTGTGTGCATCCTTCCGCTCGATTACGGGGTGTGCCGGCCCGAGCTCGGTCGGTGCCGGGTCGGCGAGCGCGAGTCTGCCGAGTCCGCGGCGGAAACACACATCGACCCCACGGGTTTCAGTAACCTTGCGTATTGAATCAGTGGCGTGAAGTTACGGAACGGAAGCATGGGAAGCCCGTAACCGCACGGGCCCCGCCGTCATGAAGCGGCCAGATGGCCGATTCCCCTGCGTTCGTTAATAGGCCTGAAACATTCCGATTCCGCTCTTGGGTGACCACTTTGCAACCGCTTGCGTTCATGGTCCCGCCGCGCAATCGCCACTTCCGGCCGCAGCGGCCGCGCCCGTGGGGAGAAACCGCATCCTGGAGGAGTCGTCCACCGGCGGCACCCGGAATGGACGAACCATCACCTGGTGCCGGACTTCTCCGCTCGTCTGCGGCCGGCAGATCCCACGAGGACGGCTTCCGCGCGCCGCCGCACACGCTGCTGCGGCTGTTCCCCGAGCCACGGGCGGTGTACGGGCCCGAGGGCGCGCGGCTGGCCCGGACCGTGGACACCCCGGTGCCGCCCATCACCGGCCCCGGCGCCGAGGGGCGTCGTCGGACCTCTCCGCTACGGTCCGGGCATGAGTGATGTCGTACTGGTGGCGGGGGCCTGGCTCGGGGCGTGGGCGTGGGACGAGGTGGCCGCCCGGCTGCGCGACGCCGGGCACGTCGTCCGTCCGCTGACCCTGACGGGCCTCGCCGAGAAGCGGGACGGGCAGCCCTCCGGGCCGCGGGCCCACGTGCGGGACGTCGTCGACGAGGTGGAGCGCCTCGATCTGCGCGACGTCGTCCTGGTGGGGCACAGCTACGCGGGCATCCCGGTGGGGCAGGCCGCCGAGCTGATCGGCGAGCGGCTGCGGCGCGTGGTGTTCGTCGACGCGAACGTGCCCGTGCACGGGGAGTCGTTCCTGTCCGGCTGGCCCAGCGGGCACGTGCGGCAGGCGATCGAGGACCACGGCGGCTTCTGGCCGCCGCCTCGCCCCGAGGAGTGCGCGGGCCAGGGGCTGACGGACGGGCAGATCGCCCGGTTCACCGGCGGCGCCACGCCGCACCCGGGGATCACGCTCACCGAGCCGGCCGTGCTCTCCGGCGCCCTCGGCGACCTGCCCGCGACGTATGTGAAGTGCCTGCTCGACGGGGAGGAGCCGATGCCCGCGGCCACGGCCCTGCTGCGCGGCGGCAGCTGGGAGCTCGTGGAGCTGGACACCGGCCACTGGCCGATGTTCTCGCAGCCGCGCGACCTGGCCCGCGTCCTGCACGCGGCGGTGGCCCGCCCCTGATCGGGGACCGTCCGTACCGCTCGGTATCGTCGCCGGTACGGCACGGTCTCGACGAGGAGACGACGAGAGGCGGGGACGTACGGTGGGCAAGCACTGGGCGGACTTCCAGTACGAGATCTATCTGAACGGGATGACGGGTGCCGTACCGCGGCTGCCCACCGATCTGACCCGGCTGGAGGAGCTGACCGAGCAGCGCCTCGGGCCCGGCCCCGTCGGCTACGTCGCGGGCAGCGCGGGCGACGGCAGCACCGCCCGGGCCAACCGGGCGGCCCTGGAGCGGCGCCGGATCGTGCCGCGCATGTTGCGGGACGTGCACGAGCGGGATCTGTCGGTCGAGGTGCTGGGCCGCGCCCTGCCGGCCCCGCTGGCGCTCGCCCCGGTCGGCGTGCTGTCGATCATGCACCCGGACGCCGAGCCCGCCGCGGCCCGGGCCGCCGCCGCCCAGGGCGTGCCGTACATCCTGTCCTCGGCGTCCAGCACGCCCATGGAGCAGGTGGCCGAGGCGATGGGCGACGCCGAGCGGTGGTTCCAGCTGTACTGGCCGAAGGATCCGGAGGTGGCCCGCAGTTTCCTGGGCCGGGCGAAGGCGGCCGGGTTCAGCGTGCTGGTCGTCACCCTGGACACGCCGCTGCTGTCCTGGCGGCCCCGCGACCTGGACCAGGCCTATCTGCCGTTCCTGCACGGGGTCGGCACGGCCAACTACTTCTCCGACCCGGCCTTCCAGGCGGGCCTGGCCAAGCCGGTGCACGAGGATCCGAACGCCGCCGTGATGCGTTTCGTCGGCCTGTTCTCGGACCCGGCCAAGACCTGGCCGGACCTGGCGTTCCTGCGGGAGAACTGGGACGGGCCGATCGTCCTCAAGGGCGTCCTGCACCCCGACGACGCGCGGCTGGCCGCGGACGCGGGCATGGACGGCGTGGTCGTCTCCAACCACGGCGGACGGCAGGTGGCCGGCTCCGTGGCGGCGGCGGACGCGCTGCCCCGCGTGGCGGAGGCGGTCGGCGACCGGCTCACCGTCCTCTTCGACAGCGGGGTCCGTACCGGCGACGACGTCTTCAAGGCTCTCGCCCTCGGCGCCCGCGCGGTCCTGCTGGGCCGTCCGTACGTCTACGGTCTCGGTCTCGACGGGCAGGCGGGCGTCGAGCACGTCGTCCGCTGCCTGCTGGCCGAACTCGACCTGACCCTCGCGCTGTCGGGCCACGCCACGCCGCTCACGGTCGGGCCCGGCGACCTCGTCGAGGACCGGGCCTGACGGGGCCGCGCGGCAGGTGCGCCGCGCGGCCCCGCCCGGCCCGGGGGCCCGAGGGCCGAGAGCCCGGGGGCCCGGGGGCCCGGGTCAGCCGGCCGGGCGGGCCGGGGCGGTCACCTGGCGGGCGGCCGGGCTCTCCTGCTCCTCGATCGACAGGGAGCCGGAGGCCGTCGCGACGGGCTCCGCCTGCCAGCGCTGGGCGTCGGAGCGGTCGCGCACCTTGACGACGATGTCGGCGTCCGGGTCGTCGCCGGCCGGGGTCAGGGCGAGCTGCTCGTCCCAGCGGGGCAGCAGTTCCCCGCGGACGGTGAGGTCGTAGCGCACGTCGTCGCCCCGCTCGGCATCCTCGTCGGCGCAGGTGCCGAGGACCACGACGCCCGCGTCCTTGTGCGAGTCCAGGCACAGCCCGGGATCCGCGACGCTGCGCAGTGAACCGTCCTTCTCGTACGTCCACTGCTGGGTCCACACCGTCGAGCACGGTGCCAGCTTCGTCCCCGAGCCCTCCTTGGGGAGGTCCCGGATGTCCAGGCAGAGGTCGGCGCCGGCGTTGCGCAGCCGCGCCACACCCGGTGCCGTGGGCAGTCCGGCCGTGCCGGGCGGCGTCGCGGAGGTGGCGCTGCCGCCCCCGGCGGCGCTGTGGGAGCCGGCCGGGTCGGCCTCCCCGCCGTCGTACGACGCCACGCTGAGGATGAGCACGGCCGTCAGCACCCCGGCCGACACGGCGCCGACGCTCGACAGCACGGCCCGGGAGGACCTGAGCGCCTGCGGGACCCGTGCGCCCGCGAGCCGGCGCACCGGCAGGGGGATCCCGGCGAGCAGCCGGTGGCCTCCGGCGGCGCGCCGCCCGCGGCCGCGCCGGCCGGCGCGGCCGTCCCGCGTGCCGTGCGGGGCGCGGCCCGGACGGGAGTCGAGGTAGCGGCGGGCGCCCCAGCCGAGCACCGCCTCCGCGATCAGCGGGCCCAGCGGCCCCTCGAAGTGACCCAGTTGCTCGGCCGCGTCCCGGCAGTGGCGGCACTGGGCCAGGTGGTCCTGGACGTCCGGCAGAAGGGTGCCGCCCCGGCGGATCGGGACGTCGAGCAGGCGGTTGTAGAACCGGCAGTCCTGGGTCGGCGCGAGTTCGCTGTGGGCCCGTACGCAGCCTTCGCGGAATGCGTCACGCGCCTGGTCCAGGACGGCGGACGCGATGTCGGTGTCCATGCCCAGCAGACCGGCCGGGACGGTCATGGCGTCGGCCTCGACCTCGGCGTGCCAGAGCAGACAGCGCGCGGCCGCGGGCAGTGCCTGGAACGCCCGCTCGGCGAGGGCACGGTTTTCGGGCGTCATGGACGTGGCCGCGCGCAGCCCGCGTCCTCCCGCCGGTTTCTGCAGCGCGGGCAGAACGGCCGATATTCGATCGTCGCCGGACCACTCCCGGATGGTGTCGCGCACGGTCACCAGAAGGGCCGGACGCAGCGCGACGGCCGACTCGCCGAAGGCGAGGCGGTTGAGGGTCCGATGGAAGGCGGTCCCGGTGACCATCGCGGCGACCTGCGCCGACGAGGCGAGGCAGATGACCGCGTAGTCGTGCACCGGCTGCCAGTGCCGCGCCATCAGCAGCGCGACGGAATGGGCGGCTACCTCGCCCTCCGGACTGCCTCTCAAGCGGCCGGCGAGGCTTTCGTCGGATTCCCCCGGATCCCCGCCGGGCGGGGGATATGGAGGACGAGGGGGGTGGGGGGTGGGCACTGAGATGGTTCCTTCCCACGCGCAGGTGGCTCACAGAAGTCCTGCCGCCGAAAAAGGAGCCCGGTTGGTGCGTACCTTTTTGGGCGCGGCGCGGGGGGTACGAATTCGCCGACGGCGAATCGGACCCGGTCAACAAATGCCGTGCGACTCTTGGTCATTCCCCCCGCACGTGCGTTGCACTCTTGCACAACCCCCACACGGCCAACAAGGCGCACGGACCACATCCCTGCCATTGACAGAAAGTCAGAAAGGGAACGCTTCTCCGCAGGTCGCACCGGCTTTCGACACGTCTCAGATCTGCCAGGCACGCAGCCGGTCGGCCGCGCCGTAGACGTCGGTGGTGCCCGACATCAGATCCCGGGCCAGATCGACGAGGGCGCCGTACGGCGGGTCGATGCCGACGCCGCTGACGAACATGTAGGCCACGGCGGTCGCGCAGGCGAACCGGGCGTTGGCCGAGGGCAGCGGCCGGAGCACGGCCAGGGTGTGCAGCAGCGCGGCCGCCCGCCAGGCCGGGTCGGAGTCCACCCCGAGGCGCGGCGGGTCGACACGGTGCCGGGCGACGGCGGCGACCAGCGCCGAGAAGTCGTTGATCGTGGGCTGGTCCGGCAGGACCTCTTCATGGCGCTGGAGCAGCCAGGGCACGTCGATATGGAGGACGGGTGCCATCGGTCAGGCGGCCCGCCCCTCGCCCTTGGCGGGCGGTTCGTCGTCCGGGAAGGCGGCGGCGAACTCGTCGGCGTGGGTCGCGAAGAACCGCCGGAAGGCCTCCGCGCCCTCCTGCAGCGCCCGGTGCCGGGCTATGTCCGCCGCGGCCGCCTCCCGCACGAGCGCCTTCATGGACGTACCGCGCTCCTTGGCGATCTGCCGCAGGTCCTCAAGTTCGCGGTCGCTGAACTCGACGTTGAGAGCTGGCATGCCTCCACGGTACCGCCAGGGGTACTGGCCAGTAAATAGCCGCAGGTCACAGCATACGGATGCCGGTACCACCGACATGTCGCGGCCGCGCGGGACATGAGATCCGGGTCACATCCGCCGGTGTGATGTCACATCTCGGGGCCCCGTCCGGCTCGCAGGGGTGAGCGCGTACACGGGAGGGCCACGTATGACCGAGATCTCCGCACCCGGCACCGACGCCCGGCTCGACGAGGCGACCGGGGTGTTCGTCGACCATCGCGAGCTGCTGTTCGGCGTCGTCTACAACATGCTGGGCAGCGTCGCCGACACCGAGGACGTCCTGCAGGAGACCTGGCTGTCCTGGACCGCCCGCGGCGGGGGCGCCCCGCTGGCCGGCGTCGGCAACCCCCGCGCCTACCTGGTCCGGGTGGCGGTCAACCACGCGCTGCGCCGCCGCGCCGCGATCAGCCGGCGGCGGGAGACGTACGTCGGCCCGTGGCTGCCCGAGCCGCTGGTCGCCGACGAGGACGCCGGCACCGCCGAGGACCCGGCCCTGCGCAGCGAGTCCGTGTCGCTGGCGATGCTGGTGGTCCTGGAGTCGCTGACACCGCTGGAGCGGGCGGTGTTCGTGCTGGGCGAGGTGTTCGGCTACCCGCACGCCGAGATCGCCGGGATCATCGACCGCTCCCCCGCCGCCGTGCGGCAGCTGGCGCACCGGGCCCGCGAGCACGTGCACGCGCGGCGGCCGCGCTACCGGGCGCATCCGCGGGTGCGGCGCGAGGCGACGGAGCGGTTCGTGCGGGCGGCGCTGGGCGGGGACATCGCCGAGCTGATGGAGGTGCTCGCGCCGGACGTCACCGCGTGGACGGACGCCGGCGGCAAGCGCCGGCGGGCGGGCCTGCGTCCGGTGCACGGCCGGGACAAGGTGACCCGGCTGCTCACCTCCGGCCGGGGCGGCCCGGACCGTCCCGTGTGGCGCTACCGGCGCGTCAACGGCGACGACGCGGCCGTGCTGTTCGACGGCGACGCGCCCTTCGCGGTGCTGGTCCTGGACCTCACCCCGGAGGGCGACCGGGTGCGCGGCATCTACGTCGTGGCCAACCCGGACAAGCTGGCCCACCTGCCCAGGGAGGCGGCGTGAGCGCGGGCCGGGGCGAGCGGGTCGCCGACTGGTTCGACGGCCGGCTCGGCACCCACACGCTCGGCAGGAAGTACCTGCGCAAGGTCTTCCCGGACCACTGGTCCTTCCTGCTGGGCGAGATCTGCCTGTACAGCTTCGTGGTGCTGGTCCTCACGGGCGTGTACCTGACGCTGTTCTTCCACCCGTCCATGAACGAGGTGGTCTACGACGGGAGTTACCCGCCGCTCAACGGAGTGCGCATGTCGCAGGCGTACGCCTCCACCCTGGACATCAGCTTCGACGTGCGCGGCGGGCTGCTGATCCGGCAGCTGCACCACTGGGCGGCGCTGGTCTTCGTCGCCGGGATGCTGACGCACATGATGCGGCACTTCTTCACGGGCTCGTTCCGCAGACCGCGGGAGGTCAACTGGCTGTTCGGCTGGCTGCTGCTCCTCCTCGGCCTGTTCGAGGGGCTGTTCGGCTACTCGCTCCCGGACGACCTGCTGTCGGGCACGGGCCTGCGGTTCGTGCACGGCGCGCTGCTGTCGGTGCCGATCGTGGGCACGTACCTGGCGATGTTCCTGTTCGGCGGCGAGTTCCCCGGGGACGACATCGTGGCCCGCTTCTACGCGCTGCACGTGCTGCTGGTGCCCGGGGTGATGGCGGCGCTGATCGTGGCGCACGTGCTGCTGGTCGTGTACCACAAGCACACCCAGTTCGCGGGGCCCGGGCGCACCGAACGCAACGTCGTGGGGGCGCCGTTCATGCCGGTGTACCTGGCGAAGGCGGGCGGCTTCTTCTTCCTGGTGTTCGGGGTGCTCACGCTGATCGCGGCGGTGGCGACGATCAACCCGGTCTGGTCGTACGGCCCCTACCGCGCCGACCAGGTGTCCACGGGCGCCCAGCCCGACTGGTACCTGGGCTTCGCGGAGGGGCTGGTGCGGATCATGCCCGGCTGGGAGATCACGCTGTGGGGTCACACGCTGGTGGCGGGCGTGCTGATCCCCGTCGTGGTGTTCCCGCTGCTGCTGGTGTTCATCGGGGTGTATCCGTTCCTGGAGGCCCGGTTCACCGGCGACCGGCACGAGCACCATCTGCTGGACCGGCCGCGCGACCGCCCGGTGCGCACGGCGATCGGCGCGGCCTGGATCGCGCTCTACCTGGTCCTGCTGGCGGGCGGCGGCAACGACGTCGTGGCGACCCGTTTCCACCTGTCGATCAACACGGTGACGTGGGCGGTGCGGATCGGGATGTTCGCGGTGCCGGCGGTGGTCTTCGTCGTGACCCGGCGGATCTGCCTGGGGCTGCAGGCGCGCGACCGGGAACTGGTGGCGCACGGCAGGCCGACGGGGGTGATCAGGCGGCTGCCGCACGGCGAGTACGTGGAGGTCCACGAGCCGCTCGGCCCGGCGCGGCTGCACACGCTGACCGCGCACGAGCGGCCCGGGCCACCCGTCGTCAGGAGCGGGAGCGGCAGAACTCCCGGACGGTCCGGTTGAACGGCTCGGGGGCCTCCATGCTGCTGAGGTGCCCGACGCCGGGCAGCACGACCAGCGTGGCCTCGGGGACCGCCGCGAGGAACGCGCGGGCGACCGGGTCCACCGGGGAGCGGCGGTCGAGCTCGCCCCACAGCAGCAGCGTCGGCACGGTGATCCCGGGCAGCAGGTCGCTGAGGTCGGTCTCCGCCATCACGGCGAGCTCGGTGCGGATGCTGCCGGGCCGGGTGTCGGCCGACATCACCGACAGCAGACGCACCGCTTCGGCCGGTGGCTTCCCGGCGAACAGGCCGGGCAGGGTCGGTGCGAACTCCCCGGGCGGCACGGCGAGCATCCGCTCGGCGCCCTCGACCCGGGCCCGGACCTCCGCCGCCGGCAGGGAGCCCTTCCAGCCCGCGTAGGTGTCGACGAGGAGCAGCGTCCGGACGAGACCGGGGTGGCGCCGGTAGAGCTCCAGCACGACCGTCCCGCCCCAGGACAGGCCGAGGACGTGGGCGGGGCCCAGGCCCACGTCGTCGACGACGGCGGCCAGAGCGCGGGCGTAGTCGGCGAGGGTGAAGCCGGGCGGCACGTCGGAGGAGCGGCCGGCACCCGGCTCGTCCCAGGCGACGACGGTGAACTCGTCGGCCAGGTCCTCCATTTGGGCACCGAACAGTCGGGCGTCGGTCGTCGCGGCGTGCGCGAGCACCAGGGGCGGGCCCTGGCCCGCCCGGTCGTACGCGACCTCGATGCCGTCGACCCGCACCGTGTGCATGGCACCAGGCTACGCGCGGGTACCGGAGGCGTCCTGTCGTACGGACGCCTCCGGCAGCGGGCGGTGCTCCGGTCCTATCCCTGGTCCGCCACGAAGGAGGCCATGCGGGTCAGGGCGGCGTTCCAGTTGATCGTGTGCTCGTTGGTCGACCAGGACTGGATGTCGTCGATGTAGCAGAACTGGCCGACGCAGCCCTGCAGCTTGCTCTGCGCGAAGGGGTCCTGGATGCTCGAGTTCGGCCCGCCCGACAGGGTGCCCTCCGGCGGGTTGGGCAGCGCCGGGTCGAGCTGGCGGGCGTACCAGCGGCTGTGCTGGTTCTGGGCGCTGACCTCGCCGTATCCGGTGACGTAGGAGATGTTGAGCGCGTTGCGGCCCAGGATGTAGTCCATGCTCTGCAGCGCGCCGTCGCGGTACTTCGTGGCGCCGGTGATGTCGTACGCGGTGGCGAGGACGACGGCGTTGTTCAGGACCTGGTGGCTGGAGCCCCAGTCGTACTTGGCGCCCTCCGGGGCGTAGGGCATGCCGTAGGGGTGTGCCCTGAGGGTGGCCAGGTAGCGGTCGGCGCCCTTGACCACGGACTGGCGCACCTTGTCCCGGCCGGGCAGCCGGCTGGGCACGGTGGCGAGGTCGAGCCGGCCGGCCGCGCCGGTGCGGGCCCAGTCGAAGCCGAGCGGTCCGAAGAGGTCGGTTGTGTGGACCGGGGACTTCAGCAGGTACTCCTCGAACTGCCGCTCCCCGGTGGAGAGGTACAGCTCGGCCGCCGCCCAGTAGAAGTCGTCGGTCACGTCGTTGTCGGGGTAGGCGCCGCCGCCGATGCCGTCGCTCTCGGAGGCGTAGCGGTCGGGGTGGGCGAGCGCCGCCGACCAGGCCTTGCGGGCGGCGGCCAGCGCCTTGCCGGCGAACGCCCTGTCGTGGGGCCGGTACAGCCGGGCCGCCTGCGCGGCCGTGGCGGCCAGGTTCAGGGTCGCGGCCGTGGACGGCGGGTGCAGTTCGCGCTTCTGCGGGTCGTCATGCGGCATCAGCGGCAGGCCGGTCCACTGTTCGTCGTGCATCTTGTGGTGGGCCATGCCCGCCAGCGGCTTGCCGTCGGGCACCTGCATCCGCAGCAGGAACTCCAGCTCCCAGCGGGCCTCGTCGAGGAGGTCGGGCACGTTGTTGCCGCTCTCGGGGATGGCGAGGCTGCCGTCGCCGAGCGGTCGCGCGTCTCCGGTGCGGGCGTGCAGGGCGCGTTCGTACGTGCTGAGCAGCTCCCAGGTGGAGATGCCGCCGTTGACGACGTACTTGCCGTGGTCGCCGGCGTCGTACCAGCCGCCGCTGACGTCGAGCGTGTAGTCGCACACGCCCGGCTGGCAGGGTACGGCGGTGTCGCCCTGGTTGGGTGCCACGCCGACGTGACCGGCCGGGCGGCCGTAGCCGGGCCGCAGGTCCTCGCGTATCGCGATGCCGCTGCGCTGGGTGTAGTAGTACTTCGCCGAGTCCAGGCGGAGCCGCTCGTAGGCGCTCGCGTCGATGTCGAAGGGGCGGCTGGTCTCGCCGTCGGCGACGAGGGTGAGGCCCGTGCCCTTCTTGCGGTAGGCGCCGAAGTCGATGGAGTGCACGTTCTGCCCGGAGGAGGCGTCGACGCCGCGCGGCACGCTGGTGCCCCGGGCGACGACCGTCCCGCCGGAGGTCCGCAACTGCCAGGGCAGCCCGGCCGTGGCGTCGGTGACGAGGGTGGCGTTCTTCGGCCCGGCGGGCAGGTAGCCGACCTGGTTGACGCGCACCCGGGGGCCGGTGTCGGGCTCGTACGGCTCCGGCGTCACCCCGCCCAGCAGCGACACGTCGTCCATGCAGAAGCGCCACGGGTCCGCGCTGCCGCCGAGCTGGAATCCGACCTGGCCCTGAGCGGTGTCGACGGGCGAGGTGAAGGTGTACGCGTAGCTGTCGCCGGACACGCTGAGCTGCGGCGTCACCTCGTGGTAGGTGTCGTACGGCGCCACGGACAGGCCGACGATCGCCCGCACCACGTGCCCGGCGGGGCTGCCGGTCGCCCGGAAGGACAGGCGGTAGGACTCCCCCTTCACGAGGGTGATGTCGTTCTGCCCGACGGCGGCGTCCCAGCGGTTGGTGGTGCCGCCGGGGACGTCGGCGCAGAGCCGGCCGTCGGACACGCCGGCGGTGACGTTGCTGGTCGTCCACCACGGTTCGGTGGTCGTGTCGAAGGTGCCGTTCCTGACCTGCTCGGCCTCCTCGGCTCCGGCCGGTGCGGAGGGCAGCGCGGTGAGCGCGGTCGCCAGCAGGGCCGTCAGGGACAACAGGGCGGTTCTGCGTCGTTTCACGCCTGGGCTCCTCTGGGAGGTGCGGGTGGCGCTCGGCATGGGAGCGCTCCCAGATGCGGACGCAGGCCATGGTTGTGGCAGATGTGACGCGCCGTCAACGGTCCGGACAGGACTGGCTTCGGGCGACGCCGCCCGCACTTCCCCGCTGCCGATGCTGAGCTTGCCGTCGCCCAGGCCAACCGGCACGCAGGCGTTCCCGATGCCGAGGACACGTGATCAGTTCCGGGTTCGCATTCCGCTCGGCCACCCGGTTCACCACCGCAGAGCGCCGCACCGTCGCGCAGGGCGACGGTGCGGCGGCCGGGCCCGCCGCACTTCTCCGCGGCGTCCCGCGCCCGCGCGGCGCCCGGCAGCGCTCCGGCCGCCGGGGGGGGCACCGCGGAGGCGAGCAGGGCCGGTCTGCACGCGATCGGTGTGGCGGTTCCGTCTCGGCAAGGCCGGGAAGCACGCACATCCGACCGGCGGCGTAGCCCTCCTGTCGAGGTGTCACATCGGGTCGTCAGGGGTGCGGGCGGAAGCCTCTCCCCCGGCCCTCCCGCCCGTCGGAGGGCGACGGCGGCCGCGGGCGGCCGGGCCGCTCGGGGGTTACCCGTCCATGCCGGGCGTCCACGGACTAGTCTGGAACTCAAGTGACCTTTCCGTTCACTGTGAGTGTCCGTATGGAGTGGCGCCGATGAGCCCGGACGAGCCGTTCGACGATGGCCTGGCCGCCCGTGCCGTCATCGCCGCCGACGGCACGCTCACCGAGTGGAGCGAAGGCGCCCGCCGCCTGCTGGGGCACACGGCCGGCGAGGTCGTGGGCCGCCCGGCCGCGGACCTGCTGGCGGACGGGGCGGGCACACCGCCCGCGCCGGCCGACGCCCGCTGGAGCGGCACCCTCACGCTGCGCCACCGCGACGGCCACCCGGTCTCCGTGTGGGTCCTCGCCCACCGCCGGCCGCCCGACGGCCCGGACACCACCGACTGGCTCGCCGTGGCGCCCCCCGAGGTGCCGGACCGGGACGCCGCGGAAGACCCGCTGCTGCGCGCCGCTCTGACCCAGTCGCCCTGCGCCACGATGATCTTCGACGAGCGGCTGCGGCTGCACGGCGTGAACGACGCCATGGCGGACCTCGTCGGGCTGCCCCGCGACCGCCTGCGCGGACTGCGGCCCACCGACATCGGCAGCCGGCCGCAGAACCGCGAGCTGGAGGAGCACCTGCGCCGGGTGCTGAGAACCGGCCGGCGGCTCGACATGCAGACGTACATGAAGGCCACCGGCGAGGACCGGGGACCGCACGCCTGGCTGGCCCGGATCGCCCCGCTCACCGACGGCACGGGGCGGGTGCGGGGCGTGTGCGTGACCGCCCACGACCTCTCCGACCAGTACCGCTCGCGGGAGCGGCTGCAGCTGGTCAACGAGGCGAGCGTGCGCATCGGCACCACCCTCGACGTCACCCGCACGGCCCAGGAGCTGGCGGACGTGTGCGTCCCGGCGCTCGCCGACTTCGTCAGCGTCGACCTGCTCGACCCGCCCGCACAGGGTGGCGAGCCGGCCGCACCGCCGGTCCCGCCGGTGAGCCTGCGCCGGGCCGCCCACCGGTCGGTGAACACCGGCAGCCCGGAGGCCGTCGCCAAGGCCGGCCAGGTGGACGTCTACCCGGAGAGCTCCCCGCAGGCCGCCTCCCTGGTGGCGGGCCACACCGTCGTGGCCTCCGGGTCCTCCTCCGACCTGGAACGCTGGCTCGCCTGGGACCCGGTCCGCTTCCGCCGGGTACGCGAGTACGGCATCCACTCGACGATGTCCGTGCCGTTGCAGGCCCGCGGCACCACCCTCGGCGTCGCCGTCTTCACCCGCTTCCGGCGCCCCGAGGCCTTCACGGACGACGACGTGCTGCTGGCCGAGGAGGTCACGGCCCGCGCCGCCGTCTGCATCGACAACGCCCGCCGCTACTCCCGCGAGCGCGAGACCACCCTCACCCTCCAGCGCAGCCTGCTGCCCCGCACCCTGCCGCGCACGGCGGCGGTGGAGGCGGCCTCCCGCTACCTGCCCGCCACCCGCTCCGGCGTGGGCGGCGACTGGTTCGACGTGATCCCGCTGTCCGGGATGCGGGTCGCCATGGTCGTCGGGGACGTCGTCGGCCACGGCATCCAGGCCTCGGCCACCATGGGCCGGCTGCGCACGGCCGTCCGCACGCTCGCCGACATCGACCTCGCCCCCGACGAGCTGCTCACCCACCTCGACGACCTGGTCGTCCGGCTCTCCCAGGAGTCCGGCGGCGACCCGGGCACCGGCGAGGTGGGCGCGACCTGCCTGTACGCCGTGTACGACCCGGTGTCCCGGCGCTGCACCCTGGCCCGGGCCGGGCACCCGCAGCCGCTGCTGGTCCCGCCGGACGGCCCGGCCCGGACGCTCGACCTGCCGTCGGGGCCGCCGCTGGGGGTCGGAGGGCTGCCGTTCGAGTGCGCCGAGGTGGACCTGCGCGAGGGCAGCGTCCTGGCGTTCCACACGGACGGGCTGCTCGCCGGCCGCGAGCCGGACGTCGACGGGAGCCGGCGGATGCTCCGCGAGGCCCTGTCGGCGCCCGCCGACTCCCTGGACGAGACCTGTGACCGCGTGCTGCACGCCCTGCTCCCGCCGGGCGGCTCCGCCGACGACGTGGCCCTGCTCCTCGCCCGCACCCGCGGCCTGCCCTCCTCTCAGGTGGCGACCTGGGACATCCCCGCCGACCCGGCGCTGGTCGCCCCCATCCGCAAGCAGGTCGTCGACCAGCTCGAACGCTGGGGGCTGCTGGAGGCCACGTTCACGGCCGAGCTGGTGGTGAGCGAACTGGTCACCAACGCCATCCGCTACGGCGCCCCGCCCATCCGGCTCCGCCTCATCCACGACGCGTCCACGCTGATCTGCGAGGTCTCCGACACCAACCACACGGCACCGCACCTGCGGCGGGCCAAGACCTGGGACGAGGGCGGCCGGGGCCTGCTCCTGGTCGCGCAGCTCACCCAGCGCTGGGGCAGCAGGCACACCACCGAGGGCAAGACGATCTGGGCGGAGCTGGCGCTGCTCGACGACGCCTGACCCGCTCCCGGCCGTTCCCCTTCCAGTCGTCCCGGTCCCGCTCCCGGTCCCGCTCCCGGTCCCGGTCCCGCTCGCGGTTCTGCGCGTTCTTTGCGGATTCTTACCTCCACCTGGTTCCCTGTCCGGGCACGTTCTGCCCGCGTCCCGGAGGACCCCCTGCACACCCCGCTCGCCGAAGCCCTGTCCGTGACGCTGCTGGTCGCCGTGCTCCTGTGGGCCGTCGCGCGTCCCCGAGGGTTGCCCGAAGCCGTCCTGGCGGTGCCGGCCGCCGGACTGGCGATCGCCACCGGAGTCATCACGCCCGGCCACGCCTGGGAGGAGATCCAGCGGCTGGGCCCCGTGGTCGGCTTCCTCGCGGCCGTGCTGGTGCTCGCCCACTTCTGCGACGTGGAGGGACTCTTCACCGCCTGCGGGGCCTGGATGGCCCGCTGGGCCGCGGGGCGCCCCACGCGGCTGCTGACGGCGGTGTTCGCCCTCGCCTCCGTCATCACGGCCGTGCTCAGCCTGGACGCCACGGTCGTCCTGCTCACTCCGGTCGTGCTCGCCACCGCCACCCGCATGGGCGTCGGGGCCCGGCCGCACCTGTACGCCTGCGCCCACCTGTCGAACACCGCCTCGCTGCTGCTGCCGGTGTCCAACCTGACCAACCTGCTCGCGTTCACCGCGAGCGGGCTGACCTTCACACGGTTCGCGGCCCTGATGGCGCTGCCCTGGCTGGTCGCGATCGCCGCCGAGTACCTGGTGTTCCGGCGGTTCTTCGACGACGAGCTGAGCGCCCCGCTCCCCTCCCCCGCCACCGCTTCACCGCCCGAGCCGCTGCCGCTGTTCGCGCTGGTCACGGTCGGCTGCACGCTCGCCGGGTTCGTGGTGGCCTCAGCCGTGGGCATCTCCCCGGCCTGGGCGGCCCTGGCCGGGGCGCTGGTGCTGGCCGGCCGGGCCCTGCTGCGGCGGCGGGCCACGCCCTTGGCGGTGGTGCGGTCCGCGGCACCGGCCTTCCTGGCGTTCGTGCTCGCGCTCGGCGTCGTCGTGCGCGCGGTCGTGGACCACGGGCTGGCCGACGCGCTCCAGCGGGTGCTGCCCGGGGGCTCCGGCCTGCTCACGCTGCTGGGGGTGGCCGCCGTGGCCGCCGTGCTGGCGAACCTGATCAACAACCTGCCCGCGGTGCTGGTGCTGCTGCCGCTGACCGCGGGGGCCGGGCCCGGTGCCGTGCTGGCCGTGCTGATCGGCGTGAACATCGGCCCCAACCTGACCTACGCCGGGTCGCTGGCGACCCTCCTGTGGCGGCGGATCGCGCAGCAGCAGGGGCAGCGGATCGGACTCGGGGAGTTCACCCGGCTCGGGATGCTCGCGGTGCCGGCCGCCCTGGTACCGGCCGTGGTGGCGCTGTGGCTGTCGCTGGCCGTCCTCGGGACCTGAGGCGCCGAGGACGCGGCGGCTCGCCCGGGGTCGGCGGCGGCCGTCACCGCCCGCCGACACCGTCCTCATAGCCGCCGTATCCGCCGTAGCCGCCGTAGCCGTACCCGCCGCCGTATCCGTAGCCGGGGTAGCCGTCGTGACCCGGCGGGCCGTACGGGCCGTCCTCGTCGCAGTAGTGGCCGTAGCGGTGGCACGGCGGTTCGCTCGGGGCCGGGCTGCCGGGGGCCGGCTCGGAGGTGGCCGGGGCCGGCGCGGGCGCGGTCGTCGCGGGCGCGGCCGGAGGCGGTGCCGTGGTGGGCCCGGGCCGGGCGGACGGCAGGGCGGCGTCCCAGGTGACGGCCGCCATGCGCAGGTCGGCCTTGGCGGTGTCGATCACCCAGCGCTGCACGTCCTGGTCCGCGCGGGCCTTGAGGACCAGGGACCCCGAACCGTCCGTCGCCGCCGGGGCCAGGGCCAGGTCCTGGTCCCAGCGGGGCACCAGGGCGCCCTGGAGGGTGAAGTCGTAGCGGACGTCCCTGGGGTCCTTCCGGGAGGCGCCCGCGCAGGGGGCGAGCCGCACCGAGTAGCCGAGCCGCGAGTCCAGGCACAGGCCGGGGACGGCGCCGTTGCGCAGCAGGCCGTCGGTCTCGTACGTCCACTGCTGGACGGAGCCCGCCGAACACGGGACGAGTACCGCCTCCGCGCCCTGGACGGCCCGCGCGCCGTCGAGGCCGACGCACAGGCCGGAGCCGACGTTGTGCAGCCGGCCGCGCAGGGCGCCCTTCGCGGCCTCGCCCGTCCCGACCATCGACGGGTCGCGGGTCCGCTCGCCCGCGTCGGGACCGGGTGTCTCCTCGGCGCCCCGCCCGGAGCCGGCCGGGCCGCCGTCCCCGGAGGTCGCGAGCGACCACAGGACCAGCGGCAGGACGACCAGGCCGCTGACGGTCAGGACGCCCGCGGTGAGGTGCCGGCGGCGGGCCGCCTTGTGGGCGGACCTGCGGGCGGCGGCACGCGACCCCGCGGCGCGGGGGCCCGGGGTGGCACCGGCGGGTGCCGTGCTGCCGGGAGCGGGGCCGGGGTCCGTGGGGCCCTCGTCCTCCGCGCGGGCCGCACCGGCCGGTGACGCGACGCCGGCCGGCGCCCCGGTGCCGCCCCTGGGTCCGACGGGATCGCTGAACGACTCCCCGATCGCGCCGGCGAGGGCGACCGGGTCGGGGAACGCCTCCGCGTCCGGACCGGCGGCCGGGCCGGGCGTGGCCCCGCGCGGCGGCGCGAACGCCTCGGGGGCCGGGACGACGGACGCCCCCTCGGCCGCCCCGCCCGGGTCGGCCACGCCCCCGTCGGCCACGCCCCCGGGCACCCCGGCGCCGGGACCGGCCTGCGTGCTCCCGCCCGGCCGGCCCTGCGCGTACTGCCGTCCGCCCCAGCCGAGCACCGCCTCCGCGAGCGCCGTGCCGAGCCCGTGGTTGAAGTGGCCGAGCTGGTCGGCGGCGGCGCCGCAGTGCCCGCAGCTGCCGATGTGCGCGCGTAGATCCGGGTCGACGTCGCGACCGCCCCGGCGGTACGTCACGTCCAGCAGGCGGAGGTAGCGCCGGCACTCCTCGTCGGGGGCGAGCTCGCGGTGCAGCTGGAGGCACTCCTCGCGCAGCCGGTCGCGGGCCCGCTCCAGTTCGACGCGGGCTCCCTCCTCGTCCAGGCCGAGCAGTCCGGCGGGGGCGGACGGCGGTTCCGCCTCGACCTCGACGTGCCACAGCAGGCAGCGGGCGGACTGGGGCAGCCGCGGGAACGCCCCGGACAGCAGACGCCGGTGCGGCGGGGGCAGCAGCCGGGCGGCCGGGCGCTCCCCGCCCTCGGCCCGCAGCCCGGGGTGGAGCAGGTCGCGTCGGTGGTCGCCGGCCCACTCGGCCGCGATGCGCCGCACGGTCACGAGCAGGTGCGGGCGCCAGGCGGAGCTCGGGCCGTCGCGGCGCAGGGTCTCCCCGAACAGCCGGGTGAACGCGGCGGTGGTGAGCATGCCGGCGGAACGCGGACCGTCGGTGCACAGCCGGGCGTAGGCGAAGGCCGCCTCCCAGTGCCGGTCCAGCAGCTCGCCGACGGGGTGCGGTGCCGGGGTCGCCCCCGTCCACTTCCGGAGCTCGGCGCTCAGCTGCTCGTCCGTCGCTCCGAACCCGCGGGCCGGGACCGGGGAATTCGACGGGCCTGCGTCATTCACGGCTGCATTCCTCTCAAGGACATGCGGAATAAAGTCCAGACCAAGGGGTATGCCGGCACGTCGGCCCCGTGCACACGAAAGAACGGCGTGTTGTCCGCACGCCGGCACGGCACACCTTTGCACAGGTCAGCGACAGGGAACAAGGGATCTCGCGGTTTCGTGCATTGCGTGCGCGCGCAGGGCCTTTTGACAAAATGTCAGCCGGTGCGGGGAAAGAGATTTCCGCTTCCTTACCCGATTCAGTGACGGGCCCGGTAGGCACCGGGCGGTATCCCGTAGCGCTCCCGGAAGACCCGGTTGAAGTGGAAGGGGCTGGCGAAACCCGAGGCCGCGGCGACGCGTTCCACGGGCAGGTCGGTGTTCTCCAGCAGGCGGGCCGCGTGCCGCAGCCGGGCCTCGCGCAGGGCCCGCATGGGCGAGTGGCCGAGCTGCCTGGTGAACAGGTGGGCGAAGCGGGACGGTGACAGGGCGACGTCCTCGGCCAGTGAGCGGACGGTGTGCGCGGCACCCGGGTCGGCGGCGATCAGTTCCTCGGCCCGGCGGATCCGCTCGTCCAGACCCGGCCGTGCCACCGGCGGGCGGGCGGCGGCGGTGACCAGGACGACGATCTCCTCCAGGGCGCACAGGGCGAGTTCGCGTGCGGCGCTGCCGTGCGCGACGGCGACCTGGCCGTCCGGGGAGTCCGCGTCCGCGCCGGGCGGTGCGCCGGTCCCGGTCCAGCGGGCGTCGGCGTGCATCCGCCGGAAGGCCGCGCCGACCCGGTCGTGCAGTGCGGCCGGGACCGAGGGGACGGTGTACAGCCCGTCGCCGGTGCCGTACGGCCGCAGCCACGCGGTCCACGCCGGACGGGCCTGGCAGTGCGCCCACCAGAACCGCCAGTGCCGGGCCGCGGGCCCGACCGCGTAGCCGTGCGGGACACCCGGGGCGAGCACGACGAGGTCACCCGGGCCGGCCGGGGCCCGCACACCGCCCTGCCACAGGTGACCCCGGCCCCCCGTGGTCCAGGTGAGGAGCCAACTCGGGGAGCCGTGCGGCCGGTCGACCGCGTAGCCGGAGGACTGGTCGAAGTGGCCGAGCACGACCAGGCCGGGCGGCGGGGCCGGGTCCCCGCCGTCTCCCCGCGCAGCAGTGCCGGGCAATCCGTAAGCACGCACGGGCATCCTCCTCCACGACGCGGCGGCCTAGCGTGAGGACCGGCAGACACCGATGAAGGAGTGGCTTCATGACCGTCACGGGCAACGGCGCCACCGGCGCTCCCATCCTGGACCACGCCGGGCTCCGGCGAAACCGGGCGGACTTCGAGGAGGACGGCTTCACGGTCGTCCGGGGGCTGTTCGGGGCCGGCGAGATCGACCGGCTGTGCGGGCGGTTCGCGGCGCTGCGCGAGGCCGGTCCGGTGCCCGGGCACTTCCAGCCGCGCGCCTCGGGGCCGGAGGCGGATCCGCTGCACGTCTGGCCGCGGGTGATGCATCCGCACGAGATCGACGGCCTGGCCCGTGAGGTCCTGCTGGACGCCCGGCTGCGGACCGTGCTGGAGGCGCTGCTCGGGGAGGAGGTGCTGGCCGCGCAGAGCATGTTCTACTTCAAGCCGCCGGGCGCCCGGGGGCAGGCGCTGCACCAGGACAACTTCTACCTGCGGGTCGAGCCGGGCACGTGTGTGGCGGCGTGGGTGGCCTGCGATGTGATCGACCGGGACAACGGCGGGCTGGAGGTCGTGCCGGGCACGCACCGCATGGACCTGTTCTGCCCGGAGCTCGCCGACGAGGACGTGTCCTTCGCGCGGGAGTACGTTCCGCCGCCGCCGGGGCTGGAGTCCGTGCCCGTCGACATGCGGCCGGGGGACGTGCTGTTCTTCAACGGCAGTCTGGTGCACGGCTCGCAGCCGAACCGTACGCGGGACCGCTTCCGGCGGTCGTTCATCGGGCACTACGTGGGGCGGTCGGCCGAGCGGATCGGGGCGTTCTACCGCACCCTGTCGATGAGCGGGGCACGGGTGGTGCTGCCGGAGAGCGAGGGCGCGGGCCCCTGCGGCACGGAGTTCGCACCGCAGGGGCCCCACTAGGTCAGTGACCGGCGACGGGGTGCGGGGCGTAGGGGCGCCCCAGTTCCTCCAGTTCCTTGTCGCCGAGCTCCAGTTCCACCGCCGCCACCGCGTCCGTGAGGTGGTGCGGCCTGGCGGCGCCGACGATCGGGGCCGTCACCGTGGGCTGGTGCAGCAGCCAGGCCAGGGCGACCCGGGCGCGCGGGACGCCCCGGGCCTCGGCGATCCGGGTGACCGCCTCGACGATCGCGCGGTCGCCCTCGTGGTAGAGGGTGCTGCCGAAGGTGTCGGTGGCGCTGCGGCCGGTCCGCGTGTCCCAGTCGCGGGTGAGGCGGCCGCGGGCGAGCGGGCTCCAGGGCAGGACGCCCACGCCCTGGTCGGCGCAGAGGGGCAGCATCTCGCGCTCCTCCTCGCGGTAGATCAGGTTGTAGTGGTTCTGCATGGAGACGAAGCGGGTCCAGCCGTTGAGCCGCGCCGTGTACTGCATCTTGGAGAACTGCCAGGCGTACATCGAACTGGCGCCGATGTAGCGGACCTTGCCGGCCTTGACGACGTCGTGCAGCGCCTCCATCGTCTCCTCGACCGGGGTGTGCGGGTCGAAGCGGTGGATCTGGTAGAGGTCGACGTAGTCCGTGCCGAGGCGGGCGAGGCTGTGGTCGAGCTCGGTGAGGATCGCCTTGCGGGACAGCCCGCCGCCGTTCGGCCCGGGGCGCATCCGGCCGTTCACCTTCGTCGCCAGCACGATCTCGTCGCGGCGGGCGAAGTCGCGCAGGGCCGGGCCGACGATCTCCTCGCTGGTGCCGTCGGAGTAGACGTTGGCGGTGTCGAAGAAGTTGATGCCCGCCTCGACCGCCTGCCGGATCAGCGGGCGGGAGGCCTCCTCGTCGAGGGTCCACTCGTGCGTGCCGCGGTCGGGCAGACCGTAGGTCATGCACCCCAGACAGATCCGCGAGACGTCCAGGCCCGTCGAACCGAGCTTCACGTACTGCATCGTTGTCGCTCCTGCCTTCGGGACGGTTTCCACGGCCACCGTACGTGCTGGTGTGCGCTCCAAGCCGGGCCCTCGGGCGGCCGCCCGGCGGTTGCTGCCCTCAGGTGACCGACCGGCGTGGGAGCGGCGGGGCGGCCCGGCCGCTGCCGCATCCTCGGCGCAGGTGACCGGCGCCCGGCCGGTCGGTCGCGTACCGGAGGACACATGGCGGCACGACGGAGGACACTCAGGATCCTGACCGGGGCGGCCGCGGTCTCCGCCACGCTTCTGTTCGGCGCCTGGAGCCGGCCGGTGCCGCCGCCGGCCGACGTCCGGGCCGAGGCCTCCGCCACCGGGACATCGGTGGCCGGGACATCGGCGGGCGAGGCACCGGCGGCGGAGGGACCGGCGACGCTGTGCGCGCCCGCGGGCGTGCTGCGGGGCGCGGGCGGCGCGCGGGCCGTGGTCAGTCTCTGCGCGGGCAGCGGCACACCGGTGATGGCCGTCTCGGCGCCGGCCTCCTGCCGCCGCCCCGGGACGTCCGTGCGGTACGCGTGCCTGACCTCCGGCAGCTGGACGGCGCGGCGCGACGGCGCGACCGTGGCCTCCGGGACGCTCCCCGGTTCCCAGCCGTACCCCGGCCCGGGCAGCTACGACGTCACCGCCTCCGTGCACGTGCGGTCCACGCCCGCGGGTGTGGACCTGCGCGGCACGGTCCGGGCCAGGCTCACCCTGACCGCGCCGAAGCAGCGGCCCACCCACCGGGTCGAGGTCGACCGGCACACCCTGCGTCCGGGCACCACCACCACGCTGACCTACCGGGTGTACCGCGACAGCGAACAGGGCGACGGCAGCGCGCGGTTCGGGCTGATCGGCGAGGAGAGCAGCGGGGTGCGGATCAGCACGGCGGACGCCCGGTGCGTCAATCCGCTCGTCGGCCGGGCCCCGTCGCTCGACCGGCTGAGGTACGCGGTGGACTGCGCGCTCACCGACCTGCAGCCGGGGCGTCCGGCCACCGTGCGGGTGACGGTGCGCCTGGCGTCGGCCTGTTCGACGGTGGTGTCGAAGCTGGGCTACTGGATGCCGCGCGGGCAGGCGCTGTTCACCGGCGGCATGGTGGAGGGGCCGACGGTCGGCTGCTCCTGACCCCGGGCGCGTTCGACCAGGTCCAGCGCCCGTTCCCAGCCGAACTCCGGCAGCCCGCCGTCCGGGGCCGGCTCTCCCGTGTACGGCTCGCCGAAGCGCACGCCCATCCCGCCCAGCCGTTCGAGCGAGGCCCGGTAGGCGGGGTGGGCCGCCAGCGCGCCGGCCACGCACGGCAGGACGGCGATGGGCACGCCGAAGCCGGCCGCCTCGCAGAGGGTGCCGAGCGCGAGGGTGTCGGCGATGCCCGCCGCCCACTTGTTGACGGTGTTGAAGGTGGCGGGCGCGACGACGACGGCGTCGGGCGCCGGGAACGGGCGGGGCTCGCCCGGGGAGCGCCAGGCGGACCGGATCGGGCGGCCGGCGCGGGCCGCCACGGCGGCGGTGTCGAAGAAGCCGTTCATGGCGACCGGCGTCGCGACGACCCCGACCTCCCAGCCCCGTTCCTGCGCGGCGGTGACGAGTTCGCCGACCCCGGCGGCGATGCCGGCGGCGCAGACGACGACGTGGAGGAAGGGCTTGGGGGCGGGCTGTCGGGTCATCCCCGAAACCCTAGTGACCTCGCGGGCCGCCGGGACCGGAAGGTGCCTCGGGAGCCGGTGGGAGTCATCTGAGCGGGAAGGTCCGCCCGCGCTCCCGGTCCGGCCGCGGGCCGTGGATGCGGCGCTCCTGCTCCTCGATCGGCAGGTCGTCGATGCTCGCCTCGCGGCGGGCCATCAGGCCGTGCTCGTCGAACTCCCACAGCTCGTTGCCGTAGGAGCGCCACCACTGTCCGTCGGCGTCGCGGGACTCGTACTGGAAGCGGACGGCGATGCGGTTGCCGTCGAAGGCCCACAGGTCCTTGCGCAGGGCGTAGTCCCGCTCGCGGGCCCACTTCCCGGTGAGGAACGCGACGATCTCGGCGCGGCCGGTGAGGAAGGTGTCGCGGTTGCGCCAGACGGAGTCCTCCGTGTAGGCGAGGGCGACCTTGTGGGGGTCGCGGGTGTTCCAGGCGTCCTCGGCGGCCTGCACCTTCTGTGCCGCCGTCTCGCGGGTGAAGGGCGGCAGGGGCGGGCGGTCGGTCATGTGTCCTCCCGGGCACGCAGGAGAACGAGCGTTCTCCACACGGCTGCTACCGTAGGAGAACGCACGTTCTCTCGTCAAGGAGTGGTCGCACATGGACAGTTCGGTGGCCCGGGAGCGGGCGCTGGACGCCGCCGAGGAGCTCTTCTACGGGCGGGGCGTGCAGTCCGTCGGCATGGACGACGTGCGCGGCGCGTCCGGGGTCTCGCTCAAGCGGCTCTACCAGCTGTTCCCGGCGAAGGAGCGACTGGTGCAGGCGTATCTGGAGCGGCGCGACACGCGCTGGCGCGGGCGGCTGGCCGCGTACGTCGAGGAGCACGAGGGGGCGCCGGAGCGGATCCTGGCCGTGTTCGACTGGCTGGGCCTGTGGTTCGCCGAACCCGGTTTCCGGGGCTGCGCGTGGATCAACGCCTACGGCGAACTGGGGGCGACGTCCGCGCCGGTGGCGGAGCTGGTGCGGGCGCACAAGCGGGCGTTCCGGGAGTACCTCGACTCCCTCGCCGCCGCGGCGGGGCTGCCCGCCGCGGCCGGCGGGCAGTTGTTCCTGCTGGCCGAGGGCGCGATGGTCACGGCGGGCATCACCGGCGACGCGCGGCCCGCGACCGAGGCGAGGGAGGCCGCCCGGCTGCTGCTGCGGGCCGCGTGAGCGACGCGCCGGCCGGGCCGAGGCGCCCGTCCGGGAGCGGGGCAGCGCCCTGTCGACCGCCCCCCGGGCGACGGGCGCTCCCGCGCGCCGCCCGGGGCCCGTGGTCAGCCCACCGTCTCCGACACGGTGATGGCACTCACCGGGCAGGCGCGGGCCGCCTCCCGCAGCAGCGGGCTGTCGCCGCCGTCCTGCCGGCCGGGCAGCAGGGTGCTGTAGCCGTCGTCGTCCTGGGTGAACACGTCCGGGGCGGCCAGGGCGCACTGGCCCGCGCCGATGCAGACGTCCTTGTCGATGTCGATGCGCATGTGCGGAAGCCTCTTACCAGGTCACGGGGAGTTCCAGCATCCCCTGGATCGTGTCGCCCGGTTTGAAGGGGATCTCCTCGGCCGGAGCGGCCAGGCGCAGGGTGGGCAACCGGTCGAAGAGGGTGCGCAGGGCGATCTCCAGTTCCGCCCGGGCCAGGTTCTGGCCGAGGCACTGGTGGATGCCGAACCCGAAGGCGACGTGGTGGCGGGCCGGGCGGTTCCAGTCGAGCGTGTCCGGGTCGGCGTAGACCGTCTCGTCACGATTGATGACCGAGGTCGCGAAGACCACGCCGTCCCCCGCGCGGATCGTCGTCCCGGCCACCTCGATGTCCTCGACGGCCGTGCGCAGCAGGCCGTCCGCGATCGACAGCAGCCGCATCAGCTCCTCCACCGCGGCGGGCACCAGCCCCGGGTCGGCGCGCAGCTCCGCCAGCCGTTCGGGGTGCCGGAGCAGGGTGAAGGTGCCCAGGGAGATCATGTTGGCGGTGGTCTCGTGGCCGGCGACCAGCAGGATCAGGGCCAGGGCGATCAGGCCCTCGCGGTCGAGTCCGCCCTCGCCCGGCTGCCGTTGGACCAGGTCGTCCAGCAGACCCGTGCCGGGGCTCTCGCGCTTGCGGTCGACGAGCTTGCCGAAGTACGTCTGCAGTTGCTCCCGGGCGTCCAGCACCTCGGCCGCTCCGGGGCCGCGCAGCAGCCGCCGCGACTGGGCCTCGAAGAAGTCGTGGTCGTCGTACGAGACGCCGAGCAGGGCGCAGATCACCATGGACGGGACCGGCAGCGCGAAGGCGCTCACCAGGTCGGCGGGCGGCCCCTGGGCGATCATCGCGTCGAGGCGCTCGTCGACGATCTGCTGGATGCGGGGCCTGAGTGCGACGGCCCGTTTGAGGGTGAAGTCCCCGGCGACCATGCGCCGCTGGGCGCGGTGCTCGGGGTCGTCGACGCCCAGCAGGGCGGTCCTGCGGTTGCGGAACCCGGCGAAGCGCGGCGTGGTCGCGGGGAAGCCGGGCCGGTCGCGGTCGGACGACAGCCGGGGGTCGGCCAGCAGCGCGCGGGCGGTGGCGTGTCCGCTGACCAGCCAGGCCTCGCGGCCGTCGTAGAGGGTGACACGGGTCAGGGGGCGCTCCGCGCGCAGCGGCTCGTAGGCGGTGGGCGGGTGGTAGGGGCAGGTCCGGCTCTGGGGGAAGGCGACGGGTGCGGTCGTTTCCGTCATGAAGACCTCGCAGACGAAGTGTGCGTCGTGCCGCTCCTCATTAGATGCCCGAGGCACCTATGGAGCGACGGTAAGTTCGGCCATGTCGGGGGTGACGTGCAAGTTGGCCGGGGAACGCCGTCTTCCAGTTCGAACGGCGGGTGCGGCCGGCCGCCTCGGGCACCGGCTCGGCCGAGAACGCGCCCAAGACACCGGCGCGGCAGCGAAAACCGGTTGCCGGGACGGCGGCCCGGAGCGCAGGATCCGGCCATGCCCGACTACGACGCCTCCCTGCCGCTGTCCGCCGCCGCCTCTGCCGCGCGCCGACAGCAGCGGTCCGGCCGCCCCGGAGGGCCGGCAGTGCCCCGGTCGTGACCGCCGCGCTCGTCGCCGGGCTGCTCGCCGGATACGGCATCGCCGTCCCCGTGGGCGCCGTCGGCACCTACCTCGTCAGCCTGACCGCCCGCACCTCCCTGCGCACCGGTGTCTGCGCCGCCCTCGGCGTCGCCACCGCCGACGGGATCTACGCCCTGGCCGCCACGCTCGGCGGGACGGCCCTGGCCGCCGCGCTGCGACCGGTCCTCGGACCGCTGCGCTGGATCTGCGTGCTGGTGCTGCTCGCTCTCGCCGTGTGGGGCGCGGTCGGCGCGCTGCGCGCGTACCGGGGCCACCGGCTCGCCACCCGCACGGCCCCCGCTCCCCCGGGTCCCGCCCGGGCGTTCCTCGGACTGCTCGGCATCACCCTGCTCAACCCCACCACGGTGATCTACTTCGCCGCGCTCGTGCTCGGGTCGCAGGCCTCGCATCCGGCGGGGCCGTGGGAGCAGGGCGTGTTCGTGCTGGCCGCCTTCGCGGCGTCCACGAGCTGGCAGGTGCTGCTCGCCGGCAGCGGTGCGCTGCTGGGCCGGGCCCTGACCGGGCCCCGGGGCCGGCTGATGACGGCGCTCGTCGCGAGCGGGGTGATGACGGCGCTGGCCGTGCGGATGGCGGTGACGCCGGGCTGAGACGCCCGCACCGGGCCGGATGATTCCCGGGCGTGCGCGTGTTGCAGTCACCAGTCAGTCAGCCGTGGACACGACGATGGGACGGATGCCATGCCTCTCGAGGGCGAGTACGAACCGAGCCCGACCGAATGGGTGCGCCGGCAGGTGGAGCTGTACGAGAGCTCCGGCGGCACGCAGGGGACGACGCTGCAGGGCACGACCTTGCCGGTGGTCGTCCTGACGACCCGGGGTGCCCGGAGCGGGAAGCTGCGCAAGACGCCGGTGATGCGCGTGGAGCACGAGGGGCGTTACGCCGCGGTGGCCTCCCTGGGCGGCGCGCCCAAGCATCCCGTCTGGTACTTCAACCTCAAGGCCGACCCGCGGGCCGAGCTCCAGGACGGCCCCGTCCGGCAGGACATGACGGCCCGTGAGGTCACGGGCGCGGAGAAGGCGCAGTGGTGGGAGCGCGCCGTCGCGGCCTACCCGGCGTACGCCGACTACCAGCGGAAGACCGACCGGGAGATCCCGGTGTTCGTCCTGGAGCCGGTCGAGGAGGGCTGAGAACGCCCCCGCGCGGGCTCCTCCCCCGGTGCGCCGGCTGCCCCGTGCGGACAGCCGGCGGGAAACTTCCCGCCCGGGTGCATGAAGTCCCGCCGGCAGGGCACGCGTGGGTCAGGCCCCGCCGCGCTCCCCCGTCGCGGCGGGGCTTTCGGCTGCCTCGCGCCCGAGACGACGGTCCGTGACGTCGAGGAAGATCTGGCCGGCCTCGGGCACCGTGCTGGCGATGGAGCGCTTGATGCGGACGGCGACCTCCTCGACGCGCTCGCTGTCCAGCCCCGGCATCAGATCGACCCGGGCCGCCACCAGGGTCGAGTCGAGGCCCGTCTTCATCGTGAACAGCGCCTCCACGCTGTCTATCTCGGGCTGCGCCTGCAGCAACGCCCGGATCCGGCCGCTCGCCTCCGGGTCGGCCGCCTCGCCGATCAGCTGGTCGCGGGCCTCGCGGCCCAGCCGGTAGGCGACGTAGACCAGCAGCGCGCCGATCGCCAGCGAGGCGCCCGCCTCCCACACCACCTGCCCGGTGGCCATGTGCAGTGCCATGCCCACGATCGCCAGCGTGACGCCGAGCACCGCGGTGCCGTCCTCCGCCACGACCGTCCGCAGGGCCGGATCGCGCAGGCCCTCCCGCGCGCCGCCCTGCCCGCGCACCTGGTACAGCGCGCGCAGCAGAGAACCGCCCTCCGCGAGGAGGGCGATCCCGAGCACGACGAGTCCGGCGACATAGCCGCCGAGATCCTCCTCCGACCCGCTCGTCAGGGCCTCGATGCCCTGGAAGAACGAGAAGCAGCCGCCCATCACGAAGATCCCGACGGCCGCGAGGAGCGACCAGAAGAACCGCTCCTTGCCGTAGCCGAAGGGGTGCCGCCGGTCGGCGGGGCGGCGGCTGCGGCGCAGGGCCGCGAGCAGGAACACCTCGTTCAGGCTGTCGGCCACCGAATGGGCCGCCTCCGACAGCAGGGCGGGTGATCCCGCGGCGAGACCGCCGACGGCCTTGGCGGCCGCGATCACCAGGTTGGCAGCGAGCGCCACCAGCACGGTGACGCGGGTCCTGCGATCAGATGCTTCTTCAGTCACCTCCGCCGATTGCCCCGGTCGGCGGTGCTCACACCGTGCCGTCCGCGGAAAACGGGGAACGCGTTCACCAGGGAACACGTACGGCAAGGAGGTCACCCCCATGAGCCGCGACGACGGCGACGACGGCAACGCCGCCTACGGGAGGAGGAGGTTCAAGCGGTCCAAGGCGCACTTCGCGGACCGGGTCACGGCGGACGGCCGGGACGGCTGGCCGGTGGAGGCCGGCCGCTACCGCCTGGTCGTCAGCCGGGCCTGCCCGTGGGCGAGCCGGTCGCTGGTCTCCCGGCGGCTGCTCGGCCTGGAGGACGCGCTGTCGCTGGCCGTCGCCGATCCGATCCAGGACGACCGCAGCTGGCGCTTCACGCTGGACGAGGACGGCCGCGACCCGGTCCTCGGCATCCGCTATCTGAGTGAGGCCTACGACCGCCGGGAGAAGGACTATCCGGGCGGGGTCAGCGTGCCGGCGCTCGTGGACGTCCCCAGCGGGCAGTTGGTCACCAACGACTACCAGCAGTTCACGCTCGACCTCGCGACCGAGTGGACGGCCCTGCACCGGCCGGGGGCACCCGACCTGTACCCGGAGCGGCTGCGCGACGAGATCGACGAGGTGATGGCGGACGTCTACGAGGACGTCAACAACGGCGTGTACCGGGCGGGCTTCGCCACCGGGCAGGAGGAGTACGAGGCCGCCTGCGCGGGAGTGTTCCGGCGGCTGGAGCTGCTCGCGGCCCGGCTGGAACGGCAGCGCTACCTCGTCGGGGATACGATCACCGAGGCGGACATCCGGCTGTTCACCACGCTGGTCCGCTTCGACGCGGTCTACCACGGCCACTTCAAGTGCAACCGCTGGAAGCTGACGGAGAACCGGGTGCTGTGGGGGTACGCGCGCGACCTCTACCAGACGCCCGGGTTCGGCGACACGGTCGACTTCGACCACATCAAACGGCACTACTACCAGGTGCACACGGGCATCAACCCCACCCGTGTCGTGCCGCTGGGGCCGGACCTGTCCGGCTGGCGGAGCCCGCACCACCGCGAGGAGCTGGGCGGCCGGCCGTTCAGCGACGGCACCCCGCCCGGGCCGGTCCGCGCCGAGGAGCGGATCCCGGCGGCGCACACCCCCTGACCCCACTCGAAACGATCCACTGTCACCAAGGAGATCCCCGTGGCCAAGAAGAAGAAGATGTCCCTCGCCTACCAGCCGCTCGGGTTCGTGCTCGGCTGGTCGGGCGGCTGGCTGGCCGGACTCGCCTTCCGCAAGACCTGGATGGCGATCCGGCACGAGGAGGACGCGCCCGACGCGCTGGACAAGGACCGCGGCTGGGGCGAGGTCCTGCTGGCCGCCGCGATCCAGGGTGCCATCTTCGCCGTGGTGCGCAGCGCCGTGGACCGCGCGGGCGCCAAGGCGATCGAGCGGTCGACCGGCACCTGGCCGGTCGGCGAGAAGGGCGGCCGGGACTGACCCGCGCGGCAGCGACGACGAGCGGCCCCGCCCGGCTCCGTGCCGGGCGGGGCCGTCCCGTGCCGTCCCCGTGCCGGGGTCAGCCCTGCTTCGGTGCCGTCGGGGCGGTGCGGCGCAGGGTGAAGGAGTGGCCGGCCGGGTCGGCGTAGCCACGCTCCTCCAGGGGGCCGGAGGCGTCCTTGGCCTCCAGGGGGCGGCCGCCGAGGCTGACGACCCGGCGTTCCACCGCGTCGAGGTCGTCGACGACGAACTCCAGGTGGGCCTGGAGGGAGTTCTCCGGGCGCGGCCAGCTGGGCGGGGTGGCGTTGACGTCCCGGCGCAGTGCGATCCGGAAGCCGTCGGCGGTGCGGATCTCCACCCGGTTGGCGGTGGCGTCCGACTCCTCTCCGTCCAGCAGTTCCTTGTAGAACACGGCGAGTTTCTCGGGCTCGGCGCAGTCGAGCACGAGGACCCCCGCTTTCACCAGTGCCATGTCTCCTCCGCAGGATTCCGGCCGCGGGGCGGTCGTGCCTCGCGGGCCCGTACCTTGCGGATATCCCGGACCGGCGGATTCAGTCGGTGTTCAACCACCGTCCGTCGCGCATCAGTTCGCGGCCGCCCGATTCGTCGGCCTCCCGCCGGGCCTGCACCCGCCGGGGCACCACGCGGAGGAGAGGCAGGGCGTGGGAGTGTACGCGGCCCGGGTGTTCCGCACAGTAACCAAGATCACGACGGGGCGGCGGAATGGCCGGTTCCCGCCCTGGGGAGCCTGGTACCGCTTCTCGGTTCAACTTTCGTACCGGGAAGCGGAGTTCGAGTGTGCGGGCGGTGCGAGCCTGCCGTCCGCTCGCAGGGGTCGGGGGGCTCTGCGGTCCGTTCCCCGAAAGGAAGCACATGCCTCAGGACGTCCGGTTCGACCTGCCCTTCGAGACCCCCGTGAGCGAGCATCTGGAGTATGCCCGGGCCCGCCATCTGCGCTGGGTGTGGGAGATGCGCCTGGTCCGCAGCCGGGAGGGGTTCGAGGAGTACCGGTCCTGGGATTTGCCGCAGGCCGCCGCCCGTACCTATCCGCACGCGTCGGCGGACGACATGGTCGTGCTGATGAACTGGTTCTCGCTGGCCTTCCTCTTCGACGACCAGTTCGACGCCGGCCGGCCCGACCGGGCCGACCGCATAGCGGAGGTCGCGCGGGAGCTGATCGTCACGCCCCTGCGGCCGGCCGGCACACCGCCCCGGGTCGTGTGCCCGATCACCGTCGCCTGGGCGGAGGTCTGGAAGCATCTCTCGCATGGCATGTCCCTGACCTGGCAGACGCGTTTCGCCGCGTCCTGGGGCCGCTTCCTGGTCGCGCACTGCGAGGAGGTCGACCTGGCCGCCCGGGGGCTGGAGGGCACCCTCGGGCTCGACGAGTACACCGCGTTCCGGCGCCGTACGGTCGGCATCCACCACAGCATCGACGCGGGCGAGCGCAGCCGCGGCTTCGAGGTGCCGGCGCAGGCGGCGGCCCACCCGGTGATGGAGCGGATGCGCGATCTGGCCGCCGACACCATCGGCTTCATGAACGACATCCACTCCTTCGAGCGGGAGAAGCGCCGCGGCGACGGTCACAACCTCATCGCCGTGCTCCGCCGGGAACGCGGCTGCTCCTGGCAGGAGGCGACCGACGAGGCGTACCGGATGACGACCGGCCGCCTCGACGCGTACCTCGAACTCCAGGCGCGTGTGCCCCGGATGTGCGACGAGCTGCGGCTCGACGAGGCGGAGCGCGAGCGGGTGCGGATGGGGGTGGCGGCCGTGCAGCACTGGATCAGCGGCAACTACGAGTGGGCGCTGACCACCGGCCGCTACGCGGCGGCGAAGGACGGCCCGGTGGCCACGGCCGAGCTGGCCGGGCGGGGCTCGGTGGACGACCTGCTGACCGTCTGACCCGGCGGTGGTGCCCGGCGTGGGGGCGGACGTCCGGGCACCACCGCCGCGCGGTCAGACGGGGAACTCCACCGGCAGGCTGTCCAGCCGCGACTCCCACGTGGAGGCGGTCGAGGCGAGCTCCTCCGGGGCGACCGCGAGGGCCAGGCCCGGCAGACGGTGCAGCAGGACGTCCACGGCGATCTCGATCACGGACTGGCCGATGCCCTGCCCGGGGCACTCGTGCGGGCCCGAACTGAACGCCAGATGCGCCTGGTTGCCCTGCACCGAGACACCGGAGTCGGGCCGGATCTCGGGGTCGGCGTTGCCCGCGGCGAGGCCCAGCACCAGCAGGTCGCCCTCCTGGATCCGATGGCCGCCCAGCTCCAGGTCACCGGCGGCGAACCGGCCCGGCAGCACGGCCAGCGGCGGGCTGTTCCACATGACCTCCTCCACGACGGCGGAGATGTTCAGCTGCCCGCCGATCAGCCCGGACAGCCGGGCGGTGTCGGTGAGGATCAGCTGCAGCACCCGGGCCAGCAGGTTGCTGGTCGTGGTGTGTCCGGCGATCAGCACCAGACGCAGATGGCTGACCACCTCGTCCTCGTCGAGGTCCGCGGGGTGCCGCAGGAGGGCGGTGGTCAGGTCACCGCCCGGTTCGGCCCGCTTGCGCTCGGCGAGCCGGCCGAGGATCTCCCTGATGCGCTCGTCGTGCGCGAGCGCGTCCTCGCCGCCCTTGAGGACCAGGGCGCAGGACTCGACCAGGTCGCGCCCCTCCCCCTCGGGGAGCCCGAGGAGGCGAGAGAGCACGAGCATCGGCAGGTACTCGGCGTAGTCCCGCACGAGGTCGGCGCGTCCGGCGTCGGCGAACGCGTCGATCTGCTTGTTCGCGAAGTGGGTCGCGTGGCGCCTGACCCCCCGGGCGGCGGCGGCCTGGAGCCCGTCGGTGACGGCGGCGCGCAGCCTGCGGTGCGGTTCGCCGTCCTGGGAGACGCAGTCCGGCCTCCAGCCCAGCATCGGGATCAGCGGCGAGGTCTCCTCGACCCGGCCCTCGGCCCAGTCCCGCCAGATCCGGGCGTCCCGGCTGAACTGGCGGGGGTTGTCCAGCACCCGCCGGTTGTCGCGGTAGCCGAGGACCAGCCAGGCGGGCACGTCCCCTTCGAGCAGGACGGGCGCCACCGAGCCGTGCTGCGCGCGCAGCCGCTCGTAGATGCCGTGCGGGTCGGTCGCCGCCTCCGGGCCGTACAGCCGGGCCGGACCGGCCCCGTGGTGGGCGACGGGGCAGCCGCTGGGAGCCCCGGGGGGACGCCCGGTCGCCTCGCTCATCGGGCCTCCAGGGCCACGGCCGCGCGGTCCTTCAGGTGGTGGATCAGCGCGACGAGGACGTCCCTGCTGGAGGAGCGGTCGCGGGCGTCGAAGGCGACGACCGGGGTGTGCTCGGGGATGTCCAGGGCGTCCCGGATCTCCTGGACCGGGTGGTGGCGGGAGTCCGGGAAGACGTTCAGGGCGACGACGAAGGGGACCTCCTGGCGCTCCATCTCCTCGATCGCCCGGAAACTGGACTCCAGCCGCCGGGTGTCCACCAGCACCACGGCACCGAGCGCCCCCTTGAACAGCCCGTTCCACAGGAACCAGAACCGCTCCTGGCCCGGCGTGCCGAACAGGTACAGCACGAGGCTCTCGTTGAGGCCGATCTTGCCGAAGTCCAGGCTGACGGTGGTCTGCGTCTTGCCGGAGACCCCGAGGAGCCGGTCGACGCCGGCGCTGGCCTCGGTGAGGGTCTCCTCGGTGGTGAGGGGCCTGATGTCGCTGACCGACCGGACCATGGTGGTCTTCCCGGTGCCGAACCCGCCGGCGATCATCACCTTCACGGAGCGGGTCTCCCCGGCCGCCGGCTCTCCGGGTCCGTCAAAGCCTTTCAAGTCCACTGAGTACCTCCTCGAGGAGCGCCAGGTCGGGCCCGCGGCCGGCGGCGTGCGCCGGGATGGGGTTACGGGCTTCGACGCGACCTGCGTCCAGCAGGTCCGACAGCAGCACCGCGAGAATGTTGAAGGGCAGCCCCAGATGGGCGCCGAGTTCGGCGACCGACAGCGGAGTGCGGCAGCGCCGGAGGATCTCCTCGTGCTCGTGCTGCATGCCCGGTAAGGGGGCGGCGCGGGCGACGACCAGGGTCGCCACGTCGAGGCCCGCCGCCGAACCGCCCGGCCCGCTGCGCCCGCCGGTGAGGACGTAGTAGCGCTCCAGACCGGACGGGTCGGACGGCCTGCGGGGAGCACTCATCCAGAGTGCTCCTCCAGGCGCGCGGTGGTGCCGAGGAGCTCACCCATCCTGCGGGCCAGGTCCCTCATCTGGTGCCCGAGCAGCCCCTGGTCGAGGCCCTCGCGCGCGAGGACGCCGAGGTACGTCTCCACGCCGGCGCGCACGACGAAGAGGTGCCCGCCGTCGACCTCGATCATCGCCAGGCGCAACTGCCCGGCGTACCGGGGGAACTGCTCGGCGACCGGCTGGGCCAGGGCCTGCAGTCCGGCCACCACGGCGGCGAAGCGGTCGACGTCGTCGGGGTCGTCGGCGCCGTAGGAGGTGATGGCCTTGCCGTCGCTGGAGGCCACGAGGGCGAAACGGATCTCCTTGATGCTCTCGACGAGATCGCGGAGCGCCCAGCTCACGTCTGTTCCTTGCTGCGTCATGAGGACTAGTCGCTCTCTTCGGTGCGGTGCTCGGTGGACTCGCGTCCGGCGGGGAGGTCACGGTCGTCGGTCGCCGGTGAGGCCGCCGCGGCGTCACGTCCGGCGGTGGCGAAGGCGGCGAGACCGGAGAAGGAGGCGTCCGGCGGCACGACGGCGACCGCCGTCCGGTCGGCCCGGTCGTCGCGCTCGGGCTGTTTCGGCGCGTCGTCCGTGCCGTTCCGCCTGCTGCGGCGCCTCGGCAGTCCGCCGGGAGTCGTCTCGGCGGCGCCGGCGGCCGGCCCGGACGCGGGCGGCGCCGGGGTGCCTCCCCCGGTCCGGGGCGCGGCGGCGGTGCCGGACCCGGACACGGCCGGGGCGGCCGGGGCCGAGGGCAGCGGGCTGAAGTACTTGTGCGGGACGACGACGACCACGGAGGTGCCGAGCCAGGGCGAGTCCGCAAAGGTGACGCGGATGCCGTAGCGGCGGGCGAGGGTGCCGACCACGCGCAGGCCGATGCTGGCGTCCTCGGTGATGCCGCCGAGGCCCGCGCCGGGCGCCATGCCCGCGAGGGCGTGCTCGGCCTCCCGTTTCTTCTCCTCGCTCAGGCCCTTGCCGGAGTCCTGGATCTCGATGCCGACGCCGTTGGGCACCTCCCTGCCGGAGATGAGCACCGGCTCGGTGGGCGGCGAGTAGCGGGCCGCGTTGTCCAGGAGGTGGGCGAAGATCAGCGTGAGGTGGTCCACGAGGCCGCCGTCGACGCCGAGTTCGGGCAGGTGGCGCACCTGGACCCGGTGGAAGTCCTTGATCCGGCCGATGCCGCCGCGCACCACGCTCAGCAGCCGCTGCGGTTCCTGCCACTGGCGGCCGGGCCGGTCCGAACCGCCGAGCACCCCGATGCTGGCGGCGAGCGAGTCGGCGGGGCCGAGTTCCTGGTCGAGCTCCATCAGGCCGCGGGCGACGGCCGGCAGTCTGCCGTGCTCGCCCTGCATCTCGTGCAGCCGGCCGCGCAACTTGCTGGTCAGGACGTGGATGCGGTTGCCGATGCTGATGACGGCCTGCTCGGCGGTGGTGGAGCGGTCGAACTCCGCCTCCAGGCCGATCAGGGCGGTGCGCAGCACCTTGCGCAGCTCGGCCTGGAGTTCGGCGCCGACCTTCGCGCACTGGCCGACCGTCGGCAGGACGTCGTCGATGGCCTCGCCGGCGCGCAACTTGCCCATGGCGTCCGGCAGTTGCTCGTCGGCGAGCCGGGCGACCGCGGCGATCTGGTGTAAGAGCTGCTCCCGCCAGACCTCGGCCTGGTCGGCGAGCTGGGCCTCGTAGGAGGCGGCCTGCTCGGTGAGCCGATCCTCGTAGGCCCGGGACTGCTCGGCGAGCTGCGTCTCGTACGCGGTGCTCCGGTCGGCCAGGAGCCGTTCGTGGGCGGCGTCCTGCTCGGCGAGTCGGGACTCCAGGGCCGCGCGCTCGGCGGCGGACTTCCGCTCCAGGCCCGCCACGTGCTGCTGCCACTGCAGGGTGTGCTCGGTCTGCGTGGTGCGGAAGGAACGCTCCGCGCCGTGCAGCCGGGCCCGGGTGCGCAGCAGCAGACGTACGCAGACGGCGCCGGCGGCCGTGGCCGCGGCTCCGGCGACGGCCACGCCGGCCGGCTCCGAACCCGTGAACGTGGCGGCGACGGTCCCGCCTCCCAGGCCCAGCGGCATCAGCCACCAGCTGTACCAGACGACAGGGGGCCGCGCCGCCGGTGGTGGAGTGGCGAGTTGCATCTGCATCCTTCGAGCAACACGAACGAACAGGGGGGTGCGCGGGTCGCACTCATGAGTACGTACTGCCAGCCGACCGGACGCGGTCGCGAACTCGCAGCGCTGATCGGAACCTTATCGGGTCAGAAGCCAAAAGGATCAACCTCGGCCCCCGGCGGAAGTGAGGGTTCCGTCACGCTCCGAGAGAAGGCTACAGATCGACAAAGTCCCTTTGCTGACAGGGAAGTTGGCGTGAGCCGTGCAGGCGTCAGCGAGCGGTCTGGAACGTACGCCGGTAGGCCTGGGGCGAGACCCCGATCGCCGCGTGCAGATGCTGGCGCAGGGAGGCCCCGGTCGCGAATCCGACCAGACCGGCGATCTGGTCCACGGTCAGGTCGCTGACCTCCAGCAGGTGCCGGGCCCGGGCGACGCGCTGCTGGATGAGCCAGCGGCCGGGGCTGAGCCCCACCTCGTCGTGGAAGCGGCGGGCGAAGGTGCGCTGGCTCATCCGGGCGTGGCCGCACAGGTCGGCCAGGGTGAGCGGTTCGCCGAGGTGCTCCAGGGCCCAGGCGCGGGTGGCGGCGGTGCTCGCGGCGCCCTCCTCGGGGACGGGCTGCTCGATGTACTGGGCCTGGCCGCCGTCGCGGAACGGGGGGACCACGCAGCGGCGCGCCACGCTGTTGGCCAGCCGGCTGCCGTGGTCCTTGCGGATCAGGTGCAGGCAGATGTCCACGCCGGAGGCGGCTCCGGCCGAGGTGAGGAACGGGTGGTCGTCGACGAAGAGCACGTCCGGGTCGAGGTCGACGCGCGGGAACAGGCGCCGGAAGTGATCGGCGACCTGCCAGTGGGTGGTCGCCCGGCGCCCGTCGAGGAGCCCGGCCGCCGCCAGGACGAAGGCGCCCGTGCAGATGGAGACGACACGGGTGCCCGGACGGACGAGCGCGAGGGCGGCCAGGACGGCGTCGGGCACCTCGTCACTCAGGTGGGCGGGCGCGACCGGGGCGATCACCACCGTGCCGGCCGTGGCCAGCACCTCGGGGCCGTGCTCCACGGTGACGCCGAAGTCGGCGTCGGTGCGCACCGGGCCGCCGTCGACCGAGCAGGTCAGCACCTCGTAACGGCCGTCGGCCGCACCCAGGATCCGGCTGGGGATGCCCAGCTCGAAGGGGTAGACGCCGTCCAGGGCCAGGACCACCACTCGCTCACGCCGCATGACAGGATCCTATCGAATGTTGGCAATCTTGCCATTGGCGGACGGCGGCGGAACCGGCACGCTGGATGACCATGAGCACACAGAACACGATGCGAGCCATCAGCCAGGACGTCCTCGGCGGCCCCGAGGTCCTCAAGGAAGTCGAGATCGAGCGCCCGGTGCCGCGGCCGAACGAGGTGCTGGTCCGGGTGCGGGCCGCCGGGGTCAACCCGACCGACTGGAAGCACCGCGCGACCGGAGGGTTCCTGGGGCGACCGCCCTTCGTCCTCGGCTGGGACGTCTCCGGCGTGGTGGAGGCGGTCGGCATCGGGGTGGCGGCGTTCGTGCCGGGTGACGAGGTCTTCGGCATGCTGCCCTACCCGTTCGGGCACGGCTCGCACGCCGAGTACGTCATCGCGCCGGTGCGCGCCCTGGCGCGCAAGCCGGCCGGGATCGACCACGTCCAGGCGGGTGCGCTCCCGCTGGTCTCGCTCACCGCGTGGCAGGCGCTGACCGAGTACGCGGACGTGCAGCCCGGGCAGCGGGTGCTGGTCCACGCCGCCGCGGGCGGGGTCGGGCACGTGGCGGTGCAGATCGCCAAGGAGCGCGGCGCGTACGTGATCGGCACCGCGAGCGCGGGCAAGCACGACTTCCTGCGCGAGCTCGGCGTGGACGAGACGGTCGACTACCGCGAGACGGACTTCGTGACGGCCGTGAAGGACGTCGACGTCGTGCTGGACACGATCGGCGGGGACACCTCCCTGCGCTCGCTGCGGGTGCTGCGGCCCGGCGGCGTGGTCGTCTCGATCCTGCCGGGCGGCTCGGACGACTTCTACCAGGAGGCCGGGCGGCTGGGCGTGAGGGCGCTGCGCATGCTGGTGGACGCCGACCGCGCGGGCATGGAGGCGATCGGACGACTCGCCGAGGCGGGCACCCTGCGTGCCACGATCGCGGGCACCTTCCCGCTCAGCGCGGCGGCGGAGGCCCACGCCGAGGGCGACAAGGGCCGCACGACGGGGAAGCTGGTGCTGGTGAACGACTGAGGGCGGTGAGGGGGCGCGCGCGGACCGGCGAAGGGCGCCCCCATCACCCACCAGGCTCTGGTGAAGAGCCGGCACGCCTTGCCCCAGGCCGCCACCGGCATCCCGGGCGTCCCACGCTCCCCCGCAGCGCGCCCGCGCTCACGACCGCGTGCGCCCCCGCGCGAACCTCGGCCAACTCGCCTGTAATTCAAAGACATATGTCAATCGAACATGCTCAAATTCACTCGATGGAGGGTAACTTGCAGGGCGGGGACCGGTCGTGAGGACCGCCGCTCCCTCCCCACGCACGAAGCAGGCTGGAGGCGATCTCGTCGTGCGGCAGGAACCTGCACCGCTCACCCGGTATCTGCGCGTCCGACAGGAACGGGGGCACACGGTGCTGGAGTTCCGCGGCGAGATCGACCTCGCCGCGGCCACGGAGATCGCCCCGCACCTGGACCGGGAGACCGACCAGCCCGCCGCCCGGGTGGTGATCGACCTCAGCCGGATCGAGTTCTTCGACTGCTCGGGGCTGCGGTTGCTGTACCGGGCCCGCAGCCGGGTGCTCGACCGGCACGGCTCCGTGCTGCTCGTCTGCTCCCACCCGCTGACCCTGCGCGTGCTGCGGATCACCGGCCTGTCCCGGCTGCTGCCCCCGCAGCCGACGCTGGACGCGGCGCTGGAGCAGCCGGAGGCGACGCCCCGCCCGTGACGGGTGTGCGCCCCGGCATGCCTCCGCCGGGTCGTCCGATCCTCAACTCACCGGTCTGGCCCGGGATGTGGTGGGCATGCGGTGAGTAGGAAGGAGGGCCGTCGCATGACGACTCCCGTCAAGCGTCTCCCCAGGCGCATGCCCGGCTGGGCCAAGGTGGTGACCGCACTCGTGGTGGTGCTCGTCGTGTTCTTCGCCGGGCTCCGGCTGAGCGTCGTCCCGGGCCTGAAGGACCTGTTCGGCAGCGAGACCCACGACCGGTCCGGCCCCGCGCTGCTGAAGTCCATCCAGGACATCAGCCGCTACGACGCCGCGTCCGGCAACTTCCAGGTCGTCGTCGACCTGGAGAAGGACGCCAAGTTCCTCCCCGACGCGATCCGCGGCACCCGCACCCTGTACGTCGGGGCGGGCACCGTCGACGCCTACGTCGACCTGGGCAAGGTCGGCGAGAACGACGTGAAGGTCAACGGCGACCGCACGTCCGCCACGCTCCGGCTGCCCCACGCGCAGCTGGGCAGGCCGGCCCTCGACCCCGACCGCTCCTACGCCGTGTCCAAGCAGCGCGGTCTCTTCGACCGGCTCGGCGACCTCTTCTCGGACAACCCCAACGGCGAACAGGCCGTTCAGCAGCTGGCCGTCCGGCACATCGGCGACGCGGCGAAGGAGAGCGAGCTGACCAGGCGCGCCGAGTCGAACACCACCGGCATGCTGGAAGGTCTGCTGCGCTCCCTCGGCTTCAAGGACGTGCGCGTCACGTACGGGAACTGACCGGGTCCCTCGCGCAGCTCCGCAGCGATTTCCCGGAGTGCTCCGGGCGAAGGCGGGAATGCGGCGGTGGGACGGGCAGCGGCGGCATCGTCGGCGTTTCCCGGGGTAACCGCCGTACCACGCAGGGACGTTGATGACTGGAGGACACATGGCCGGTGCAGCCTCACGCCCCCGTACCGGGGGGTCAGGGAGCGAGCGACGCCCGCTTCCATGGCCTCTCCGGCTGCTGGCGACGCTGTGCGCCTTCGCGTTCATGGTCGCCTTCGCCGTGGTGCTGGCGCGGCTGACCCTGCAGCCCTCGCCCGCCTCCGAGGCGCTGACGCACACCAATCTGCGGCCGGGCGACTCGCTGAAGGCCTACCTCGACCAGCCGGAACTGCGCGACGCCGTCAAGCAGATCGGCGGCAACATCCTGCTGGGCGTCCCCTTCGGCATCCTGGTCCCCGTGGTCGCCCCCCGCACCCGTGGCATCCTGCGCGTCCTGCTGCTGACGGCCGTGGTGATGCTGCTGGTGGAGTTCGCCCAGGGCGCCCTGGTGACGGGCCGCGCCTTCGACATCGACGACGTCATCCTCAACACGACGGGCGCGCTGATCGGCTATCTGCTGCTCGGCCGCAGGCTGAGCCGCGCGGTCCACGCCCGCAAGCCCCGCCGCCCCCACCCGGAGAAGACCCCGGTGAGGAACTGACGCCCCGGGCCGCCTGACCCGCCCGTGAATGCGTCGCCTGGAGACAGTCCTCGTCGCCGTCACCTGCTCGCGTGGTGCCCGACCCGGATCGGCCCGCAGAGCAGGGCGGCGACGTACCACTTCCCGAGGCAGCACCCCCCGAGGAAGCAGCAGACTCCCGCTCCCGGGCCGGCACCGGCCGGTCTAGTGCACCGTCCAGGTGAACTTGTCGCCGCCGACCCAGCGGACCACGTCCGGGTCGTCCAGGTCGTGGACCGTGATGCCGAACGCGGCCGCGGCCGCGAGGACGTCCGTGACGGCTTTGGCCTCCCCGACCACCTGGCCGTCGATCTCCACGATCCGGAACGGCGGTGTGCCCGGCTGTACCCCGAGCACCATGATCCGCGGGTGGGATATGTACGGGCTCGCGCTTTCGGTCATGCATCGAGCGTAGAGCGGAACCGGCCACGGCGCGGGTCGCGCGTCCGTCGCGGAGCAGGTCCAGGACGGCCGCCTCGACGGCCCCCTGCGTGGCCGGGCGGCCGAAGTCGCCGTGTTCCCCCAGCCGGGTGAGCGCGGGCGCGATCGTCTCGCCTTGCTCGAACAGCTCGAAGACGCGCGGGTCGATGTAGGAGGCCCGGCACACCGCAGGGGTGTTGCCCAGGTAGTGGCTGACCTCGCGCACCGCCCGCGCGGCCTGGCGGCGCCGGGCCGCGGCCGTGTCACGGGCGGCCTCGGGGATGACGGCGAGCGCGACGGCCGCGAGGACGGTGGCGTGCCAGGTGCGGAAGTCCTTGGCCGTGATGTCGACCCCGGACAGCCGGCGCAGCGCCTCGTTCAGGTCGGAGCTGTGCAGTTCGTGCCAGGCCCGCCCCTCCCAGTACGCCAGCAGCCGCTCCCCGTCCGCGCGGCGCCGGAGCAGGGCCCGTACGACGGCGTGCGCCTGGTCGTCGACGAGGGCCCGGACGAGCTCGATGCCGCCCTTGGCCGGGTAACTGAAGCCGATCTCGCCCCGGCCGCAGGTGACGTGCTCGCGCAGCATCGTCGTCAGGCCGTAGCTGCCGTTGGTGCGGGTGTGCCGGTCGCTGCCGATGCGGAAGAAGCCGAGGTCCAGCAGGCGTACGGCGCAGGCGGTGACGCGGGTCCGGCTCAGGCCGCGTCCGGCGAGGTCGTCGGCGACCCGGGCGCGCAGCTCGGGCAGGGTGCGGGCGACCTCGCGGACGTGCTCGTGCTTGGCCTGCTCCCGCCGGGCGCGGAACTCCTCGTGGTACAGGTACTGCCGGCGCCCGGCGTCGTCGGTGCCGACGGCCTGGAGGTGGCCGTTCGGCCGGCGGCAGATCCACACGTCGCGCCAGGCGGGCGGGATGACCAGGGCCTTGATCCGGGCGAGGTGCCCGGGGTCGGTCAGCGCCCGGCCGTCGGTGTCGAGGTAGCGCAAGCCGCGCCCGTGGCGGACGCGGCGGAATCCGGGCTCGTCGCAGGAGGTGGTGCGCAGTCTCACCGCGGCTCGCTCACGGCCGTCGCCACTCGTGGCTCGTCAGATGGGAACCGGCTTGCGGGCCCATCCGGAGCATCCCGCCGTCGACGCTCCAGGAGGCGCCGGTGACGTACGAGGCGTCCGGGCCGGCGAGGAAGGCGATGACGGCGGCCACCTCGCGCGCGTCGCCGGGCCGGCCCAGCGGTACTCCGGGGCGGCTCTCGGTGTGCGGGTCGGTGTCCTCCTGCCCGGTCATGGGCGTGGAGATCTCGCCGGGCGCGACCGCGTTGACGGTGATGCCGTGCTCGGCGAGTTCCAGGGCCATGACCTGGGTGAGCAGGCCGAGTCCGCCCTTGGCGGCGCAGTAGGGGGCGGCTCCCACGCGCGGCTGGTGCTCGTGGACGGAGGTGACGTTGACGATCCGCCCGCCGCCGCCCTGCCGGATCATGTGCCGCGCCGCCTTCTGGCCGCACAGGAACGGCCCGACGAGGTCCACGTCCAGCACCTCGCGCACCTGGGACAGCTCCAGGTCCAGGAAGGGCGTCATGGTGCCGGTGCCGGCGTTGTTGACCAGCACGTCGACGCGGCCGAGGCGCTCGCACAGTTCGTCGACCGTGTCGGCGGCGCCGGGCAGCCGGGTGAGGTCCATCCGGGCGACCTCGGCCCGCCGTCCGTGGGCGCGGACCTCCTCGGCCGTCTCCAGCGCCCCCTTCTCGTCGCTGTGCCAGGTGATGCCGACGTCCAGGCCCGCCCGGGCCAGACGTACGGCGGTGGCCCTGCCGATGCCGGAGTCGGCGCCGGTGATCACGGCGACCCGGTCGGGGGACCCGGTGGGGGCGGACATGATATGCCTCCTCGTCGAAGCGGGCGGGACGAGGCATCGCAGTACCCGGGTGGACACCGGGCAAACCGACCGTTCGGCCGTGCGGGGCGCCGGGCGCTGGGGAACTCTGAGGGTGGAGGTGGCGATGGACCCCGTAGAGGCACTGGACCGGATCGCCTTCCTGCTGGAGCGGTCCCTGGCGCCCACGTACCGTGTGCGCGCCTTCCGCACGGCGTCCCGGGTGCTGAAGGAGCTGGGCCCCGACGAGGTGCGCCGGCGGGCGGCGGACGGTTCGCTGGAGGGGCTGAAGGGAGTCGGCCCGAAGACCGCGCAGGTGGCGCGGGAGGCCCTGGCCGGGCAGGTGCCGGGCTATCTGGAGAAGCTGGAGGCCGAGGCGCAGGAGCCGCCGGCCGTGCGGGGCGGGCAGGGGCTGCGGGCGCGCCTGCGCGGGGACTGCCATCTGCACTCCGACTGGTCCGACGGCGGCAGCCCGATCGAGGAGATGGGCCGGGCCGCGGCGGCGCTGGGGCACGAGTGGGCGGTGCTGACCGACCACTCGCCGCGGCTGACGGTGGCCCGCGGGCTGTCGCCCGAGCGGCTGCGCGAGCAACTGGACGTGGTGGCGCGGCTGAACGAGTCCTGGGCGCCGTTCAGGCTGCTCACCGGCATCGAGTGCGACATCCTTGAGGACGGCTCGCTCGACCAGGAGCCGGAACTGCTGGAGCGGCTCGACGTGGTGGTCGTGTCGGTGCACTCCAAGCTCCGGATGGACGCCCGGTCGATGACCCGGCGGATGGTGGCCGCCGTACGCGATCCGCACTCCGACGTGCTCGGGCACTGCACCGGGCGGCTGCTGACCGGGCGGGGGCGGCCGGAGTCGGAGTTCGACGCGGACCAGGTGTTCGCGGCGCTCGCGGAGACGGGCACGGCCCTGGAGATCAACAGCCGGCCGGAGCGGCTGGACCCGCCGCGGCGGCTGCTGCGCAGGGCCGTGGAGGCGGGGGTGCTGTTCTCGATCGACACGGACGCGCACGCGCCCGGGCAGCTGGACTGGCAGATCAACGGCTGCGCGCGGGCGGAGGAGTGCGGGGTGCCGCCCGAGCGGGTGGTGACGACGTGGTCCCTCGACGAGCTGCTGGCCTGGACCCGCGAGAGGCGGATGCCGTCCGGCTGACGTGGTACTCGCGGGGCCGGAGAGGCCGGAGAGGAAGGTACGGGAGCTATGGAACGCGCGGCCGTGTTCGATGTCGACGGCACCCTGGTCGACACCAACCACCTGCACGTCGTCGCCTGGTGGGAGGCCCTCCGGCAGGCGGGCCACCGGGTGCCGATGCACGCCGTCCACCGGGCCGTGGGACTGCCGTCCACCGACCTCGTCGCCCATCTGCTGGGCGACGATCGGGACGAGGACCAGGACGCGGACATCAGCGCCGGGCACAAGGCGCTGTACGGGCAGTACTTCGACCGGCTGCCGCCGCTGCCGCGGGCCGGGGACCTGCTGCGGCGGCTGCACCGGGACGGCTGGGCGGTGGTGCTGGCCACCTCGGCGGGCGGCGCGGAGCTGAGCGCGCTGCGCCGGGCGATCGACGCGGACGACGCCATCACCGCCACGGCCAGCGCCGACGACGTGGATGCGGGCAAACCCGCCCCCGAGCCGGTCGAGCACGCGCTGGAGCTGGCCGGGGTGCCGCCCGAGCGGGCGGTGTTCGTCGGGGACACCGTGTGGGACATGCGCGCGGGCAGCAGGGCCGGGGTGCGCTGCGTGGGCGTGCTGTGCGGCGGCATCCCGCGCGCCGACCTGGAGGAGTCCGGCGCGGACGCGGTCTACGCCGACCCGGCGCACCTGCTGTCCGGCCTCGGGGGCAGCCCGTTCGCCTGACCCGGGGGTGAATCCCCCGGTCACCCGGATACTCGCAGCGCATGACGCGTGTGACGAGTGGGGAACGGCGGAGGGCCAGGGCCTTCCGCCGTCGCAGGGAGCGGGACATGACGGCGGCCGGCACCGGACCGGCGTCGGGCCCGCGGCTGAAGGGGGCCGCGACGGCTCCGCGGAAGATGCGGAACCTGCAGCACGGGATCCGTGCCGTGCAGCCCGTGGACGCCGTACGGCGCGAGTCCCGGGCCGCCTGGGGCGCCATGCGGGCGGCCTGGCGGGGTCCCGGCCGGGAACGGGACCTGGTCGTCCAGTCGCTGAAGGCGGCCGCCGCCGCGGTGATCGCCTGGCTGGTGGGCGGCGTCTGGATGGGGGATCCGCTGGCGCTGATGGCGCCGTGGGTGGCACTGGTGCTGGTGCAGGCCACCGTCTACAGCTCGCTGGTGCAGGGTGCCCGGCAGTTCGGCGCGATCTGCGTCGGTGCCCTGCTCGCCTCGGCCGCGCAGGCCCTCACCGGCGACACCACCTGGGCGCTGGCCCTGTCCGTCCCGGTGCTGATGCTGCTCGCGAACTGGCCCCGCTTCGGCGACCAGGGCATCTACGCGGCGACCACGGCCCTGTTCACCCTCGCAGCGGGCACCGTGAGCCTGTCCGGCGTCGGGCACCGGGTGGGGCAGGCCGCGCTCGGGGCCGTGATCGGCGTCGCCGTGAACGCGCTGGTCCTGCCGCCGATCCACCTGCGGGACGTCCGGGAGAACCTGGCGGCGCTCGCCCGGGAGGTCGGGGACGTCCTGCACACCGTCGCCGGGGATCTGCGCGACGGCGGGTGGGACGGGCAGACCGCCGCCGGCTGGCTGGACGCCTCCGCCGGTCTGGAGCACCGGCTGGAGGCCCTGCACTCGGCGCGCCGGTGGAGCCAGGAGAGCCTGCGCCTGACCTACGCGCCGCTGCGCGCCCTGCACCGCGTACCGCACGGTGCGGCCCTGCCCCCGGTGGAGGAGGACGAGCGGTTCGGCCGGATCACCGGGCACGTCACCGCGCTGACCCGGGCCCTCGCGGTGTCCGTGGACGACAACCGGACCCCCGCGCCGCCCGAGGGCCGGGCGCTGCGGACGTACGCGCGGATGCTGGAGCTGATCGGGGACGCCTGCCACGCGCAGGCGGACGGCCGGGGCGAGGGTGACCAGCGCATCCGGCCGGACGACGGGACCGGGAAGGCCATGCGGGAGCTGCAGAAGGAACTGCAGGACAGGCTGCGCGGGCACGCCCAGGAGGGCGCCGCGCACACGGCGGTGCTCGGCACGCTGCTGCTCCAGGCGGAGAACCTCTGGGCGGAGACCATGCCCGACGACAAGGCGACGGAAGGGCAGTGACGCACCTCACGCGGCAGGGCGGGCGGGCCCGGAACTCCCGGAGGTGGTTCTCCGTTGAACGACACGTGGGTGCGGACGGGACAGTGTCCCCGGGCCTCACCATCCGCCCACAGGGACGATCGTTCGGCTGAAGCCCTGTGGAGCCCTTCGCCGAGAGGCGACCGCCGTCCGCGCCCACCTCAGAGCCGCCCCGGCCGTGATTCCCCCGTCCGGCCGGGGCTTCCTTCTGCCCGGCGAGGGCTTGCCGCCCCTCACCCACGTGCAATCGGGCCCACCCGGGTACTCGGTCCTCTCTCGCGGAACCACACGGCCGAGAGGAGCCACAGGTGAGCAGCGCAACGGGCATGAGGGTCGTCGTCACGGGTGCCACGGGCAACGTGGGCACGAGCGTGGTGCGTCTCCTCTCCGAGGATCCCGAGGTCGGCTCCGTGCTGGGCCTGGCCCGCCGGCTTCCCGACTGGTCTGTCCCGAAGACGGACTGGGACGCGGTCGACCTGGCCGCCGAGCGGTCCGACCTCGTGGAGCGGTTCCGGGACGCCGACGCGGTCGTCCATCTGGCCTGGGCGTTCCAGCCGACGCACGACCCGGCGGCGACCTGGCGCACCAACGTGCTGGGCAGCATCCGGGTGTTCGAGGCGGTGGCCGCGGCCGGAGCGCCGGCGCTGGTGCACGCCTCGTCGGTCGGCGCGTACTCCCCCGGCCCCAAGGACCGGGCGGTGGACGAGTCGTGGCCGACGCACGGCTGGCCGGACGCCGCGTACTGCCGGGAGAAGGCCTATCTGGAGCGCGCGCTGGACACGTTCGAGCGCGACCACCCCGCAACGCGGGTGGTGCGGATGCGCCCCGCGTTCCTGTTCAAGTGGGAGTCGGCGAGCGAGCAGCGCCGGATCTTCGGCGGCAGGTTCCTGCCGGGCCCGCTGGCCCGCCCCGAGCTGCTGCCCTTCCTGCCCGACGTCCCCGGGCTGCGGGTGCAGGCGCTGCACACGGACGACGCGGCCCGGGCCTACCGGCTGGCCGTGCACCGGGACGTCCGGGGCGCCTTCAACCTGGCCGCCGAGCCGGCGATCGACGCACGGGTGCTGGGCGAGATGCTCGGGGCGCGCCCGGTGCGGCTGCCGCGCACGGCGGCCCGGTCGGCGATCGCGGCCGCCTGGGGCCTGCACCTGCTGCCCGCCTCGCCGCACCTGTTCGACGCGGTGCTGCGGCTGCCCCTGATGGACTCCGCCCGGGCCCGTAGGGAACTGGGCTGGGAGCCGGAGCGCACCGCGACGGAGGTGATCCAGGAGTTCCTCGAGGGCCTTCAGCAGGGCGGCGGGGCACGGACGGAGCCGATGCGCGGGCGCAAGGTGGGGTGAGGAACGGAGTTCCCCACGGGCCCGCAGACCCGGGCCCGTGGGGAGTCCGGGTGCGTGAACAGGGGCGAGGGCCGCGGCCGACCCCCACAGTCGGCCGCGGCCCTCGGTGTGTGCCCTCCCGGCCTCAGCCGGAGGGCTCGTCCGGCACCGGGTGCTCGGTCTGTCCCGTTCCCGAGCTCGGTGCCCCTTGCCGGCCCGTCCCCGCCTCGTCGGTGTCGGGAACGTCTCCGGTCGGTCCGTCGGACCCGTCGGCCTCCTCGGCCCGGTCCTCGTCGTCCTTGCCGGTACCCGTGAAACGCGGTGCGACCTCCCACGGGTCCTCGCCGGCGTCGGCCTGCTGGTCCGGCATGTCCCGCGGGACGGGATCACCGTTCTCGCCGGGTGCTTCGAGGCGGTGGTCGGTCACGGCGCACTCCCTTCGGTCGTCGGGCGCCTCGCGAGTACCTCCGCGGTGATCCGCGAAACCTCAGCGCGGTGCCCGTTCCTGCAGCGCCGTGCGCCACGCCGGGAGCGGGGACTCCGGCTCCGGGTCGGGGCGCCGGCCGCCGCGCGCGAAGAAGTCGGCGAGCGGCAGGATCGCGGCGCCGACGGTGACCGCGTCGGGCCCGAGCCGGCCGAGGTCGACGGTCACCTTCCCGGCCGGGTGGCGCAGCGCGTAGGACAGGGCGTGGCGGCGTACGGCGGGCAGGAAGCGGGAGCCGAGCGCCAGGCCCGCCCAGCCGCCGATGAGGATGCGCTCGGGCTGGAAGAGGTTGATCAGGTCGGACAGGCCCGCGCCCAGGTACTCGGCGGTCTCCTCCAGGACGGCCAGCGCGACCGGGTCGGGTTCGCCGTCACCGGGCGGGTAGGCCGCCGCGAGCATGGCGGTCAGGGCGGTCTCCTCGTCGGTGCCCTCCGGGACCCGGCCGCCCTCCTCCCGCCAGCGGGCCAGCAGCGACTCGGCGCCCGCGTAGGCCTCCAGGCAGCCGAGCGCCCCGCACCGGCAGCGGCGGCCCCGCACCCGTACGGTCAGGTGCCCCCACTCCACCGCCCGGCCCTGGTCGGCCTCGGGGGTGACGAGGCTGGCGCCGACGCCGGAGCCGAAGAGCACCACGACGGCGTTGCGGGCGCCGCGTCCGGCGCCGAACCACATCTCGGCCTGGCCCAGGGTCTTGGCGCCGTTGTCGATGACGTACGGGACGGTGTCCGGCAGCGGGGAGCCGGTGCGCAGCAGGGCCTCCAGCGGGACGGCGTCCCAGCCGATGGTCTGCCCGTGCACCACGGCGCCCCGGTCGGGGGTGCGCTCGACGATGCCGGGGACACCGATGCCGACGCCGAGGAGCCGCTCGGGTGCGAGTCCGGCCGCGTCGAGCACCTCGGCGATGCCGTGGCGGATGTGGTCGACGATGACCTCGACCTCGTAGCGCTGCGGGGTGAGCGGGCGCTCGGCGCGGGCCAGCTCGGTGAGGGTCAGGTCGAACAGTTCGACCCGGACGCGCGTCTCGCCGACGTCGACGCCGATCATGTGGCCGCTGCCGGGTGCGACGCGCAGCAGCGTGCGGGGGCGGCCGCCGTCGGAGTCGACGCTCCCGGCCTCCTCGACCAGCCCGTCGGCGACCAGATCGGCGACGACGTTGCTCACCGAGCCCGAACTCAGGCCGGTCGCCGGGCCGAGTTCGAAGCGGCTGAGCGGGCCGTCGAAGTAGAGCCGCTGCAGCACGGCCGTGCGGTTGGCCCGCCTGAGATCGCGTACCGTGCGCCCGTTCCGCCCCGCCATGTGGCTCCTCCCGCATCCCCTGTCCGACCTGCAACATACCGTCGGGGCCCGGCGTGGCGCGACATTCCTCCAACCCTTATTTCACGATGTGAGCTAACCGACGGTACCGGCGGACCCCGCGATCTCGTCCAGGGCGGTGGCCAGTTCCGGGGCGACCGCCTCCTGCACCCGGCGCCGCTGCTCCTCCCCGACGGCCCGGGGGACCGTCTCCGTGAGCATGATCAGGTACAGGTAGGCGCGGTACAGGGCGAGACGGAGCCGGGCCCGGACGTCGAACACCGCCCGGCCGCCGGCCGCCCGGTATCCCGCCAGGAACGCCTCGTCGTCCCTGATGTCCCCCAGCAGCGCCAGGGAGACGAAGTCGGCCATGGGATCGCCCCAGAACATGCGCTCGCCGTCGATGAGGCCGCCGACGCGAACCTGCCCGCCCGTGCGGTCGACCAGGATGTTGCCCCGCCACAGATCGAAGTGGACCAGGCTCGCCGTGGTGACCTGGTCGAGCGCGCCGTACGCGGACGCTGCGGTGCGGGCGACGGCGTCGACGGGCCGCGGCAGCCGGGCCCCGTAGCGCCGGGCGTCGTCGAGCACCGCGTCGAACATCGTGGTGAACGCGGTCCGCCAGTCGGGGGCGAGGGGGCCGAGGGCGCCGGAGGGGTAGCCGAAGCCGGGGCCCGTCACGCGGTGCAGCCGGGCCACCTGGCGCCCCAGCTCCGCGCGCAGGACGGTGTGCTCGCCGTCGGTGAGCGTGTCGTCCCACGGGGCGCCCGGGCAGGCCGTCATCAGCAGGAAGCCGTCCCCGGCGGACACCAGCCGCGGCGCGCCGACGCCGGCGCGGGCCGCCGCACGGTAGAACTCGGCCTCCGACACCAGCAGGTCGCGCTCGTGCCGCAGACCGGGCACGGCGGCGTCGGGCGGGACCTTCAGCACGTAGCGGCCGCCGTCCGTCAGGCGCAGTTCCTCGACGGTGTTGTACGTGCCGCCGCTCATCGGGGCGAGGTGGGCGAGACGGCCCGCCTCCAGACCCGCTTCCCGAAGGACGTGCCGGGCCCGTTCCCAGGAGTCCACCACCGTGCGCCCACCCCCCTCCCGTGTCCGCGGTCAGCCGGCGGTGTACACGTCCTCGGTGTAACGCCCGTCCGCGATCAGCCCGTCGAGCCACTGCCCGGCGGCCGCGGCGTCGGCGTCCGGCGTGTGCTTGCGGAACAGCGTACGGAACGCCTCCCGCACTCCGGGTGCCATTCGGGAACCGTCCCCGCAGACGTGGACCCGCGCTCCGGCTTCGAGCAGCGCCCAGACCTCCTCGGCCTCGGCGGCGATGCGGTGCTGGACGTACCGCACCTCGCCCTCGGGGGCCTGGCTGAAGGCGGGGCGCAGGGAGACGGCCCCGGCGGCCTCGGCGGCGCGCAGTTCCTCCGCGTGCAGGAAGTCCGCGTCGGGGGCGTCGCAGCCGAAGTAGCACACGGCTGGGGCGAGTTCGGCGCCCGCCGCGAGGGCGGTCACGCGGTCGGCGACGGCGCCGCGGAACGGGGCGAGGCCGGTGCCCGCGGCGACCATGACGACCGGGGCGGTTCCGGTGGCGTCGACACGGAAGGCCTCCCGGCACGGCTGGACGCGGGCGTACACCGTGTCGCCGGGCCGGAGCGCGGCGAGGTACCCGGAGCCGGTGCCCCGGTAGCTCTCCCTGCCGGAGCGGGCCGGTGCCCGGAGCAGCGAGACCATCAGGTCCGCGTGGCCGGGGTCGACGGCCGGCGACGAGGAGATGGAGTAGTGGCGCGGGCGCAGCGGGGTGAGGAGGCCGAGCAGCTGCGGCCAGCTCAACGCGCCCCGCAGCGCCGGGTGGTCCTCCAGGATCTCCACGAGGGTGCGCGGGTCGTCGCTGAGGGCGGCGAGGGACGCGCGCTCCGGCGGGCAGGGGTCGGCCGCGGCGAGCGCGGCCAGCTGTCCGGCGCTCGGACGCTCCTGCAACTCCACGTGATGAGTGAGGAGTTGCCGTACGGTCAGGGGCCGGTCGACCGCGATGCCGGCGCGGCGCGGGCGGGTGGCGCGGATGTCCAGGACGGTGTCGTGGTCGGCGCCGAGCGCGGCGGCGGCGCGGGTGACGAGGTCCGGGGCGTTGGCCGGGAGCACGGTGAGGTGGTCGGCGGTGCGGTAGGTGACGCCGTCGGGCAGCGCGACGCGGACGAACCGCTTGCGGCGCGGGTGGCCGGGCGCGGTGAGGTCGTGGGCCTCCGTCACCCGCATCGGGACGAGGCCGTGCCGTTCGGCGAGGGCGTCCAGCGGGCCGCCGGTCAGGGTGCGCACCTCGTAGGCGGCGGTGGGTCCGTCGTCCTGCGGCGCCGGGGCGTCCGGGTCGCCGTAGCGCTCCAGGAGGGCGGTGCGCAGGCCGGCCGTGAACTGCCGGACCGCTCCGGTGAGGTCGCCGGAGGCGTCGGCGGCGGCGCGCCGCAGCAGGCGGGTCGCGCCGGAGTCGGCGAGCCGTTCGTCGATGCGGGTGGGGACGTGCTGGTAGGTGGCCGCCCAGGTGCGGTCGCCGACACCGAGGACCGCGTACGTCACGCCGGACAGATCGTGGTCCTCCTCCAGTCGGGCCGTGAAGGCGGTGGCGTCGTCGGTGGGGCGTCCGTTGTAGGAGGCGGCCGTGATGACGACGGGCCGGTCGGTGGGCAGCCCGTCCGCCCAGGCGTCCAGCGGCGCGACCCGGGTGGCGCAGCCGAGCGCGGCGGCCTCGTCGGCCAGCCGGGTGGCGAAGTCGCGGCAGGTGCCGTAGTTGCTGCCGTGCAGGAAGAGGGCTGCGGTGCCCGGGCGGACGCGGGCGGGCAGGTTCCGCGGCTCGGCGGCTTGGGTGCCGGCGGCCGGGAGCGCGCCGGGCAGCGGCGGGTGGGTGCGGTCGGCCGGGGTGCGCGGGGTGAGCGTGAGGGTGAAGCCCTCGGGCTTGAGGGTGAGGGTCTCCTTGACCGTGAGGCGGTAGCCGGCGTGGTCGTTGAACCGGTAGCGGTGGACCAGCATGGCCAGCAGCATGGTCGCCTCGTGCAGCGCGAACTGCCGTCCGATGCAGGCCCGTTCGCCGGTGCCGAAGGGCTTGAAGGCGTGCACCGGGCGCCGCGCCTCCGCCTCGGGCGTGAAGCGGGAGGGGTCGAACAGCTCGGGGTTGTCGCCCCAGACGGGCTGCCGGTGCAGCATCGGTGTGAGGACCAGCGCGGCCTGTCCGGCGCGCAGCGGGATGCGGCCGCCGAGGAGGGTGTCCTCGCGGGCCTGCCGGGCGAACACGGCGGCGGTGGGCCACAGCCGCAGGGACTCGTTGAGGACCTGGCGGGTGTAGGTGAGCCGGCCCACCTCGTCGTACGTCGGCTCGGGGTCGGCCCGGTCGCCCCAGAGGGCGTCGGCCTCGCGCCGTACCAGGTCGAGCGCCGTGGGGTGCTCGGCGAGGTGGTGGAGCGCGAAGGACAGGGCGCCGGAGGTGGTCTCGTGGCCGGCGATCAGGAAGGTGATGACCTGGTTGCGGATGTTGGCCGGGGCGAGGGTGGTGCCGTCGGCCGGGTGGCGGGCGGTGAGCATCAGGCCGAGCAGGTCGCCGGCCTCGCTCCCGCCGGTGCCGGTGCGGGCGGCGATGACGTCGTCGACGACTTGGGCGAGGTAGGCGGAGTCCTGCCGGAAGGCCGCGTCCGCCGCCGAGTGGTCCTCGCCGGGGACGCGCGCGAGGCGGGTCATGCTCCACTCCAGGCAGCGGACCATCGCCGCCACGAAGGGGTGCGGCTCGGTCCGCTCGAAGGAGCCGAAGTCGTAGCCGAAGCCGGCGAGTCCGATGGTGTCGAGCGTCATGCGGGTCATGTCGTCGGGGACGTTCACCGGCCGTCCGGCGCGGGCGTCGCGGTCCCAGGCGGCGATGAGCCGGCGGGCCACCTCGACCATGACGGGGTGGTAGGTGCGCATCGAGCCCAGCGCGAAGGCGGGCATCAGGATGTCGTGGGCCTTGGCCCAGTTGGGTTCCTCGTTGTACGCGGTGAACAGGCCGTCGGCGGCGAACGCGCGGACGTTCTCCAGACCGGGCCCGACGTGCTTGGCGAACCGCTGTTCGTCGGCGAGCTCGGCCACGAGGTCCGGGTCGCCCACGAACAGGGTGTCCCGCCCGTGCAGCCGCCGGACGAACACCGGCCCGTGTTCGCGCATCAGCTCCATGGCCTGCTGGACCGGCGCGCCCCCGGGCCCCGTGGCGGAGATGTCGGCGACGGGGACGCCGGGGAAGAGGGCTGCGGTGGGGGGAGTCCGTCCGGCCGGGGTTGCGGTGCGGGTTCCGGTGGGGGGCATGACGCGGCAACTGCCTTTCGCGCTACGGAAGTACTGCGTCCAGCGTGGTCCACGGGCCCCGGCGGCCGCCCGCACCGCCCTACATGATTGTGTAGTACAAGCGGATGCGTCGCTCTTGCCCGGGAGCGGCCCGGCGTGGCAGGAGGGAAGCGTGGAACCGGCCCGGCTGGAGGCCGTGAGGTGGCGCAACCGCGCCCTGCTGCTGTTCGACCGGATCGCGATGCCGGTCGCGGTGTGCGACGTGTACGGCGCGGTGCTGCTGGCCAATCCGGCGATGGCGGCGGAGTGCGGAGCCACGCCGGGGCGGCTGCGCGGCCGTGACGTGCTGGAGCTGTTCAACCCGCGGGAGGCGACGCAGGTGGAGCGGATCGCCGAGGCGCTGCGGCTGCGGCACCGTTCGCGCTACCAGGTGGCGGTGCGCTGGCGGGCGCCCGGCGGCGCGGAGCGGTACGGGGAGCTGACCGCGGACCCGGTCAGCGACACGGTCGAGGAGACCCCGGCCCTGCTGGTGATGCTGCGGGTGGACGGCGAGCGCGAGCCCGGCCCCGCTCCCCCGGCCGGCCGGCCCCGGGTGACTCCGGCCGAGGCGCGGATCCTGGCCCTGCTGGCCGCCGGCGCCACCACGGCCCGCACCGCCCGCGAGACCGGCCTCACCGCCGACGGCGTGACCTATCACCTGCGCCGCCTGTCCTCGCGCTGGCAGGCGGCCAGCCGCACGGAACTGGTCGCCCGGGCCTACGCGCTGGGCGTGCTGGCCCCGGGCGTCTGGCCGCCGCGGGCCGCGGGGGCGCAATAGCCTGCGGCCGGACGGACGGGGCAGCCGGTGGCCGGGCAGGCGGAGCAGCAGGCGGGCAGGCAGGCGGTGCGGCGCCCCGGTGACGGAGGGGAGCTCGCGGAAATCCGCTGGCTCCCCCTCGCCGGTGGTGCCTACCCTGTCCCGGAAACCTAGGACCCCTAGGTTTCGGAACGACGACATCCAGGAGCCTCCCCATGAGAGCACTCACCGAGCAGGACATCCGCACCTCCTTCATCAACTGCTCCAAGGGAGAGGCCAAGCGGCTGACCGTGCCCCGGGACCTCGCCGAGCGCCCCTGGGACGACCTCGACTTCCTCGGGTGGCGCGACCCCGGCGCGCCCGACCGGAGCTATCTGGTGACCGAGCGGGACGGGCGGCCGGTGGGGGTGACGATGCGCTTCCAGGCCGCGCAGCGCGGATTCCTGCACCGCAGCATGTGTTCGCTGTGCCTGACCACCCACCCGCGCGGCGGCGTCTCGCTGATGACCGCGCCCAAGGCGGGTGCCGCAGGCCGCGAGGGCAACTCCGTCGGCGTCTACATGTGCACCGATCTGGCGTGCTCGCTGTATCTGCGCGGCAAGAAGGAGCCGGAGTCCGGGGCCCGCTTCGAGGAGAGCCTCACCCTGGACGAGCAGATCGCCCGGACCAGGGGGAACCTGGCCGCGTTCGTGGACAAGCTGTACGCCTGACCTCCCTCGGTCGCCCGGGGTATCCGACGGCACTAACGTCCCTCATGGACGCGTTCGATGCCGGAGGAAGGGGAACAGCCAGAGGATGCGAGAGGTACGTGAGTGGACGGCTCAGGCCGGCAAGATCCTGAGGAAGCGCCGTGATCCCGTGGTCGTCCAGACGCTGCGGTCCGCGTTCGCGGCGACGATCGCCTACGTCATCGCGCTCCGGCTGAGCCCCGAGGCGGCACCGCTCACCGCTCCCCTGACGGCCCTGCTGGTCGTCCAGGTGACGCTGTACGCCACGATCACCAACGGCTTCCGGCGGGTGAACGCGGTGGTGACCGGCGTGCTCGTCGCCATCGCGTTCAGTCTGCTGGTGGGCCTGACCTGGTGGAGTCTCGCGCTGCTGCTGGTGGCCTCGCTGGCCGTGGGACGGCTGGTCCGGGTGGAGGAGTACGTCCCCGAGGTCGCGATCAGCGCCATGCTGGTCCTCGGGGTCACCACCGTCGGCGACACCGCCTGGGCCCGGGTGCTGGAGACGCTGATCGGCGCCGTCGTGGGGCTCGGCTGCAATCTGCTGCTGGCTCCGCCGGTGTGGGTGGAGGAGGCGGGCGAGTCCATCGAGGGCCTGGCCCGCCGGCTGCGCCAGCTGATGCTGCGCATGGGCGAGGAGGCCGCCGGCGCGCCGCCCGTGGACCGCGCGGCGGAGCGGCTGCACGAGGCACGGCGGCTGGACCACGACATCGTCGAGGTGGACGCCGCCCTGCGGCAGGCCGAGGACAGCCTGCGCCTCAACCCGCGCGTGCGCGAAGGAGCGCTGCACCGGGTCGTGCTGCGCACTGGCCTGGACACGCTGGAGATCTGCACGGTCGTCCTGCGCGTGCTCGCCCGCTCCCTCACCGACCTCGCGAAGGAGCGCGAGCCGCAGCCGCTGTTCGAGCCCGAGACGGGCGCCGTGCTGGAGCAGCTGCTGTCGGAGATCGCCGACGCCGTGGTCAGTTTCGCGGTGCTGGTCACGACCCACCTGAGCGCGAGCGCCGAGTCGGCGGAGGAACGTCTCGCCGCCGAGCTGCGCTCCGCCGCGGGCACCCGGGACAAGCTCGCGCTGCTGCTGCGCGAGGAGGCGGAGCGTGACAAGGGGAACTGGCAGCTGCCGGGCGCCGTCCTGACGGAGGTCAACCGGATCCTCGACGAGCTGGACACCGAGCACCGCACCAAGCGCCTGTTCGAGGAACTGGACCGGGTGTCGGCGGAACAGCGCGACCGGATGCCGCGCCTGATGCGCCTGCGGGAGCGCCTGGGCGTCCAGGAGCAGCTGTGGCGGAACCGCGCGGGGTTCGGCGGGCGTTCTCGCTGAGGGAAGCCGGCGCCGGGCCGGCACCGAGGCGAGGGGGCGGGCCGATGGCCGACACGACCGTACGGATCGACGGGAACACACTGCGGCTGCCGGGCGGGGTGGCCGTGCGGTTCATCCGTACCCTGCGCCTGCCGGAGACGGGCACGCATCCGCTGCCGCCGGGCCTCGGCGAGTTCCCGGTCCGGAGGGTCGCCGACCACGCCGACCGGGTTCCCGAGGCGATGCGCGCGCGTGGCGGTGTGATGCTGCCGGTCCACCTGCGCGAGGCGATGTGGCTGAACTTCGGGGGCAGCTCGGAACCGGCGGCGCTGCAGGTCGGCGTCGGCAAGGTGTGCGCCGTCTCGGGCCGCCCCTGGAGCGACGGACTGACCCGTGACCCGCAGAACTACGTGGTGCTGCCCCGCCAGCCCTGGCTGGACGGCATCAACTCCGGGACGGGCACGGTGCGGCAGTTCGTCGCCGTCCCGCTCGGCCTCGGCGCCACGGTCGAGGGGCAGGTCACGGGCGAGGAGGTGTGGGGCGGGGTCCAGCTGCGGGCCTTCCCGCTGAACGACGGGGAGCGGGCGAAGTGGCGTGCGGCGGAGCGCCGGCGCATGGAGCAGACGCGGTTCGCGGCGCCGCCGGCCCCCGGCGCCCCGATGCCGGGCGGCCCCATGGCCGCGCCCGGGGCGTTCGGCGCGCCGATGCCGCCGCCCTCGACCGCCGGTTTCGGCGCGCCGATGCCCATGGCGGCGCCCGCGCCCGGTTCTCCCCCGCCCGCGCCGGGATCCGCCCCGGCCCCCGCCGGCGCCGCCCCGGCGAGGGCGCGCCGCGCTCCCGCCGCGATGGGCCTCGGCGTCGGCGGCTCCATGCGCCAGGAGGTCCACGCGGACGACCGGCCGCTCGCGCACTGGTCCCGGCAGCCCGCCGGGCGGGTGTTCGTGCACCTGGTGACTCCGCCGGAGTGGCGCCGCATCACCGGCGAGGAGGCGCCGCCCTCCCCGGTGGACCGGGCCGCCTACACCCGGGCGGGCCTGCCCTGGTTCGACTACTACGACGAGGACGCGCAGGACCTGCCGGCCCCGGACACCCTCCAGGCCGTCCAGCCCGTCGGCGACTGGCTCGGGGACGACCACGAGCCGTGGCAGCCGCCCGCGCCCGGGCAGATCCGGCAGCTCGGGAGCGCGCCGGGCAAGCCCGTGGAGGACGGCGACTGGTAGGCGCGAGGGGCGGGTCGGATCTCGCGCGACACCCGGTGCCGTGGTTGCACCCGGCCGGTGATCCACGCCAAGGTGGCTGTCCGCGACGGGGACGAGTGACGACCTGAGGGGCGACATGAGCAGTGGCTGGAGCAGGCGCCGGTTCGTCGGCGCGCTGGCCGGCGGGGCCGCCGCGGCGGCGCTGCCGGCCTGTGACGGCGCACCGGCGCCCGCCACGACCGCGACGCCCTCGGCCGAGGAGGGCACCGGCCCGTCCCGGCAGGCCCGGCGCCCCTCCGGGCCCCGGCCCCTGTACCTCGGCACCTACACCTCCGCCGAGGGCGGCGGCAAGGGCATCGGCCTGGCGACGTACGACCCGGCGACGGGCCGGATCACCGGCGCGGGCACGATCGGCGGCGTCGGCGACCCGTCGTACCTCGCCGTCCACCCGGACCGGCGCACGCTGTACGCGGTCGACGAGCGGGAGGACGGGGCCGTGACCGCCGTCCGGCTGTCCGACCGCAAGGTGCTGGGCAGCCGGAGCACCGGCGGGGCGGCGCCCTGCCATCTGTCGGTGCATCCGGGCGGCCGCTGGCTGCTCAGCGCGAACTACGGGTCGGGCAGCGTGGCCGTGCACCCCATCGACGCCTCGGGGGCGCTGGGCGAGCGCACCGGCCTCGTGCGGCACTCCGCCCCGCCGCCCGGCCCGGGCCAGGACGGGCCGCACGCCCACCAGTTCGTCACGAGTCCCGACGGCCGCCATGTGCTCGCCGTCGACCTGGGCACGGACACCGTCTACACGTACCGGCTGGACGAGAAGGCCGGCACGCTCACCGAGGTCTCCCGGGCACGGACGCGGCCGGGCGCCGGGCCGCGGCATCTCACGTTCCACCCGGGCGGCCGGTACGCCTACCTCGCCGGCGAGGTCGACGACACGGTCGCCGTCTGCTCCTACGACCCGGCGTCCGGCCGGCTGCGCGTCGGTGAGGCGCAGTCCACGGGCACGGGTCCGGGCACGAACTACCCCGCGCAGCTCCTGGTGACCGGCAACGGCCGGTACGCGTACCTCGCCAACCGCGGCCACAACAGCCTCACCCGTTATGCCGTCGAGGAGGACGGTGCCCGGCTCAGGCTGCTGGACACCGTGCCCGTGGCGGGGGACTTCCCGCGCCAGATCGCCTTCTCCCCCGAGGGCACGCTGCTGTTCGCGGCGAACCAGAAGTCCTCCACCGTCAGCGTCTTCCACGTGGACGAGGAGAGCGGCGCCCTGCGGTCCGCGGGCGCGCCGTTCGCCTCACCGGTCGCCGTCTGTGCGCTGCCGCTGTAGCGCCCGGGGGCAGGAGGCGGCGGCCGCCTGGCTGAGCAGCACGTGCATCCGCTCGGTGAGCTGCGCGACGTCGTCGGCGGGCCGGTGGAACGCCAGACGTACGTCACCGTGGGCGCGGGCGCATTCGATGCGCAGCGTCAGCCCGTGCCGGTCGACGGCGAGGGGCTGGACGCGGACCGCGCCGTGCAGGCTGTCGGGCTCGACGAGCCGGGTGAGCCGCTCGACGGCGTCGGCGTGGCAGTCGGCGAGGTGGGTCAGCAGCCGGGCCTCGGCCGTGGTGAGCGGATCGGGCTCGGCCGCGGCGAACTCGTCGAGGTCCACGACCACGGCTCCCGAGGGCCGGCGCAGCACCACACGCGTGGGGGTGAAGGCGAGCCGGTCCTCCTCGACGGCGAACCAGCCGGCGAGCCACAGCCGGGCGCGGATCCGGCTGCGCAGCGGGACGGGGGCGACGTCGGCGAACTCCAGCACCGCGGACGGCTCGCCGCGGGGCGCGCAGATCGCGGCCCCGAGCAGGGCGCTGTCCTCGGGCACGGTCACCGTCAGCCGGCCGTCCGCGGCCACCGTGTGCGCGCCGACCAGCTCCTCGCGCGTGCCCTCCGCGGTCACCGAGCACGACCACGCGGCGGCGAGCACCGAGCGCGCCCGTTCCGCCGCGGCGGGGGCCGCCGTCCAGCTGTGGCTGTCGTCACCCATCCCAGACCTCCTTAGGTAAGCCTTGCCTAACCTACCGAAGATCGGGGTGCGCGCCAACCAGGGCACGCGATCTTTGCGGGACTTCTCAGGGCGTGAGGACGCCCAGCAGCGCGCGTGCGCACAGCTCGCGCACCTGATCCCGGCTCAACTCCGCGTCCCGCAGCCACTCCAGGCACACGGACGTGGTGAAGGCGAGCCACCCGCGCACCGCCAGCCGCACCTCCGGCCGCTCCCCGGCGGCGGGGCCGAACTCGGGGTCCGCGGCGAGCGCGGCGAGGATCTGCCGTTCCTGTGCGGCCAGGGCCTGCCGGTAGACGCGCCGCACCGCCCGGTCCCCGGCCGCGTCGGCGCGGTGGAAGGCCCGGTAGCCGTGCGCATGGGCCTGCACGTACTCCAGATAGGCGTCGAGACCGGCCGCGAGCTGCGCCCGCACCGGGACGCCGGGCACCGCCGCCGTCATACGGAGCATCCGCTCGCTCTCGCGTTCGACGACCGCGGCGAAGAAGTCCCGCTTGGTCGGGAAGTAGTGGTACAGCAGCCCGCGTGACACCCCGGCGATCTCGGCGACCTGCTCGATCCACACGTCGTCGTAGGGGTTGTCCGAGAACAGCCGCGCCCCGACCGAGAGCAGTTGCTCCCGGCGCTCCTCGGTGCTGAGCCGGCGGCGCGTGCGCCCGCCCTGGTTCGCGGCCATGCCCGCACTTTACTTGACGCCGGTTCAACAACGGGACCAGACTGAGCCGCGCTATTGAACCCACGTACAACACATGCGCAGCCGCCGTCGAACCGAGGGGAGATCGCGTCATGACCCAGGCGCCGACCCGGGCGGAGCAGCCCAAGGGTTTCCGCAGTGCGGAGCTGGGCTGGCCGGAGCTGGACCGCATCCCGCACCCGCCGCACCGGATCCCGCTGCTCGGTGACGTGGTGGGCGCGAGCCGGCGTACGCCCGTGCAGGACTCGCTCCGCTACGCCCGGCAACTGGGTCCCGTCTTCCGGCGCAGGGCCTTCGGCAAGGAGTTCGTGTTCGTCTGGGGCGCCCGGCACACGGCCGACCTCGCGGACGAGTCGCGGTTCGCCAAGCACGTCGGGCTGGGCGTCGCCAATCTGCGGCCGGTGGCCGGGGACGGCCTGTTCACGGCGTACAACCACGAACCGAACTGGCAGCTGGCGCACGACGTGCTCGCACCGGGGTTCAGCCGGGAGGCCATGGCCGGCTACCACCCGATGATGCTGTCCGTGGCGCGGCGGCTGACCGAGCACTGGGACCGCGCTGCCTCCGCGGGGCGCACCGTGGACGTGCCGGGCGACATGACCAAGCTGACGCTGGAGACGATCGCGCGCACCGGCTTCGGGCACGACTTCGGCTCGTTCGAACGGTCCCGGCCGCACCCCTTCGTGACCGCGATGGTCGGCACCCTGACCTACGCGCAGCGGCTGAACACCGTGCCCTCCCCGCTGGCCCCCCTGCTGCTGCGGGGTGCGAGCCGGCGCAACGCGGCCGACATTGCCCACCTCGACGCCACGGTCGACGCATTGGTCCGGGCCCGGCGGGCCGGGGGCGGCGGGGCCGGTGACCTGCTCGACCGGATGCTGGAGACGGCCCACCCCGTCACCGGGGAGCGGCTGGCGGACCACAACGTCCGCCGCCAGGTGATCACCTTCCTGGTCGCCGGCCACGAGACGACGTCCGGCGCGCTCTCGTTCGCCCTGCACTACCTCTCCCGCCACCCCGAGGTCGCCGACCGGGCCCGCGCCGAGGTGGACCGGGTCTGGGGCGGCGCGGGGGAACCGGCCTACGAGCAGGTGGCCCGGCTGCGTTACGTCCGCCGGGTGCTGGACGAGTCGCTGCGGCTGTGGCCCACCGCGCCGGCCTTCGCCCGGGAGGCCCGGGAGGACACCGTGCTGGCCGGGGAGCACCCGATGCGGCGCGGGGCGTGGGCCCTGGTGCTGACGCCGATGCTGCACCGGGACCCGGAGGTGTGGGGCGCGGACGCCGAGCGGTTCGACCCGGACCGCTTCGAGGCGCAGGCCGTACGGGCCCGGCCCCCGCACGCGTTCAAGCCGTTCGGGACCGGGGCGCGGGCGTGCATCGGGCGCCAGTTCGCCCTGCACGAGGCGACGTTGGTGCTGGGCCTGCTGCTGCGCCGCTACGAGCTGCGGCCCGACCCGGCCTACCGGCTGCGCGTCACGGAACGGCTGACGCTGATGCCCGAGGGCCTGCGGCTGCGCCCGGAGCGCCGGACGCCGGTGCGGGAGCCGGTCTCAGAGCCGCGCCGTCCAGTGCCCGGGGCGGGTGACTGACTCCGGCAGCCGGGTCCCGGCGCTGCCGCGCGCCGCGTTGAGCTGCGGCTGGGTGAGGAAGAACGCCCCGGTCAGGTCGGCGTCCGTGAGGTTCGTGTCGCGCAGGTCGGCGCCGATCAGATCCGCGCCGCGCAGGTCGGCGCCGGTGAGGTCGGCGGCGATGAGGCAGGCGCCGCGGAGCGTGGCGCCCCGCAGGTCGGCGGCCCGGAGGCGGGCGCCGATCAGGTCCTGGCCCCGGCGGTCCTTCCTGCGGCCCTTGGTGCCGGCCCGGACCAGCTCACTGGTCCGCAGCAGCAGGACGTCGACCGCCTGGCGGTGCGCGCCCACGTCCAGCGCGGCGAGCTCCCCGGGGGTGCCGCCGGCCAGCTCCTCGGTCCGCTCCAGCGCGGTGCGCAGTCCGGGGTGGAGGGGGCGGGCGGCGGGCAGGGTCAGTGCCTCGGTCAGGTACCACAGCAGCTCGTGCAGCTGACGGACGACCGGGAAGACGTCGAACATGCGGCGGGCCTCGTCCGGCGGTCCGCCGCGCCAGCCCCGCCCGCCGAAGGTGACCTGCGAGACCCGCTGCCCGGCCCCGAAGCAGTCGTAGACCGTGCAGCCGGTGAATCCTTTCTGCCGCAGTGTGGCGTGGATGCCGCAGCGGTGGTCGTCCCGGAGGTTGCGGCAGGGCGTGCCGGCGTCCTTGGAGACCGCGAAGTCGGCCGAGGCGGCGAAGGGCAGGGCGACGCAGCACAGTCCGAAGCACCGCTCGCAGTCGCCGCGCAGGTCCGCCCGCGCGGGTTGATCATCTCGCATACCGTTCAGCATACGAAACGACCGATCACCCGCCGCCGGCTGTCGTCGCCCCGTTCACTGCCCGCGCCCGGGTGCCTCCAGCCGAGCCAGCCGCTCGGGGTCGGCGAGGATGTACAGGCCGGTGACACGGCCGTCCGTGATCGTGACGCCCATGACCGACCGCAGCTGTCCCCCGGTCGCGTCGGCCAATCCGACCGAGCCGTTGACCAGCACCGGCTCCGCGGCCTGCGAGAACCGGGCGAACATCAGCGCCTGCTCCGCGACCGCCTTCGCCCCCTGGACGACCTTGGACGCGGCCGCGCCCCGCACCAGCACGCCCGAGTCGGCCCGCAGCACCACGTCCGGGTGCAGCAGTGCCACCAGCGACTCGAAGTCCCCGGCGCGGGAGGCCGCGAGGAAGGCGTCGAGCACCTCCCGCTGCCGTCCTAGGTCCGGTTCGGTGGACGGCGTGGCACCGCGCACCCGGCGCCGGGCGCGGCTGGCCAGTTGCCGGGCCGCGGCCGGGCTGCGCTCCACGACGGGCGCGATGTCGTCGAACGGCACGGCGAACAGGTCGTGCAGCACGAACGCGAGCCGCTCGTCGGGCGCCAGGTTCTCCAGGACGACGAGCAGCGCCAGGCCCACGGAGTCGTCCCGGAGCACCGACTCCGCCGGGTCGGCGTGCGGCAGGGGCCGGAGCACGGGGTCGGGGACGAACGCGCCGCCGGTGTCGTCCATCGGCTCCTCGCGGCGCGCGGCGCGCGAGCGCAGCAGGTCCAGGCAGACCCGGCCGGTCACGGTGGTGAGCCAGCCGCCGAGATTGCGGATCTCGTCCGGGTCGGAGCGGCTGAGCTTCAGCCAGGTCTCCTGCACGGCATCCTCCGCCTCGCTGAGCGAACCCAGCATGCGGTACGCGACGGCCTCCAGCCGGCCCCGGTGCTCCTCGAACCGGCCGGCCAGTTCCTCACTGCCCGTCATGGTCTCCCCCGTCTCCACGACTCCCTGTCTCCCCGTCTCCCCGTCATGGCCGACTCGGTTCATCTGGCGAACAGTTCGAACGCCACCGCCGGCCGGCCCCCGAACCGCTCCCCCGTCGCCTCGGCGTGCTGCGTCAGGAAGCCGCGGACGTACGTCTCGGGGTCCTCGTCGGTCAGCACCTCGATGTACGTGCGGTGTTCCAGCAGCGAGCGCACCGCGCGCTCCATGCCGGGCGTCGCGTCCACGGCGTGGGTGGGGGTGCTGGAACCGGCGACGGCGACCCAGCGCACGCCGTCCCAGGGTTCGAGGCCCTGCTCGGTGAGGAGTTCCGGAAAGATCCAGCGGTTGCCGGCGTCGCCGGCCGCGTCCAGCGTGGCCCGGCCGACGGCGACGTGGTCGGGGGTGTTCCAGGCGACGCCGCCCCAGGTGTCCCGGTGGTTGAGCGTGATGACCAGCTCGGGCCGGTGCCGGCGGATGGCGGCGGCGATGTCGCGGCGCAGGGCGGGGCCGTACTCGATGACGCCGTCCCGGTGGTCGAGGAACTCCACCTCGCTCACGCCGACCACCGCCGCGCTCGCCCGCTGCTCCCGCTCGCGCAGCGGGCCGCACTGCTCCGGTGCGATCGTGTCGATGCCCGCCTCGCCGCGGGTGACGAGGACGTAGGCGATCTCGCGGCCCTCGTCGGTCCAGGCCGCGATCGCCGCTGAACAGCCGTACTCGAGGTCGTCCGGGTGGGCCACGACCGCCAGGGCGCGTCGCCAATCGCCCGGCATGGGCTGGAGTTGAGTGCTCGTCGGCTCCGTCATGTCGGCAGACTAGTCCGCGGCGCCGACATCACGCCTCGTCACGCGCGAGGGCCAGCAGCCGGTCCAGGACCCGGGGACCGCCGGTGCGCACGCCGTCGTGCTCGAACTCGTCGGTGACCCAGGTGCGCAGGCCGCGGACCGCCCGCGCGGTGCGCAGGGAGTGCGCGGTGTCGACGTACATGTCGTCGTGGTAGACGGCGGCGGCGACCGGTACGTCGTTGGCGGCGAGGCGCGCGGGGTCGTACAGCGGCGTCCAGTCGGTGCGGTCCGCGAGCAGGTCGGCGGTCTCGCGCAGCGGGCGCAGGGCCGGGTCGCAGTCGAACATCCAGGGGTGAATCGATTCTCCGGTGAACAGCACCGGTTCGTCGCCCGCGAGTGCCTTGGCGGCGTCGAACCGCGGGAACTCGGCGCGGACCCGCTCGGCCGACCAGGCCGTGGGCCGGGCGTCCTGGCCGTAGATCGACTCGTGGATCAGGGCGTACAGCGGGTGCCGGGCGTAGGAGAGCATGCCCTGCACCTGCTCCTGGAAGGAGTCGGAGAGCGTGAGGCCCTGCGGGGTGCGGACGAAGGCGTCCTCCAGGAGGTGGTGGAGGCGGTGCGTACCGTCGCCGGTGCCGAGGACGATGCCGAGGGACTGGAAGGCCTCGACGGTGAGCCGGTAGCCGCTCGGCAGGACCACGTCGTGGGTGAGCAGGTGGTCGGCGATGCGGCGGGCGCGCTCGACGTCCTGCGGATAGCGGGCGTAGTGGGCGGCGACCTTGCGTTCGACCCGCGGGAAGGCGGCCCGGTAGACGTCGTCGGCGTGGGCGTCCAGGGCGGGCAGCCCGCCGGTGATCACGGCGGTGGCCAGGCCCTCGGGGGCGAGGGAGAGGTAGCTGGTCACGCAGAAGCCGCCGAAGCTCTGGCCGAGGACGGTCCAGGGCGCGCCGCCGGTGACCTCGGCGCGGATGGCCTCGCAGTCGCGGACGATGGAGTCGGCGCGGAAGCGGGTGAGGTAGTCGGCCTGCTCGGCGGGACCGCCGCGCAGCGGCAGCGTCTGCCGGTTGGCGGGCGTGGAGTGGCCGGTGCCGCGCTGGTCCAGCAGGAGCACGCGGTACTCCTTCAGCGCCCTGCCCAGCCACCCGGGCCGGCCGACGGACCGGTCCGCGCCGAAGCCGGGTCCGCCCTGGAGGAAGAGCAGCCAGGGCAGCTCCTGGCGCGCCTTCTCTCCGGCGACGACCTCGCGGGCGTACAGCTCGATCGTCTCGCCCTCGGGGTGGTCGTGGTCGAGGGGCACGGTGAAGCGCCGGTCGGTGAGGACGACTCCGGGCTGGCGGTAGCTGAGGATCAACAGGGCTCCCGGGACGGACGGATTTTCGGACCGCGTCCCAGTTCATCACATGTCCAAGCGCCGTCGATCAGGCGAGGGTACCCATACGCAACGATGCCCATATGGTTTTGACCTGCTTCAGATACGTCTCTCCCTTGGCACCTGAGATCTCGGCGACAGCGTGCGCCAGCCGAAGAGCGGGAGCCGCGTGGGCGGTGCCCAGGATGCGCAGCTCATCGAGAACCAGATCATAATTGCACGGTAATGCATCTACTTTTCCGACGAGACTGCGTTCAGCGAGGGAGGCGATCACCACGGAAGCCGTTTCACCGCGCCTGAGGCGATAACGACTCCATTGTCGGTCGACTTCCCTCACGTGGTAAGCCTGGGATCTCTCACTCAAACGCAAACCCAGGTCATCGGCCACTTGCGCCACAATGGACGGGACGCTCTCCGAGACCTTCGCCTGCCAGGCCTGCCGAAATGTCCTGTTGTTGCGCCCTGCTGACGCGAGTTTGGTCAGGCAGGCTATGGCAGCACTGATCTCCGTCATGAGGGACCGGCCGCAGCGTTCCCAGTCCTCGACACCTTCTGGCATCCGGCCGCCACATGCCTCGCTGATCCAGACACTGCGGCGCGCCACCGAATCGCTGTTGTCCGTGTGCTGGCTCGCTGTCCGTAGATGATAAACAAGCTCATCGAACTGCCGAGCCGGACGGTCATTCCCTCGTTGAGCGAGCAGGAATCCAATGTCCAGCTTCCAACTCTCACGCCAAAGTTTGTAAGCAGCCGAGACCAGGGCATCAAATTCCGCTTCGGTTCGCACCGCGTTCGGCCACGACTGCTCATCCGGCGGCAGGAGCGCCTCGCCCGCACAGATCCTTCTCCAGTCCGACAAGTCCCGGCAGGCGCGCCGGAACTCCAGCACCTCACTGAGCACCGGGGGCCCTCCGCTCCGCTCGATGGCTCGCGCGAATCGGATCCGCCAGCGCGCCACGCATATTGAAAGCGATATGGAAGGAGGGCAGGACGTCTCCCTTCTTCCGGTAGTCGGACACCGAGAATCGCTGAGGGATGAAAGCTACTTCGGTGCCCAGTTGATCCACCCATACCGTCCCCTTCCTGCCGTCCGCGGTCGCCCAGGTGACGCGCCCGGTGAACACGCAAGCGCTTCCTTCCGGGCTGGAGAGCAGGTACGTGGCGACCACACGCGAAGACAGGTCATGCGACTCACGGTCAAGCGCGCGGAAGACTTCATCCGCCCGACGATAGGAGCCCAAGTGGAAAAGACTCAGGCCTCGCAGGAAATCCAAACGGTATCGGTCGAACCCACCGGCCTCGGGAATGGCATCCGCCACCCGCAGGCATTCTTCCCAGTCACTGGCCTTGAAGGCGAGCACCTCGCGCTCACCTCGGAGGAAGCGCCTGCCCGTCTTCAGTTCCCAGAAGAGGTCCAACAGCAGCCGGGAGCAGCGCCAGTCGGCACGCACTTCCGTAGGCGCGCGGCGTAGGGTCTCGACGGCGACTTTCATTCCCTCCAGCCCGCCTCTCATCGCTGCCAGCGCGAGGAAGTAGTATGCCGCCGGGTCGGAGTTCTCCGACAGCGCCGCCAGGTGCTTCACTTCGAGAGCCGGATCCCTGAGCATGCGCGACATTTCGAGGTTCCGCTGATCATACGTCGCACGCTGTTCCGGACTCAGCGTCGCGGGATCGATCGAGTCAAGCGAGGCCTGAGCGTTGGCCAGCAGGTCGATCTTGAGCTTCTCCGTGAGAACGCCGCTTTCCACCGCTTGCCGCGTCGTCCAGGCCACGACATCTACCGGGTAGACGTTCTCCGGGTCGAACGCCCTCGCGGCCAAGGCGGCGCGCATGACGCCACGCATGAGTTCTTCAATGCTTGCGGCGTCCTTACTGACGCCCACCTGCGACATCTCGAACACCTGAGCACCAGCGGTACTGGCCAGTTCGACGAGGAGGTTCAGACGTGACCGTGGAGCGGCATCGGCCTCTTCCAGCGTCCTCTGTACCAACTGCTCAACGTCTCTGAGGAGGCGGATCCGTTCGTCGTAGGCGCACCTCTTACCCCTTTGGGCCCAGTGCACGTACTCGCGGGTGAGGGTCGCCTCCAGCAGTACGAGCCGATGATGGGTGCGGCCGAGGCTCTCGCGCAGCTGCCTGAAGGCGTCAGCAAAATCGAGATAATGAGGCTTGTATTCCGGCAGACGGGACTTGGGCCCGATCCGTTCCATGAGATCAACGATGTATTGGACTTCTTCGCCACCCCAACGGTTCAGTGCCGGGCGGAGATTCTCGATGATCTGAACGATAACCTCGACCTCGGCGCGGACGTTCAGATCCTCCTTGGCGAGCAGTTCGGCCTCGAGTTGGGTCCGCGTCCCCAAGTACTGGTTTCCGCTGTCGTTGTCCGTCCAGCGGAAGATGTCGAAATTCTTCACAAGCTCGACGATGCTGCTGGATCCGTCTTGCCCGAGAACGCGCAGAGGAAGCTCCAGCGGAACGAGAAGGCCTCGGCGTCCACCAACGAGGATCATGGAGGTCAGCTTTTCCGTCGAGCTGCGTTCCGCGAAGGACAAGTCGACGAGTTCACCGTGCGGCCGCTCCGACGGCACGAGGTCGCCGACGATGAAGCCGGCGGCGGCGAGCGCCTGTGCCATCGCTGTCAGATGAGTCCGATTGGAGCGCTTGGCGGACTTGACCAGCCTCTCCAGGCCCGTTTCGGCTGCCCGCATCTCCATCGACAGACCACGCCGGAGGCCGCGCTCCGTATCGGGCAGGATCCGGTACAAGAAGGCGAGGAACGAGGAATCCACGGTCTCGCCCAAGTCGCCGGGGACGGGGACGCCGAACCTGGGCAACCACTCCCTAACACGTTCCAGCTCGCTCGAGCTCAGATCCGACTCGACCTGGATGACATTCTTGTGGACACGCTTCTTGATCTGTCCGGGCTGGAGATAGCTGCTGCCGACAATCAGAACCCGGCGTCCTCGCGAGCGCAGCTGCCGCTGCAGCGCGTAGTACTCGTCCGTACTGACCATTCCGTCCCAGACAAGCAAAGTGGGGACACCGTGGTACTCGTCTGCCCAGGAGGCGAAAGCGTCGATGTCAGCTAGTGTCGGACGGTCGCTTCGACGGGACGTATGGAGGACGGCCCCCTGACCCGACCTGGCGACATGGAGCGCCAGGGCGCACAGAGCAACCGACTTGCCCGTTGCCGTCTGCCCCGCGACAACTATCGGCTCGGGGGGCGACAGTTCGTCCAAGCCCGCACGGACCCGACGGAGCAATGGCTCCTCGAAGTCGCGGCGGAGGTGGTACTCGCTGGCAATCGCCTTCCAGGGTGGGGTGCCTTCACTCGCGCCCAGGAAATTGCGGAACCGCTGGTACCGCATCGCGCTGGACGAGGACGGGAAAGGTTCCAGCAGATCGGTGTCCACGGGCCGAGCAGCACCGATCACCCGGTTCCACGTGCTTACGTCGACTTCGACGAAGGAGTCGCGGACCGGGATGACCCGCTGCCCCGACAGACCGCGCCCAGCTGCGGAGCGCTGGAACCGTCCGTTCTCCTCCAACTCCGACAACAGCGTGGCAAACGACTCCTCGTGAAGGACGAGAACCTCTCGGGTGACCGCGGCCGCGATGAAGGGGTTCTCGCGCACCGCGTCGGACACGGAGAACATGTGAGCCTGGCCCGGCTGTAGGCGGCGGACGAAGGCGAATAGGTCCTGGGGGGTCAGCCAGTCGTCGGTACCGTAGCCCTCTACGACTACCACACCACGTGGTGTGACGAGCGTGTCGGCCAGGGTGTTCAGCGATTCAACGGCTCGCCCACGGATCTCAACCTCCTGGATCACGTCCATGGGCGGTCGCTCATCTTCAGGAAGTCCCAGCCCACCGAAGAGATGACGAAGCTGGAGTTCTGTGGTGCTACGCGGATGTCTGCCAAGCTGTGCCTGGGCAGTGGGCACTACGCGGCGCCAGTCACGGCTGAACAGTTCACTCAACGACGAGTCGACGCGGGACGTGAACACCCCGTTCCACGGATACCCGGCAATGTCGGAGAGCCACTCGGGAACGGGTTCGGTGGTGACGCGGTTGTTGAATTGCTCGTATGCGGCGGACGGATCATGTCCGAGGCTCGCCACCGTACTCGGCACCTGCGGACCTTGGGCACCCGCAACTCCCTCATGGGACTCCAGCGACTGCCCGAGCAGCAGAAAAGCAGGCCCCTTCACAAGCCGGGCCAGGAGAGTCTGGATTGAGGCTTCCACCACGTCACAGTAGCGTTCCGCGCGTCCAGATCTCCCGGTTTGGGTAAAGCCGAAGGTACCCTCGGCGTCAGCGGGCCGAAAGGCTGGAGCGCCGGACCACGAGTTCGGGCTGGAGGACGACCCGCCGGTGCTCGTGCGGCCGGGCCGTGCCCTCCTCCTCCGTCTCCTCCAGGAGCAGGTCGGCGGCCATGGCGCCCATGGTGACGGCGGGCTGGCGGACCGAGGTGAGCGGGACGGCGGCGGCGGCCGCGAACTCGATGTCGTCGTAGCCCACGATGGCGAGGTCGTCGGGGACGCGCACACCGGCCGCGTACATGGCCTGCAGGACGCCGAGGGCGAGCAGGTCGTTGGCGCAGAACACGGCGGTGGGCCGGTCGGCGAGCCCGAGCAGGCGGGCTCCGGCGTCCCGGCCCGCTGCGACGTCCAGCCGTTCGGTGGGCAGCTCGCGCAGCGCGTCGGGGCCGAGCCCGGCCTCGGCGAGCGCTTCGAGGGCGCCGGTGCGGCGGTCGCGGACCTGGTTGAGGCCGGGCGGGCCGCTGACGTAGGCGAGGGAGCGGTGCCCGGCGTCGACGAGGTGGCGCACCGCGAGGGCGCCGCCGGCCACGTCGTCGACGGAGACCGAGCACTCGGTGGTGCCCTCGGCGACCCGGTCGACCAGGACGAACGGGATGCCGTGCCGGCGGAACGCCTCGATGTTGCGGCCGGTCGCGTCGGCCGGGGTGAGCAGCACGCCGCGCACCCGCTGCTCGGCGAAGAGCGACAGGTACTCGGCCTCCTCGCCCGGGTTCTGGGCGCTGTTGCAGACCATCACGCCGAGTCCGGCCTGGCGGGCGGCGCGCTCGGCGCCGCGGGCGACGTCGACGAAGAAGGGGTTGCCCATGTCGAGGACGAGCAGCCCCATGATGCGGCTGCGGCCGGCGCGCAGTTGGCGCGCGGACTCGCTGCGGACGTAGCCGAGCCGGTCTATCGCGGACAGCACGCGCGCCCGGGTCTCGGTGGCGACCGTGTCCGGGCGGTTGATCACGTTCGACACCGTGCCGACCGAGACTCCGGCGGCGCGGGCGACGTCCTTGATACCCACCGACTGGGCCATCGGGCAGGGACCTCCAGAGGGAGACGAGGGGGGCGGCGGCCCGGGGCGGCTTCACATTACCGGCACGCCGCCCCGGAACCGGTCACGGTCAGACGGGCAGCCGGAAGTCGGCGACGCGCAGCGCCGAGGGGGTCGTACCGGTGGACTTCTCCTGGTACATGAAGGACAGCACCCCGTCCTGGGCGACCCGCGTCTCGTCGACGACGACCTCGCCGAAGGCGTTCAGGCCGCTGCCGTCGAAGAGGACCTTCCAGTCGGTGTGCCCCGAGGCCGCGGAGGCGCCGGCGATCCGGCCGAAGGGGAGGATCGCGTAGGCGTTGTCGTACCGGTCCAGGATCAGCTTGGTGCGCTGGCTGGAGCCGAGCGGGACCGGGATCTCGGTCTTCCGCCAGGTGCCGGAGGCGTCGCGGCGGAGGTGGAAGGCGCGGCCGTTCCTGGTCCGGTCCGCGACGTAGTTCGTGGTGCACTGCCCGAAGCGGCCCGGGACGTAGGAGATGATCGCGTGCGGCCGGCCCGCGGAGTCGGTGAACTGGCTCTCCTGGTTCATCAGGGAGTGGTCCGGGTTCAGCGGGTCCACGACCAGCCCGGCGTCGTTCACGGAGACCTTGTCGGAGCCGCCGGTGACGCCGACGACGGTCCCGGCAACGTTGCGCCAGGTGCGGCCGCGGTCGTCGGAGTGGACGTAGCCGGTGTCGTGGTTGGTGATGCCGCCGCCGTTGCACATCACGGCGCCGTTCTGCTCGCGCCAGGTGAAGAAGGCGTGCAGCCGGCCGCTGCGGTCGTAGTCGATGCCGTGCAGGTACATGTTGCGGGCGGTGGAGGAGCCGTGCTCGCTGGTGTAGGTGCCGGTGGAACTCGACCACTCCCCCAGGGCGGTCCACCGGGTGCCGTCGTACTCGGCGAGCGCGTTGCGGCCGTTGCCGGAGACACCGGCGCGGTAGCTGAGCTGGAGCCTGCCCTCCGGCGTGGCGACGAACTGCGGGTAGGTGAACTGCGAGGTCAGGGCGAGGCCGTCGAGGGTGGACTGCGGTGCGCCGAAGCGGCTCGCGGTCCAGCTCAGCCCCGCGGGGTCGTCCATCAGCCCGGCGACGGACTTGACGTAGGTGAAGCCGTCGCTGTGGGAGTCCATGTTGAGGTGCAGGCGGCCGTCGACCTTGGAGACACCCATGGAGATGACGTTGTGGGAGTCGTCGTAGCGCAGGGTGTGCCCGGCCTTCACCGTCGACCAGGTGGTCGATGCGAGGGCGCGGCGGCCGACGACGGCGTTGCGGTCGGCGGTGTACCAGACGGCGTACTGGTGGCCCTTGCAGGTCAGCAGGCCGTTCTTCTGGAACGCGTTGTTGTTGACCAGCCCGTCGTAGGAGACGAAGAAGAGGGCCTGGCTGTCGAGGGTGGTGGTCCCGGTCCGGGTGACCGAAGGGCCGGGGGTCGCGGCCCGCGCGGTGCCGGAGGCCAGGGCGGGTGTCACCACCGTTCCCGCGAGGGCGGCGGCCAGCAGGGTACGTCTGTGCATCTCGTGGACTCCGTCGTCATGCGAGGTGGAAGACTTCCGTGAGCGGTTTCATGGCCTCGTCGGGCCGGGCGCCGTCCAGCGACTCGAAGAACGGCGCCATCTCCGCCTGCCAGCGGGCGTTGACGTCGGTGGCTTCCATACCGGCCAGGGCCGCGGTGAAGTCCTCGGTCTCCAGGTAGCCGACGAGCAGTCCGTCCTCGCGCAGGAAGAGCGAGTAGTTGTGCCAGCCGGTCTCGGAGAGCGCTCGGAGCATCTCCGGCCACACGGCGGCGTGCCGCTCGCGGTACTCGTCGAGGCGGTCCGCCCGGACCTTCAGCAGGAAGCACACGCGCTGCATCAACGCTCCTTCGTGGCTCAGAAGTTGAACTGGTCGATGTTCTTCGCGTCGAACACGGTCGGCTTGCCGAGGCTGATCACGCCGTCCTTGCCGATCGTGTACTCGCCCATGGAACCGGCCGTGAAGGTCTCGCCCTCCTTGCCGGTGATCTGGCCGGAGGACAGCGCGACGGCGGTCCGCGCGGCCAGCTCGCCCAGCTTGGCCGGGTCCCACAGCTCGAACGCCTCGACGGTGCCGTTCTTGACGTACTTGCGCATGTCGTTGGGGGTGCCGAGACCGGTCAGCTTGACCTTGCCCTTGTACTTGGAGCCCGACAGGTACTGGGCGGCCGCCTTGATGCCCACGGTGGTCGGGGAGATGATCCCCTTCAGGTTCGGGTACTCCTGGAGCAGGCCCTGGGTCTGCTGGAAGGACTGCTGGGCGTCGTCGTTGCCGTACGCGACCTTCACCAGCTTCATGTTCTTGTACTCGGGCTTCTTCAGCTCGTCCTTCATGAAGTCGATCCAGGTGTTCTGGTTCGTCGCCGTCTGCGCGGCGGACAGGATCGCGATCTCGCCCTTGTAGTCGATCTGCTTGGCGAGCAACTGCACCTCGGTACGGCCCAGGTCCTCGGCGGAGGCCTGCGAGACGAAGGCGTTGCGGCAGTCGGCGGTGGTGTCGGAGTCGTAGGTGACGACCTTGATGCCGTTCTTCATGGCCTGCTTGAGCGCGGTGCACAGGGCGCCGGGGTCCTGCGCGGACACGGCCATCGCGTCGACCTGCTGCTGGGTGAGCGTGTTGACGTAGGAGACCTGTCCGGCGGTGTCGGTCGCGCTGGACGGCCCGACCTCCTTGTAGCTGGAGCCCAGCTCCTTCAGCGCCTTCTCGCCGCCCTTGTCGGCGGTGGTGAAGTAGGGGTTGTTGACCTGCTTGGGCAGGAAGCCGACCGTCAGGCCCTTCTTCAGCTCGGCGTCGGGGTCGGCCTTGCCGGCCGTGGCGGCGGAACCGCCTTCGTTCGCGACGTCCTTCTTGGTGGTGCCGCCGCACGCGGTGAGCGCCAGGGCGAGCGAGGTGGCGGTGGCGAGCGCCGCGCAGCTGCGGCGGAGGGTCGTCTTGCGCATGGCTGTCGTCCTTTACGAGGAGGGGCTGGTCATGAGGTGGGAGTCGAGGCGGCGGCTCTGCGGCCCGCCCTCGCTGTGGAGATCTGCCGTACGACCCGGGGGCCGAGCACGGAGAGAACGAGCAGGACGCCGGTGACGACGATCTGCGACTGGGCGGAGACGTCCTGGAGGCTCATCACGTTCTGCAGCGCCCCCAGCAGGAACACCCCGGCGATCGCGCCGCCCAGCGTGCCCTTGCCGCCGTCGAAGTCGATGCCGCCGAGCAGCACGGCCGCCACGACGGACAGTTCCAGGCCGGTGGCGTTGTCGAAGCGGGCGCTGGCGTAGTGCAGCGCCCAGAAGACGCCGGTCAGGGAGGCCATCAGTCCGGTCAGCGTGAACAGGATCAGCTTCTGCCGCTTGACGCGGATGCCGGCGAAGCGGGCGGCCTCCTCGCTCGCCCCGATGGCGAACAGCGAGCGCCCGAACGGTGTGGCGTGCAGGGCGACCACGGCGATGGCGAGCAGCACGAGGAAGGGCAGCAGGGCGTACGGGATGAAGGTGTCGCCGAGGCGGCCGGCCGCGAAGTCCAGGTACTGCGTGGGGAAGTCGGTCACCGCGTCGGAGCCGAGCACGATCTGCGCGATGCCCCGGTAGGCGGCCAGCGTGCCGATGGTGACGGCCAGCGACGGCAGGCCCAGCCTGGTCACCAGCAGCCCGTTGACCAGGCCGCACACCACGCCCAGCAGCAGGCAGATCGGGATGATCGTCTCGATGGCCATGCCCTGGTTCCACAGGGCGCCCATCACGGCGCCGGACAGGCCGGCCGTGGACGCCACCGACAGATCGATCTCGCCGGAGACGACCAGCAGGGTCATGGGCAGCGCGATCAGGGCGATGGGGAGCGTGTTGCCGATCAGGAACGACAGGTTGAGCGCGTTGCCGAACCCGTCGACGAAGCCGAAGGAGAACAGCAGGACGACGACGAGGAGTGCGCCGACGGCGGAGTCCCACCTCTTCAGGACGGACCACGGGACCGCTCGGCTCGCGGAGATGTCAGCCATGGCGGGCGTTCCTCTTCTTCAGGGCCAAGGCCACGCGCAGCGCGACGATCCGGTCGACCGCGATGGCGAGGATGAGCAGGATGCCGTTGATGGCGAGCACCCAGACGGAGCTGACGCCGAGGGCGGGCAGCACGCTGTTGATGGAGGTCAGCAGCAGGGCGCCGAGGGCCGCGCCGTAGACGCTGCCGGAGCCGCCGGTGAAGACGACGCCGCCGACCACGACCGCGCTGACGACGGTCAGTTCGTAGCCGTTGCCGGTGCCGGAGTCGACGTTGCCGAACCGGGCGAGGTACATCGCGCCGGCGAGTCCGGCGAGGGCGCCGCAGAAGGTGTACGCGGCGAGGATCCGCTTGCGCACCGGGATGCCGGCGAGGCGGGCGGCCTCCGGGTTGGAGCCGAGCGCGTAGAGCTCGCGGCCGCTGCCGAAGTGCTTGAGGTAGTAGGCGGTGGCGACCAGGACCGCCAGGGCGATCAGCGCCAGGTACGGCACCGCGGAGATGCCGCCGGAGCCGAAGTCGACGAACCCGCCCGGCAGGTCGGCCGCGGTGATCTGCCGGGAGCCGACCCAGATGGAGTCGATGCCGCGGATGATGTACAGCGTGCCGAGGGTGACCACGAGCGCGGGCACCTGACCGAGGCTGACGAGCAGTCCGTTGAGCAGTCCGAAGGCGATGCCGAGCAGCACGGCCAGGGCGATCGCCACGACCGGGTTGCCGCCGCCCTGGAGGTAGGTGCCGGCGGCGAAGGCGCTGATGCCGAGCGTGGAGCCGACGGACAGGTCGACGTTGCGCGTGATGACGACCAGGGACTGGCCGGTGGCGACCAGGACCAGGATCGTCGCGTTCAGCAGCAGGTCCTTGATGCCCTGCTCGGAGAGGAACTCGCTGTTGCCGGCCTGGGTGACGCCGATCATCACCAGGAAGACGACCAGGATGGCCAGTTCGCGCATCTTGAAGACGCGGTCGACCAGCCGTGTGCCGCTCGACTTGGGCACGTCGGCCACGGGGGCCTCCTGCGGGGTCACGACCGTCATGCGGCGGCCCTCCCGGTGGCTGCGGCCATCACGGTTTCCTCGGTGGCGTCGGAGCGCGGGATCTCGGCGGTGAGGCGGCCCTCGTGCATCACCAGCACGCGGTCGGCCATGCCGAGGATCTCGGGCAGGTCGGAGGAGATCATCAGGACGGCCACGCCGTCGGCGGCCAGCTGGGACAGCAGCCGGTGCACCTCGGCCTTGGTGCCCACGTCGATGCCCCGGGTCGGCTCGTCGACGATCAGCACCTCGGGGCCGGTGGCGAGCCACTTGGCCAGCACGACCTTCTGCTGGTTGCCGCCGGAGAGCGTGTTGACGGTGTCGGCGATCCGGGCGTACTTGACCTGGAGTTTGACGGCCCAGTCCAGGGAGCGGCTGCGTTCGGCGCCGCGGTCCATGAGCCCGGCCCGCACGGTCGTGCGCAGCCCGGTCAGACCGATGTTGCGCTCGATCGACATGTCCATCACCAGGCCCTGGGCACGCCGGTCCTCCGGGACCAGGGCGAGTCCGGCGGCCATGGCCGTGGAGGGGGCCCCGTTGACCAGGGTCCTGCCGCCGACGGTCACTTCGCCGGCGTCCCAGCGGTCGACGCCGAAGATCGCCCGGGCGACCTCGGTGCGCCCGGCGCCGACCAGGCCCGCGAGACCGACGATCTCGCCGTGCCGGACGTCGAAGGAGACGTCGGTGAAGACGCCCTCGCGGGTGAGCCGGCGCACGCTCAGGGCGACCTCGCCCGGCTCGACCTGCTGCTTGGGGTACAGCTCGTCGAGGTCACGGCCGACCATGCGGCGCACCAGGTCGTCCTCGGTCATGCCCGCGAGCGGCTCGCTGGCGATCCAGGCGCCGTCGCGCAGGGTGGTGACCCGCTGGCAGATCTCGAAGATCTCCTCCAGCCGGTGGGAGATGAACAGCACGGCGGCGCCCTGTTCGCGCAGGGTGCGCACGACGCCGAAGAGACGGGCGACCTCGCTGCCGGTGAGGGCGGCGGTGGGCTCGTCCATGATCAGGACGCGGGCCTCGAAGGAGAGCGCCTTGGCGATCTCGACGATCTGCTGGTCGGCGATGGACAGGCCGCGTGCGGGGCGGTCGGGGTCGAGCTCGACGCCGAGGCGCTTCATCAGCTCGGCGGTCGCGTGGTGCGTGGCCTTGTGGTCGATGCGGCCGAGCGCGCGGCGCGGCTGGCGGCCCATGTAGATGTTCTCGGCGATCGACAGGTCGGGGAAGAGCGTGGGCTCCTGGTAGATCACGGCGATGCCGGCGTCGCGGGCGTCGCCGGGCCCGTGGAAGGCCGCGGGCGCGCCGTCGAGCAGCACCTGGCCGGCGTCGGGCCGGTGCACTCCGGCGAGCGTCTTGATGAGGGTCGACTTGCCGGCGCCGTTCTCGCCGGCCAGGGCGTGCACCTCCCCGGGGAACAGCTCCAGGGAGACGTCCCGCAGGGCGCGGACCGCGCCGAAGGACTTGGAGACGTCCCTCAGCGCCAGAACCGGGGCCGGACCCGTGGTGGACGGGTGGGTCATTGGGGGCTCCTCGACGACGCCGGCGGGAGAGCCTCTCGGCGTCGTGGGCGTCGTGAAAGGTTTCAACTGGGTTGCCGGGACGTTAGGCGGGCCGCGCATGTCACGTCAATGGGTTCCGGTCGAAAAAGTTTCGACGCCAGAAGGTCACACCCTGGTCACGGGAAAGCGTCTTGGCCGGAGGGGTTGACACCCCTTCGGGGGGCCCATAGCTTCGCGTCCTGAATCGTTTCATTCAGTGGTCGTCACGCGTGGCCGTCGCGACCCGATGTCTCAGGAGTTCTGACGTGACCGAGCTCGCCGCGGTGAAGGCCGCACTCAAGACACAGGCCGTCGAGACGCCGTCGTGGGCGTACGGGAACTCCGGCACGCGGTTCAAGGTGTTCGCGCAGGCGGGCGTGCCGCGCACGCCGCGGGAGAAGCTGGACGACGCGGCGAAGGTGCACGAGTTCACGGGCGTCGCGCCGACGGTCGCGCTGCACATCCCCTGGGACCGGGTCGACGACTACGCGGCGCTGGCGAAGTACGCCGAGGACCGCGGCGTGCGGCTCGGGGCGATCAACTCCAACACCTTCCAGGACGACGACTACAAGCTCGGGAGCATCTGCCACCCGGACGCCGCGGTGCGGCGCAAGGCCGTGGACCACCTGCTGGAGTGCGTCGACATCATGGACGCGACCGGGTCCGCGGATCTGAAGCTGTGGTTCGCCGACGGGACGAACTACCCCGGGCAGGACGACATCCGCGGCCGGCAGGACCGGCTGGCCGAAGGGCTGGCCGAGGTGTACGAGCGGCTCGGGGACGGGCAGCGGATGCTGCTGGAGTACAAGTTCTTCGAGCCGGCCTTCTACACCACGGACGTGCCGGACTGGGGCACCGCCTACGCCCACTGCCTCAAGCTCGGGCCCAAGGCCCAGGTCGTGGTCGACACGGGGCACCACGCGCCCGGGACCAACATCGAGTTCATCGTGGCGACGCTGCTGCGCGAGGGCAAGCTCGGCGGGTTCGACTTCAACTCGCGGTTCTACGCGGACGACGACCTCATGGTCGGTGCCGCGGACCCCTTCCAGCTGTTCCGGATCATGTACGAGGTGGTGCGCGGCGGCGGGTTCTCCCCCGAGGTCGCGTTCATGCTCGACCAGTGCCACAACATCGAGGCGAAGATCCCGGCGATCATCCGGTCGGTGATGAACGTCCAGGAGGCCACGGCGAAGGCGCTGCTGGTCGACGGGGAGGCGTTGGCCGCCGCGCAGCGGGACGGTGACGTGCTGGAGGCGAACGCGGTGCTGATGGACGCGTACGACACGGACGTGCGGCCGCTGCTGCGGGAAGTGCGCGAGGAGATGGGGCTGGACCCCGAGCCGCTTGCCGCGTACCGGCGGTCCGGGTGGGCCGAGAAGATCGTCGCCGAGCGGGTGGGTGGGCAGCAGGCGGGGTGGGGCGCGTAGGCGTCTGCCGAGTTCTGTGATCTGCGGAGTGCGGGTCGTGTGTGGTTGACCGCGCAGTTCCCCGCGCCCCTCGAGGACGACACTTCACCCCTTATTCGAAAAGGAACTGGCATGGCTGTTCATCCCGAAGCTGACGCTCTGCTCGCCCGGTCGCACCGGCTCGGGGCCGATCCCCGGAACACCAACTACGCGGGTGGCAACGCCTCCGCCAAGGGCACCGGGACCGACCCCGTCACCGGCGGGGACGTCGAGCTGATGTGGGTCAAGGGGTCCGGCGGGGACCTCGGGACGCTGACCGAGGCGGGGCTGGCCGTGCTGCGGCTGGACCGGATGCGGGCGCTCGTCGACGTGTACCCGGGCGTCGAGCGCGAGGACGAGATGGTCGCCGCGTTCGACTACTGCCTGCACGGCAAGGGCGGGGCGGCGCCCTCCATCGACACCGCCATGCACGGACTGGTCGAGGCCGCGCACGTCGATCATCTGCACCCGGACTCCGGGATCGCGCTCGCCTGCGCCGCCGACGGCGAGAAGCTGACCGCCGAGTGCTTCGGGGACAGCGTCGTGTGGGTGCCGTGGCGGCGGCCCGGGTTCCAGCTGGGGCTGGACATCGCCGCCGTGCAGAAGGCCAACCCGCAGGCCGTCGGCTGCATCCTCGGCGGGCACGGCATCACCGCCTGGGGCGACACCTCGGAGGAGTGCGAGCGGAACTCGCTGCACATCATCCGCACCGCCGAGCGGTTCCTCGCCGAGCGCGGCAGGCCCGAGCCCTTCGGGCCGGTGCTCGACGGGTACGCCCCCCTGGACGCCGCCGGGCGGCGGGAGCGGGCCGCCGCCCTCGCGCCGCACGTGCGGGCCCTCGCTTCCCAGGACCGTCCCCAGGTGGGGCACTTCGACGACTCCGAGGCCGTCCTCGACTTCCTGGCCCGTGCCGAGCACCCGCGGCTGGCCGCGCTCGGCACCTCCTGCCCCGACCACTTCCTGCGCACCAAGGTCCGGCCGCTGGTGCTGGACCTGCCGCCGGCCGCCCCGCTCGACGAGGCGATCGCCCGGCTGCAGGAGCTGCACGCGCGGTACCGCGAGGAGTACGCCGCCTACTACGAGCGGCACGCCGAGCCCGGCTCCCCCGCGATGCGCGGCGCCGACCCGGCGATCGTGCTGATCCCGGGGGTCGGCATGTTCTCCTTCGGCAAGGACAAGCAGACCGCCCGGGTCGCGGGCGAGTTCTACGTCAACGCCGTCAACGTGATGCGCGGGGCGGAGGCCGTCTCCACCTACGCGCCGATCGAGGAGTCGGAGAAGTTCCGCATCGAGTACTGGGCGCTGGAGGAGGCCAAGCTCCAGCGGATGCCGAAGCCCAAGGCGCTCGCCACGCGGGTCGCGCTGGTGACCGGGGCCGGCAGCGGGATCGGCAAGGCCATCGCCCACCGGCTCGTCGCCGAGGGCGCGTGCGTGGTCGTCGCCGACCTGAACACGCAGAACGCCGAGGCCGTCGCCGAGGAGCTGGGCGGGCCCGACAAGGCCGTCGCCGTGACGGTCGACGTGACCTCGGAGGAGCAGATCGCCGAGGCCTTCCGGGCGGCGGTGCTGGCCTTCGGCGGGGTGGACCTCGTGGTCAACAACGCGGGCATCTCCATCTCCAAGCCGCTGCTGGAGACCTCCGCGAAGGACTGGGACCTGCAGCACGACATCATGGCGCGCGGCTCGTTCCTGGTGTCGCGGGAGGCGGCCCGGGTGATGATCGCCCAGGGCCTCGGCGGTGACATCGTCTACATCGCCTCGAAGAACGCCGTGTTCGCCGGGCCCAACAACATCGCCTACTCGGCCACCAAGGCCGACCAGGCCCACCAGGTGCGGCTGCTCGCCGCCGAGCTGGGCGAGCACGGGATCCGCGTCAACGGGATCAACCCCGACGGCGTCGTGCGCGGCTCGGGGATCTTCGCCGGCGGATGGGGCGCGAAGCGCGCGGCCGTGTACGGGGTCGAGGAGGAGAAGCTGGGCGAGTTCTACGCCCAGCGGACCCTCCTCAAGCGCGAGGTGCTGCCCGAGCACGTGGCCAACGCCGTGTTCGCCCTGACCGGTGGGGACCTCACCCACACGACCGGTCTGCACATCCCCGTCGACGCCGGCGTCGCGGCCGCCTTCCTGCGGTGAGCGCCGACGTGAGGTCCTACGCCGCGGTCGACCTGGGCGCGTCCAGCGGGCGCGTCATGGTCGGCCGGGTCGGCCCGGACAGCCTGCGGCTCACCGAGGCGCACCGCTTCCCCAACCGGCCCGTCCGGGTGCCCGAGGGGCTGCGGTGGGACGTCCTCGCGCTGTACGCCGGGGTGCTGGAGGGGCTGAGGGCGGCCGGGCAGGTCGACTCCGTCGGCGTCGACAGCTGGGCCGTGGACTACGGGCTGCTGGATGCCGACGGCGCTCTGCTCGGCAACCCCGTGCACTACCGGGACTCCCGCACCGACGGGGTGGCGGAGAAGGTGTGGGCGTCCGTGCCCGCCGAGGAGCTGTACGCCGCCACCGGGCTGCAGTACGCGCCGTTCAACACCCTGTACCAGCTGACGGCGGCCCGTGGCACGGCCCAACTCGCGCAGGCGAAAAGGCTGTTGCTGATGCCGGACCTGCTGACGTACTGGCTCACCGGCGAGCAGGGCACGGAGCTGACCAACGCCTCCACCACGCAGCTCGTCGACCCGGGCACGCGGGACTGGGCGTACGGCCTGGCGGAGCGCCTCGGGATCGACCTCGGGCTGTTCGCCCCGCTGCGCCGGCCCGGGGACCCGGCGGGGGTGCTGCGGCCGGCGGTGCTGGAGGAGACCGGGCTGACCGGTCCCGTGCCGGTGACGGCCGTCGGGTCGCACGACACCGCCTCGGCGGTCGCCGCCGTCCCCGCGACGGGTGAGCGGTTCGCCTACATCTGCACCGGGACCTGGTCGCTGGCCGGCCTGGAGCTGGACGCCCCGGTGCTGACCGAGGAGAGCCGGGCGGCCAACTTCACCAACGAGCTGGGCCTGGACGGGACCGTCCGGTATCTGCGCAACATCATGGGGCTGTGGCTGCTCCAGGAGTGCCTGCGGGCCTGGGGCGAGCCGGACCTGGGCGCGCTGCTGCTGGAGGCGTCCAGGGCCGAGGCACTGCGGTCGGTCGTGGACGCGGGCGACGCGGCGTTCCTGGCGCCGGGTCGCATGCCGGAGCGGATCGCGCAGGCCTGCCGGGCCTCGGGGCAGCCCGTGCCCGGCACGCCGGGCGAGGTGACGCGCTGCATCCTCGACTCGCTCGCCCTCGCCCACCGCAAGGCGGTCCAGGACGCGCAGCGGCTGGCCGGGCACCCCGTCGACGTGGTGCACGTGGTCGGCGGCGGCACGCGCAACGCGCTGCTGTGCCAGCTGACCGCCGACGCCTGCGGGCTGCCGGTGGTGGCCGGGCCGACCGAGGCGGCCGCCCTGGGCAACGTGCTCGTCCAGGCCCGGGCGCACGGTCTGGTCGGGGACCTGGCGGGCATGCGCAACCTGCTCGTGCGGACCCAGCCGCTCACCCGGTACGAACCGCGGGGCGGCACCGAGCGGTGGCGTGCCGCGCAGGACCGGCTCGCCGCGGCCTGACGAGGCCTCCCCGCGGCCCCGCGCCCGCACTACCCTGCACTCATCCGATGATCAACCCCGAGGAGCCGCGATGCGTGTCGCTCTGTTCCTGACCTGCGTCAACGACACGCTGTATCCGGACACCGGGCGCGCTGTGGTGAAACTGCTGACCAGGCTGGGCGTCGAGGTCGACTTCCCGATGGCGCAGACGTGCTGCGGGCAGGCGCACTACAACACCGGATACCGCCGTGAGGCCGAGCCGCTCGCCCGGCGTTTCTCCGATGTCTTCGGGGCGTACGAGGCGATCGTGACGCCCTCCGGGTCGTGCGGGGCGATGGTGCGGGAGCTGTATCCGCGGATGGGTGAGCGGGCCCGGGCCGAGGGGCGCGGGGACACCCTCGCGGCCACGCTGGCGCCGGTGGTGCCGAAGACGTACGAGCTCACCGAGTTCCTGGTGGACGTGCTGGGCGTGACGGACGTCGGGGCGTACTACCCGCACAAGGTGACCTACCACCCGACCTGCCACGGGCTGCGCGGGCTCGGGCTCGGCGACCGGCCGCGGCGGCTGCTGCAGGCGGTGAAGGGGCTGGAGCTGGCCGAGTTGCCGGGCGCCGACGAGTGCTGCGGCTTCGGCGGCACCTTCGCGCTGAAGAACTCCGACGTGTCGGCGGCTATGGGCGCGGACAAGGTGCGCAACGCCGAGTCGACGGGCGCCGAGGTGCTGTGCGCGGCCGACAACTCCTGCCTGATGCACATCGGGGGCACGATGACCCGGCTGCGGACCGGCATGCGGCCGGTGCACATCGCGGAGATCCTGGCGAGCACGGAGGAGGAACCGGCCGTATGAGCGGGACGTACCTGGGGATGCCGGCCTTTCCGGAGGCGGCGCGGGAGGCCGTGGGCGACGCGACCCTGCGGGGCAACCTGCGGCACGCCACGCACACCATCCGCGCCAAGCGGGCGAAGGCCGTGGCGGAGGTGTCCGACTGGGCCGAGCTGCGCGAGGCGGGCAAGCGGATCAAGGACCACACACTGCGTCACCTCGACCGCTACCTGGTGCAGTTGGAGGAGGCGGTCACGGCGGCGGGCGGCGTCGTGCACTGGGCCGCCGACGCCGCCGAGGCCAACGAGATCGTCACGCAGCTGGTGCGGATGACCGGCGAGACGGAGGTCGTCAAGGTCAAGTCGATGGCCACGCAGGAGATCGGGCTCAACGAGGCCCTGGAGGCCGCGGGCATCCACGCCTACGAGACCGATCTGGCCGAGCTGATCGTGCAGTTGGGCCGGGACCGGCCCTCGCACATCCTCGTGCCGGCCATCCACCGCAACCGGGGCGAGATCCGCGACATCTTCGCCCGGGAGATGAGCGAGTGGGGCCGCCCCGCTCCCGAGGGCCTGACCGACACGCCCGCCGAACTCGCCGAGGCGGCCCGGCTGCACCTGCGCGAGAAGTTCCTGCGGGCCAAGGTCGGCATCTCCGGCGCCAACTTCATGGTCGCCGAGACGGGCACCCTCGTGGTCGTGGAGTCCGAGGGCAACGGGCGGATGTGCCTGACCCTGCCCGAGACGCTGATCTCGGTCGTCGGCATCGAGAAGATCGTGCCGACGTGGCGGGACCTGGAGGTGTTCCTGCAGACCCTCCCCCGTTCCTCCACCGCCGAGCGCATGAACCCGTACACGTCGACCTGGACCGGCACCGCCGACGGGGACGGGCCGAGCACCTTCCACCTGGTGCTGCTGGACAACGGCCGCACCGACACCCTCGCCGACGAGGTCGGCCGGCAGGCGCTGCGCTGCATCCGCTGCTCGGCCTGCCTGAACGTGTGCCCGGTCTACGAGCGGGCCGGCGGCCACGCCTACGGTTCGGTGTACCCCGGCCCGATCGGCGCGATCCTCAGCCCCCAACTGCGGGGCACGGGCAGCGAGATCGACGCCTCGCTGCCGTACGCGTCCTCGCTGTGCGGGGCGTGCTACGAGGTGTGCCCCGTCGCCATCGACATCCCCGAGGTGCTGGTGCACCTGCGGGAGCGGGTCGTGCAGGGCGGCGCGGTGACCCGGGAGGGCAACCGGGTGGTGCTGCGGCCGGCGAAGGGCCATGCCGCGGAGCGGGCGGCGATGCGCGCGGCCCGCTGGGCGTTCACGCACCCGGGCGCCCTGCGCACCGGCCAGCGCGCCGCCTCCCGGACCCGCCGCTTCCATCCCCGTACGCTGCCCGGCCCGGGCAAGGCGTGGAGCGGGACCAGGGATCTGCCGGCGATGCCGGCCGAGCCGTTCCGGGACTGGTGGCAGCGCACGCGCGGCGGGAAGGACGGGGCGAAGTGAACAGCAGGGAGCGGATCCTGGGGCGGGTGCGGCGCGCGCTCGCGGACGCGCCGGCCGACGACGCGCCGATCGCGCGGGACTATCTGCGCGAGCACGGGCAGCGGACCGCCGCGGAGACGGTGGAGCTGCTCGCCGAGAACCTGGCGGACTACCGGGCGCTCGTGCACCGCACCGACGAGGCCGGCCTGCCCGCACTGATCGCGGCGTTGCTGGAGAAGCGCGGTGCGGCGTCGGTGCTGGTGCCGCCCGGGCTGGACGAGGCGTGGCTGGCGGCGACCGGCGTGCCGCGGGTGGCGGACCGGGCCGGGAGCACCCCGGCCGAACTCGACCGGGTGGACAGCGTCGTGACGGCCTGTGCGGTCGCCGTCGCGGAGACCGGGACGATCGTGCTGGACGGCTCGCCCGACCAGGGGCGGCGCCGGATCACCCTCGTCCCGGACCATCACGTCTGCGTCGTCCACGTCCCGGACCAGGTCGTGTCGTCCGTACCGCAAGCGCTCGGACGCCTGGACCCGGCGCGCCCGCTGACCTGGATCTCCGGTCCTTCGGCGACCAGTGACATCGAGCTGGACCGGGTGGAGGGGGTGCACGGGCCGCGCACGCTGGAGGTGATCCTGGTGGGCGGCGCGTGACTCAGGGCAGGATCGAGTCGACGTAGCCGCCGTCCACGCGCAGGGCGCCGCCCGTGGTGGCCGAGGCCTGGTCGGAGGCGAGGTAGACGACCATGTGGGCGATCTCCTCCGGCTCGATCAGCCGCTGCAGCAGCGACTGCGGCCGGTGCTTCCGCATGAAGGCGCGCTGGGCCTCGTCCCACGGCAGGTCGCGGTCGACGAGCTGGTACACGAAGTCCTCGACGCCGCCGGTGTGGGTCGGCCCGGCGATGACGGAGTTCACCGTGACGCCGGTGCCGGCGGCCTGCTTGGCGAAGCCCCGGCTCACGGCGAGCAGGGCCGTCTTGGACATGCCGTAGTGGATCATCTCGGCGGGGATGACGACGGCCGAGTCGCTGGCGATGTACTGGACGCGGCCCCAGCCGCATGCGGTCATGCCGGGCAGCACGAGCCGGGTGAGGCGCACGGCGGACAGCACGTTCACCTCGAAGTAGCGCCGCCACTCGTCGTCGCTGATCTCCAGCGGGTCGGCGGACTCGAAGACGCCGAGGTTGTTGACGAGGACGTCCACCTGCCCCAGGGCGTCCAGCGCCTGCCGGGCGCCCTCGTCGCCGGTGACGTCGGCGGCGACGGGCACCAGGTCGGCGCCGGGCACCTCGTCCCGCATGCGCTCCACGGCCTCCTCCACGCGGCCCGGCGACCGGCCGTTGACACCCACCCGGGCGCCCGCCCGGGCCAGTCCCGCGGCGATGGCGGCGCCGATGCCCTGCGTGGAGCCGGTGACGAGAGCGGTGCGGCCCTTCAGATCGATCTGCATGCCGAGTCAGCCCTTTCCGTACGGGGGGTGATCGAGTACCCGGGGGGTGTCGCTGAGTACACCCCGCGATACGGGTTCTGCGGCCAGTGTGGTCGCGTCCCCCGCTCCGTAGCGTCGAGGGCGAGACACAGGGCGTGTCGACGAAGGGGGACGACGAGATGTTCCGCACCGGCCCACGACAGGACCAGCAGCGCGAACCCGCCGCCGAGGCGCTGCGGCTGGTCAAGGTCACCAAGACGTACGGGAGCGCCGACAGCGCCGTGACCGCCCTGGACGGGGTGACGCTCGGGCTCGGGCGGGGCACGTTCACGGCGGTGATGGGGCCGTCCGGTTCCGGCAAGTCGACGCTGCTGCAGTGCGCGGCGGGCCTGGACCGGCCCGACAGCGGGATCGTGCGGGTGGACGGCACCGAGCTGACCGGCGGTGGCGAGGCCGAACTCACCCGGTTCCGGCGCGGCCGGATCGGCTTCGTGTTCCAGCAGTACAACCTGCTGGAGACGCTGACCGTCGGGCAGAACACGGTCCTGCCGCTGAAGCTGGCCGGGCGGCGCGTGGACCGGCGGCGGGTGCGCGAGGTGCTGACGGACCTGGGGCTCGGCGACCGGCTCGGGCACCGGCCGGACCAGCTCTCCGGCGGTCAGCGCCAGCGGGTGGCGATCGCCCGGGCCCTGGTCACCGAGCCACGGGTGATCTTCGCTGACGAGCCGACGGGCGCGCTCGACTCGCGCAGCGCCCGGGACGTGCTCGGGCTGCTGCGGAAGGCGGTGCGGGTGCACGGCCGCACGGTGGTGATGGTGACGCACGATCCGGTCGCCGCCTCCTGGGCCGACACCGTGCTGTTCCTCGCGGACGGCCGGCTGGCGGGCCGGCTGGACGCCCCGACGGCGGAGGCGGTCGCCGAGCGGCTCGCGCACCTGGGCGACGACGTGCCGGCGGGGGTGTGAGCGATGTTCGTCCTGGCGATGCGTTCGATCCGGCAGCGGCCCGGGCGGTTCCTGGCGACGCTGCTGTCCGCGTTCCTGGGCGCGGCGATCATCATGACGTTCAACTCGATGCACGACACGGCCGGGCAGCCGGGCGTGGACCCGGTCAGCTCGGAGACCCTCGCCACGGCGGCGGGCGTGGTCGGCGGTTACGGCACCCTGCTGGTGTTCTTCGCGATCGCCTCGACGCTGACGGTGAACGTGCGGCAGCGGGCCGCCGAGCTGGAGCTGCTGCGCTGCTCGGGGGCGACTCCGGCGCAGCTGAAGCGGATGGTCGTGGGCGAGGCGGTGGTGGTGGCGCTGGTGGGCGCCGCGCTGGCGGTCGGCCCGGCGATGCTGGGCGGCCAGGCGCTGCTGGAGGTGTTCCAGGACAGCGGTCAGGTCGCGCGGTCGGTGGAGTTCTCCTTCGGGCCGGTGGCCTACCTGACCGGCTTCGACATCACACTGCTCGCCGCCGCGGGCGCCGCGTTCCTCGCCGTGCGCCGCGCCACCGGCCGGGGACGGCGGCCGGGCCGGGCGCGGACGGTGCTCGCCTACGCGGCGCTGGCGGCCGGTGCCGCGGCGGTGACGTCGACGTTCGCGTTGTCGGCGACGGACGCGGCACTGATGGCGCCGCCGGCCTACGGGGCGATCCTGCTGTCGGTCGGCTGCGCCCTGAAGGCGCCGCGGCTGCTGTCGGCAGTGCTGGACCGGCTGCCGCAGGGCGGGGCGAGCGGCTGGCTGGCGGTGCGGAACCTGCGCGCGCGGGCCGGGCAGCTCGCCGGGATCCTGATGTCGCTGATCCTGTTCACGGCCGTCGCCACGGCGACGCTGACCATGCAGGCGGTGGAGAGCGACGCCGTCGCGGCCTCGGGTGGTGCGGTGAAGTCGGTCGACGCGAAGAACCTGGAGACGCTCAACTTCACGGTCGTCGGCATCATCGTCGTCTTCGTCTGCGTCATGCTCGTCAACTCCCTGTACGCGGCGACCTCGTACCGCGAGCGGGAGTTCGGGCAGCAGCGCCTGGCCGGGGCGACTCCCGGGCAGGTGCTGGGCACGGTCGGAGCGGAGGGGCTGGTCCTGACGGTGACCGGCGTCTGCTGCGGCACGCTGGCGGCACTGGCGGGCATCGTGCCGTTCACGGTGGTGCGCACCGACGGGGTGCTGCCCGGTCAGATGCTCGGCGTGTGGCTCGCGGTCGTGGCGGTGGCGGCGACGGTGACACTGGGCACCGCCCTGGCGACGGCCCGGCGTGTCCTGCGCACCCCGGCGGTACGGGCGGTGGCGTCGGCGGCGTGATGCGGGGGTGGTGGGCGGAGTCGGGATCGTGCCGGTCCCGGCGCGCCGAACGCCCCCGCGGCGGCCCGCCGGGGCCTGCGAACAGCCCTCGGGAGCGCCCTCACCGGCTGGAAACACACCCCGGTGACGCAAGCGCCTCGGCCGGGCTCCCCGGCGGGAACGCCGCGGCCGACGCAGCCGGCGTGGTCGCCCCTGGGAAGCGCCGAGTCTGCTGAAACCACCGCGCCTCGCGCCCGCGCCCGGCGGGAACCGGTAGGCCCGGCGGAGACGGCCGCGCCACGCCGGAACCGGTAGGTCCGGCGGAGACGGCTTCGCCCGGCAGGAACCGGAAGGACCAGCGGGGACGGCCGCGCCCGGCGGGAACCGGTAGGCCGCCCGGCGGAGACGGCTTCGCCCCGCGGGAACCGGAAGGACCAGCGGAGACGGCTTCGCCCGGCAGGAACCGGAAGGACCAGCGGGGACGGCTGCGCCACGCGGGAACCGGTAGGTCCGGCGGAGACGGCCGCGCCCGGCAGGAACCGGAAGGACCAGCGGAGACGGCTGTGCCCGGCAGGGACCGGTAGGTCCGGCGGAGACGGCCGCGCCCCGCGGGAACCGGAAGGCCCAGCGGAAACGGCCGCACCCCGCGGGAACCGGTAGGCCGCCCGGCGGAGACGGCTTCGCCCCGCGGGAACCGGAAGGCCCAGCGGAGACGGCCGCGCCCGGCAGGAACCGGAAGGACCAGCGGGGACGGCTGTGCCCGGCAGGGACCGGTACGCCCGGCACGAACCCCCGGCACGCCCGGGCGGGAACCGGAGCGTCCGGCGCGATGGGCGCCGCCGTCGTCGGCGCGGCGGCCCCTGCCGGGCGCAGCCGCGGCCGGCGGCCGCAGGCAGGGACGCGGCGGGCCGGCCGCTACCGCGTCCCGGACGCGTCCAGCAGGGCCGTCACGGTCGTCGTCGTCAGGCCGTCCAGCGTTTCGATCCCCGCGCCGGACCGGGCGCTGGCCCCGTCGAAGACCAGCATCAGCTGGCGGGCGAGGAGGTCCGGGTCGCGGGCGCCGCCCTCCTCGGCGTGGGTGCGGAAGTACTCCCGCATCCACTCCTTCGCCCCGCGGGCGACCACGCTCGCCGGGTGCTCGGGGTCCTTGAGCTCGACCAGTGCGGCGAGGTAGGGGCAGCCCCGGTAGCCCGGTTCGCACGTCCCCTTCTCCAGCCGCGCGAAGACGTCGAGGATGCGCTCGCGCGGGGTGAGCCGCCCGTCCTGCGGGCCGGGCGGCGGCGCGAGCCGGGCCTCGTACTCGGGGAGCCGCCGGGCCAGGCTCGCCGCGAGGACCTCGTCCTTGCTCGCGAAGAGCTGGTACATCGACCGCTTGGAGACCCCGGCGCTCCGGCACAGCGTCTCGACCCCGATCGAGACCCCTTCGCGGTAGAAGAGCTCGGACGCCGCGTCGAGGAGCCGGTCCCTGGTGGACGCCTTGTCGGTGGTGGCCATACCCGTGAGGTTACCGCGCCGCACACACGGAGGAAACCGATCGGTTTTACCCGTGCTCCGCCGCGGCGACCCCGTGACACCATCGCTGAACAAGCGCTTAGATAGGCCCCTGAGCCACCCAGCCCCGCCCCGCCGCCCTGTCCTGGAGGCCCCGGTGTTCACGTCCGTCGACGACGTCTCCGCCCGTCTGGCCGAGACCGGCTATCTTGCCTCGCCCGCCGTCGCCACGACCGTCTTCCTCGCCGACCGCCTCGGCAAGCCGCTTCTGGTGGAGGGCCCGGCCGGCGTCGGCAAGACGGAACTGGCCAAGGCCGTCGCCGAGGTCGCCGGGGCACGTCTCGTCCGGCTCCAGTGCTACGAGGGCGTCGACGAGTCCCGGGCGCTGTACGAGTGGAACCACGCCAAGCAGCTGCTGCGCATCAGCGCCGGCCGCGACGAGACCTGGGACGAGACCCGCACCGACATCTTCAGCGAGGAGTTCCTGCTCACCCGGCCGCTGCTGACGGCCATCCGGGGCGACGACCCGAAGGTGCTGCTGATCGACGAGACCGACAAGGCGGACGTCGAGGTGGAGGGCCTGCTGCTGGAGGTGCTCAGCGACTTCCAGGTCACCGTCCCGGAGCTGGGCACGATCACCGCGACGCGCCGCCCGTTCGTCGTGCTCACCTCCAACGCGAGCCGCGAGCTGTCCGAGGCGCTGCGCCGCCGCTGCCTCTTCCTGCACATCGGCTTCCCCGAGGAGGAGCTGGAGCGCCGGATCGTACGGCTGAAGGTACCGGGGCTCGACGAGACGCTCGCCCGTTCCGTCGTGCGGGTCGTGGGCGCGCTGCGGGCGATGGACCTGCGCAAGGTGCCGTCGGTCGCCGAGACGATCGACTGGGCGCGCACTCTGCTCGCGCTCGGCGCCGGCACGCTGGACGAGACGGTCGTGCAGGCCACCCTGGGGGTGCTCCTCAAGCACCAGGACGACGTCCTGAAGGCGTCGGCCAAGCTCGACCTGGACGCGCTGTGACCACGGCGCCGGGCGTCGCGGAGCGGCTGACGTCCCTGGTTTCCGCCCTGCGGGCGCACGGCGTGCGGATCGGCACCGGCGAGACGGTGGACGCGGCGCGGGCGATCGGGGAGCTGGGCCTGGCGGACCGGGAACTGCTGCGCGAGGGCCTCGCGGCCACCCTGCTGCACGGGACCGGGCAGCGGCAGGTGTTCGACCCGGTCTTCGACCTCTACTTCCCGCGCGGGGTGGGCGCCCCGGAGGGGAGGCCGGCCGGGCGGCAGGACCTGCGCGACCGGCTGGCGGACGCGCTGGCCGCCGACGACCGGGCGATGCTGGGCCGGCTGGCGGTCGAGGCGGTCGACGGCTTCGGTGGCTACGGCTCCTCGCCGGAGTCGGACGGCTGGTCGTCGTACCAGACGCTGGAACGGCTGCGCCCGCAGACCCTGATGGCCCGGGTGCGCGACGAGATACGCGCGAGGGGCGGCAGTCCCGGGTTCACGGACCGGTTGCTGGAGGACGAGGTCCGGCGGCGCATCGACGCCTTCCGGGCGCTGGTGGCCGCCGAGGCCCGCCGCCGGGTCGCCGAGCGGCGCGGCCGGGACGAGATCGCCCGGCGGGCGGTGGCGCCGACCGCCGACCGGGTCGACTTCCTCTTCGCGGGCAAGGACCGGCTGGCCGAGCTGCGCAGGGCGGTGCAGCCGCTCGCCCGCAAGCTCGCGACGCGGCTGGCGGCCCGGCGCCGGCGGGCCTCCCGGGGTGCGATCGACCTGCGGCGCACCCTGCGGGGTTCGCTGTCGACGGGCGGGATGCCGATGAAGCCGGTGCTGCGCCGGCGGCGGCCCGCCCGCCCCGAGCTGGTGCTGCTGTGCGACGTGTCCGGCTCGGTGTCCGGCTTCTCGGACTTCACGATGCTGCTGGTGCAGGCGCTGCACGACCAGTTCAGCAAGGTGCGCGTGTTCGCCTTCGTCAACCGGATCGACGAGGTGACCGGGCTACTGGAGCACGGCGCGGCCGATCCGGAGGGGCTGGGCGTGCGCATCCGGGCGGAGGCGGCGATCACGGGCTGGCACGGCAGCAGCGACTACGGCATGGCCCTGGGCGAGTTCGCCGAGCGTTACGCGGAGGCGGCCGGTCCGCGCACGACCGTGTTCGTCCTCGGTGACGCCCGGACGAACGGCGCCGATCCCAACCTGCCGGCCCTGCGCCGGATCGCCGAACGCGCCCGCCGCGTCTACTGGCTGAACCCGGAGCAGCGCTCCCGCTGGGGCACCGGCGACTCGGTCGCGCCCGCCTACGCCGAGCTGGTCGAGATGCACGAGTGCCGCACCGCCCGGCAGCTGAGCGCGCTGGTGGCGCGGCTGCTGCCGGTCTGATCAGGCGGCGGTGAGCTGCGGGTACAGGGCGGACGGGTCGGCCGCGAGTCCGGCCTTGACCTGGCGCGAGATGTCGTCGGCGAGAACCTCGAAGGCGCCGGAGGCGATGCCGTCGAGCGCCTGGGCCGCGACGGCCTCGGCCGTGGACTTCGGGGCGTCGATGCCCACGGTCATGTCCGTGTCGACATAGCCGACGTGCAGACCGGTCACCTCGATGCCGCGCGGCTTCAGGTCCAGGCGCAGGGAATTGGTCTGCGACCAGAAGGCGGCCTTGGAGGCGCTGTAGGAGCCGGCGAGGCCGATCCACGACAGCACGGAGTGGACGTTGAGGAGGTGGCCGCCGCCGTTGCGCTCGATGACGGGGACGAAGGCCCGGGTGACCAGGAGCGGTCCGTAGAAGTTCGTCTCGAACTCGCGGCGCACGTCCTCCACGGGCGAGTCGAGGAAGTTCGCGTTCACCGAGGCTCCGGCGTTGTTGATCAGGAGGGTGACGTCCTGCGCCTGCTCGGCCGCCGCGGCGACGGAGGCGGGGTCGGTGACCTCCAGGGCGAGCGGTACGGCGTCGGGGTGGGTGACGCTGCGCGGGTCGCGGGCGGTGGCGTACACCTTCTTCGCGCCCCGCTCGTACAGGCCCGCGACCAGGGCCCGGCCGATGCCGCGGCTGCCGCCGGTGACCAGGGCGACGGAACCTTCGATGGCGGTCATGGGAATCTCCCTCGCATTGCCTCAGCTGGAAACCGATCGGTTTCCCATGCCCGGAAGCGTAAACCGATCGGTTTCCGAGGGCAAGCGCGGGCTCCCGGGTGGCGCGACCCAGGGGAAAATCAGGGTTCGTCCCCGATGGCCCGGGGGTGGGGGCCTCCCTACGCTCGGGGTGGCAGAGGGGGCACGATGAAGGCAGTGGTGCAGGACCGGTACGGCTCGGCGGACGTGCTGGAGCTCCGGGACGTCGACAGACCGGTGCCGGGCGCGGGTGAGGTGCTGGTGCGGGTGCGCGCGGCCTCGGTCAACGCCTACGACTGGCACTTCATGCGGGGTGACCCGCTGATCGGCCGCGGCGTGATGGGGCTGCGCAGACCCGGAACGCCCGTGCGGGGCCGGGACTTCGCGGGCGTCGTGGAGGCCCTGGGCACCGGGGTCACCGGGCTCCGCCCCGGGGACGAGGTGTACGGGGAGGCCGACGGCACGTTCGCGGAGTACGTGTGCGCCCGGGCGGCCGAGACGGGCCCGAAACCCGCCGGCCTCACGTTCGAGCAGGCCGCGGCGGTGCCGCTGGCGGGGAACACCGCGCTCATGGCGCTGCGTGACGTCGCCCGGGTGCAACCGGGGCAGGCCATCCTGGTCAACGGGGCGTCGGGCGGCGTGGGCACGTTCGCCGTGCAGCTCGCCAAGGCCTTCGGTGCGCGGGTGACGGCCGTGTGCAGCACACGGAACGTGGACATGGTCCGCTCCCTGGGCGCGGACCGGGTCGTCGACTACACCCGGGAGGACTTCGCGCGCGGTGACAGCCGGTACGACGTCGTCCTGGACCTGGTGGGCAACCGCTCGCTCGGGGAGTTCCGGCGCGTCCTGTCCCCCACCGGGACGCTGGTGCTGTCCGGCGGAGGGGTGTACGACGGCGGCAGCGTGGTGGGCCCGATGGGACTCTTCCTCAGACGGCGGGCCGTGGCGCCCTTCGCCCGGGGCCGCCGGCTGCTGGAGGTGTCGGCGCGGCAGAGCACGGCGAACCTCGCGGCCCTGCGGGAACTGGCCGAGTCCGGCGCGATCGCCCCGGTCGTCGAGCGGACGTATCCGCTCGGCGAGGCCGCCGAGGCGATCCGGTATCTGGAGGGGGAACACGCACGGGCGAAGGTGGTCGTCACCGTGTGACGCTCCGCCGGCGCGGAGGCGGGCCGTGCGGTGTCAGTCCTTCTTGGCGTACTCCTTGGCCATGCTGCCGGCGAAGTCGTACACCACGCACTGCTCGTCGCCGACGACCCAGGCGTCGTGCCCGGGCGTGCAGACGAACACGTCCCCGGGTCCGACTTCGCTCTCCGCGCCGTCGTCCATGCGGATGTGCAAACGGCCCGATACGACGTAGCCGTTGTGGTGGATCCGGCAGCTGTCGGTGCCGGCGATGGGAGCCACCGACTCGGACCAGCGCCAGCCCGGTTCGAACGTGGCCACGGCGAAGTCCAGTCCGCTCATGTGGACGGCTTCGAGGTGGCCCCGGGGGTAGTCGCGCCGCTCGTCCGGCTTGTCGAGCGTCTTCACTTCAAGCATGACGCTCCTCCTCGGTGAGGGGTTTGCTTCCATCGTCCGTCCGCCGAACGGGCCACGCCATTCAGGGAGACGTCCGTGCCGTCAGCGCCGCGAAGCGTTCCGCGTCGACGTTGCCGCCGGAGACGATCACGCCGACCCGCCGGGGAAGCGTGCCTGCCCGGCCGGTGAGCAGGGCGGCCAGCGGTGTGGCGCCGCTCGGCTCGACGACGATCTTCAGACGCTCGAAGGCGAACCGCATCGCGTCCCGGATCTCGTCGTCGCCGACCAGCGCGATGTCGTCGACGAGCCGTCTGTTGACGGAGAAGGTCAGCTCCCCGGGTGTGTGCAGGGCCTGCCCGTCGGCGATGGTGTGCGGGACCGGGATGCTGACGCGCCGCCCGGCCTGAAGTGAGCGCCTGGTGTCGTCCCCGGCTTCCGGCTCGACGCCGATCATGCGGATGCCCGGGTACAGGGCCTTGGCGACCGTGGCGCTGCCGGCCATCAGCCCACCGCCGCCGACCGGCGTCACGATCGCGTCCAGCTCACCGACCTCTTCGAGGAGTTCGAGAGCGGCGGTGCCCTGCCCGGCCATGACGTGCGGATGCTCGTAGGGCGGGATGAGGGCGAGGCCCCGCTCGGCGGCCAGGGCCTCGGCGACGGCGACGCGGTCGCCGGTGTAGCGGTCGTAGGTGACGATCTCGGCGCCGTAGCCGGCGGTGGCCGCCCGCTTGGAGGGCGGGGCGTCCTCGGGCATGACGATCACGGCGGTGGTGCCGAGCTCGCGGGCGGCCAAGGCGACGGCCTGGGCGTGGTTGCCGGAGGAGTAGGCGGCGATGCCCCGGGACAACTGCTCGGGGGCGATCCGGGAGGCGGCGTTGTAGGCGCCGCGGAACTTGAAGGCGCCGACGCGCTGGAAGTTCTCGCACTTGAGGTGGACCTCGGCGCCGACGAGCGCGTCGAGGGTGCGCGAGCGCAGCACGGGCGTGCGGTGGGCGACTCCCTCGAGCCGGGCGGCGGCGTCCCGGACGTCGTCGACGGTGACCGGTGGGGTGGTGGTCGTCACGAGTGCCCTCCAGGGGACGTGTCGCGGGCCGCCCGGGCCCGGGCGAGGTAGTTGTAGGCGGAGGCGCGGGAGATGCCGAGCCGGGCGGCGACCTGCTCCACGGCGCCGCGCACGGCGAAGACACCGCGGTCGTCCAGGCCGCCGAACAGTTCCAGGCGCTCCTCCCGGTCGAGCTCGGGCCAGCTGCCGCGCTGCCGGGTCCGGTGTGCGTCGACGAGGGCGTCGACCACGGAGTCGATGTCGTTGCCGAAGGTGGTGACCGGCAGTTCGGCCGGGGCGGAGCCGGAGCCGCCCCCCGCTCCGGCGAGCGCGCCGAGCAGCTCGTGGACCTTGCCGACGGCGCTGACGTCCACGTTGACGCACAGGGCGCCGAAGACGGCTCCCGTCGAGTCGCGCAGCACCATCGTGGAGGACTTCACGACCGTCCCGTTCCGGGCCCGGGTGACGTAGTTCAGTTCGTCGGCCGCCTTGTCGCCGTCGGCGAGGACGCGCATGCCGATCTCGCTCATGGCGCCGCCCACCGTCCGGCCGGTCACCGAACCGGCCACGGCGACGACCGACTTCTCCGGGTCCCTGTAATCGTGCAGCACGACTTCGCAGACCGGGCCGAAGGTGGCGGCGACGCCGCGCACGACCGGAGTCAGCGCGGCGAGAATCGCGTCCCGTTCGGCGTTCAGCGCGGTGGTCATCCCGTCTCCTCTCACCGTCGACCACCACTTTAGACCAGGAGTCCAGCTCCTGGATAGACCGTCCAGAAGTTCGACCGGCGCCGCAGTGTCGCGGACCGGTCCTGCGGCGCCCGCGTGCGGGGGGCGCCGGAGCGCGGGCAGTCCTTCGCGTCGCTGCCGGTCCCCGGACCCGCGGGTCGCCCTGGCGGTGCAGGGCGTCGGGTCGCTGCCGGTGCCGGGCCGGTACGGCGTGCGCCGCCGCGGGGTGGGGCGGACGGTGGCGCGGCCGGCCTGACGGGGCCTCAACGGACATGGAGGGCCCGCCCGTCCGGGCGCGCAGGGCCCGCCCGTCCGGATGCGGAGGACCGGCCCGTCCGGATGCGGACGCCCCGCCCGTTCAGGTACGGACGCACCGCCCGTTCAGGTACGGACGCACCGCCCGTTGCCGCAGACGTCCGCCGGAGGCACCTCGCACCTGCGGCGGACGCCCGCGACCCGGACTCCTCAGGCCGCGGCCGCCAGGGCCGGCACCGAGGGCGCCCCCGGGGCCGCCCCCGGTTCCTCCGCCTCGGCGAGCTGGGCCATGAGTGTCGCCCGGGCCCGGGCCACCCGGGAGCGGACGGTGCCGACGGGGCAGTCGCTCAATGCGGCGGCCTCCGCGTACGGCAGCCCGAGCAGCTGCGTGAGGACGAACGCCTCGCGCCGCTCCTCGGGCAGCGCCGCCAGCAGCTCCTTCAGCGCCACACCGTCGTCGAAGCCGGGCAGGCCGCGTGGCTGGGCGAGTTCGACCGCAAGCTCCCAGTCGGGCAGGTCGGCCCGGCGGGGGCGTACGGCGGTGCGCCGGATGCTGTCGGCGACCGCGCGCCGGGCGATGGCCAGCAGCCAGGTGCGCGCCGAGGAGCGGCCCTCGAACCGGTGCAGACTGCCGAGCGCCCGCAGGAACGTGTCCTGTGCCAGGTCGTCCACGGCCTGCGGATCCGCGCACAGGTGGGCCACGTAGCGGATGACGTCGCGGTGCAGGGCGCGCACGAACCGCTCGACGGCCTCGGCGTCGCCGCCGCGGGCGGCCAGCGCCCAGGCGGTGACCGACGCGTCGGCCGAGGGCGTTCTCTCGGGCGCGAGGGGCAGGGCAGGAGTGATCACCTGATGTCCTTCTCGGGTGTCCCGGACCGCGGACGGGCGGGCACGGCGGCACACGGGTGCCGGGGCGTGCGCGCGCGGGCCGCGGGGTCCGGTGAGCTGAGTGGGGACACGGCCGTCGCCCTGCGGCACGCCCGTGCCGGGGCGGCCGGGCCGCCCGGGGCACCGGCGTACCGGGGTACGACCGTGACCGGGGCGCGCAGGGCCGCCCCGGGAGTGCCGGCTGCCGTCAGGCGGCAGCGGTCCCCAGGGGCGGGCCGCGGGAGGTGATCGCGTGGACGAGGAGGAGCAGACGCGGGGCGCGGTCGGACGACGGCCGCCGTACGCGGGCGGGCGGGGGCGGCGGCACGGGCCGGGCGAGCAGCAGCCGCAGCGGCGCGGCCAGCCGGCCGCCCACGGCGCGCAGGAGCCGGAACGCGGCGCGCTCACCGTGACCCAGCCACAGTCCGCAGAGCAGGGCGGCCAGCAGGTGGGCGGCGAGCATCCCGAGGGAGGAGTCACCGCCCGAGGCGTGCCCCAGGTGACCCAGGTGGTCCAGGTGGTCCAGGTGGTCCAGGTCCGGCGACATGGGCACGGTCATGGACGGGGGCGTGGACAGGGACGCGGGCAGGGAGTCCATCGAGCCCGTGACGTGCGCCGAGGCGGCGGACCCACCCGGCGGGCCCGGGTGCGGTGGGTGGACGTCCGGGGCGGGGGCGCCGGCCGCCGGGGAGGCGAGCGAGAAGGCCGTGTGCAGCGCCGTCTGGACCACGACGGCGACGGCGACCACGAGCCGGAGCCCCCGCTCGCGGCCGGCCAGGCACCAGCCCGCGGCGCCGGTCGCGCCCCAGCCCGCCAGCAGGACCGGCACGGGCACGTGATTGCCGGACATCATGACGTGCCCCAGGGCGGCGAGCACGACACAGACGGCCGCGAACACCGCGGCCCGTATCGCGCGCACACCCCACCCAGCCGTCATGGCGCCTCATCCTCGCATTTTCGGGCCCCACGGACACACCCATGAGTACGGACACCGACCGGGCCGGGCACTCAATCGACCTGATGTGAACCAGATCACAGCGGCTCGCCGCCGTGCCGGCGGGGCGGGGACGGCACCGCGGACGGCCGTCTGCCCGCTGGCCCCGCCGGTCCGCTTAGGGTGCTCGGCATGACGACAAATCCGGCGGCGGACCAGGCGCGGCACAGCGACCGGGCAGGACACGACGACGACCACGCGGCACCGGCGTATCTCTCCTCGCTGTTCTCCCTGGAGGGCCGGGTCGCGGTGGTCACCGGCGGCAGTTCCGGTATCGGCCGGGCCATCGCCGGCGCCCTCGCGCGCGCCGGGGCGAGCGTGGTGGCCGTGGCCCGTACGGAGGCCGCCCTGCGCGCGACGGCCGAGGAACTGACCGCCCAGGGCTGCCGCGCGGCCGGGGTCAGCGCGGACCTGGGCACCCGCGAGGGCGTGCGGACGGCCGCCGATCGGGCGGTCGAGGCCTTCGGCGAGCCCGACATCCTCGTCAACTGCGCCGGGATCAACCTCCGTCCGCACATGGACGAGCTCACCGAGGACGTGTGGGACGCCACCATGGCCGTCAACCTGGAGGCGCCCTTCCTGCTCGGACAGCGCTTCGGCCCCGGCATGGCGGAGCGCGGGTACGGGCGGATCCTGAACGTCAGCTCGCAGCAGGCGCACCGGGCGTTCGTCCAGAGCGGCGCCTACGGCGCGTCCAAGGGCGGACTGGAGGCGCTGACCCGCTCCCAGGCCGAGGCGTGGTCGCCGCGCGGCGTCACCTGCAACGTCCTGGTGCCGGGCTTCGTCATGACCCCGCTCAACGCCCGGCTGTCGGCGGATCCCGAGAAGGTCGCCGGCCTCGCCGCGCGCACGCTCATCGGACGCAACGGCCTGGCCGAGGACTTCGCGGGCGCGGCGGTGTTCCTGGCGAGCCCGGCGTCGGCGTACGTCACCGGGCAGTCCCTCTTCGTGGACGGCGGGCTGTCCGTCCACTGACGCGGCGAGGACCCGGCCGCGCGGGCCCCTGCCCAGCGGGTCCTGCCGGTCGCTTCCCGCGCGGCGGCCGCCCACCGTGCTTCGGCGATCGTTCCGGCGGCGTCGTGCGGAAAGTGGTGGACGGGCGTGGCGGCAGCCGCCGGGTGGCCGCGCGGTCGTACGTCGGCGACTGCCAGGTGATGCGGCCGGCGGTGCACTGCGTGCCGACTGCTCGACCCGGGCTGCGGCCCCGGGACGCTCGCCCGCGGCCTCGCCGACCTGTTCCGCGAGGCCCTCGGCGTGGCCCCGGGCCCGGCACGGGCCGGGGCTCCACGGACGGCGGATACGCCGAGGGGCGCATGCCGGTGCCCGGTGTCAGGCTGGGCACAGGACCTGCGAAAGGGAAACATCGCCATGATCACGACGGAGTTCGCCCCCGGTTCCCCCTGCTGGCTCGACCTGGGCGCTCCGGACGTCCGGGCCGCCGCGGCCTTCTACGGCCCCGTGCTCGGGTGGGAGTACGAGTCCATGGGCGAGAGCGAGGACTTCGAGGGCGGCATGTTCAAGAAGGACGGCAAGATCGTCGCCGGCCTCGGCAAGCTCACCGAGGAGGGCGCCCGCTCGGCGTGGATGCTCTACTACCACGTCACCGACGCGGACGCGACGGCCCAGGCCGTGCAACAGGCGGGTGGCACGGTACGGGTGGCCCCGATGGACCTCGACGAGTGGGGCAGGATGGCGCAGTTCAGCGACCCGCTGGGCGGTCAGTTCGCCGTCTGGCAGCCCGGGACGAACGCGGGCCTCGAACTGGTGGACCAGCCGGGCTCGCTGGTCTGGACGGAGCTGTACACGAGCGACGCCGCCGCCGCGAAGGAGTTCTACGGCGGCCTCTTCGGCTGGCAGTTCAGCGACATGCCACTGCCGGGCGGCGAGGGCACGTACACCATGATCGCGCCCAAGGGACTCCCCGAGGAGCGGATGCACGGCGGTCTGATGGAGGTCGGCAAGGACGCCCTCTCCCTCGCGGGCGGCCGGCCGTACTGGCACCCCGTCTTCGCCGTGGACGACTGCGATGCCGCGGTGTCCCGGGTCGAGGAGAACGGCGGCAGCGTGCAGATGGGCCCCGAGGACGCGGAGGGCGTGGGCCGCCTCGCGCTCTGCCTGGACCCGGCGGACGCGGACTTCGTGCTGCTCACTCCGTCCGAGATGTGAGCGCCGGCCCGCCGGTCCGGCACCCGGACCGGCGGGGACCCCGCGAAGCGCCACGATTCCACTTGCATATGATGCGCAAATGCGCGACTACGTCATCAGGGAAGCCACGCCGGACGACGTCGACGGGGCCCGGGTGGTGATGCTGGACGCGGTGTACCGGGACTTCGGGACGGGTTACGTGCCGCGCTGGCACGCCGACATCATCGATCCGGTGTCGTTCTACCTCGCTCCCCCGCGGCACACGCTGCTCGTCGCGGTGGACGGCCAAGACGGGACGGTGGCCGCCACGGCCGCGCTGGACGCGCGCGGACCGGCCCATCCGCCGAACCCGGCCTGGCTGGCCGAGCGGTTCCCCTCCGGCGAGACGGCGCAGCTGCGCCGGGTGTACGTGCGGCCCGAGCACCGCAGGCGGGGGCTGGCCCGGCGCCTGGTGGGGGGACTGCTGGACTTCGCGCGGGCCGACGGCGGCTACCGGTCGGTGTATCTGCACACGTATCCGGACTCCCCCGGCGCGATGGGCCTGTGGCGGACGCTGGGCAAGGTGCTGTGCGACGAGCGGACGGACGTGCCCGGCGGGGGCAGCGGGGCCGTGCACTTCGAGATCCCGTTCGCGTAACGCACATGGCCTTCCCGTACGGCGCGCGCGTGCGCGCCCTCGCACGTGGTGGCGGTGCGGCGCTGCTGTGGCGGGCCGTGCTGACGGCCGCCCTGGTGGGTGCGATCGGCCTGCTGCCGTGGCTGTCGCGCACCGACCCGGCCCGCACGGTCCTCAAGGCCCGCTCGGCGGAGCGCGACCCGGCACCCGGCACGCTGCGCGCCGTCCGTGACGAACTCGGCCTGGACGACGGCCCGGTGCACCTGCTCGGCCGCTGGCTGGGCGGACTGCTGCACGGGGACGCGGGCACCTCGTGGGTGTCCGGCTCCGAGGTGCTGCCCGGCGTCGCGCAGGCGCTCGGCGTGTCCCTGCTGCTGATGTCCGGGGCCCTCGTCGTCGCCGCCCTCACGGCGGCGGCGGTGTGTGCCCGCACGCTCCGGCTCGGTGCGCGGCGGCGGCTCGGCGCGCACCGGCCCGGGGGCACGGCGGCGGCCCTGCCGGCCGCGCTGCCCGAGTTCCTCGTCGCCTCCGTGCTGGCGTCGGTGGTCGGTGTGCAGCTGGGCTGGCTGCCGGCCCTGGGCTGGTACGGGCCGCAGTGGATGGTGCTGCCCTCGCTGGCCCTCGGGCTGCCCGCGGGAGCGGTCCTCGGGCGGCTGCTGGATGATCTGCTGCCCGGCGCGTTCGCCGAGCCGTGGGCGGTGGCCGCGGCCGCACGCGGCGTCCCGCCGGCGTCGCTGGCGCGGCAGGCGGTGCGCCGCTGCGTTCCCGGGCTGCTGCCCAACCTGAGCCTGTTCGTGGTCGGTCTGACCGGTGGTGCGGTCGCCGTCGAGCAGGTCTTCGACATCCCGGGCCTTGGCCGGCTCACCCTGCACGCCGCCCTGGCCCAGGACCTGCCCGTGCTGCAGACCGGCACCCTCGCCCTGGTCCTGCTGGCGGCCGCGGCCGCAGTCCTCGCCCGGCTCGCGGCCCGGCTGCTGACCGGGCCCGCCCTGCGCGCCGGCGCCCTGCACTCCCTGCACCGGCCCGCCGCGCCCGCGCCGCGCTCCCTGCCCCTGCTGTACGGGGCGCTGCTGGCCGCCGTCGTCGCGTTCGGCCTGCCGCGCGACCCGCTCGCCCTGGACACCTCCGCCCGGCTCCGGGCGCCGTCCCTCGCGCACCCGTTCGGCACGGACGCGCTGGGCCGGGACGTGCTCGCCCGGGTCGCCCACGGCGCGCTGACCACCCTCGGCACCGCCCTCGCCGTGAGCGCCGCCGCGCTGGCCGCCGGGCTGCTGCTGGGGCTGCTGCCGCGGCTGTCCGGGCCGATGGCCGACACGGTCAGCGCCGTGCCGCCCGTGCTGGCCGGCCTCCTCACGGCCGGAGCGGCGGGCAGCGGCCCGTGGACGCCCGCGCTCGCCGTCGGTGCCGTCGCCTGGGCCCCGCTGGCCGTCCACACCTCCGCGCTGCTGCGTCAGGAGCGCGCGACCACCCATGTGGCCGCCACCCGGGCCCTGGGCGCCGGGCGCTGGTACCTGCTCCGGCGCGAACTGCTGCCGGCCGTGCTGGGGCCGGTCACCCGGCACGCCCTGCTGCGGCTGCCCGGCATCGCGCTGGGCCTGGCCGCGCTCGGGTTCCTCGGTCTGGGGGCCCAGCCGCCGTCGCCCGAGTGGGGCCTGCTGCTCGCCGAGAACCAGCCCTACACCGAGCGGGCCCCCTGGGCCGTCCTCTGCCCCGCGGCCGTGCTCGCCCTGCTCGGGGCCCTGGCGGTGACGGCCGCCGGGGGCGTACGCCTGCCCGGGCGGCGCGGGCGGACCGCCGGGCCGGCCGCCGCCGGGCCGGACCGGACCGGTTCCGTGCCCGGGCGACGGCCGGGCCGCCACGTCCCCTTCCCGCACGGGCCGGGCCGCCACGACGCCCTCCCGGCCCCCGTGTCCGCCGCACCGGCAGAAGAACGATGACGACCCTGATCTCCCGTGTCCTGGCCCGCCGGGCCCCGCGCCACAGCACCCGGCGGCTCTGGACGGATCTGTCCGCGCTGCTGCGACTGCTGATCCTCACCCAACTCGCCTTCAACCTCGGCTTCTACGCCGTGCTGCCGTTCCTCGCCGAGCACCTCGGCACCGCGATCGGCATGGCGGGCTGGCTGGTCGGGTTCGTGCTCGGGCTGCGCACCTTCAGCCAGCAGGGGCTGTTCGTGGTCGGGGGCTGGCTGGTGGACCGGTGGGGCGTGCGGCCGGTCGTGCTGGCCGGCTGTGCGCTGCGGATCGCCGGGTTCGCCTGGCTCGGGTACGCGGAGGCCACCTGGGCCGTGGTCGGGGCGGTGCTGGTGATCGGTTTCGCCGCCGCGCTGTTCTCGCCCGCCGTGGAGTCCGAGGTGGCCCGGCAGGCGGTCGCGTGGGAGGAGGACGGGCACGGCCCGCGCACCCGGGTGCTGGCCCTGTTCAGCGTGGCGGGGCAGATCGGGGCGTTCGCCGGGCCGCTGCTGGGCGCGCTGCTGCTCGCCGTCGACTTCCGCACCGCCTGCCTGGCCGGCGCGGCGGTCTTCGTGCTCGTCCTCGCCGGGCACCTGCGGCTGATGCCGCAGCACATCCCCGGCCGGGCCCGCGTCCGGGAGCGGGGCGGAGTGCGCCACCTGCTGCGCAACCGCCGCTTCCTGGCGCTGTGCTGCGCGTACGGCGCCTACCTGCTGGGGTACAACCAGCTGTATCTGGCCCTGCCGGACGAGGTGCAGCGCGCGGCCGGCTCCCAGGCGCCGCTGTCCTGGCTGTTCGCCCTGTCGTCGGTCCTCGTGGTGTGCGCGCAGCTGCCGGTGACCCGCTGGGCGGGCGACCGGCTCGATCTGCGCCGCTCGCTCAGGGTCGGACTGCTGCTGATCGCGGCCGGTTTCGCGGTGGTGGCCGCCGCGCGCCCGGCCGGCTGGACGGGCACCGCCGGGCTGCTGCCCGCCGCGGGTTTCGTGGTGCTGCTCACCGTGGGGCAGATGCTCGTGGTGCCCGCCGCCCGGGCCTGGGTGCCCGACCTCGCCGAAGAGGGCCGGATCGGCCTGTACACGGGGGCGCTGTCCTCCGTCTCCGGCCTGATCGTGCTCGCCGGCAGCGCGGGCACCGGCGCCCTGCTCGACCTGGGGCTGCCGACCGCCGTACCGTGGCTGGTCCTGGCGGCCGTACCGGCGGTGGCGGTGGCGGTGCTGCCGCGCCGTGAGGACCGGCCGGACGGCGAGGAGGCGAGGGCCCGGACGGACTGACCGGCCGCGGAGCACAATGATCACCCGGCGCCAGTATCCTGGGTCGGCTGTGGCACCCCCCACCAATCCCTGTGCGAACACGGGGAGTTCGGGCTGCGGCAACGTACTTCCCACACGCATGAGACGAGGACGAGTGCTGCTAGCGGGCCGCTACCGGCTGGATGTTGAGATCGGGCGCGGTGGAATGGGAGAGGTCTGGCGGGCGTACGACGAGACGCTCGCCCGAGCGGTGGCCGTCAAGCTGCTGCTCCCCCAGGACACCGACGCCACGGCGGCCTCCCGGTTCCGCCTGGAGGCCCAGACCGCCGGGCGTCTCAACCACCCGAACCTGGTCGGCGTGCTCGACTTCGGCGAGTACGACAACCGGCTGTACCTGGTGATGGAGCTGGTCGAGGGCGACAGCCTCGCCGGGGTGCTGGCCGCGTCGGGCGCGCTGCCCGCCGGCCGGGTGGCCGATCTGGCCGCCCAGGCGGCCTCGGGGCTCGCCGCGGCGCACGCGCAGGGCATCGTCCACCGCGACATCAAGCCCGCCAACCTCCTGCTGGACACCCACGGCACCCTCAAGATCGGCGACTTCGGCATCGCCCGCTTCCTCGACGACCCCGGGGCGGCGCTCACCGCCACCGGGCAGATCGTCGGCACCGGCCTCTACCTCGCGCCCGAGCGCGCCCTCGGGCAGCCCGCCGGCCCCGCCTCCGACATGTACTCCCTGGGGTGCGTGCTCTACCAGTTGCTCAGCGGGCGCCCGCCGTTCGAGGCCGACAGCGCCGTCGCCCTCCTCCACCAGCATCTCGACGCCGCGCCCGTGCCGCCGCGCGAACTCGGCGTCGCCGGTCTGCCGCCGGCCTTCGAGAACTACCTGCTCGGTCTGCTCGCCAAGCAGCCCGAGGACCGGCCGTCGGCCCAGCAGGCCGCCGAGTGGTTCGCCGGCGGCGCCTGGCAGGGGCGGCCCGAGCCGCTGCCGGAGGTCACGCCCCCGGCGCCCGCCCCGCGGCCGGCGGCCCACGTCCCGGCCGGGACCGGCGCGCCGGTCACCTACGCGTTGCCCACCGGGTCGCGCGGGGCAGCGGGCGGGCGGTCCCGCCGCGCGGCGCCGCGCACCGGCTCCGGCAACCGGTCGCGCCTCGCGGTCTCGGCGGCCGCCGCGGCGCTCTTCCTCGCCGCGATGTACCTCGGCATGGTGTGGTTCTCGCCCGACGACACCGCGACGAAGGGCACCGAGCCCGACGCCTCCCCGTCGGCGAGCAGCCCGGCCTCGACCTCGCAGGGGGCGGAGGCCGGGACGTCCGCCGACCCGCGCTCCTCCACCGGCGGTACCGGCGACACCGGTGGGACCGGCGGAGCCGGCGGGACGTCGACCGTCGGCACCGTGGCCGATGTCACCCCGTCCCCCGTGGCACCCGCCGCCTCCGCGCCGGCCGAGCCGGCGCCCGCCCCGTCCCACCCGGCGCACGAGGCGGGCGAGGGCGGCGCGCCGGAGGCGGAGCAGCCGAAGCCGCAGCCTCCGCGGGTCCCCGTGGACGGCGGGGAGGACGGCGAGGACGAGGGCGACGACTGAGCGAGTCTGCGCCGGTGTGCGAGCGGGCGCCCCCTCGCGCGCCCCCGGTGCGGCTTGTCATGTCCCTCGACCCGGCCTTATTGTCACCACGCCTTGGTGAACGGGAAATCCGGTGTGATGCCGGTGCGGCCCTCGCCACTGTGAATCGGGAAGTCCGGCTCCGGCCCTCGCGGGCAGCCACTGGGTCCTCGTGACCCGGGAAGGCGGAGTTCGGGCGGTGGTACCCGTCAGCCAGGAGACCGGCCAAGGCGCGTCAACCATCCACGAGGTGCTGGAGAGGGTCTGCTGAGCCATGCACATTGCCGAGGGTTTTCTGCCTCCGGTGCACGCGGCCGCCTGGGGCGTCGCGTCGGCGCCGTTCGTCGTCCACGGAGTCCGGTCACTCACCCGTGAGGTGCGCGAGCACCCCGAGAGCACCCTGCTCCTCGGTGCCTCCGGCGCCTTCACGTTCGTCCTGTCGGCCCTCAAACTGCCGTCCGTCACCGGCAGTTGCTCCCACCCCACGGGCACGGGCCTGGGGGCCATCCTGTTCCGGCCGCCCATCATGGCGGTGCTGGGCACCATCACCCTGCTCTTCCAGGCGCTGCTGCTGGCACACGGCGGGCTCACCACGCTCGGCGCCAACGTCTTCTCCATGGCGATCGTCGGACCCTGGGCCGGTTACGCCGTCTACCGGCTGCTGCGCCGGTACGACGTGCCGCTCATGGTGAGCGTGTTCTGCGGGGCGTTCGTCGCCGACCTGTCCACCTACTGCGTCACCAGCGTGCAGCTGGCGCTGGCCTTCCCCGACCCGGGCAGCGGATTCCTGGGCGCCCTCGGCAAGTTCGGGTCCATCTTCGCCGTCACCCAGATCCCGCTCGCGGTCAGCGAGGGGCTGCTGACGGTGCTCGTGATGCGGCTGCTGGTGCAGTCCAGCAAGGGCGAGCTGACCCGGCTGGGCGTGCTGCCGGGTACGAAGGGGTCCCGGACCGAGGCGGAGGCGGTGGCGCGATGAGCAGGAACACGAAGATCAACCTGGTGCTGCTGCTGATCGTGGCCGCCCTCGCCGTGCTGCCGCTGGCCCTCGGCCTCGGCGACCACAAGAAGGAGCCGTTCGCCGGCGCCGACGGTGAGGCGGAGTCCGCGATCACCGAGATCGAGCCGGACTACGAGCCGTGGTTCTCCCCGCTGTACGAACCGCCGTCCGGGGAGATCGAGTCGGCCCTGTTCTCCCTGCAGGCGGCGCTCGGCGCCGGCGTCCTCGCCTACTACTTCGGGCTGCACCGGGGGCGGCGCCAGGGTGAGCAGCGCGCCCTGGCGCGGGAAGCCGGGAGCGTGCCCTCCGACGCGGTCGGGAAGTCCGCCGACGGGCAGGACTGAGCCCGGGTGCTGCCGATCGACGCGGCGGCGCACAGCAGTCGCTGGCGCCGCCGTCACCCCGTGGACAAGGCCGTGCTCGGGCTCGGTCTCACCGTGCTCGCGATCTCGCTGCCGCCCTGGCCCGGCGCGGCCCTGGTGCTGGTGGCGGCCCTGACGCTGCTCCTGGGGCCGGCGGGCGTACCGGGCCGGCGGCTGTGGCGGGCCTACCGGGTACCGCTGGGCTTCTGCGTGACGGGCGCGCTCACACTGCTGGTGCAGGTGGGCGGGCCCGGCGGTGCCGTCTCGTTGGCCGCCGACGGGCCGGTGCGGGCCGGGGAGTTGCTGCTGCGCACCTCGGCGGCCTCCCTGGGCGTGCTGCTGTTCGCCTTCACCACGCCCCTGTCCGATGTGCTGCCGCGTCTGGTGCGCGCCGGGCTCCCGCCGGCGGTCGTCGACGTCGCGCTCGTGACGTACCGGATGAGCTTCCTGCTGCTGGACTCGGTGCGCCGCATCCGGGAGGCCCAGGCCGCGCGCCTCGGTCACACCGGCCGGGCCGCCGAGTGGCGTTCCCTGGCCGGTCTGGGCGCCACCGCCTTCGTCCGGGCCTTCGACCGGGCCGCCCGCCTCCAGGCCGGACTCGCCGGGCGCGGCTACGACGGCACCCTGCGCGTCCTGGTGCCCGAGGCCCGGGTCTCCGCCCGCTTCACGGCCGCCAGTTGCGCCCTCCTCGTGGCGCTGGCCGCCCTCGCCCTCGTCCTGGAAAGGCCGCTGACATGAGCGAGCCCGCCCTCGTCGCCCTGCGCGGCGCGTCCTTCGGCTACGAGGACGGTCCGACCGTGCTCAGCGGCCTCGACTTCGACATCCGCGAGGGGCGCGCGCTCGCCCTGCTCGGCCGCAACGGCAGCGGCAAGACGACCCTGATGCGCCTGCTCAGCGGCGGACTGCGGCCCGACGAGGGACGGCTGACGGTCGACGGGCGGCCGGTGACGTACGACCGCAAGGGCCTGACGCGGCTGCGCACGACCGTGCAGCTGGTGGTGCAGGACCCGGACGACCAGCTGTTCGCGGCCTCCGTCGAGCAGGACGTGTCGTTCGGGCCGCTCAACCTCGGCCTCGACCACGCACAGGTGCGGGCACGGGTGGCGGAGGCGCTCGCCGCCCTGGACATCACCGCCCTGGCCGACCGGCCCACGCATCTGCTCTCCTACGGGCAGCGCAAGCGCACGGCCATCGCGGGCGCGGTCGCCATGCGGCCCCGGGTCCTGATCCTCGACGAGCCCACCGCCGGACTCGACCCCGACGGCCAGGAGCGGCTCCTCACCACGCTCGACGGCCTGAGGGCCGCCGGCACCACGGTGGTGATGGCCACCCACGACGTCGATCTCGCGCTGGCCTGGGCCGACGACGCGGCACTGCTCACCCCGTCCGGCGTGCGCACCGGTCCCGCGCCCGCGGTCCTGGCCCGCACGGAACTGCTGCGCGAGGCCGGGCTGCGGCTGCCCTGGGGCGCCGCCGCCGCGGACCTGCTGCGGGCGCAGGGCCTGTTGAGCGACACGGAGCCGGGACCGCGCACGCCCGCGGAACTCGCCGCCCTGGCGGCCGGCCGGCTGGGGGCGTCCGGGGGGTGAGCGCCCGCCCGGCCGGTGCGGTCAGTCGACGTAGGACTGGAGCGTGCCGCGGCGGCGGACGTCGAGGGTCGCGCAGTGGAACGAGCCGCCGAAGGGCGCGTAGTGCAGCAGGTCGCACGGGATCGGCTCGAAGCCCCACCGCTCCAGGGCGCGCAGCATCCCGGTGTGGTGCCGCTCGGCGATCACCCGCTTCTCGTCGACCATGAGCACGTTCATGCTGAGCCACTTGCCGCACATCGACGTGATCTTGAGCAGCCGTTCGTCGATCGGGTCCGGCTCGGGCGCGACCAGCACGTCCCAGGAGCCGAGGACGTCGGGCAGCCCGTCGGGGTCGATGTACTCGGGGTTGACCAGCACCTTGCCCGGCGCGAGCAGCACGAACGTGGTGTCGATGTGCATGGGGGTGCGGCAGCGGCTGGTGATCTCGTGGATGCGGTACTCGGGGCCGAGGTGGCGGCGCAGCCAGTCGATGCCCATGGCGTTGGTGACGTTGCTGCGCGTGACGAACAGGTCGCGGCCCGCCCGGACGAAGTCCGCCGCGTCGAAGACGGGTTCGAACTCGGTGAGGATGTACCGCATGGGTTCGCCGTCCTGCGGGACGCGGAAGTCCGGGTCGAACAGCTCGTCCGTCAGCTGCGGCCTGGGCGCCGCCGTCCAGCGCGCGCCGCGGCGGAAGTAGTCCTTGAGGATCGGCCGGTAGGAGTGCGTCTCGAAGTACCGGCACGGCCAGGCCATCGGGGTCTCGATGATCTCGTCCCCGATCACCAGCATGCTGTCCCGCGGGCAGGTGTTGCAGAAGCCGCGCGAGGACCAGTCGGGGGTGCCGAAGCGGCGCCGGTGGTCGACCGCGTCCGGGCGTCGGACCGTGACACCCAGGGACTCCAGCAGGGCGACGAAGGCGTCGATCTCCTGCTGCGCCCGCTCGACGAGCAGGCGCGGATACCGCATCCCCGCGGCCAGCCCCTGCAGGCGACCGGCCAAGGGCGGCACGTTGCAGGTGACCACGGGATGGCCGGAGGGGATCGTCGCCCCGTCCAGACGCCCGACGATGATCTCCTCCAGCGGGTCCCACTCGTTGTGCGAGTTGACCGGCTGGACGGAGGGCTCCCCGCCCGGGTCCGGCGGGGCGGGGTGCCGTGCGGCCTCGCCGGCGGAGGTGACTGTTCCGGTTCGGTGTGTGACCGCCATTGCTCACCACTCTTCTGGTCGCAAGCCTCCGGGACGCGCCGGGAGCGGCGCGAGGCGGCCCGCCGGAGTGCGCCGCAGCCGTCGCGCGGGGCTTCGACGTCCGCGCGTGCGGACCGGCCGTGCCATACGGTTGCCCACCTTCGGGCACTTCACTACGTTGCCGAGGTGGATCTCTTCTCGACCGCCTGGACGGCGCTGCGTGCCGCCGTCGCCGATCTCTCCGACGAGGACTTCGCCCGGCCGTCCGGCTGCGCCGGCTGGCTGGTGAGGGACCTGGTGTGCCACCTGGTCATCGACGCGCAGGACGTCCTGATCACGCTGGCCACCCCGTCCCGCCGGGAGCCGACCCGTGACGCGGTGACCTACTGGGAGGTCTCCGGCACGCCGCCGACCGGCCAGGACCCGCTCGACGCGCTGACGGTCCGGCTGGCCGCCGCGTACGAGGAGCCGCACCTGCTCAAGTTCCACCTGGACGACGTGGGCTCCGCGGCCGGGCGCGCGGCCCTGCTCGCCGATCCGGCCGGGCGGGTCGGTACGCGGGACGAGGTCCTCACGGTGGCCGACTACCTCGAGGCCTACGTGCTGGAGTGGACGCTGCACCACCTGGACCTGATCGCGTACCTGCCGGACCCGGAGCAGCCCCCGGCGGCGACGCTCACCCGGTCCCGCGCGTTGCTGGAGCGGATCGCGGGCAGCGCGTTCCCCGCCTCCCTGTACGACATGGACGCGCTGCTCATCGGCACGGGACGGCGGGCGCCGACCGAGGCGGAGCGGGCCGAGCTCGGCGATCTGGCCGGCCGGCTCCCGCTCCACCTCGGCTGAGCGGCCCGCGCCGGGGAACCAGCGGCAGAAACGCCCTCGCCGGGCAGCCGGCGCCGGCCAGCCGTCGTCGGCCAGCCGTCGTCGGGAAGCCGTGGTCGGGCAGCCGGCGCGAGGCCCGGCGTCGAAGCCTCCCGGCCGAGGTGGGAGCATGGCCGGTATGGACATCAGCCGCAGGAACAACGTGAACGTCACCGGTCCCGATGACGCACCGGTGCTGCTCCTGGCGCACGGGTTCGGCTGCGACCAGAACATGTGGCGCCTGGTGGTACCGGTGCTGGCTGAGCGCTACCGGGTCGTGCTGTTCGACTACGTCGGCTCGGGCAAGTCGGACCTGGCGGCCTGGAGCGAGGAGCGGTACTCCTCGCTGCACGGCTACGCCCGCGACGTCGTCGAGGTCTGCGAGGAGCTCGACCTGCGGCAGGCGGTGTTCGTGGGGCACTCGGTCAGCTCCATGGTGGGTGTGCTGGCGGCGCAGGCCGCGCCGGAGCGCATCGGGGCCCTGGTGATGGTGACGCCCTCGCCCTGCTACATCGACAGCGGCGACTACCGCGGCGGCTTCAGCACGGAGGACATCGACGAGCTGCTGTCCTCCCTGGAGGCGAACTACCTGGGCTGGTCGTCCGCCATGGCCCCGGTGATCATGGGCAACCCGGACCGCCCGGAACTGGGCCGGGAGCTGACCAACAGCTTCTGCGCCACGGACCCGGACATCGCCCGGGTCTTCGCCCGCACGACCTTCCTGACCGACAGCCGCGAGGACCTGAAGGGCGTCCGCCTGCCCACCCTGGTGCTGGAGTGCGAGCAGGACGCCATCGCGCCCCGCGAGGTCGGCGCGTACGTGCACGCGACGATCCCGTCCTCCCGCCTGGTCACGCTGGCCGCCACGGGGCACTGCCCGCAGCTGAGCGCGCCGGAGGCCACCGCCGGGGCGATCCTCGACTTCCTGGAGACCGTCAAGTGATGTGCCGCACCGGCGGTGCGCCGGAGCCGGCGGGAACCGGGGACGGGGCGAGCACGGACGCGGCCTTCACCTCCCTGCTGGAGGACAGCGCCGACGACCTCTACGAGATGGCGCCGTGCGGCTACCTGTCCACCCTGATGGACGGCACCATCGCCAAGATCAACGCGACGCTGCTGGACTGGCTGGGCCTGGAGCGCGAGGACGTCGTGGGCCGCAAGCGCTTCACGGACCTGCTCACGGTCGGCGGCCGGCTCTACCACGAGACGCACTTCGCGCCGCTGCTGCGCATGCAGGGCGAACTGCGCGGTATCGCCCTGGAGATGCGGCGGGCGGGCGGCGGCCGGCTGCCCGTGCTGGTCTCCGCCCTGGTCAAGTACGGCACCGAGGGCGAGCCCCTGCTGATCCGCACCACCGTCTTCGACGCCTCCGACCGGCGCGCCTACGAGGAGGAGCTGCTGCGCCGCCGCCGGGAGGCCGAGCGCGTGCGCGCGGAAGCCGAACGCGCCCGCGCGGAAGCCGAGCAGGCCCGTGCCGAGGCCGAGCAGGCGCGTGCCGAGGCCGAGGCGGCCCGGCGGCAGGCCGAGGCCGACCGGACCCGGCTGGCCACCGCGCTCTCCGTCCTGCAGCGGTCCCTCGTGCCCGACTCGCTGCCCGCCGTGCCGGGCCTGGAGACGGCCGTCCACTACCACACGGCCGCGCCGGACCGGCTGGGCGGCGACTTCTACGACCTGTTCCCGGTGGCCGGCAATCGCTGGGCGTTCTTCCTGGGCGACGTGTGCGGCAAGGGGCCCGAGGCCGCCTCGCTCACCTCGCTGACGCGCTACACCCTCCGGGCCGCCGCCCACCACGACCCGGAGCCCGCCGCCGCCCTGGCCACGCTCAACGCCGTGCTGCACGAGCGGTACACGGGCGACGGCAACCCCCGCTACTGCACCTGCATCTTCGGGATCGTCGAGCCCGCGGGTGAGCACGGCCCGGCCGTGGTGCGGCTGGCCTCCGGCGGACACCCGCCGGTTCTCGTCCTGCGGTCCGACGGCGGCGCCGAGTACCTGCCGACCCCGGGCGGCATGCTCGTCGGCGTGCTGCCCGACGCCCCGATCGGCACCGCCACGACGGCCCTGGAACCCGGTGACACCCTCGTGCTGTACACCGACGGCCTCACCGAGGCCCGGTCCGGGCCCGGCCGCGACGACCGGTACGGGGAGGACGCCCTGCTCGCCTTCGGCGCCGGCCACGCGCCCGCCACGCCCCGCGAGGTGATCACCGCGCTGACCGGGCTGCTGGAGAGCTTCGGTGACGGGCTGGACGACGACACCGCCCTGCTCGCCCTCGGAGTCCCCTGCCCCGCCTCCCCCTCCCCCGCGGGACGCCCCCCGGCGAGCCGCCTGTCATGAACCCCCTGACCATCGACCTCCGCGCCACCCCGAACGGGCCCGTCCTGCGGGTGGCCGGCGACCTCGACTTCGACCGGGCCCCCGAACTGCGCCGGCACATCGACCAGCTGCCCCTGGAGACCGGGCAGTGCCTGGTGATGGACCTGTCCGGCCTCGGGTTCTGCGACTCCTCCGGCATCACCGCCCTGCTCGCCGCCCGCCAGCGCGCCCTGGCCGCCGGGGCCGACATCGTGCTCGCCGCCGTGCCGGCCAACCTGATGCGTGTCCTCACCCTCGTCGGTCTGGACCGGGTCTTCACGCTGCTCCCGGACGGCGCTCCGCAGTGAGGAAGGGCGCGGCCGGACCGTCCTGAGGGACGGCCCCCTGCCGCCCGGACGGCGGACCGGAGGCTCTCGCGCGTCCGCGGGGCCGGCTCCCGCCCCCGAGTCCGCCCGCCGCGCCTCTTGGCGCCCCCGCACACCACCGCCCGGCCGGAAAACGCTTGGACTGGGCGGTCGCCGTCGCGGGACACTTCCGGACTCGACCCGAAACTCCACCCATCCGTTGCGGCGATGCCCCCTGCCCGCACGCGCGCGGGACGGGCGGCCGCAGGACGACACAGGGGTGAGATGGAAACGCCTGGATCACGCAGGGTTCAGCCGGGCAAGCGCTCGGTCCTCCTGGCACTTCGCTACTACGGAAGGGAGCTGTCCCGGCTGCGCCGCTGGACGATCCCCGCGATGTCGCTCTCGGCGCTGGGCAACATCGGCATCAACTACATCGCGCCGCTGATCGTCGCCAAACTGGTCGGCGACCTCGCCGACGGCGGGGACGTCACGGTCGCCTCGACGCTGCCGTACGTGCTCGGTTTCGCCGGCGTCCTGCTGCTGGCCGAGGCACTGTGGCGGGTCGCCCTGCACTGCCTCAACCGGCTCGACGCCCTCGGCATCGAGCATCTGTACGTGATCGGGATGGACGAGCTGTTCGCCAAGGACGCCGCGTTCTTCCACGACAACTTCGCCGGCTCGCTGACCAAGCGCGTCCTCAGCTTCGCCTCCCGTTTCGAACCGTTCGTGGACACGCTGACGTTCCAGATCATGGGCAGCTTCGTGCCGCTGACGTTCGGTGCCGTGGTGCTGTGGCGCTACGAGCCGCTGCTCGTGATCGGACTGCTGGCGATGATCGCGCTGACGGCGGCGCTGGTCGTGCCGCTCATCCGGCGGCGGCAGCGGCTCGTCGACGAGCGGGAGGAGGCGATCGCACGGGTGTCGGGCCATGTCGCCGACAGCCTGATGAACATGGACACCGTGCGGGCCTTCGCCGCCGAGGAGCGCGAGGCCGCCGAGCACCGCTCCCGCGTCGCCACGTCACGCCGGCTCACCCTGCGCTCGTGGGACTACGGCAACCTGCGCATCGACACCCTCGTCGCGCCGATGTCCGTGGTGACCAACGCGGTGGGTCTGCTGCTCGCGGTGACGCTCGCCGGGGGTCCGCACGGGGTGGAGGCGATCGTGGTCGCCTTCACGTACTACACCAACGCGACCCGGATCATGTTCGACTTCAACCAGATCTACCGCCGGCTGGAGAGCTCGATGACGGAGGCCGCGCAGTTCACCGAGCTGCTGCTGACCCCGCCGACCGTGCTCGACCCGCCGCACCCGCAACCGCTGCGGCCCCGGGGCGCCGACGTCCGCTTCGAGAAGGTGACCTTCGCGCACCGGGGCGGCCGCCCGCTCTTCGACGGGCTGGACCTGGACGTGCCGAGCGGGTCGAAACTCGGCCTGGTGGGCCGGTCGGGCGGCGGCAAGACCACGCTCACCCGGCTGCTGCTGCGGATGACGGACATCGACGGCGGCCGCATCCTCGTCGGCGGCCAGGACATCAGCCGGCTGCGCCAGGCCGACCTGCGCGGGCAGATCGCCTACGTGCCGCAGGACCCGGCGATGTTCCACCGCACCCTGCGGGAGAACATCGCGTTCGCCCGGCCCGACGCGACCGGCGAGGAGATCCGCCGGGCGGCGGAGGCGGCGCACGTCACGGAGTTCGCCGACGCGCTGCCCGACGGCTTCGACACCATGGTCGGCGAGCGGGGCGTGAAGCTGTCCGGCGGGCAGCGCCAGCGGGTCGCCCTGGCCCGGGCGATCCTGCGCGACGCGCCGATCCTGCTGCTCGACGAGGCGACCAGTGCCCTGGACTCCGAGAGCGAACTGCTCGTCCAGGAGGCGCTGTGGCGGCTGATGGAAGGGCGGACCGCGCTCGTGGTGGCGCACCGGCTGAGCACGGTCGCGACCATGGACCAGCTCGTCGTCCTCGACCGCGGCCGGATCGTCGAACAGGGCAGCCACCAGGAGCTGCTCGCGCTCGACGGCGCGTACGCGAAGCTGTGGCAGCACCAGTCGGGCGGCTTCCTCGACGACACGGCCGGGCGGGCCGAGGTGGTGTAGAAGGGCTCCTCCCGCAGCCGTGAACTTCCCCCTGGCTGGAGCTCGTTCGCCGGTTTCAGCCGGGGGGCCACTGCGCCGGCGGCCGGGCTCGCTTCACCCGTGGGCGTGAGCCCGGGCCGCCACACGGGTGAACCGTGCGTCACGGTACGTGACCGGCCGTTACGGTGGCGCGGTGCCCGAACCCCCGCGTGCCCGCTTGACAGTCGTCGCCGCCCATCCGCCGTCCCGCCACCGCACCGTGGACCGACCTGTGGCGCGCGACCGCCGTCGGGGGCCCGGCCGGCCCGACCTCGGCGTGGGCGCCGCCCGGCCGCTGCCGCTCCTGCACGGCCCCCGCCGTGCACGCCCGGTGAGGGACGACGCCGGCAACGAACCCGGCCCGCCGCTCCGCGACCTCCCTCTCCCCGAACCCCTGCGAGGACAGCGATGACCACCGCCGTGTCCGACCCTGTCTCCGACCGCCTGGCCCGCCTCGGCGAGCGCCCGCACGCCCCCGTCCTCGTCCGCTGCAGCGGCCCCGTCTCCGCCGAGGAGGTGACGGCGGGCCAGTTGCTGGACGGCAGCCGCCGTATCGCCGGCGCCCTGCGGGAGGCGGGGGTGCGGTCCGGCGACAGGGCCGTGGTGATGACGCAGGACGCCTATCAACTCGCCGCGTGCGGGCACGCGTCGATCTCGCTCGGCGCCGTCCCCGTGCTGACCGGGCCGCGCGCCGGGGTGCGGCGCCGCCTCGACGAGGTCGCCCCGGGCGTGTTCGTCGGGGAACCCCTGGCGCACGTGGCGCGCCGCGCGCTGGGCTGGGGGCGCGGCCATGTCCGTACGGCCCTGGTCACCGGCCGGGGCTTCCCCGGGCAGGCGCACCTGCCCGGGCGGCGTCCGCCGGTGACCGGGCCGGACGGCACCAGCCCGGTCCCGCGGGCACCGGGACCCCGGCCCGAGGACCTGGCGGCGATCGCCTTCACGTCCGGCTCCGCCGGGCGGCCCGAGGGCGAGGAGTACGCCCACGCCACCCTCGCCGGACAGCTCACCGCCCTGGACACGGTCCTGCGGGCCGAGGCGGACGACGTCCTGCTGTCCTGCCTGCTGCCGTTCGCCGCGCTGGGCCCGCTGCTCGGCGTGACCACGGTCGCCCCCCAGATCGACCACCTGGCCCCGGCCCGCACGCCGCCGGCCCACCTCGTCGGGCCCCTGCTGCACCACCGGGCGACCGTCCTCCTGGGCTCACCGGCGGTCCTCGACCTGATCGCCGGCCACTGCGCCCGGCATGGCCTGACGCTGCCCTCGGTGCGCCGCGTCCTGTGCTTCGGCGCGCCGCTGCGCCCGCGTCCGGCCGAGGCCCTGGCCGGGTTCCTCCCGGCCGGGGCGGAGATCCTCGGCGTCCACGGCACCCCGGAGTGCCTGCCCGTGGCGGCCGTCGAGGCGGACGAGCAGCGCGCGCTGCGGCTGAAGCCGCCGCCGGGTCACGCGGGCACCTGCCTCGGCCGGCCCCTGCCCGGCGTCGAGGCGCGCGTGCTGGACGCGGACGCCACCGGCCTGGGCGAGATCGCCGTCGCGGGGCCCGCGGCCGGCCCCGGCCACCACGCCCGCCCCGGGGCCGCGGGCCACCCGCGTACCGAGGCCGGCGGCACGCTCTGGTACCGCACCGGCGACCTCGGGCGTCTCGACGGCGAAGGCCGCCTGTGGTACCTGGGCCGCACGGCCCACCGCGTCACCGGCGAGGACTTCACCCTCACCACGGAGGACGTCGAGGCCGCCGCCGACACCGCCGCCGGGGTCCGCCGCACCGCCCTGGTGGGCGTCGGGCCCGCCGGCCGGCAGCGGGCGGTGCTCTGCGTCGAACCGGAGCGCGGGGCGCGTGAGGACGCGGTCGTGAGCGCCCTGCGCACGGCCCTCGGCGACCACCCGCACGCCCGTCGCATCGGCACCGTGCTGTTCCACCCCCGCTTCCCCACCGACGTCCGCCACACCTGCGGGATCGACCGCGCCCGGCTCGCCGCCCGGGCCGCCGAGGGGGATCCGCGGTGAGGGTCCCGGCCGGGACCCGGCGGGACGATCCGCGATTGGGGCCGGGCCTGCCGGGAACGCGGTGCGCTGAACGTCCCCGAGCCGAGGATGTCGCGATGACCGAGTACGAACGCTCCCGGACCATGCCCGCACCGCCCGAGCACGTCTTCGACCAGGCCGCGGACGTCGGCCGGCTGGACGGCTGGCTGCCGGACGCCCTGCATGTGGAGGCCGGGGAACTGCCCGCCGTCACCGTGCGCGAGGACCGCACCGACGAGGACACCGCCGCGCTGCTGCGGGCCAGGCCCGAGCAGCTGCGGCTCGAATGGGGCACGCGCGAACAGGGCGGTTACGCGGGCTGGCTCCAGGTCGCGGGCATCGGCAGCGGAGCCAGTGAGGTGACGCTGCACCTGTCGTTCTTCGACGACGGCCACGACCCGGGCGAGAGCGCCGTCACCGACGCCCTCGACACCAGCCTGCGGCGTCTGGAGGATCAGGTGCGGCTGCGCGTCGACCACGCGGCGGGCTGACCGGCATGGCACGGACGAAGCAGTACGCCGTCGCGGCGTCCGGGCAGTGGACCGACGAGGAGGAGGGCCGGCGCCGCCTGCCCTCCGGGGAGGTGCACGCCTGGGAGCCGGGCCGGAACGAGACGGTCTGCGGGCTGTCGCTGAGCCGGTCCCGGCTCGTGCGCTTCCCGCATGTGGGCTGGCCCGACACCTTCCCGGAGTCCGGTGGCGCGGCGGACCGGGTGCGCCGCCAGTGCCCGCGCTGCGCCTCGGTGGCCGGCCGCCGCGGCCTCGACGCCCGGCCCCGCTGGCACCGCACCGATCCACGGCCCTGACCGGCGCGCGCCCCTGCCCTGACCTCCGCGGCCCCGGCCCTGACCGGCGGGCCGCCCCGGTCCCGGCCGTGGGCCGGTGAGCCTCACCCGCCGTCGCACACCCCGGCGGAGCCGCAGGCGGCGGGGCGCGGCCCGGACCCGATCGGGACGCCGTTGGCGCGCAGCACCTCGCGGACGTCCAGGATCAGGGAGAACACCTCCTGGTTGCGGTCCTCCCCCTGCTCGTCCCAGGCCCGCTGCTCGGCCTCGACGGCCATCCGGTCCTCGGCGAAGACGCGTTCGGTGAAGCGCCGGATGAGCGGCCGGGCCAGGTGCAGGGCGCCGGGGACACGCGGCTTCTCGATCATGAGCAGGCCGTAGGTGTGGCACCTGCGCTGCTCGGCGTCCTCGGGCACGTAGGCGACCCAGAGGCGGAACGCCGGGCGCTCGGCGTTCTCCGGGACCAGGTCGAGCGTCTGGTAGGGGTACTCGGTGCGGATCGTCATGACGTCGCTCGAGCCGCTGCCGCCGATGCCCTCGGCGGCCAGCAGGCTGGCGCCCCGGTTCCGTTTCCCGCCGGTGTGCGTGAACAGGTACCTGGCCTCCACCGACCGCGCGTCGCTGCGGTGGTCCAGCAGCTCCGGGTGCAGCCTGCCGACGACGCCCCGGTGGAGGAACTGGTGGTTCATGTCGAGCAGGTTCTCGTGCATGAACGAGTAGTGGCAGCGCACGGTCCGCGCGTAGGTCAGGGTCAGGTACCGCGGTGAGCGGAAGGCCGGCAGTTCGGGCAGCGGCGTCCCGGCCGCCTTGTCCGGGTCGCCGGGGAAGACGAACACCAGGCCGTACGCCTCCCGGACGGGGTAGCCGCGCACGCCGCGCGGCGGTCTGCGATCGCCCTTGGACAGGTACGGGATCTGCGAGATGCGGCCGTCGCCGCGGTACGCCCACGCGTGGTAGCAGCAGCGCAGCGTCTCGCCCTCCACGACGCCCATGCTCAGCGGCACCTGCCGGTGGGCGCACCGGTCCTCCAGCGCGTGGACGGTGCCGCTGCGCCCGCGGTAGAGCGCGATGCGCTCCCCGGCGAAGCAGGTCGCCCGCACCCGTCCGCGCCGGACGCTGCGCGACCGTGCGACGGGGTACCAGAAGTCCGGGTTCGCGCCGACGCGCCGCAGGTCCGTCACGGCGGTGCCCGGTGCCGGGTCCCGCGAGGGCCGGCCGCTCCCGGTCCCGCCGGGGGAGGTACCGGCCGGGAAGGTCCCGGTCCTGTCGGTGTCGGTCATGCCTCTCATCGTGACGGCCGCGTCCGGGCCGCGCCCTGCCCGGCGCGTACGGACGGGTGAGCGGTGCGGCCGGCCGGATCTCAGTGGCCGACGGGCGGCGCGAAGCAGCCGGTCTGCGGGGCCCCGAGGCCTGCGCCCCCTTCCGTCAGGTGTACGCCGCCCAGTCCACGATCGGTACGGCCGCGCCGGCCGCCTCCCTGCCCCGGCAGTGGGCGTGGTGCCTGCGGGCGATGCCGTCGAGGTCGATGCGGGAGCCGAAGGCCGGCCGGGCGGCCAGCCGTCGCGCGTACGCCCACAGGCGCGGGTGGCCGGTGATGCGGTGCACCGCGGCGGCGTCCAGGTGGTGGCGGTGCACGGTGTCCAGCTGCAACAGGGCCGTCCACACCTGTACGTCGGCGAGGGTGGGTCCGTCGCCGACGAGGTACTCCCGCCCGGCGAGACGCCGCTCCAGCACGTCCAGCGCGTCCAGCAGGGTGGCCAGCGCGGTGTCGCGGTCCGCGGGGTCGACGTCCCACCTCCCGGCGCGCTGCGCGGCCGCCGTGATGCCCTGCTCGCAGAGCCGGCCCAGGCCCTCGACGGCCTCCTCGGCGCCGCGCGGATGGAGGTCGGGTCCGTCACCGCCGAACCGCCGGGCGAGGTCGAGCAGGATGTCGGGGGCGTGGGTGCTGACGATCCGTCCGGTCCAGCTGTCGCTGAGCACCGGTGCCGCGGCCGGCCCGGGGTGCTGGTGGGCGCTGGCCTCGTACAGCGGGCGCAGGGCGCGGTGTCCCCCGCCGGGTGCGTCGGGCACGGCCGGCAGCAGCGTCACCGGGACGGTGTCGTCGAGGCCGAGCAGGCCGTGCGCGACGGCGATCTGCACGGAGTGCGGACACGACAGGGCGAGGTGCAGCCGGTAGCGGCGGGACGCGGCGTAGTAGCCGCTGCGCGCGTCACGGCCGATCCTGCTGCGGAAGGGGGGCACGGCGGTCGGGAAGGTGGCGGACATGCGTCTCCCTGGGGTTCGGTCACGGGCGTTCGACGGCTACGGCACGCGGCGGGCGGGCGGCGTGGTGCGACTCGCCGCACTGCACACCCGCACCAGGTCGATGTGGCGGCGTGACGTCAGCAGCGGCCGCGACCGCAGGGCGGTACGGACGGTGTCGCCGTCGAACTGCGCTGCCGCACGGCCCATGTTTCCCTACCGATTCCCTAGGATTCCTCTACGGAGTGTCGGGCCGTGCCCGGGCCGCGTCAAGAGGCCCGTGCCCGCGGTGCCGGGGTGAGCCCTCGCCCCGGCACCGCGGGCGCCGTGTCACTCCTCGTCGCGCAGCCGGGCCGCCAGGGCGGCGAGCGCCTCGCTCTCGTCCGTGTGTCCCAGGGCGGTCAGCCGGGACACGGCCGCGTCGAGGCGGGTGAGGGCGGGGGCGGTGCGCTCCAGGTAGATGCCCTCCACGGCTCCGGCCAGGCGCACGCACTCGGCCCATTCGCCCGCCTGGTCGCCGTCCGTGCCGGGCTCGCCGAGCAGGGCGAGGGCCTTCTCCAGAGCGGCCAGCGCCTCCTCGTAGGCGCCGGCGTAGGCGTTGACCCGCCCGTGCTCGTAGGCCAGGGCCGTGTCCAGGGAGCGGCCACGGGCCTGGTACCCGGCGGCCCTGGCCTCGTCGGCGACCCGGCCGGCGTCGGCCAGGAAGGCGCGGGCGCCGGTCAGGCCGTCGGGGCCCTGCTGCTGGGCCTGGAGGCGGGCGAGTTCGCGCAGGCAGTTGCTGAGCAGCTCGTAGCGCGGGTCCCGGGCGTGGGCGGCGAGCGCCTGGTCCGCGGCCTCCCGGGCCGGGCCGAACTCGCCTCCCTCACCGAGCAGTACGGCCGTCTCGGCGGCGATCATGGCGTGGCTGCCCGGGTCGTCGTCCCAGCCGGCCGACTCGGCCGCGAGGGCGACGAACTCCGCCGTGGCGGCCTTGAGGTCCTCGCCCGCGTGCAGGGCGCGGGCGCGGGTCAGGCGCAGCTGGGCGACGAGCCGGTCGTCCAGTTCCCCTGCGGCGACGTCCGGTTCGGCGAGCAGGGAGTCGAGCAGCGCGATGCTGTCCTCGACGCGGCCGAGGTCGAGGCTGAGCTGGGCCGCGTTGCTGTAGGCGCAGTACGCGTCCGTCCGGCTGCCGCGGCGCAGCTCCAGCTCCGCCGAGCGGGTCAGGTGCCGCAGGGCCTCCTCGGGGCGGCCCAGGTGCATCGCGGCCTCGGCCAGGTCACCGTGCAGACGGCCGGAGTCGACCGTGTCGGCCGGCCAGTCGGCGGCCAGGCGCAGGGCCTCGGAGAGGTCGGCGTACGCGGCCGGGGCGTCCCGGAGACCGAGCTGGAGACGGCCGCGCAGACCGAGCGTGCGGGGCAGGTGCCAGGCGGGGCCCTGGGCCTTGAGCCGGTCCAGGAGCGCGTCGATCCCGGTGACCGCGGCGGGCAGGTCGCCGGAGATGGCGAACGTGCTGGCCCGCATCAGCAGGGCGCCGGAGACCTGCCCGGTGATGTCGTGCCGGGTGGCGAACGCGTGCAGCAGGTCCGCCTCGGCGAGGACGGGCGCGACGTGCTCCTCGCTGCCCGTGGTCTGCAGGCGCAGGGCGAGCGCGGTGACGCGCAGCCGCAGCAGGCGGGCCTCCTGGTGCGCGGTGAGGCCCGGGGTCTCCTCGTGCAGCCGGACGACGGACGCGTGCGCCTCGGTCAGCGCGGCGGCCTTGGCCTCGGTTCCCCCGTCGCCCTTCGCGGGGAGTTCGGCGGTGGCGAGCAGGGCACAGGCGCGGGAGATCGCCGCATGGCCGGGCAGGCCGGCGTCCTCGTACAGGGCGGCCGCCTCCTCGTGGAGGGCGGCGGCCTCGGCGTAGTCGTCCTTCTCCCCCGCCCGGCCCGCCTCGTCGTCCAGCAGGTCGGCGCGCAGCCGGAGCAGCGGGCCGACGGCCGGGTCGTCGGGGTGGGTGTAGTCAGGGGCGGCGACGCGGGTGCGCAGCAGGGACCAGCAGGCCCGCGCGTCCGGGTGCCCCAGCTGGTCCAGCTCCCGTGCCCTGAGCACGAGTTCGGGCAGCGCGTCGGGGACGGCGGCGGCCGTTTCGGTGGCGGGGACGGCCGGGGCGGCCGGAGTCATCTCGTCCAGGCCGCGGGTGCGCAGGGTCAGTTCCAGCGCGTCCAGGAGGGGGGCGCGGTCGAGACGGTCCCGGCGGCGGCCGGTGTGGGCCGGGGTGCCGTTGCGGGCGTCGAAGCGGGCGGCGAGGTCGTCGGCGCGGTCGCGGACCTCGGCGCGCAGGCCGGACACGGTCCAGGTGCGGCCCGCGTACCCGGCGGCGGGCAGCTCGCCGTGACCGAGCGACTCGACGCGCTGCAGGAGCACCTCGACGCCGGTGAGGAAGTCGAGCTGGTCCAGCGGCGATTCGACCTCCTCGAACAGGCCGCGGTTCTCGGCGAGCAGTTCCAGACCGCGGGCCTCGTTGCCGGTGAGCGCGCAGAACTCCAGGTGCCGGCCGACCTCGGCGGACATCGAGGGGTTGCGGCGGCAGCCGCGGTAGCCGGCCAGGTGCAGTTCGCGGGCCCGGTCGGCGCGGCCGGTGCGCAGCAGGGGCAGCAGCGCGTAGGACACGGAGCGGGCCGGCTCCTCCTGGCAGGACTCCTTGCCGGCCAGGACGGGCTCCCAGGCGCGCAGCGCCCGCTCGTCGTCACCGGCGGCGAGGTGGTACAGGGCCCGCTGGCAGGTCTCGCAGGCCTCGCAGTCGCTGAGCCGGGTGCGGGTGCGGGCCGCCCACAACTCGTAGGCGGCGGTGGTGTCCTCACCGACGTGGGCGGCGAGCTGGTAGGCCTGCCCGTAGTAGGGCTGGAGGCCGAGGCCGGCCCGCTCGTAGCGGTCGCGCATCTCCGTCAGCCACTGGCGCAGGCTGGCCAGCGGTATCTCGGGCAGCTGGCGCAGGGCGTGCGCCACCCACTTGAACCGCCAGAACAGCTGGTGGCGCATGCGGTCGTCGAACACGTCGGGCCGCTCGTCGAAGAGGGTGAGCAGCCGGGCGAAGACGACGGGCGACTTGCGGGGCTCGGAGCCGTAGGTGTACGCCTCCTGCAGTTCGAGCAGGGCGTGCACGAGCGGGACGGGCTCCTCGAACCGCTCGGCGGCGTCGACGAGTTCCTCGGCGGTGACGGTGCGGGTGCGGCCGTAGGGGCGCTGGTCGTTCTCCTGGAGCGCCTGGTACAGCTCGTCGGTGGTCTGGGGCGTGGTCGGCATCGTCAGCTGTCCTTGCGGAGGGCGTGGGCGAGAAGGTCGAGGAAGGAGCGGTTGATCAGGCTGGACTCGGACGGCCTGAGCGGGCGGCGGGACAGCATCGCGGCCTGCCCGTAGAGGGCTTCGGCGCTGGTGCGGGCCAGTTCGGGCTCGTCGATGGTGACGGCGGTGCGCACCAGCGGATTGAGCTGGTTGAGGATCAGCTGGGCGCGCGGGGCCTCCTGGCGCAGGGCGCCGAGGATGTCGCCCCACAGTCCGCCCTCCTGCTCGCGGGCGAGCTGGGAGCGGGTGCGCTCGTGCCGGGCCTCGCGGCTGTCGACGAGGAGGGCGGGGGCGGAGGCCGGCTGGAAGGTGCGCAGCGCCACGTCGCAGTCGAAGACGGCGAGGGCGTCGCGGGCCTGCGCGAGGTAGGCCGCGGCGGCCAGTTCGGTCTCCCGGTCGACGGGGTCGAGGTGGGCGGTGAGGGTCGCCGGGTCGAGGTCGGCGACGGTGGCCTCGGGCCTGATCTCGGGCAGCCGGTGGACCAGTTCGCGGTCGTAGGTGTAGCCCCCGTTGACGACGCCGAGCCCGGCGGCCGAGGCGATCGCCGCGACCTGACGGAACTCCTCCACGCTCGACGTGACGAGCACGGTGCGGTGGGTGCGCGCGAACTCGTCGAGGGTGGTGTGCCCGTCGGTGGTCTCGAACGGCAGCCAGGGCAGCAGCATCCGCAGGATCTCGTCGTCGTGCACGGCGAGCGACTTCACGGCCAGGTGGTGGGCCTGGAGGAAGCGGTGCAGCAGGTCGGGGTCGCTGGCGGCGGCCCGGGCGATCCAGTCGCGCAGCCGCTCGGCGAGGGCGTCGCGCACGGCGGCGAGGGTGTCGTCCTCGTACAGGGACTCGCGGGACGCGGTGGGGCGCAGGCTCTCGGCGTCGACGACGCAGCGGACGAAGAACGCCCAGTCGGGCAGGAGTTCCTCGGCCTGCTCGGAGAGCAGCATGCCCTTGACGTGCACGCGGTGGCCGTGGCGGCGCCCGGCCGGGACCGTCTCGGGCAGCACGCAGGCGATGCCCTTCAGGCCGACGGCCGGCAGGTCCAGTTCGATGGTGTCCAGCGGCGTGAAACCGAAGACCTGCTCGCCGAACGCGGCCAGGGCGCGGGACCGGGCTCCCGGGGTGGGGTGGGTGCGCTCCCAGGGGGCCGGCTCGGGGTTGACGGGCGCGCCCGCGGCACCGGGTCCGGCCGTGCCGTCGTCGAAGGTCACCGGGTGGCGCAGCAGGGAGCCGAAGTGCCGGGCCAGGGCGTGCACCTGCGCCGGGCGGGTCCACTCGGCGGCGTCGGCGCGGGGCGTCAGCGTGACGGTGGTGCCGGGCCGGGGGTGGGCGGAGGCGGGCAGGGCACGGACGGTGTAGCTGCCGTCGCCGCGTCCGCGCCACTCCACGGCCGGGGCGCCGGGGGTGCGGGCGGAGCGGCTGAGGACGTGGATCTCGTCGGCGACCAGGAAGCAGGAGAGCAGGCCGATGCCGAACTGGCCGATGAAGTCGCCGCGCTGCTCGGCGATGCCGTCGGCCCGCTTGCTGCTGCGGCCGATGGTGGCGAGGAAGCGGTGGACGTCGGCCTCGGTGAGTCCGACGCCGTCGTCCTCGACGCGGACCACCGAGCCGTCGGCGTACAGGCGGACGCCGAAGGCGCCGGTGGGGGCGGCCGGTTCGAGGGCGTGCCGGGCGGTCAGCGCGTCCACCGCGTTCTGCATGAGTTCGCGCAGGTAGACGCGGGGGCTGGAGTAGAGGTGGTGGGAGAGGAGGTCGACGAGGCCGCGCAGATCCACCTGGAAGGTGCGGTCGGCGCCGGCCGGGGTCGCGGTGGTGTCGGGAGAAGTCATCGGGCGGTTCCGGGGTGGGAGAGGGACGGAGGACGGCGTGGGGGACGGCACGGGGGCCGGGGACCGGAGCGGGTCCGGCGGTGACCGGAGGTGCGTGGCGTGGCGGGTGCGCGTGGGGGCGCGGTCGCCGCGGCCGGGTGATCGGGTGCGTGTGACGGGCCGGCCGGACGCCGGGTGGGGCGGCCGGCCGCCGGCCGATACGGCGCCGCGCGGCCGTTCGGCGAGCCGGGCCGCGCGCGGGCCGGTCGGCGAGCCGGTCGGGCTCGGCGGGCCGCCCCGGTGCTCGGCCGCGGCCGTGAGGGCGAGGTCAGGGCCGTGCGGGGTCCGGGCCGTGGGGTGTCCGGGCCGTGGGGTGTCCGGGCCGTGCCGGGCGGCGGGGCTCAGGCCTTGCGGTGGTGGCGGGCGAACTGCTTCTCGGGCTCCGCGAAGTAGGTCCAGGGCCACGAGGTGCAGGCGCCGTCCAGGGTCCGGAAGACGCGCCGGACGGTGTGCCGCTCACCGGCCAGGGACAGGGCCATGGCGAACATGTTGAAGTCGTGCTGCCAGCCCGGGCGCCACACGTAGGCGGGGTGGAGGATGCTGTGGTCGGCCGCTTCCCGCAACTGGGCCCGGATCTCGTCGGTCTGCAGGTAGTCGCCGCGGTCCGCCTCGACCCACTCCTCGATGTACGCCATGGCGATCACGCAGCCGAGGCGGTGCCCGTGCGGAGCGCGGGCGAACACCTCCTGGGCGTACGCCAGGGCCTGCCCCGGCTCACCGCCCCAGCGGGGCTGCAACTGCGACACCCACTCCAGATGCGTCTCCAGGTCCAGCGGATCGCGGCGCAGGGCTGCGTCGAGCCGGACCTCGTTGACGGCGGAACCCAGCGACATCCCGCGGCCCGAGGTGAGCAGCCGGCGCCACGGCGTCACCCAGTCGGGGCGCAGCTCGGCGGCCTCCAGCAGGTGTTCCTCGGCGATGTGCAGCCGGTCGTGGAAGACGCGCCACTGCTCCTGCGTGACGTTCACGGCGCGCTCGGCGGTGCGGGCCTCCCAGCCCCAGCTGACGTGGCGCGTGCCGGATATCAGCAGGGCGGTCGCCCGGTGCTCCGTGTCCTCCTCGGCGGCCCGGACGATCCAGTCCTGCACCCCGTCCAGGTCGGCGAGTTCCCCCAGGACCTGGTGGTCGCGGCCGAGGTCGAAGGGGGCCAGTGCCGCCTTGACCGCGTCCCAGTCGCCCGCGTCGGCCGCCTCCACCAGGGCGAGCACCCGCGTGTCGCCGAGCGCGCGCAGCGTGTACGTCCCGTTCTTCCGCCTGCGCGGGACGGGAAGGGCGTGCGGATCCGCCGCGGGTCTCTCCTCGCCCCTGCCGAACAGCTTGCCGAACATGCCGCGCCCTCCCCTGGTCCCGCGTGATCGTTCGGAGCAGCATAAACGGCACCTGCGACAGCGCTTCCACAGGGTTTTCACCAGGGCTTCACGTGCCCGGCGCGCGCGGCGCCGCCGCTCCGCACGCCGTCGTCCGCATGGGCTCGACGCCGTGGCCGCGCCGGCGACTTCGGGGCGCGGGACCGTGCCACGGGACGAACCGGTCAGGCCGGTGTCATCTCACGCCGTGTCCACGTCCGCGTACACCAGGTGGTGGTCCGAGTGCGCGCTGGGACGCACCCGCTCCCCGAGCGGGGTCACGCCGCGCAGGAAGACGTAGTCGAACCTGAGCTGCCAGTCGGTGGTCGGCTCGCAGTCGCCGCTGTTCCCGGGACGGCACCGGGGGGACGTCTCCACCGCGAGTTGCTGGACCGGCGTGAGTTCGGGGGCGTCCGGCACGGCGTTGAAGTCGCCGATCAGGATCGCGCGCTCGTGCCGGGCGGCGGCCGCGGCGAGGACCCGGGCCTGTTCCGCCCGGACCGCCTCCTGCGACCGCTGGGCCAGATGCGTGTTGAAGACCCGGACGGGCCGCCCGTCCACGGTGGTGGTGACGGCCATGTACCCGCGGTCCTCCGACCCGCCGTCGGGATACTCGACGCTGACGACGTCCGTCATCGGCGCCGCGGAGAGGATCGCCTGGCCGTAGGCGCCCGGACTCCACGGCGCTCCTCCGCAGCGGCCCCACTTGCGCAGGACGCTGCCGTACTCGACGCGGTAGACCAGCCCGTGCAGGTTCTTCAGGTGCTCCCGGATGCTCTCGACGTCACGGACGCACGCCTCCTGCAGGCCGATGACCTGGGGCGCGTACGCGGCGATCTCGGCCGCCCGGTCGGCGTTGCCGCTGTCGCACGGGTTGCAGATGTTCCACGTCACGACCCGGTTCGGTACAACGTCCTTGACGGCTCCGACGGGCAGCGACGCGCCGAGGAGGGCACCGCTCGGCGCACTGGGGCCGACGAGCACCATGCAGACGACGGTCATGACGCCCACGAGCCACCGCGCGCACCTTCCGAGCACCACTGCCTCCTCACACAGGTGTACCCATCTTGACCGCTGCGGCAGCGGTGTTCGCACGGAACGGCAAGATCGACGGAAGGACACACATCATGAAGGTCATCGTCGTCGGCGCCGGTGTGCTCGGAGTGAGCGCCGCGAGGCATCTGGCGGTCGCCGGCGCGGAGGTCCTGCTGCTGGACCGGCGGGGTGCCGGCACGGGGACGAGCGCGACGACGTTCGCCTGGACCAACGCCAACCGGAAGCACGAGAGGGACTACCACCGGCTGAACGTCGCCGGGATGGAGGAGCACGCCAGGCTCGCCGAGCGGCTGGCGGGTCCGCCGTCGTACTTCCCGAGCGGCGCCCTGCACTGGGCGGACGGCGCGAGCGAGGAGCGCCTGGTGAGCAATGTGGAGCGGCTGCGGTCCCTCGGCTACCCGGCGCACTGGGTCACACCGCGTGAAGCGGTCCGGATCGCCGGCGACGTGCGGATCCCCGGCACCGTCACGGCCGTCGCGCACTTCCCCGGCGAGGGATACGTGCTGCCCGACCTCTTCCTGGAGGCGCTGCTGTCGGACGCCCGGCGGCACGGCGCCGTGTACGCGCTCGGCGAGGCCGTCGCCCTCGACGACCGGCCGGACGGCGTCTCCGTCGAGCTGGCCGGGGGCGAGACCGTCCGGGGCGACCGGGTCGTCCTGGCGGCGGGCCGCTGGCCGCAGGAGCTGGCCGCACGGGCCGGGATCGACGTCCCGATGGTGACGGACACCGGTCGTGGCGCGCAGACGGTCGGCCTGCTCGGATACGTCAGGTCACCGGCGCTCGGCCTGCGCTGTGTGATCCACGGACCCGGCCTCAACCTCCGCCCCTCGGCCGGCGGGCACACCGTCGTCCAGGCCCTCGACCTGAACGCGGACGTCGACCCGGCGGCCCCGCCGTCCCCGGACGGGGACGCCGCGGCCGCCCTTGCCCACCGGTTCCGCGCGCTGCTGCCCGGCGTGGGCGAGAGGCCGGTGATCGACCTGCGCGTCGGATTCCGCTCCCTGCCGCTGGACGGCCGCACCATCGCCGGCCCCGCCGCCGCGGGGTCGGGCGTCTACTGTCTCGTCTCGCACAGCGGGATCACGCTGGCGCCGCTCCTCGGACGGCTGGCGGCGGCCGAGCTCACGACCGGCCGGGAGCAGGACCTCCTGCGGGCGTTCCGCCCCACCCGCTTCGCCGGGGTGCGGCGCCAGGACGCCGCGGTGGACCAGCGGGCCACCGCGCTGGGCGACCAGTGACCGGCAGACACCTCGGCCGTCCGCGGCGAGGTCCGTGACCGGAGTCGGCGCTTCCCAGGAACGTCACTCCCAGGTAAAGCCCGGCCTGGGTACCGGCGGCCGTCACGGCCAGCATCTTCTTGTGCCCCCGAGAAGGCAGGGGCGCGAGGAGACATCGACGATTCCCGAAGGACACGACCATGGTGAGCACACACGACGCGCCGGTATGGATGGTCACGGGCTGTTCCACCGGTTTCGGCCGCAGCATCGCCACGCACCTGCTGGACGAGGGGTACCGGGTGGCGGTCACGGCACGCAGGACCGACTCCGTCAAGGAGTTCGCCCCGTACGACAACGCCCTGGTGCTGCCCCTCGACGTCACCAGCCGGTCCAGCGTCCAGGACGCCGTCGATGCGGCGGAGGCGCACTTCGGCCGCATCGACGTCGTCGTCAACAACGCCGGCATCGGCTACTTCGCCGCCGTGGAGGAGACCCCGGACGAGGTCGTGGACCGGCTCTTCGACGTCAACTTCCGCGGCGTGACCCGCATGATCCACGCCGTTCTGCCCGGGATGCGGGCCCGGCGCTCCGGCACGATCGTCAACCTCACCTCCATCGGAGGGCTGGTCGGCCACACCGCCGTCGGCTACTACTGCGCGGCCAAGTTCGCGGTCGAGGGCCTGTCGGCGAGCCTGCGCCACGAGGTCGAACCGCTGGGCATCGGCGTCCTGACGGTGGAGCCCTCGGCCTTCCGCACCGACTGGGCCGGATCGTCGCAGGAGACCGAGAACCCGATCGCCGACTACGACCGGAGCGCCGGTGCCGCACGGCGTGCGTACCACGCCTCCGTCGGCCGCCAGGCCGGCGACCCGGACCGGGCGGCCCGCGCTCTGGTGAAGGCGGTCACCTCCCTCGACATGCCGCGCCATCTGCTGCTCGGCGCGGACGCCTACACCGCCGCCATGGCTGAACTGGACGCCCAGAAGGCCGAGTTCGAGGCGTGGGAGGCCGTCACCCGCAGCGCCGACTTCCCCGCCGGCCGATAGCGGCACCCACGTCGTCGCCACTGACTTCCCCCACACACACGCCCACGGGAAAGGAAAACGATCATGTCTCGCTTCGAGGGCAAGGTCGCCGTCATCACCGGCGGCGGAACCGGCATCGGCCTGGCCACGGCGCGCCGTCTGCTCGACGAGGGTGCTTCGGTGGTCATCTCGGGGCGGCGCAAGGAGCGCCTGGAACAGGCCGCCGCCGACATGCCACGAGATCGCGTCCTCGTCTTCCCCGCCGACGTCTCCGAGCGTGCCCAGTGCGACGCCCTGATCGAGGCCGCCGTGCGGCGCTTCGGCCGGGTCGACACGCTGGTGAACGCAGCCGGCATGAACCTCGTCGGCAGCGTGGAGGAGACCTCCGACGAGGACTGGCAGACCTGCGTAGGCGCCGACCTGAGCAGCGTCTTCTACACCACACGCGCGGTCCTGCCGCACCTGCGCGTCACCAAGGGCTCGATCGTCAACGTCGGTTCCGTGTCCTCCCTCGGCGGAGGCTGGTCCCACGCCGGTTACAACGCCGTCAAGGCCGCGGTCGCCAACCTCACCCGCTCGGTCGCCTGCGACGTCGGCAAGGACGGCGTGCGCGCCAACACCGTCTGCCCGGGTCTGACCGTCACCGAGATGGTCGACGAGATCATGGCGGACGACGCGCTTTTGGAGCGGGCCTGGGACCGTATCCCGCTGCGCCGCGCGGCCCAGGCGGACGAGGTGGCCGCGGCCATCGCCTTCCTCGCCAGCGACGAGGCCGCCGTCATCACCGGCGTCGCCCTGCCCGTGGACGGCGGACAGACCTGCACCGACGGCGGTCCGGAGTGGGGGAAGTAGGCCGTCACCGTCCTCCACCGAGCCGTCCCCCTCCCCCCCCTTCGCCCCACGTCCCTTCGCCGTTCCGGGAGCATGCGCCATGACCGAGAAGACCGTCGTCCTGACCGGAGCCACCAGCGGTATCGGTGAGGCGAGCGCACGCCGGTTCGCCGCCGGCACCGGTCGCCTGATCGTGCACGGGCCGCAGTCCGCGCGGGAGGTCGGCCCCCTGCTGCGCGAACTGTCCGCCGAAGGCCGGGCGGAGGTGCACTATCTGCGGGCCGACTTCGACGACCTGGACGACGTCGTGCGACTGGCCGAAGGCGTCCGGGGCCTCACCGACCGTGTCGACGTGCTGGTGAACAACGCCGGCCGGCCCGGTGCCGAGCACCGGGAGGTCAGCCGCCACGGGTACGAGGCGACGTTGCAGACCAACTACCTGGCCGCCGTCCTGCTCGTCGAGCATCTCGAGCCGCTCCTCACCTCCGCGGGCGGCCGTGTCGTCCATGTCGCCTCCGCCACCCACCAGTCGGTCACGCTGGACCTGGACGACATCGGCCTGCGCCACGGCTACAGCCCGGTCCGGGCCTACGCGCGCTCCAAGCTGGCGATGGTCGGGCACGCGCGGTGGCAGGCGGAGCAGTGGGGCGCCACCGGCCCCTCGATCGTCAGCATCAGTCCCGGGGTGATCAGCACCGGCCTGCTGCACGCGATGTTCTCGGTGCGCGGGCACGCCCCCGGCCACGGGGCACGCCACGTCGTGGACGCCGCGACGGCGCCGCTGCCGTTCTCCGGCGCCTACCTCGACGAGGGTCTGGTGACCGAGCCGAACCCCGAAGTGCAGGACCCCGTGTTCCGGGCCCGGCTGCACGAGGTCACCAGCGAGCTGCTCGGACCCTGGCGACCGTAGCGGCAAAACGTACGGACCAGGTGCCAGGCCGGTCTCCCAGAACGGCACGCCGACCGGTGCGAAGCGGCCCGTGCCACGCGAGGACGCCGACCGCGACCGGGCAGCTCGCAGGGCGTTCGCGGCGGGGCGTAGACGCACCGCAGACGCGGCGTCGACGAGTCGTAGACGGGCGCGGGTCAAGATCGGTGGCCGGGGGGAGCGCGCGCTGCCGGGGGCGCCTCCCGAGACGGCACGCACCACAGGGGGGCACATGCTCATCACCGTTCCGGTCGACAGCCGGGGAACCGCCGCGGGCGGCACGGGCGGGTTGCACGGCAGGGAACGGGAGATCGCGGCGCTCGCGCAGGTCGTCGCCGACGCCCGGGCCGGCCGGAGCGCCACGCTCGTGCTGTGCGGGGAGCGGGGCATCGGCAAGAGCGCCCTGCTCGATCACCTGGCGGCCCGGGAGTCGTCCGGCGCTCGGGTGGTCCGGGTCGACGGCGTGTCCGGCGAGCGGGACCTGCCGTTCGCTGCGGTGCAGCGCCTGTGCGCGCACTTCCGGGAGGACCTTCCCCGGCTGCCCGCGGGCCGGCGCCGCACGCTGGAGACCCTCCTGGGGCTGCACACCGGCCATGCTCCCGCCCTCCTCGACGTGGGTCTCGCCGTGCAGAGCCTGTGGTCCGCGGCCTCCGCACGGCGTGCGCTGATCTGTCTCTTCGACGACGCGCACCGGCTGGACGAGGCCTCGCTCGCGAGCGTGGCGATCGCGGCCCGGCGCTGCGCCGGTGAGCGGATCGCCGTCGTGCTGGCCCGGCCCGGGCCCGCCCTCGGCGAGGACCTCGCCTCCTTTCCCCGGCTGACCGTGGAGCCGCTGTCGGAGCAGGGCGCGCACGCCCTGCTGGCCACCCGTCTGCGCGCGCCGCTCGACGCACGCGTCTGCGAGCGGCTGGTGGACGAGTCGCACGGCAACCCCCGGGCGCTGCTGTCGGTGCCGGACGCGCTCTCACCGACGGAGATGGCCTGCGCGCGGCCCCCTGTCGACGCCGGGGGCGCGCCGCGGCGAGAACTCCTCGAGCACGCCGTACCGGCGGCCCTGCCCGCGGCCGCCCGGCGCGTGCTCCTGGTGGCCGCGGCCGAGCCGCTGGGCGACGTGGTGACCGTGCTGCAGGCGGTGCGGGGCCTGGGCCTCGGCTCTGCGGCCGTCGCGCAGGCGCAGGCCACGGGCCTGGTGCAGTTCGGCTCCCGCGTACGGTTCCGCCATCCCCTGGCCCGGACCGCCGTCTACGCCACGGCGTCGGCGGCGGATCGCCGCGACGCGCACCGCGCGCTGGCGAGTGCGTGCGACGTCGTGCGGGCACCGGAGCAGAGCGCCTGGCATCTCGGGCAGTCCGCGTCCACCTTCGACGACGCCGTGGCGGCCCAGCTGCACCGGGCGGCGGATCTGGCAGCCTCCCGCCACGACTCGGTGACGGCCGCCGCCCTGTGGGAGCTGTCGGCGGCCCTGACCGCGAACAGGCGCATCCGGGCGCTGCGTCTGCTGGCCTGCGCCGGTGCCCGGCACCGGTGCGGGAACCTCAGTCAGGCGCTGGAGCTGCTGGCCCGGGTGCACACCGGGGCGCTGCCGGAACCCGAGCAGGCCCGGGCCGCCGTGCTGCGGGCCCGCACCCAGTACGGCCTGCACCGCGACGCCGCCTCGGTCGCCGCGCTGCACGAGGTCGCCGCGCACGCCGGTTCGCTCCACCCGGAGCAGGCCCGCGGCCCCTTACTGGAAGTGCTGGCCGCCGCGGTGTACGCGGGCCGCTTCCGCCCCCCGGAGGACTTCGCGCGCACGGCACGGGCGGCCTACGCGGCGCCCGGCAGCGTCCTGCGCCCGCACGAACTGCTGCTGGAGGCGGTCGCCACCCAGACGATCAAGGGATACGCGGCGGCCCTCACCCCGCTGCGGCGTGCCGTCGGCGCCTACCTCACGGCCTCCCCGGAGACCGATCTCGACACGAGCGGCAGCTGGCTCGCGTGCCAGGCGGCCGTCGACGTGTGGGACAGCGCGGCTTGGCAGGAACTGGCCGACCGCAGGACGGCGGCGGCGCGCCGGCACGGCGTCCTGGCCGCCCTGCCCTCGGGGCTCGCCCAGCAGGCAATCGCCCGGATCCACGGCGGGCGGCTGGAGGAGGCGGCGTCGCTCGTCGCGGAGGCCGAGGAGGTCAGCAGGGCCACCGGTGCCACCCCGATGCGGCACGCCGAGCTGGTGCTGGCGGCCTGGAGCGGCGACGAGGCCCGCACCACGGCTCTGGTGGCGGCCGTCACGCAGGACGCCGAGCAGCGGGCCGAGGGGCGGCTGCTGACGACCGCCGAATGCGCGCAGGCGGTCCTGTACAACGCGCTGGGCCGCTACGACGCGGCACTGGCGACCTGTGCCACCGCGTTCGCCCTCGACGAGCCGGCGTTCCGCAACTGGCTGCTGCCCGAAGTGCTGGAGTCGGCCGTCCGCACCCGTCACGTCGAGGAGGGCGCGGCGGCCGCCGAGCGGCTGGAGGAGTGCGCTCGGCTCACCGGCACCGACTGGGCGCGGGGGTTGCATCTGCGGGCCAAGGCGCTGCTGGCCGAGGGCCCCGAGGCGGACGCGCTGTTCCGCGAGTCCGCCGAGAAGCTGGCGGCCTCGGGCGCGGTCCTGCAGGCGGGGCGGACCTGCCTGCTGTGGGGCGAGTGGCTGCGGCGGGCCGGACGCACCGCGCACGCCCGTGTCCCCCTGCGCACCGCGTACGACATCTTCCGCCGGGCCGGCGCGCGTGCGTTCGCGGACCGGTGCGTCGGCGAACTCGCGGCCGCGGGCGACCGCCCGGCCCGGGACGGCCAGGCTCCGCGAGCGGTGCTGACGGCCCAGGAGCAGCGCATCGCGCACCGGGTCGCCCTCGGAGAGACGTCCAAGGAGGTGGCGGCAGCCCTGTTCCTGTCACCGCGCACCGTGGACGCCCACCTGCGCAGCATCTTCCGCAAGCTCGACATCTCCTCGCGACGCCAGCTGCGGGGCGTCACCGGCCTGAGGTCCGGGGGCGGGGACTGACGGCGGCGGGTGACCGGCCCACCCCGTCCCGGCGGCTCCGCACCCCATCCGATATCGTTGACGCGACAACAATGTAGGGACGAGGGACGAGGCGAGCCGCGGCGGCACGGTCTCCGGCGGCGGCCTCCGGCACAGCGAGGCTCAGCATGGCGGAAGCGCGGACACCGGACCTCCGGTTCTCGCTGCTCGGACGGGTCCGTGCGCACCGGGAGGGACGGGAGATCGATCTCGGAGCTCCGCAGCAGCAGGCGGCGGCGGTGGCCCTGCTCCTCGCGCGGGGCCGCGCGCTCAGCACGACCGAACTCGTCAACGCCGTGTGGGAGCGGCCCCCGGGTTCGCCGGCCACCGTGCTGCGCACCTACATCTGGCGTCTGCGCCGGGCCCTGGAGCCCGACCGCTCCCGGTCCGTGCCGTGGCGACTGCTGCGCTCGGTCACGGGCGGCTACCTGCTCGACGTGGACGACGCGTGCGTGGACTGGCGTGTCTACCAGCAGCGCGGTGGCGAGGCCGCGGCGGCCCTGGCCGGGGGCGACCCGGTGGCGGCCCGGCAGCTGTACGACGAGTGCCGGGGACTGTGGCGGGAGGATCCGCTGGCCGGAGTGCCCGGGCCGGCGGCGGCCCGGGAGCGCTCCGTGATGCACGCCCGGCACCTCGACACCCTGGAGGCGCGCCTCGAAGCGCTGCTGCGGGCGGGCGACTTCGCCGAGGCGGCCCGCGATGCCGGCGCCCTGGTGGCGGAGCATCCGCTGCGCGAGGGACTGCACCAGTCGCTCATGCAGGCGCTGTACCGCATGGGACGTCAGGCGGAAGCCCTGTCGGCCTACCGCGAGGCCCATCGCCTCCTGGACGAGGAACTCGGCGTCCGGCCCGGTCCGGGCCTGCGGTCCCTGCACGCGGAGATCCTCAAGGCCGGTGGCGCCGCCCCCGGCGGCGGCGTCAGCCTGCCGCACCGGCCGCCGGTGCCGCGCCAGCTCCCCCACGCCATCGCGGACTTCACCGGACGCGCCGCGGAGATCGAGCGCATCCGGGACACGCTGACGGGGCGCCCCGACGGCGTCATGCCGGTCGTCCTGATCACCGGTATGGGCGGCGTCGGCAAGACCTCGCTGGTCCTGCACAGCGTGCAGCCGGCGCTGGCCGCCTACCCGGACGGGCAGTTGTACGCCGACCTGCGCGGCGCCGACGGAACTCCGGCGCAGCCGGGGGCCGTGCTGTCCTCGTTCCTGCGGGCCCTGGGTGAGCCGGACGCGTTCATCCCCGAGGACCCCGACGAGCGCGCGGCCCTGTTCCGCACCGTCCTGGCGCAGCGCAGCGTGCTGGTGTTCCTGGACAACGCCGCCGACATGGCGCAGGTTCTCCCGCTGCTGCCGGGCTCACCTGCCAGCGCCGTCGTCATCACCAGCCGCAACGGCCTGGCCACCCTCCCGCTCAGCCTGCGCGTCAGCCTCGGCCCGCTGGCGGAGGACGAGGCGCTGCACCTGTTCTCGCGTCTGGTGGGCGGTGCCCGGCTCACCGCCGAGCCGCACACGGCGCGGCAGGTGCTGGCCGCGTGCGGGGGGCTGCCGCTGGCCGTCCGCATCATCGGCTCACGGCTGGCCGCGCGCCCCGCCTGGAGCATGGCGCAGCTCGCCGAGCGGCTCTCCGACGAACGGCACCGGCTGTCCGAACTTCGCGTGGACTCCGTGGCGGTGGAATCCTCCTTCGCGCTCGGCTACGGCCAACTCGGCGACCAGGACAAGCGCACGTTCCGCATGCTGTCCGTCCCCGCCCGGAGCGGTTTCGACACGGCCACGGCGGCCGCCGTGCTGGGCGCTCCCGAAGAGGCCGTACGCGAGGGACTGGAGCGGCTCGCCGACGCGGGCCTGCTGGAGTCCCCCGCCTGGAACCTCTACCGCTACCACGACCTGGTCCTGCTCTTCGCGCAGCGCCTGTCCGCCGGGACGGACCCGCCGGCCGAGCGGTACGCGGCGCTGGGCCGTCTGCTCGACCTGCACCTGTTCTCCGCGGCCGGGTCGTATCTGTTCTTCCGGCCGGGGCACACGGTGCCGCGGACGGCCCTGCCGACTCCGCGGAGCGGGCCGCGCTTCACCGACGAGCGCGCCGTGCTGGCCTGGGCGTCCTCCCAACTCGGCGACATCCTGCGACTGCTGGTGCAGACCGCCCGCACGCACACCGACCGGGCGGCCACCCTGCTGCTGATGCTGGACGCCGTGTTGATGAACTCCCACCGCTGGCACGAGGTGATCCCCGTCGCCACCGCCGTGGCCGAGGCGGCCACGGACCGGAGCGATGTGCGCGCGGAGGGCCGGGCCCGCTACGTCCTGGCCGGTGCGCTCGCCCAGGTCGGCCGCATGGACGACGCGCGCAACCAGGTGCGGCGCGCGCTGGAGGCGACCGCCCGGGCGGGCGACGAGGACGTCCGCGCCATGACCCTCAACGTGCACGCCATGCTGGTGGGTTGGGTCGACCCCCGGGCCGCGGTGGGCCTCCACCTGGACGCCGCGGAACTGGCGCGCCGCCAGGGGAACCCTTCTCTGGAGGCACTCGCCCTGAGCAACATGGTGCAGACGAAGCTGCGGACGGGAGAGGTCGACGCACGGACGATCAGCGCCTCGCGGCGTCAACTCGCCCTGCACCGCCGCAACGGCGACCGCTACGGCGAGGCCTTCGGCCACTACCGCCACGGCCAGGTCCTGCTGGCGCAGGGCAGACTCCAGGAGGCCGTGGACGCCCAGCACCTGGCCCTGGACCTGCTGCAGGAAGGCGAGCAGGACTTCGTCCGGGCCGGCGCCCACGTGCGCCTGTCGGAGGCCTATCTGCGCACCGGTCGCGTCGACCTGGCCCTGGATCACGCACAGCGGGGTCTGGAGATCAGCCGCAAAGTGCGTCATGAGCTGCTCGCCGGGCTGGCCCTGAGCGCCGTCGGTGACGCGCTGTCGGCCATGAACCAGCCGGAGAAGGCACGGCTCCACTGGCAGCGGGCGGTGGCGGACCTGCGGCGGCTGGGCTACGAGGCCGACGCGGCCCGGGTGGCCACGCGCCTGTCCGACGGCGGATCCCCGGCTGGCGGCGACCGTGCGTGAGGCCCTGCCGACGCCACAAGCGGCGCGGACTTAGGCAGAGTTCACCGATCCCCCGCCACCGGACACCGGTCACAGTGGCCGTGCACCGTCTGCGTACCCTGCCGTAGTCGCCGCCGCCCCTCAGACCAGGACCTCCGCTGTGTCATCCTCCGTCGCCTTCGACCCGCCACAGCCGGAACCCGCGCCCGAGCCGCAGGCGGGCACCCTGGCCGACCTGCTCCTCCCGGGACGGGCCACCGGCTTCGCCGGCCGCACCGGACTGCTCCACGCCTTCCGCGAGATGCTGCGGGCGGCGGATTCCGGCGGACCTGCGGGCCGGGTGCTCCACGTGCACGGGCTCGCGGGCATCGGCAAGACGTCGCTGCTTCGGCGCTGTGCGGCGCTGGCGGCCGAGGCCGGCCGTCCCGTCGTGACGGCCGACGCGGCCGGGGCGACCTGGCAGGCCCGGCTGCGTGAGCGGGCGGCGCGAGGGGAGCCGGGCGTCGTCCTCCTCCTCGACGACATCGAGGCACACCCGCAGGCCATGCCCCATCTGCTGGAGCAACTGGCCCTGCACCTGCCGACCGACGGGGTCGCGGTGCTGGCCGGCCGGCTCGCGCCCGATCCCCTGTGGTCCGGTGCCCCCGAGTGGCACGGTGTGCTGCGGACCCGGCAGCTCCACCCGCTCACCGTCCGGGAGAGCGAAGAGGTCCTCGCCGCACTGGGCGTCACGGCCGGTCTCCGCCAGCGGGTCGTCCGGTTCTCCCAGGGGCATCCCCTGGCCCTCACCTGGGGCGCTGCGGCGGCACACGCCGGCGCGTTCGACCACGGCGAGGCGCCCCAGGGGCTGGTGCTGCACCTCCTGGACCGGCTGCTCGGTCCGGTGCCCACTCCCCCGCACCGGGCCGCTCTGGAGGTGTGCGCCCACAGCAGATGGACGACCGAGGACCTGCTCGCCGCCGCGCTGCCGGAGGGGGCACCCGTCGCCGGGATCTTCGACTGGCTGCGCCGGCTCCCGGGGATCACCTCCGAGCAGCACGGCCTGTCCCCCGATCCACTGCTGCGCGACCTGCTGGACGCCGATCTGCGCTGGCGCAACCCCAGCGAGTACCGCGCCCTGCACGACCGGGTCCGGGAGCACGTCCTGGCACAGATCCGGCACAGTCCGCCGGGCGGCATCGTGCCGGCCACGCTGGCGCTGACCTATCTGCACCGCAGCAACGGCTTCGTCTCCCGGTTCGTGACCTGGGAGACCGACGGCGATCTCGTCGAGGTGCCGTACCGGCCGGAGCTCCGGGACGATGTGCTGCGCTTCATCGCCGACGCCGACGGGGAGGGCGCCGCGCGCACCGCCGCCGTCTGGTTGCGGACCCAGCCCTGGGCGTTCCGGCTCTACTGGGACGTCGGACGGCAGCGGCCGGCCGGCGCCCTCGCACGGCTGCGCCTCGACGACGCGATGCACGCGGACCCCGTTCCGGACTCCCTGGCGCAGGCGGCCTGGCGACACGCGCAGACCACCCGGCCGCTGCGGCCGCACGAACACGCGGTGCTGGTCCGGATGTACGGGCCCCCCTCCCTCCACAGCGAGGCGTCCCCGCTGCTCGACCTGATGATCCACCGCGTCCTGGGGTCGTTCATCCTGCAGGAATCGACCGCGTGGACCTACATCGGCCTAGCGACCGGCTCCTTCCTCGACCCCCTGATGCGGTACCTCGACCAGCGCCCGCTGCCGGAGCCCGTCGTGGCGGACGGCACGGATTTCACGCTGTACGCCCACGACTGGCGGGCCGTCACACTGGACCGCTGGATGGAGGTGGGACATCTCGTGGAACTGGCGGGACCCGACGCCCGGCCGGCGGCGGGACCGCGGGCGGGCTCCCCGCCTCTGACGGTGCTGTCGCGGGAACAGTTCGACGCCGCGGTCTCGGACGCCCTCGCCGCCTGGCAGCGCAAGGACCTCCTCGCCCGCAACCCGCTCACGCGCAGCCGCATGGTCGCCGAACGCGGCGGCGACGATCCGGTGGAGGCGCTGCAGGAGGTCCTCGCCGAGGCCCTCGACACGCTGGGGCGGGATCCGCGCCGGGAGAAGTTCTACCGTGCCGTGGTGACGGGCCTGCTGCGCGGGGCACCGACCCGCGAGGCCGCCGCCGAACGGCTCGGGCTGCCCCTGAGCACCTTCCGCCGGCACCTGGCCCGCGGGGTGGAGCAGATCCGGGAGTACCTGTGGACCGGCGAACTGCGCGGCACCACCGCCTCGATCACGGCGAAGGCCTCTTCCTCTTCCTGATCGTGCCACCGCGCGGCGGCCCGTGGTGGGTGCGCCGCACCCAGGAAACCGGCGGCCTGGTTGCCGCCGCGACCGCGGTGGAGTCTGAGCGCATTGACAGGCCCGGCACCACGGACCGGGCCCCCAAGGAACGGATGCGCTCATGTACTCCAGCGACACCACGCGTCAGTCCCAGCTCGCCCAGCTGCGTCAGCGTGCGGGCTCTCCCGCTCGCCGCGTCCTGCTGACCGGTGCCGCCGTGGTCACCATGGACCCGGCCATCGGCGTGCTCAACAAGGGTGACGTGCTCATCGAGGGCGACGTGATCGCCGCCGTCGGACCGGACCTGAGGGCGCAGGGCACCGTCGCCGACGCGGTGGTCGTCGACGCCCGCGGCTGCATCGTCACCCCCGGCTTCGTCGACACCCACCGGCACGCCTGGGAGGCGCAGCTGCGGCGCATCATGCCCGACGTCGACGATCTGGCCGGATACGTCACCAGTACGCTGCTGGGCATCGCACCCGTCTACCGGCCCGCCGACATGTACGTCGGCACCAGGCTGGCCGCGCTGACCGCCCTGGACAGCGGCATCACCACGATGCTCGACTTCTCCCACAACTCCCGTACGGCCGAGCACTCCGACGCCGCCGTGCAGGCCCTGATCGACACCGGCATCCGGGGCGTGCACGCCGCGATGGCACCGCACTTCGGCGACTGGGACAAGCAGTGGCCGGCCGACCTCGCCCGCCTCCAGGGGCAGTACGGCAGCGGTCTGCTGACGTTCCGGCTGGCCACCCTGGCCACCGACGAGATCGCCGGGCCGAGCCTGGCCTACGGCGCCGAACTCGCCCGCACCGCCCGCGATCTGGGCGTCGGCGTGAGCGTCGACGCTGTGTTCGGCACCTCGTCCTCCGAGGCCGTCCTCGCCTGGGAGCGGGAGGGCCTGCTCGGGCCCGATGTGACGCTCATCCACGCCACGGGACTGACCGGCGAGGCCTGGCGGGCGATCGGGGCCAGCGGCACGACGATCGCCCTGGCGCCCACCTCGGACGCCCAGATCGGCCTGGAGACCGCCGTCCCGGCCGTCGACGAGGCGCTCGCCGTCGGAGTGCGGCCCGGACTGAGCATCGACGTGGAGGTGGCGCTGGCCAGCGACATGTTCACGCAGATGCGCGCGCTGCACGCCATCCAGCGCATGCGGGCGGTCAACGCCGTCCACGGCAGCGAGCGGGAGCCGTCGCGCATCGGCGTCCGGGACGTGCTGGACTTCGCCACGCTGCAGGGGGCCCGCACCAACGGACTGGCGGACGTGACCGGTTCGATCACGGTGGGCAAGCAGGCCGACCTGCTGGTCATCCGGGCGGAGGACGTCAACAACATGCCGCTGAACGACGCCGTGGGCACCGTGGTCCTCGGCTCCGACCCGCGCAACATCGACACGGTGTTCGTGGCCGGTGAGGTCCGCAAGTGGAACGGTCAGGTGCTGGACGTCGACCTGGCGACCCTGCGCGCCGAGGTCGCCGCGTCCCGCGACCACATCCTGGCCGCCGCCTCGTGACCTGCCGGAGGATCCGGCCGCGCGCCCGCTGCCACCCCGTCTCCGGTGTCAGCGGGCGCACCACGTGACGCACATCGCGCAAGGGCCCGGCCACCTCGGGCCCGCCGCTCGCCGACCTCGCGAGCGGACGGTCGCGTTGCGCCGCCGGCCCAGCGAGCGGTCCCGGCTGCCCGCCCGGCACAGGGCTGCCCCGACGTGCGGCTGCCCCCCGGCACGCGGCCACGTCCGGCCCCGGACCGTCGTCCGTGACCCGTCGCCCACGACCTGGCGCCCGCCGGCCCCCGCCGGCGCGCCGGCCGGCGGGCGTGACCGGCCCGCCGCCCAGGACACGCCGGAGGTTTCAGTCCCCCGAAGGCGCCGCCGGTGGCTGCCTCGCGGACGTCGACCGCCCGCAACGGGCGGCTCAGTCCCTCCGCGGCTCAGCGGACCCTGCCCCGCGCCTTCAGAGGCGTCGGCGGCAGCTCGGGGGCCGGCAGCGGGTCTCCGTCGTACCCCTTGACCTCACCGAACCGCGTCCCCTCCGTCCAGTCCCGTCGCGCCTGCTCGATCTCCTCCTGCGAGCGGCCGATCCAGTTCCAGAACATGACCAGTTCCTCCTCGAACGGCTCGCCGCCCAGGAGCATCAGGCCCGCGTCCGACTCGGCCCGCAGTGGCAGCTCGGTGCGTCCGCAGCCGAGGTAGAGCATCGAGCCGGGCAGCACCGGGACGCCGTCGACGTGGGCCTCGCCGGACATGGAGAGGACCGCGTACTCGAAGTCCGGTTCCAGGGGCAGGCGTACGTCCGCGCCCCGGGCCAGGGCCAGGTCGGCGCCGACGATCGGGGTGTAGGCCGTGCCCGGCGAGGTCGCGTCGTCGAGGGCACCGAGGAGGACCGTGGCCGTGACGCCGGGCCCGGTGACGAGCGGCAGGTCGGCGTGGTGCTCGAAGCGGGGCTCGGTGTGGCGGTGGCCGTCGGGCAGGGCCACCCACAGCTGCGCGCCGTGCAGGAAGCGGGCGTGCGAGCGAGGGCTCTCCTCGGAGTGGCTGATCGCCCGGCCCGAGGTCATCAGGCCCAGCTCGCGCGGCCGGATCGTCTGGAGGCTGCCGGTGGAGTCGCGGTGCAGCACCTCCCCCTCGTGCAGCCAGCTGACCGTCTGCAGGCCCATGTGCGGGTGCGGGGGCACCTGCATGCCGGGCTCGTCGGCGATGTCGTCGGGGCCGTAGTGGTCGACGAAGCACCAGGCGCCGACCATGCGGCGCCCCAGGTTGGGCAGCAGCCGGCGGACCTCGCTTGATTCGCCGAGCCTGACCTGCCGGGGACTGAGGAGTTCACGGACCGGTTCCGCCACCACGAAGCCGCGGCCCCCGCACAGGGCGGGAGCCGGCTCCCGCTCGAGATTGCTCATGGCGCACAACCTAGCCCCGCGGGCGTCGCCGCGTCAGCGCGTCTCCCGGCCGTGCCGCCATGGTCCCGGGAACGGAGGACGGCCGCCGCATCCACGACGGCATCCCGGGGGAGGCCTGGCCGTCGCCGGCCGGGTGCTGAGCCTGATCACCGAGCGTGCCGACGCCGAGCCGGCGGCCCTGTCCGGCACCGCCGACCGGTAGTGGAATATTGAACCAACAGACGCGGTTGACGGCCCCGAAGGAGGTCACCAGTGAACACGACCCACGAGCCGGCCTACTACGACCACGGGACTCCGGCGGAGCGCTGGGAGCGCGCGCAGCTGTTCTTCGACGCCGAGGACTACGCCGCCGCCGCGCGCGTCCTGGCCGGGCTGGTCGAGGAGGCGCCCGAGCAGACCGGGCCGCGGCTGCTGCTGGCCCGCTCCTACTACCACTCGGCGCAACTGCGCCGCGCCGAGGCCGAGTTGCGGACCATCGTCGAGCAGGACCCGGTCGAGCACTACGCCCGGCTGATGCTCGGCCGGACGCTCCAGCGGCAGAGCCGGCACGACGAGGCCGCACCGCACCTGCGGGTCGCCGCCGCGCTCGCGGGTGACTTCGCCGAGCTCTGAGCGAGCCCGCCGCACACCGCACACCGACGGATGCCCGGCTCCGCACGGAGCCGGGCATCCGCGCTGCGTGCGTCCCCTACTTCGCCGCGTTCGCGGGTCCGTACGTCCGCCGCCCTCGCCGGTGGGCTATCTCGCCCAGCAGGATGTCGACGGCGAAGAACACGGCCAGCGGAATGCCGAACAGCGGCAGGAAGTACCCGAGTACGGCGCCCGCGGCCAGCAGCGGCACCAGGATCTGCGGTGGCACCTGCTGCCAGGCGCCGCGCGGCACCGGCCGGCCGAAGGCGCTGCCCCGGCCGCGCTGCCACCACATGCGGTAGCCCCACACGATCAGCAGGATCAGGCTGAGCGCGAGCAGCATCAGCAGGATCTGGTTGGCGAGGCCGAACAGGACGCCGGTGTGCAGGTCGATGCCCCAGCGCGTGAGCTTCGCGAGCACCGGGTGGTCCGCGAACCGCAGCACGTCGGTGACCTCGCCGCTCGCCGGGTCGATCGCGACGGCGTCCTGCTTGGTGGGCCAGCTGCGCTGCACCTGCCGGACGACGTACGCGGAGTCCTCGTCGGCGGGCGGCACGATCTCCACCGGGTCGCCGAGGCCCTCGGCCCGTGCGGCCGCCAGGACCTTGTCCAGTCCCACACCGTGCGCGGCGTCCCCGGCCTGCCGGGCGGCGCCGTGGCCGGAGTGCTCCCCGCCCGCCGCCGACACCGAGGGGGTGGCCTGGCCGAGGGAGGTGCGCAGCTCGTCGATGGTGGCGCCGGCGTAGGTGGACCAGGTGAGACCGGTGGCCGAGAGGAAGAAGAACCCGGTCGCCGCCCACACGCCGACGCCGCCGTGCAGTCCGAGCGTGCGGCGCCGCCCCGTCGTGCCCCGCACCGTGCGCCGGGCGCGGCGGCGGGAGAACCACAGCACCAGCCCGCCGGCCGTGACCACCCACAGCCAGCTGGCCGCCAGTTCGCTGTACAGCCGCCCGCTCTCCCCCAGGTGCAGGTCCCGGTGGAGCTCGTCGATCCAGGTGCGCAGGGGCAGCGCACCGGTCGAGCCGTACTGTTCGAGAGCGCCGCGCACCTCGGCGGTGTACGGGTCCACGAAGACGGCGAGCGTGTGGTCCTCGTCGACGCCCGGGACGCCGGACAGCAGCACCCGGGTCGTCGCGTCGGGCTCCGGCGAGGGGCGCACGGCCGAGACCGTGCCCTGGGGATGGACCTCGCGGGCGGCGGCGACCTGCTCGCCGACGGGCAGCTTCTCCCGGCCCACGGGGACGGTGAGTTCGTGGCTGTACACGATCTTCTCGGCCTGGAAGGAGGCGGCGTACAGCAGGCCGCTGACGGCGGCGACGAGGAGGAACGGAGCCACCAGCACCCCCGCGTAGAAGTGCAGGCGGAGGACCAGCGGGCGCAGGGGCGCCCAGCTGTTCTTCGTCGGGGCCGGGGAGGCCGGTCGAGGGGCCTCGTCCGTGGTGGTCGAGGGAGCGGTGGTCATCGGGGGGCTTCTCCGGGGGACGTCTGCGGGGCCGTTGCGGTGCAGTAGTCGGGGCGCGGGGGCGTCCGGTTCCCGGAGGGCGTGTGTGTCGTGCGCCACACGGCGTCGGCGCTGCCATGTCATCCTGACGCGATGGGAACTCCGAACGATCGCGCGCCCCTGGCCGAGCGGGTCGAGGAACTCCTCGCCGACGGCGGCCCGTTGCCCATCGTGGCGGCGGGGGATCCGGTGCTGCGGCGCGGCACCGAGCCGTACGACGGCCAGTTGGGACCCGCGCTGCTGGACCGGTTCGTCGAGGCGCTGCGGATCACGATGCGCGCGGCGCCCGGGGTGGGGCTCGCGGCGCCTCAGGTGGGGGTGGGGCTGCGGATCGCGGTGATCGAGGACCCGGCGCCGGTGCCGGAGGAGGTGCGGCTCGCGCGCGGGCGGGTGCCGCAGCCGTTCCGGGTGCTGGTCAATCCCGCCTACGAGCCGGCCGGTGAGGCGCGGGTGGCGTTCTTCGAGGGCTGCCTGAGCGTGCCGGGCTGGCAGGCGGTCGTCGCCCGGCCCGCCGCGGTGCGGCTGACCGGGCAGGACGAGCGGGGGCAGGCCCTGGACGAGGTGGTCACGGGCTGGCCGGCACGGATCGTGCAGCACGAGACGGACCATCTCGACGGTGTCCTGTACCTGGACCGCGCCGAGCCGCGGTCGCTCTCCTCCCACCAGGCGGTGGCGGAGCGCTGGGCGCAGCCCACCCCGGAGGAGGCGGCCCGGGCTCTCGGCTTCCGGCTGCCGTGACGCAGGGCTCGGCGGCTGAGCGGCTGAGCCGGTGCGGGTGTGACCGTTTCCGGGTGCGGCTGCGTGGGCTGGTCGCGCGGTTCCCCGCGCCCCCTGACTCGGTCGCGTCGTCCGCGGCCGACGCCCGGCCCAGCCGCGCAGCCGGCCTGATCAGCTGTCCCGGTACGCCTCCAGCAGCCGCAGCCAGACCTCGCTGATCGTCGGGTAGGAGGGCACGGCGTGCCACAGGCGGTCGATCGGGACCTGGCCGGCGACGGCGATCGTCGCCGAGTGGATGAGCTCGCCGACGCCGGGGCCGACGAGGGTCACGCCGCGCAGGATCTCGTCCTCGACGTCGACGACCATGCGGGCGCGGCCCTTGTAGCCGTCGGCGTACAGGCCGGCCCCGGCGACGGAGGACAGGTCCACGTCGACGGCCTTCACCCGGTGCCCGGCCTGCTCCGCCTCGGCGAGGGAGAGCCCGACCGCCGCCGCCTCGGGGTCGGTGAAGACGACCTGCGGGACGGCGCTGTGGTCGGCGGTGGCCGCGTGGGCTCCCCAGGGCTGGACGGAGAGCTCCTCGCCGGTGGCCCGGGCGGCGATGGCGGCCCCGGCGATGCGGGCCTGGTACTTGCCCTGGTGGGTGAGGAGGGCGCGGTGGTTGACGTCGCCGACGGCGTAGAGCCAGTCGTGGCCGGTCACGCGGAGGCTGTCGTCCACCGGGAGCCAGGAGCCGGCGTCCAGGCCGATCGTCTCCAGGCCGATGTCGTCGGTGCGCGGGGCACGGCCGGTGGCGAAGAGGATCTCGTCCGCCTCGATGCGGTCGCCGCCGTCCGTGACGGCCACGACGGTGCCGTTCTCGCGCGTCACCGACTCCACCGAGGTGCCGGTGCGGACGTCCACGCCCGCCTCGGCGAGCGCCTCGGCGACCAGTTCCCCGGCGAAGGGCTCCATCCTCGGCAGCAGTCCCTTGCCCCGCACCAGCAGGGTGACCCGGGAGCCGAGGGCCTGCCAGACGGTGGCCATCTCGGTGGCGACCACACCGCCGCCGACGACGATCAGGCGTCCCGGCACCGTCTTGGCGCTGGTGGCCTCCCGGCTGGTCCAGGGCTTGACGGCGTCGAGCCCGGGCAGCGGGGGCAGGGCGGCGCGGCTGCCGGTGCAGACGGCCACGGCGTGCCGTGCGGTCAGGACGCGCTCGGTGCCGTCCGGGCCGGTGACCGTCACCGTGCGGGGGCCGGTGAGCCGCCCGTGGCCGCGGTGGAGGTCGGCGCCGACGGAGTCGAGCCACCGGACCTGGCCGTCGTCCTTCCAGTCGGAGGTGTAGTAGTCGCGGTGGGCGAGGACCGCGGCCGCGTCGAGGGGCCCCTGCACGGCCTGGCTCAGGCCCGGCACACGGCGGGCGTCCGCGCGGGCGATGACCGGTCGCAGCAGGGCCTTGCTGGGCATGCACGCCCAGTACGAGCACTCGCCGCCGACCAGTTCGCTCTCCACGACCGCGGTGGTCAGACCCGCCGCACGGGTGCGGTCGGCGACGTTCTCCCCCACGGGCCCGGCCCCGAGCACCACGACGTCGTACGCGTTGGTTTCCGTTTCCGTCATGGGGTCAGTCTGGTGGGTGGTGTGCGCCCTGGCCACACGGGTAGGGGCGCGGAATACGTGCCCGCCCGGCCGTGTTGTGCCGACGGCTTGACCCCACCCAGGAAGAGGGATGTACGCCATGAGCAGCACCGTGGAGCTCACCAAGGAGAACTTCGACCAGATGGTCACGGACAACGAGTTCGTCCTGATCGACTTCTGGGCGTCCTGGTGCGGGCCGTGCAGGCAGTTCGCGCCGGTCTACGAGAAGGCGGCGGAGGAGAACCCGGACCTGGTGTTCGGCAAGGTGGACACCGAGGCGCAGCCGGAGCTGGCCGCGGCCTTCGGTATCCAGTCGATCCCCACGCTGATGATCGTGCGGGACCAGGTCGCCGTGTTCGCCCAGCCGGGCGCGCTGCCCGAGGCCGCCCTGACGGACGTCATCGGCCAGGCCCGGAAGCTGGACATGGACGAGGTCCGCAAGGCGATCGCCGAGCAGCAGGCCCAGCAGCCGCAGCAGCCGGCCGAGTGACGGTCGCGCGGAGCGGTTACCCGGCCCTCGCGGGCGGGTCCTAGAAGGGGTACGGAGCCACGTCTCCGCGTACCGTCGTCCAGCGCAGTTCGGTGAAGGCCTCCAGGTTGGCCTCGCCGCCGAAGCGGGCGCCGGTGCCGGAGGCGGCCACTCCGCCGAAGGGCGCCACGGCCTCGTCGTTGACCGTCTGGTCGTTGATGTGGACGATGCCGGTCGGGATGCGCTCGGCGAGGTCCAGGCCGCGGGCCGGGTCCCGGGTGACGATGCCCAGGGACAGGCCGTACGGGCTCTGCGCGGCCAGCGCCGCCGCCTCGTCCGCGGTGCCGAAGGAGCGGACCGGCGCCACCGGACCGAAGACCTCCTCCGTGTAGGCCGGGGTGCGGTCGTCGACCTGGGCCAGGACCGTCGGCCGGTAGAACAGCCGGTCGTGGCTGCCGCCGGCGGCGACCTTGGCTCCCGCGGCCCGGCTGGCGTCGACCAGGCCGCTGATCTTGGCGAGCTGGCCGGAGTCGATGATGGGACCGAGGTGGACCTGGTCCCGGTACGGGTCGCCGACGGCGAGCGACTCGGCCTTGGCGGCGAGCCGCTCGACGTACTCGTCGTACAGCGACGCGTGCACCAGGTGGCGCCCGGTCGTCATGCAGATCTGGCCCTGGTGGAAGAACGAGCCCCAGGCGGCCGTGGAGATCACCGCGTCCAGGTCGGCGTCCTCCATGACGATCATGGCGGAGTTGCCGCCCAGTTCCAGGTGCGCCCGCTTCAGGTGGCGTCCGGCCGCCTCACCCACGGCCCGTCCCGCCGCGGTGGAGCCGGTGAAGGACAGGATCGGCACGCGCGGGTCGGCGACCAGGGCCTGGCCGGCCTCCGGGCCGCCGGGCAGCACGTGCAGCAGGTCCTCGGGCAGGCCCGCGGCGGCGAACACCGCGGCGAGGGCGAGTCCGCCGCAGACGGCGGTGCGCGGATCGGGCTTGAGCAGGACGGCGTTGCCCAGCGCCAGGGCGGGCGCGACGGACCGGATGGACAGGATCAGCGGCGCGTTGAACGGGGAGATCACCCCCACCACCCCGGCCGGCACCCGGCGGGTGTACGACAGCCGCGGTGCCTCGCTCGGGAGCACCTGGCCGGCCGGGCGGGAGGCGAGGGCGGCGGCCTCGTAGCACTCCTGGGCGGCGACGTGCAGTTCGAAGTCGGCCTTGCCGGGGATGGAACCGGACTCGCGGACGAGCCAGGTCCGCAGCTCGTCGGCGTGCTCGGAGAACAGGTCACCCGCTTTGCGCAGCACGGCGGCCCGGGCGAAGTGCGGGGTGCGTGCCCAGGCACGCTGGGCGTCGGCGGCCCTCGCGGCGGCGGCCTCGACGTCCTCGGGGCGCGCGAGCGTGAGGCTTCCGAGGGTCTGGCCGGTGGCGGGCTCGGTGACGGTGTACCCGGGCCCCGTGAGGGTGCGGGGCTGCCAGGTGCTGGCGTCGAGCAACGGCATGACGGCTCTCCGATCGATCGGTCACCGGCTGACGGGTGGGCGGAACTCCCGTACGTGCGCGGCCGGTTCGGCGGTCACGGGGCGGCGCGCCGGGCGGCCGCGGCCGGGTGTGCCGCGGTCCGTGCGCGGACCCGCCCCCATTTTGTTGAGCATGCAACATCCTAGCCGTGCCGGGTTCCGGATTCCCGGTCCCCGGTCGCCCGCCGGAGCGTCGCGCCCGGTCAGCTGGACTCCCGGTGCAGCACCGTCGCTCCCAGGGCCTTGTGCGTCTCGGGCCGGGTACCCGGATTGCGCACCGCGCGGTCGACGAGTTCGGCGAGTTCCCGGCCCGAGGGCAGCTCCAGGTGGACGGTGGTCAGGCGGGGCCGCAGCAGCCGGCCGAGCATGAGGTCGTCCGCGCCGATCACGGCCGTCTCCTCGGGTATCCGCACGCCCGCGTCCTGCAGGGCCCGCATCAGCAGCATCGCGTACTCGTCGTTGTAGGTGAACACGGCGTCCAGGCCGAGGGTGCGCCAGCGGGCGGCGAGGCGGGCGGCGGCCTGTTCGTCGTAGGCGAGGGGCAGTTCGGTGACCGTGGCGCCGGTGCCCCGCACGGACTGGCGGACGCCGTCGAGCCGGGGTGCGGAGAACACGTCGAGGCCGGGTTCCTGCGGGACGACGACACCGATCCGGCGGCGGCCCCGGTCGTAGAGGTGGGCGCCCGCGCTGTGGCCCACGGCGTCGTGGTCCATGAGCAGGGCGTGGGCGCCCTCGATGGTCTCGGGGCCGAGGGTGACCACGGCCCGGGCGCCGGAGCGCTTGAGCACCGCGACCCCGCGCGGGCCGACTCCGGAACCGGGGACCAGGACGGCGACGGGCCGCAGTTCGGCCCAGGCCCGGGCGGCCTCGTCGCCGTGCGGGCCGCCGGTGCCGTACTGCACGACGGTGTAGTCCAGGCCGGCGAGGGCGGCCTGGAGGTCGGTGAGGAAGCGGCTGTAGAGCGGGCCGACGGGGAAGGTCGGCGCGGGGATCAGGACCATGCGGCTGTGGCCGGCGCGCAGACTGCGGGCGGCGGCGTGCGGAACGTATCCGAGTTCCCGCGCGGCGTCGTGGACCCGGCGGCGGGTGGGTTCGCTGATCCGTACGGCGCTGGTGTTGTTCAGAACATAGGAGACGGTCGCGCGCGAGACGCCGGCCAGGCGGGCCACGTCGGCGCTCGTGGGCACGGAGCGCGACAGCGCGGGGGACGGGGGCGCGGGCGTTTTCGGTATCTGCACCATGACGACGGCATCTTGGCAGAAGGCTCAACGCGCGCTTCGGGCGGGGGAGTTGTGAGGATGCCGTGAGCGTTCACGGCGGGTGCGGCGCGGCTCAGCCGGAGCGGTCCGCCCCCGTGACCCGGTCGACCAGGTCGATCCAGGCGTCCTCCAGGCGGGTCACGGGCAGCCCGCACTGCCTGGTCAGGTGGTGGACCAGGGCCGGGTCCAGCTGGCCCAGCAGCGTGTGGGAGAGCAGTTCGCAGTCCGCCTCGGGGACCGCCTGCCGCAGGAGCATCTCGATGTGGTGCCGGAGCACGCGGCGGGCCGGGGACATGTAACGGCGGCTGGCGCCGGGCTCGGCGGCCAGCTGCAGCTCCAGCTCGTCGGTCGAACGGCGCAGCATCGCGCAGCCGAACGCCCGCAGCCGCTCCACGGGCGGCGCGCCGGGGCCGAGCGGCGGCGGGCCGCCGAGGAAGGCGGCCTGGAACTTCTTCTCGGAGTGGTCCAGCAGCGCCGTCAGCAGTCCCGTGCGGTCCCCGAAGCGGCGGAACACCGTGCCCTTGCCCACGCAGGCCGCTGCGGCCACCGCCTCCATCGTGACTCCCTCGGCGCCGCGCTCGGCGACCAGCCGCGCGGCGGCTTCCAGCAGGCGGGCCCGGTTGCGGGCGGCGTCGGCGCGCAGGCACGGCTCGTCCGCCTCCAGGGCACTGCCGAGCTGGAGCAGCTCGGGGTGGTCGACGGGCTCCTGAGGCGTCGGGAAGGGCGGGACGGTGGACATGAAGCCAGCGTAAAGCATCGGGAACAAAACTGGACCGCGGTCCGGTTAGGATGCTAGAACATTAAACGGACCTCGGTCCGGATCGTGACGGCAGTGTTTCGCTGCAGTTTTCACCATGTGGGAGTCAGCATGTCTGTTCGTATCCTCGCCCTCGTCGGCAGCCTGCGCGCCGGTTCGCACAACCGCCAGCTCGCCGAGGCCGCGGTCAAGCTCGCCCCGGAGGGCGCCGAGGTGAACCTCTTCGAGGGGCTCGCCGAGATCCCCTTCTACAACGAGGACATCGACGTCGAGGGCACCGTCCCGGCCGCCGCCGCACGGCTGCGCGAGGCCGCGAACGCCGCGGACGGCCTGATCCTGTTCACGCCGGAGTACAACGGCACCATTCCGGCCGTCCTGAAGAACGCCATCGACTGGCTGTCCCGCCCGTACGGTGCCGGTGCGCTCGGCGGCAAGCCGGTCGCCGTGGTCGGCACCGCGTTCGGCCAGTACGGCGGTGTCTGGGCGCACGACGAGACCCGCAAGGCCGTGGGCATCGCCGGGGGCACGGTGCTGGAGGACGTCAAGCTGTCCATCCCCGGCTCGATGACCCGGTTCGCCGAGACGCACCCGTCCGAGGACGAGGAGGTTGCCGCGCAGCTGACCGAGGTGATCGCCCGGCTGCACGGGCACGCCACGGCGCCGGCTGCCGCCTGAGCGGTAGGCGCTGCTGCTGCGCCACGGAGGGGCCGGGACCTGTGCGGGCCCGGCCCCTTCGGCGTGGCCATGGGCCCGGGCGGAGATGCGGGGGTGTGCGCCGTGGCGGTGGCTGTGCTTCGCCGGGTGCGGGTGCGTCGTGGCTTGGCGCGCAGTTCCCCGCGCCCCTGAGGGGGAAGCGGCCCGGGGCCGCCACACGGGGTGATGGCTGTGCCCGCGCCGGGTGCGGGGTGCGTCGTGGCTTGGCGCGCAGTTCCCCGCGCCCCTGAGGGGGAAGCGGCCGGGTGATGCCTGTGCCCGCGCCGGGTGCGGGGTGCGTCGTGGCTTGTCGCGCAGTTCCCCGCGCCCCTGAGGGGGCGATCCGGCCCGGGGCGCCGCGCGGGGCGGGGCCGCCGGGGGGGCTAGGCGTTCTGGGGGATCGGCTTTCGGGCGGTCCTGTGGATCGGGCGGTTCGAGCCGGTCAGGGGCGTGCCCGTTCCGCCGTGCCGGGAGGCGATGATCTCCGCCGCGATGGAGACCGCGGTCTCCTCGGGCGTCCGGGCGCCCAGGTCGAGGCCGATCGGGGACCTCAGCCGGGCCAGTTCGGACCTGCTGACGCCCTCCTCCCGCAGCCGCCGGGCCCGGTCCTCGTGGGTGCGGCGCGACCCCATGGCCCCGACGTAGGCGACCGGCAGCCGCAGCGCCTCCTTCAGCAGCGGCACGTCGAACTTGGCGTCGTGGGTGAGCACGCACAGCACCGTCCGCCGGTCGGTCCGGGTGCCGCGCAGATAGCGGTCGGGCCAGTCCACGACGATCTCGTCGGCGTCCGGGAAACGGGCCCGGGTCGCGAAGACGGGGCGCGCGTCGCAGACGGTGACGTGGTAGCCGAGGAACTTGCCCGCGCCGACCAGCGCCGACGCGAAGTCGATCGCGCCGAAGACGATCATGCGCGGCGGCGGAACGGCCGACTCGACCAGCAGGGTGAGGCCGCCCGGGCAGCGCGACCCGTCCTCGGAGAGTTCGACCGTGCCGGTGCGGCCGGCGTCCAGCAGGGCACGGGCCTCGGCGGCGGCGGTGCGGTCCAGGGCCGGGTCGCCGCCCAGGCCGCCCTCATGGGGGCCGTCGGGGCGCACGAGCACCGCCCCGCCGAGCAGTTCCGCCGGCCCGCGGACCACCCGGGCCAGCGCCACCGGCGCACCCTCGGCGGCGGCCGACACCGCCGCGAACGAGGCGGCGGACCGCCCGGACGTGTGTGCCGGACGCCCCGCCGCGAACGGGGTGATCATGACGTCGATCGTGCCGCCGCAGGTCAGGCCCACCGCGAAGGCGTCCTCGTCGCTGTAGCCGAACCGCTCGACCCGGGTCTCGCCGTCGTCGAGGGCCTGGACGCACAGGTCGTACACGGCGCCCTCCACACAGCCCCCGGAGACCGAGCCGATCGCGGTGCCGTCGCCGGCGACGGCCAGCGCGGCGCCCGGAGGGCGCGGGGCGCTGCCGCCGACGGCGACGACGGTGGCGACGGCGAACTCCCGGCCCTCCTCGATCCACTCCCGCAGCCGGCCGGCGAGATCAAGCACGGTCGGCCACCCGCAGCACGCGGTCGGGGCGGATCGGCAGGGCGCGGTGGCGGACACCGGTCGCGTGCCACACCGCGTTGGCGACCGCCGCCGCGGCACCCACGATGCCGACCTCGCCGAGGCCCTTGATCCCGACCGGGTCGTCCGGATCGGGGTCGTCGACCCAGTCGGCCTCGATGTGCGGGACGTCGGCGTGCGCGGCGACGTGGTAGCCCGCGAGGTCGGCGCCGTACAGGCCGCCGCTGGCCCGGTCCCGGACGGCCTCCTCGTGCAGGGCCATGGACAGGCCCCAGACCATGCCGCCGACCAGCTGGTTGCGGGCGGTGAGCGGGTTGACGATGCGTCCCGCCGCGAAGATGCCCAGCATGCGGCGGACACGCACCTCACCGGTGGCCGGGTCCACGGCGACCTCGGCGAACTGCGCCCCGAAGGCGTGCCGTTCCTTCTGGGCCAGGGCGCCGACGGCCTCGGCCGTGTTCGACCGCGCGGTGACGCCCTCCGGCGGGATGTCGGCGCCCGGCACGAGGCTGCGGCGCAGCTCGTCGACGGCCGCCGTGACGGCCCACGCCCAGGAGCGGGTGCCCATGGAGCCGCCGGCGATGATCGCCGGCCCGAGGTCGCTGTCGCCGAGCCGCACGCGGACGCGGTCCGTGGGCACCTCCAGCGCGTCGGCGGCGACCATGGTGAGCGCGGTGCGGGCGCCGGTGCCGATGTCCGCCGCGTTGATCCGCACCGTGAAGGTGCCGTCGGCCTCGGCGGTGACGGCCGCCGTGGACGGCATGGCCGTCGTCGGGAAGGAGGCGGCCGCGGTGCCGGTGCCGAGCAGCCAGCGCCCCTCCCGGCGCACCCCGGGCCGCGGGTCCCGCTCGGCCCAGCCGAACCGGTCGGCGCCCTCCCGGAAGCAGGCGATCAGGTTGCGGCTGCCGAAGGGCAGTCCGGAGACCGGTCCCACGGCGGGTTCGTTGCGCACGCGCAGTTCGATCGGGTCGAGGCCGAGCCGCTCGGCGAGCTCGTCGAGCGCCGACTCCAGTGCGAAGGAGCCCGGGGCCTCGCCGGGGGCGCGCATCCACGTCGGCGACGGCACGTCGAGCCGCACGACGCGGCTGGCCGTGTGATGGGCGTCGGCCGCGTACATCGACCGTCCGGCCGCCGCGCTCGGTTCGACGAACTCGTACACGGCCGAGGTGAGGTTGAGCGACCGGTGCTCCAGCACCCGCAGCCGCCCGTCCGGGTCCGCGCCGAGCCTGACCCGCTGCGCCGTGGGGCTGCGGTAGCCGGCGAGGGAGAACATCTGCCGGCGGGTCATCACCACCCGCACGGGGCGCTGCAGCACCGTCGCCGCCATCACGGCGGCCACCTGGTGGGCACGCACGCCCTTGCTGCCGAAGCCGCCGCCCACGTGCTCGGAGCGCACCCGCACGGAGGCCGGGTCGAGGGAGAACAGGCCGGCGAGTTCACCGGCGACCCAGTTGGTGCCCTGGTTGGAGTCGACGACCTCCAGCCGGCCGCCCTCCCAGCGGGCGGTCGCCGCGTGCGGCTCCATCGGGTTGTGGTGCTCCTCGGGCGTGGTGTACCGCTCGTCCACCACGACGGCGGACGCCGCGAGCCCCGCCTCCAGGTCGCCCTTCTCCACCACGGCCGGCAGGTGCCCGTCGGCCGCGTAGGCCTCGGCGTCGCGCTCGGCGGAGAAGGCGACGTCGTGCGGTTCCCGGTCGTAGTGCACGACGAGGGCCTCGGCGGCCTCCCGCGCCTGCTCGGACGTCTCGGCGACGACCAGCGCCACGGGCCAGCCGCGGTGGGCCACCCGGTCGTTCTGGAAGAGGGCGACGGTCGGGTCCGGCGGGACGCCGAGCAGGCCGACGTAGTCGGTGGTGACGCGCGGGGCGTTGTGGTGGTGCAGGACGGTGAGGACGCCGGGCATCGCGAGGACGGCCTCGGTGTCCACGGCGCGGACCCGGCCGCGGGCCACGGTGGACAGCACGAGCCAGCCGTGGGCGAGGTCGGCGAAGGGGATCTCGCCCGCGTAGCGGGCCGCTCCGGTCACCTTGTCGCGGCCCTCCACGCGGGTGTGCGCGGTGCCGACGGCGCCCCTGGTGGCGGTGGTCATCGGGCGGCCTCCTCGGCGAGTTCGCTCAGCACGGCCACGACGAGGTTGCGCATCAGGGTCACCTTGTATCCGTTGTGGGGCAGGGGCCTGGCGGCCGCCAGTTCGGCGTCCGCCGCGGCCGCGAAGTCCTCGGCGGTCGCGGGGGCACCGGCCAGGGCGCGCTCGGCGGTCCGGGCCCGCCAGGGGCGGGAGGCGACGGCGCCGAAGGCCAGGCGCACGTCGTGCACGTGGCCGTCGCGCACGTCGAGGGCGGCGGCGACGGAGCCGATGGCGAAGGCGTACGAGGCCCGCTCGCGCACCTTGCGGTAGCGCGAGTGCGCCGCCACCGGGGCGGGCGGCAGGGTGACGCCGGTGATCAGCGCGCCCGGCGGCAGGGCCGTCTCCCGGTGCGGGGTGTCCCCCACCGGCAGGTAGAAGTCGGCCAGCGGCACCTCGCCCGGGCCGTCCGCGGTCTCGAACGACACGACGGCGTCGAAGGCGGTCAGGGCCACGCCCATGTCGGAGGGGTGGGTCGCCACGCAGTGGTCGGAGGCGCCCAGGACGGCGTGGTTGTGGTGCTCGCCGGTGATCGCGGGGCAGCCGCTGCCGGGATCGCGCTTGTTGCAGGGCGAGCTGACGTCGGCGAAGTAGCCGCAGCGGGTGCGCTGGAGGAGGTTGCCGCCGACGGTGGCCATGTTGCGCAGCTGTCCGGAGGCGCCGGCCAGCACCGCCTGCGCCAGGGCCGGGTAGCGGCGCCGGACCTCGGGGTGGGCGGCCAGGTCGCTGTTGGTGACGGTGGCGCCGATGCGCAGGCCGCCGTCCGCGGTCGACTCGACGCCGTCCAGGGGCAGTTCACGCACGTCGACCAGCAGGGCGGGCCGCTCGACGCCGGTCTTCATCAGGTCGACCAGGTTGGTGCCGCCGCCCAGGAAGCGCGCGTCGGGGTCGCCGTCGAGCAGGGCAACGGCGCCGGAGACGTCGTAGGCGCGCTGGTAGCCGAACTCCCTCATGCCGCCGCTCCCTCGGACTCGGCGGCCCGGGCGACCGCCTGGACGATCGACACGTAAGCGCCGCAGCGGCACAGGTTTCCGCTCATCCGTTCCCGTATCTCCTCGGGGGTCAGGGCCGGCGGCCCGGCCTCGGGCCGCACGTCGCCGGTGACCGCGCTCGGCCAGCCGGCCGCGTGCTCCTCGATCACGGCGATGGCCGAACAGATCTGCCCGGGTGTGCAGTAGCCGCACTGGAAGCCGTCCAGGTCGAGGAACGCCTGCTGCACCGGGTGCAGTTGCTCGCCCCGGGCCACGCCCTCGATGGTGGTGATCTCGCGTCCTTCGGCCGCGACGGCCAGTTGCAGGCAGGCCACGCTGCGGCGGCCGTCGACGAGGACGGTGCAGGCGCCGCACTGTCCCTGGTCGCAGCCTTTCTTGGTACCGGTCAGGTCCAGTCGTTCGCGCAGCGCGTCGAGCAGGGTGGTGCGGTGGTCGACGGTCAGCGTGTACTTCTCGCCGTTGACGGACAGGGTGAGGTCGCTGGACGTCGATGGGGGCATGGAAGCCTTCTTTCTCACAGCGAGGTCAGGCGGGAGGGTGTGCGGTGGTGGCGGTGCCGGTCCCGTCGGTGCAGGATGCGGGGGCGGACCGGCCGTGACGAGGCCGGCACGGGGTGTCCGCGGGGAGGGCACGCCGGTACGATGAAGCAAGCGGACAGTTGTCCGCTCCCTGGAAACGTAACGGACACTTGTCCGCTTAACAAGGACGGGTTTCGGCCACGATCGCGAGGAGGGCGAGTGGGACAGCGGAAGGACGCTCCCTTGCGCTCGGACGCGCAACGCAATCGCGAGCGCATCCTGGAGGTGGCCGTGGTCGAGCTGACGCGCTCGGCGGACGCGCCGCTGAGTGCCATCGCCAAGAAGGCGGGTGTCGGACAGGGGACGTTCTACCGTCACTTCCCCAGCCGTGAGGCGCTCGTGCTGGAGATCTACCGCCACGAGATGCGGCAGGTCGCCGACTCCGCCGCACCCCTGCTGGAGTGCCGCGAACCCGACCGGGCGCTGCGCGAGTGGATGGACCGCCTCGCCCGGTTCGCCATGACCAAGGCGGGCCTGGCCGATGCGATCCGCCAGGCCACGAGCGCGCCGGGCAAGCCGGACAAGCCGGGCCACACGCCGGTGACCGAGGCGGCCGAACTGCTGCTGCGCGCCGCCGAACGGGCCGGCAGCATCCGCCCGGGCATCACCGCGGACGACCTCTTCCTCGCCATCGGCGGGCTGTGGACGATCGACCCGCACGGCGACTGGCAGCCCCGCGCGACCCGCCTGCTGGACCTGGTCATGGACGCGCTGCGGGTGGGAGCGCCCGGACGCTGAGCCCTGCGGGGCGTCAGGCGACCCGTGCCGCGCCTACGCCCCGGCCGTGCCGCCCTGCCCGGCCAGCCGGTCCCCCAGCGGGCTGCGCCGGTACAGGACACGGCGGCCGTCGCGGGCGCGGGTGACCAGGCCCGTCGCGTGCAGCACCCGCAGGTGCTGGGAGACGGCGCTCGGGGTCACCCCGAGGAGCCGGGCCAGCTCCACCGTCGGCAGCGGCTCCGCCAGCAGCCGCAGCAGCGTGCTGCGGGGCGCGCCCAGCAGGGACACGAGGGCGGGGGCGTCCGGCTCGGGCCGCGGTTCCCACAGGGTGGCGGTTCCCCGGCTCGGATAGGCCAGCATCGGCGGTTCGTCGGCGCTGACCGGGGGCGCCGGCTGGTGCGCGAACACGGACGGGACCAGGCGCAGACCCCGGCCCGAGGCGTCCACGTGATGGTGCCCGCGCATCCGGTCGACGCGCAGGACACCGCCGTCCCAGCGCACGTTGCGGTGGAGGTCGGCGAAGAGCCGCCGGGCGCCGCCCGCGGCCAGGTGCCGGGCCCGGTGGGTGATGTCGGCCTCCAGCACGAGGCGCATCCGCGGCCAGGACGGCAGCAGCGCCGACTCCCAGTAGCGGCGCAGCAGCGCGCACAGTTCCTCCAGCAGCTCCGCGACGGAGGCGTCACCGGGTGCGTCGGCCGCCCGCAGGGCCTGCGGCAGGGGCCGGGGCGCGTGGGCGGCGCGCAGATCGCGGCGTACGGTCTCCGGCGCTGTGGCCCGTACGACGGCCAGCTGCTGGTCGAACGTGGGCGCGAAGGTCACCGGCCTGGGGGTCAGGAAGTCGGGCAGCGCCAGGGTCTCCCCCACCAGTGCCGTGAGCAGCCGGGCGTCGGCCGGTTCGAGCGTGCGGAGCACGGCGGCCCGCCACCGGACGTGCAGCGGGTACAGGGCGGGGGCCCGCAGGGCGCGCAGGCTGCCCATCACCTCGCGCAGGGGCGAGATCGCGAACCTGGTGTCGGCGAGGTCCGCCACGTCGAGCCGGAAGCTGATCATTGAGCCCCCCGCTACATCCTTCGACAACCGGCAGGCCGCGCGGTGCACTTCGGCGCATGACCGATCACGACCACCGGCAGCGTACAGCGCACCCGGGCGCGAGCCCCCGGGTCGTCCTGGCGCTGGCCCTCGTCTGCGGCGCGGCCGTGGGCAACGTGTACTTCCCGCAGGCCGTCAGCCCGCTGGTGGCGTCCGGCCTGGGCGTCCGGCCGGACGCGGCCGCCGGTGTCGTCACCGCGACGCAGTTCGGCTACGCGGTTGGGATCTGCCTGCTCGTGCCGCTCGGCGACCGCGTGCCGTACCGCCCGCTGCTGGTCACGCTGCTCACGCTCACCGGCCTCGGCCTGTGTGCCGCGAGCGCCGCGCCCGGGCTGGTGCCGCTGATCGCCGCGAGTGCCCTGGTGGGGGTGACGACCGTGGTGGCGCCGCTCGCCGGTCCGCTGGCGGCGGGCCTGGTGCCCGAGGAGCGGCGCGGTGTCACCGGCGGCACGCTGCTGAGCGGCTCCCTGGCCGGGATGCTGCTGTCACGCACCGCGGGCGGCGCCCTCGGGGACTGGCTGGGCTGGCGGGCGCCGTACGTGCTGGCCGCCGTGCTGTCCCTGGCGGTGGCCGCCCTCTCGGCCCGCCTGGTGCCGCGTACGGCGGCGCCCTCGGCCGAGCGCTACCCGGCCCTCCTCGCCGCGCCGCTGCGGTTGCTGCGCACCGAACCGGCCCTGCGCCGCTCCTGCCTCTGCCAGGCCCTGGTCTTCGGCGGTTTCTCCGCCGTGTGGACGGGGGTGGCCCTGCTGCTCACGGGACCGGCGTACGGCCTCGGGGGCGGGGCGGTGGGGCTGCTGGCGCTGGTCAACGCCCTGACCATGGTGTGCACACCGGTCGCGGGCCGGCAGGTGGACCGGCGGGGGCCGGACGCGGTGAACCTGGTGTGCTTCCTGGTGGTCGGTGCCTCGGCCGCGGTGCTGGCCCTGGGCGGACTCGGCGGTGCGCCGGGCGTGACGGCCCTGGTCGTGGGCACGCTGCTGCTCGACGTCGGAATGCAGTCGGGCACGGTCGCCAACTCGGTGCGGATCCAGGCGCTGCGCGCCGCGGTGCGCGGCCGGCTCACCACCGCGTTCATGGCGTGCGCGTATCTGGGAGGCGCCACCGGCTCATGGCTGGGCACGCGCGCCTACGGCCGCTTCGGATGGCCCGGGGTGTGCGTGCTGGTCGCCGCGCTCACGGCGGTGGCCCTCGTCCGGCACCGCGGCGCCACCCGCCGCCCCCGTCGCGGGGCGACGCCCCCGGCCGGGGCGGCACCGGCGGTCGGCCCGGACGGCACCGCCGAGGCGCGGCACGGCGGGGACCGCGCCCAGTCCGCGTAGGCCGGCCGAGCCCACCGTGCCCGCCGAGCCCACTGTGCCCGCCGTGCCCGCCGTGCCCGCCGAGCCCACTCCGCCCGCCGAGCCACCGGAGCGCACCCTTCCGCCCGAGCCGGACCTGACGTCGAGCCGGGGTGGCGGCCCGCCCCGGGTCCCCCTCTCCCCCTGGGAGACACTGTCGGAGCGCCCCCCCCGCACGAGGATCAGGAGCTTGAGGCATGAGCGTGCAGCGGTATCCCCTGTCCGGGGTCACGGTGGTCAGCCTGGAGCAGGCGGTGGCCGCGCCCTACGCCACCCGGCAGCTCGCCGACCTGGGCGCCCGGGTGATCAAGGTGGAGCGTCCCGGCGGGGGCGACTTCGCCCGCCGCTACGACACGACCGTGCACGGCCACTCCAGCTACTTCGTGTGGATCAACCGCTCCAAGGAGTCCCTCACCCTGGACCTGAAGGACCCGCGCGCCCGCGAGATCCTGCACGACCTCCTCGACCGCGCCGACGTGTTCGTGCAGAACCTCGCCCCGGGCGCCGCCGGACGCCTCGGCCTGGACGCCGCCACCGTCACGAGCCGCCGGCCCCGGCTGATCCCGTGCACGATCAGCGGCTGGGGCACGACCGGCCCCTGGGCCGACCGCAAGGCCTACGACCTGCTCGTGCAGTGCCAGACCGGGCTGGTCTCCCTCACGGGCACCCCGGAGGCGACGGCCCGCACGGGGATCTCCGTCGCCGACATCGCCGCGGGGATGTACGCGTACAGCGGCGTCCTCACGGCCCTCTACACGCGTGCCGTCACGGGAGAGGCCCACCCCGTGGAGGTGTCCCTGTTCGAGGCGCTCGCGGAGTGGATGGGCCAGCCCGCCTACTACACGCGGCACGGCGGCACCCAGCCCCCGCGCCTCGGCACCCGGCACGCCACCATCGCGCCGTACGGCACCTACCCGGCGGCCGACGGCAGGGAGGTGCTGTTCTCCATCCAGAACGAGCGCGAATGGGCGGCCCTGTGCACCGAGTTCCTCGGCCGGCCGGAGCTCGTCGACGATCCGCGTTTCGCCACCGCGGGCGACCGTGTCGCCCACCGCGAGGAACTCGACACGATCGTCGCCGGCCGCTTCACCCGCTCCGGGTCGGAGGAGATCCTCCAGGACCTGGAGCGGATGGGCATCGCCTGCGCGGGCGTCAACGACGTCGCCGCGTTCCTGGACCACCCCGTGCTGGCGGCCCGTGGCCGCTGGACCGAGGTCGGCGTGCCCGGCGCCACGGTGGAGGCCCTGCTCCCGCCGGCCGACCTCGCGGGCCTGCCCGCGCGCATGGACCCCGTACCCGACGTGGGCGAGCACACCGAGGCGATCCTCACCGAACTGGGCCGCAGCGGGGAGGAAGTGGCGGCGCTGCGCGCGGACGGCGTCGTCTGAGAGACCGCGCGCCCGGACCGTGGGCACCGGGTCAGAGCTGCACGTGCAGCGCCTCCAGGACGTCCTGGTCCGTCAGCTGCCCGAAGTCCTCGTACCACAGGCCCACGGCGATGAACGAGGCCGGCACGTGCAGGCAGACCACCTCGTCCGCCTCGGCGCGCATCAGCCCGGCCGCCTCCGGGGAGCACACCGGCGCGGCCAGCACCACCCGTCCGGGCTGCTGCCGGCGGACGAAACGCAGCGCGGCCCGGGCCGTGGAGCCGGTCGCCAGACCGTCGTCGACGACGATCACGGTCCGTCCCCGCAGGTCGGGCGCGGGGCGGCCCCGCCGGTACAGCTGCTCGCGGCGGCGCAGTTCCACGCGTTCGCGCTCGATCACGGGGTTCAGGGCGGCTTCGCGGATGCCCAGGTGGCGCAGGGCGTCCTCGTCGAGGAGGGGCACCTCGTCCCCGGCCATCGCGCCGACGCCCAGCTCCTCCTGGAAGGGCGCCCCGATCTTCCGGACGACGAGCACGTCGAGGGGAGCGCGCAGGGCCGCGGCGACCTCGCGCGCCACGGCGACGCCGCCGCGGGGCAGGGCCAGCACGACGGGATCGGGCAGGGCTCCCTCGCGCTGCCGGGTGCGCAGCGTCTCGGCCAGTTCCCCGCCGGCCTGCCGGCGATCACGGAACCGCATGACGGTCACCTCCGCTTTCCCCGTCCGGAGCGGCCCCGGCCGACCGGTCCGACTCCCGGTCCCGGCCGGTCCGACTGCCGGTTCCGGCCTGTCCGACTCCCGGTCCCGGCCGGTCCGACTGCCGGTTCCGGCCTGTCCGACTCCCGGTCCCGGCCGGTCCGACTGCCGGTTCCCGGCCTGTCCGACTCCCGGTCCCTGGCCGGTTCGGCGCCCGGTCCCGGCCTGTCCGACTCCCGGCCCCTGGCCGGTCCGACTCCCGGTCCCCGGCCACTCCGACTCCCGGTCCCTGGCCGGTCCGGCGCCCGGCCCCAGAACCCGACCGACCGGCACCCGGCACCCGGCCAGTACGGCAGCCGGCTAGTACGGCACCCGGCCGACCCGACTCCCGACCTCTCCGACACCCGGCCGACCCGGCTCCCGCGTACCCCGCGGCCCTCCGGACGATGCGCGCCGCGCGGACCTCCGTCAGACTCGGAACGCGGAGTGTTTCCGGCCGGGCGGCCCAGGCAACCCGGGACCGGGCGCACGGCGGGCCCGCACGGTGCGGCCCCGCCCCGCGCACGGTGTGGCCCCCGGTCCCCGGGCGGCCCGCGCACCCGGCCGTTCCGCAGACCCCGAAGCGACGGGAGCACCCGGATGACCACCACCCCGCCTCGCCCGCACCCCGACCGGCCCGGCCCGCGCATCGGCGTGCTGGGGTCGTACGGCGGCTACAACATCGGCGACGAGTCGATCCTGACCTGCGTCCTGCGCTGTCTGCGCGCCCAGCGGCCGGACGCGCGGGTGGTCGTCTTCAGCCGGGACGCCGGGCACACCCGGGCGCACCACCCGGGCGCGGACGAGGTCGTGGACTGGGAGGGCGTCAGCCGCACCCGGGTCCTGGACGCCCTCGCCTCGCTGGACCTGCTGGTCCTCGGCGGCGGCGGGATCCTCTACGACGGGGAGGCACGCCGTTATCTGCGCCTGGTCCGGGCCGCGCAGGAGCGCGGCATCCGCACGTTCGCCTACGCCGTCGGCGCGGGTCCGCTGCGCGAGGCGGAGGACCGGGAGGCCGTCCGCACGGTGCTGGCGGACATGGACGACGTGGTGGTGCGGGACGAGGAGTCCAAGCTCGTGCTGGAGGACGTCGGGGTCGAGCGGGACGTCGTCGTCACCGCCGATCCGGCGCTGCTGCTGGAGCCGGAACCCTTCACCGCCGCGATGATGCGCCGTGAGGGGGTGCCCACCGGCGCCCGGCTGGTGGGGATGTCGGTGCGGGAGCCGGGCCGGGCGGCCGAGAAGCTGGACGAGGGCGACTACCACGCGCTGCTCGCCGACGTCGCGGACTTCCTGGTGCGCCGGCTGGACGCGCACGTGGTGTTCCTGCCGATGGAGCGGCACGACGTACGGCACGCGCACGCCGTGCTGTCCCACATGACCGCACCCGACCAGGGCCGGATCCTGCACGGCTCGTACAGCCCGGGGCAGGTGCTGGGCTTCATGCGCCATCTGGACCTGGCGGTCGGGATGCGCCTGCACTTCGTGATCTTCGCGGCGCTGTCCGGGCTGCCGGTGCTGCCGCTGCCGTACTCCGGCAAGGTCTTCGACTTCGCGCGCCGGATGGGCGCGCCGGCCCTGGTGGGCGTGGCGCGCGAGCAGGCCGGGCTGCTGCTGGCGGAGGTGGACCGGCTGTGGGACGAGTACCCGCAGCGCCGCGCGGACCTGCACGCCCGCGTCCGGGAGCTGACCACGCGGGCCCTGGAGACGTGCGCCCGGTGCGGGGTGCTGCTCGACGAGATCGACACGGCGGCGGGGGCCGACGTGCCCGCCCGCGCCGCCGGGACGGCCGGGCCGGCCGCCGGGACGGATCCGGCCACGGGCGGGGTCACGGCCCCGGTCGCGGACGCCCCCGCTCCCGAGCCGCGCCCGCTGGGCGTGTGACCCCGGCATCCGGGCCCGGCCCGCGGGAGGACAGCCATGCCGATCCTGACAGAACCGCCCGAGCCGCGGACGGTGACCCTGCCCGCACGGCCCGCACGGCACGGCGGCCGGACGCAGGTCCTGGTGGTCGGCGGCGGCCCGGCCGGGTTCGCCGCGGCGGTCGCGGCGGCCGACGCCGGGGCCGAGGTCGTCCTGGTGGAGCGCTACGGGTTCCTGGGCGGCAACGCGACCGCCGCGCTCGTCATGCCGCTGATGTCGTTCCACAACGAGCACAAGCAGGCCGCGTTCACCGAGGACGGCGAGGACTCCCGGCTGCTGCCCACCGATCACGGCGAGGGCGAACCGGTCGTCCAGGGCGTGCTGTGGCGGATGCTGGACCGGCTCATGGGGCGCGGCGGCTGCCTGCGGCCCTCCCCGAAGACCGGGTACACCGTCCCGTTCGACCCGGAGCTGTTCAAGCTGGTCCTGCTGGACATGGTGGACGAGGCGGGCGTGCGGATGCTCTTCCACGCCTTCGCCTCCACCGCGCTGCCTCTGGACGACGGCTGGCGTGTGGTGTTCGAGACGAAGTCGGGGCCGGTGGTGATCGACGCGGACGTGGTCGTGGACGGCACCGGCGACGGTGACGTCGCCGCGGCCTGCGGGGCGCCGTACGAGATCGGCCGGCCGGAGGACGGGCTGGTGCAGCCGATGACGCTGATGTTCCGCGTCGCGGACTTCGCGCGGCCGGACTTCTCCGCGTACGTGCGCGAGCACCCCGACCAGTGGCGCGGGGTGCACGGGCTGTGGGACCTGGTCGAGGAGGCCCGGGCGGACGGCGAACTGCGGCTGCCGCGCGAGGACATCCTGTTCTTCGCGACCCCGCATCCGCGGGAGGTCAGCGTCAACAGCACCCGGGTGACCCGGGTGCTCGGCACCAGCGTGTGGGACCTGACCCGCGCCGAGTACACCGCCCGGCGCCAGCTGGCGCAGATCGAGCGGTTCCTGCGCACCCGCGTGCCCGGTTTCGAGGAGTCGTACGTGGTGCAGAGCGGCACCCACATCGGCGTCCGGGAGACCCGGCGCGTGGTCGGCGACTACCAGCTCACCGGCCACGACATCCTGGCCGCCCGGCCCTTCCCGGACGTCGTCGCCCACGGCGCCTACCCGGTCGACATCCACAACCCGCGCGGCTCCGGCACGGTCCTGAAGCGGGTGCCGACGGGCAGCTTCTACGACATCCCGCTGCGCTGCCTCGTGCCGAAGGGGACCGAGCGGCTGCTGGTGGCGGGACGCTGCATCTCCGGCACGCACGTGGCGCACTCCTCGTACCGGGTGATGCCGATCGCGATGGCGACCGGGCAGGCGGCGGGCGTGTGCGCGGCGCTGACGATCCGCCACGGGCACGGCCCGCGCGGCGTGCCGTACCGGCTCGTGCAGCACGAACTGCTGCGGCAGGGCGCCCGGTTGCGGCTCGACCTGCCGGTGGGCGGCTGAGCAGGGCCTGCCGCGCTCAGCCCGCCGCGGTCCGCAGCTGTTCGACGCACCACCGCCGGACCGTCTCGGTGACCTGGTCCAGCGTGCCCGGCTCCTCGAACAGGTGGGTCGCGCCGGGCACCACGTGCAGGGTGTGCGGGACGTGCAGCCGACGGGCCGCCTCCTCGTTGAGCCACAGCACGTGCCGGTCCTGGCCGCCCACGATCAGCAGCACCGGGGCGCGTACGGCGGCCAGGGCGTCCCCGGCCAGGTCGGGCCGCCCGCCGCGGGAGACGACCGCCTGCACCCGGCCGGGCCGTTCGGCGGCGGCGACCAGGGCCGCGCCGGCGCCGGTGCTGGCCCCGAAGAGGATCACGGGCAGCTCCGTGGTGGCGGGCCATCGCGCCAATTCGTCGACGGCGGCCACCACCCGGCGGCCCAGCAGCGGGATGTCGAAACGCAGCGCGGCGGTGCGCGCGTCCCGCCGCTCCTCCTCCTCGGTGAGCAGGTCGATCAGCAGCGTGCCGAGCCGGGCGGTGCGCAGCCCGGCGGCGACCTCACGGTTGCGGGGACTGTGCCGGGAACTGCCACTGCCGTGGGCGAACAGCACGACCGCGCGGGCGGCGGGCGGCACGCTCAGATCACCGACGAGAGCCGCACCACCGACGGGCACGGTGACGGTCCGGGAGTCCATCACAGACCTCCTCTCCTCCCCGGCTCCCGTGGTACCCACCCGGCGGCGGACGTCCCAGGGCGCGATGTGTGGGGTTCTTGTGCGTTCGCGGGGTGCCGCATGGGAGGCCCGGGTTCGGGCAGGCGATGTTGATGGGTGGTGACACGGGAGACGGCGGGCAGGGGCGGCAGCCGGGGGCGTACGGGCATCGGGCGGTGCCGCGCCCGGGGGACGTCCGGATCGAGGCGTGGGGGGCGTGCCGGGAGCACTGCCTGGCGGAGGCCGTGGTGGCGATGGTGGAGAGTTTCGCGGACGTGGCCGGGGTGCGGCCCACGGCCGTGGACCGGGTGCGCCTCGGCGAGGCCAGCGACGACGACCTGCTCGCCGCGCTGCTGGACGAGGTCATCTTCCGGCTGGAGGTGTACGGCCAGGTGCCGGTCGACGTGGAGGCGGACGAGGCCGACGGCGGTCTGGACGTCCGGCTCGCGGTCACCGCTCTCGCGGACGTGGAGATCACCGGGGCCGTCCCGCGGTCGGTGGCGTGGGAGGAGCTGCGGATCGGGCCCGACGCGTACGGCTGGTCCTGCGCGGTGCGGGTCGACGCCTGACCGGGCCGGGCCCGCGGTGCCTACCGTGGAGGGGTGGGCGGCGGCGTCGTGACGCTGTTCCTGTGCGGAGACGGCGCGGATCAGCCCCAGGTTGCCCTCCTGGATGACGTCCAGCAGGGGCAGACCGCGGTGGGCGTGCCGTTTGGCGACCGACACCACCAGCCGGAGGTTGGCCCGGACCATGTGGTCCTTGGCGGCCTGCCCGTCGCGGACGGCCCCCTCCAGTTCCCCGCGGCGCGGTGGCGCCAGGGCAATCTCGCCGGCGTCGGCCCGCTCCAGTTCCTCCCGCGCCCGCACGCCGGAATCGATGCGCCGGGCCAGCCGGACCTCGTTCGGGAGGCTTCCGGGTACCCGCGGGAAACGGCGGTGAACCGTGTGTCCGGCCGGTGCGAGGGGTACCCCGGGCCACATGACCGGCATCGAACTGCGCAGTGACGCGTTCAACGACCATTCCTTCATCGCGCGCCGGTACGCGTACGAGGGACCCAACGTCTCTCCGCCGCTGACCTGGAGCGGCGTACCGGACGACGCGGCCGAACTGGTCCTGCTCTGCGAGGATCCCGACGCCCCGTCGGGCACCTTCGCGCACTGGGTCGTCGTCGGCATCGACCCGCACAGCGACGGCGTCCAGGCCGGGCACTGCCCACCGGGCGGCACCGAGCTCGTCAACGGCTACGGGCAGCCCGGCTGGGGAGGCCCGCACCCGCCGCCCGGTGACGACGCCCACCACTACGTCTTCCGCCTGTACGCCCTCTCCGAGCCGTGCGTCCTGCCCGACGCGCCCCGCGCGGACCAGGTGCACGAGGAGGTCGGCAAGCGCCGGATCGCGGACGGGACGCTCGTGGGCCTGTACCAGCGCTGACCCTTCCGGCCCGCGCCCCGGAATCGCCCTGCGCCACAACCCGTGGTTGTGGAGCGGAGGACGGACGGTTGTTTGATCCGCAGGTCCGCTCCCGGCTTGGATGGCTCCCGGTCGACGACGGGTTGTGCGCGCGAGCGGGAGGGGCGGGCCGGGGATGGCGGGCGGGCGGAAGCTGGGGCGGCGCTTCGGGTGGCTGTGGGGGGCGTACGCGGTCAGCACGGCCGGCACGTGGCTGGCGTTCGACGCGTTCGCCCTGATCGCCGTGTTGGTGCTGGACGCCGGGCCGGCGCACGTGGCGCTGCTGGCGGCGGTGGGACCGGCGGTCGGTGCCGCGGTGTCGGTGCCCCTCGGGCCGTGGGTGGAGGTCCGCCGCAAGCGGCCCGTGATGATCGCGACCGATCTGGTCCGCTGCGCGGTGCTGCTGAGCGTTCCCGTGGCGTTCGCCCTGGGCCGGCTCGGCTTCGGGCAGTTGCTGCTGGTGTCGGTGACCGTCGCGGCGGCCGACATCACGTTCAACGCGGCGGCCGGTGCCTTTCTGAAGGAGCTCGTGCCGGGGCGGGACCTGCTGGAGGCGAACGGCCGGTTCGAGGCGACGGCCTGGACGGCCGGCATGGTGGGACCGCCGCTGGGCGGGGCGGCGATCGGCCTGCTCGGTCCGGTGACGACGGTGGTGGCCGACGCGGTGAGCTATCTGCTCTCGGCGGCCGGGCTCGGGGCGGTCGGCGGCCCGGAACGGCGTCCGGAGCGGCCCGCGGAGCGGCTGCGCGCCGGTGACCTGGCGGCCGGCTGGCGGCACATCCTGGCCGATCCGGTGCTGCGCCCGCTGTTCTTCAACACCCTCGTGTTCAACGCCCTGGTCATGGCGGGCACGCCGCTGCTGCTGGTGCTCATGGTCGGGGACCTGCGCTTCGCCCCCTGGCAGTACGCCCTGGCGTTCGCGCTGCCCTGCACCGGCGGCCTGCTCGGCTCCCGGCTGGCCCCGCGGCTCGTCGCGCGCCACGGCCGCCATCGGGTGCTGCGCACGGCCGGGGTGCTGCGCGCCTGCTGGCCGCTGGGCCTGGCCTTCACCGGGCCCGGCGTGCCCGGGCTGGCACTGGTGATGCTGGTCGAGGCCGGCCTGATCACCTGCTGCGGTGTGTTCAACCCGGTGCTGGCCACCCACCGGCTGGAGCGGACGCCCGCGGACCGGGTCACCCGCACGCTGTCCGCCTGGTCGGCCACCGGCAAGGCCACGACCGCGGCCGTGACCGCCCTGTGGGGTGTGCTGGCCGGCCTGACCGGGCCCCGTGCGGCGCTGGCGCTCGCGGGCGTGCTCCTGCTGGCCAGTCCTCTCCTGCTCCCGCGGCGCGACCACGCCCCGGAGCCGGGCGCGCAGTCCGCGCGCCGGGCGCCGGAGCCGGGCGGGGGGGGGGGGGGGGGGGGGGCGCCGCGCGCCCCCCCGCGCCCGCGGCGCCCCCGGGGGGGGTAAAAAAAAA